>JAIBDD010000033.1 GCA_024679565.1 Bacteroidota bacterium | reverse complement strand
CATATGATATGCACTCCTCAAGAGTAGTCATATCCCGGTTGCTTAAAAAATTAGAAAAGGAGAACATTGTTCGATTAAAAAGAAATAAAATAGAAATGTTGGAGCTGTAGTCAGTTTGTAGTAACCATCTTCGCCCTCGTATCTATGACGGCACGGAGTCCACACCGCATTCTAATTCTACCTGGAGCAGGTATGATTGTAGTTGGAACATTTACGTTAGCCATAGCTGCTGCATTTTATTACAATTTTGGTGCTGAAGGTGTTGGCAGAACAGCTGGTATGACTCCAGAACAAATGGAGGAATATATAAATGACACTTGGTTTACAAATCAATATGTAACCTGCTTTACTCGGTTTGGAAGAATATTTTCTGGCGTGGGATTTATACTTTTAGGTTCAGCACTTGTTAAATGGAAAATAGTAAGTTCTTGGCTTGGTTGGTTTACCATTATTTTTGGTCTAGTTGCTATAAGTGTCATACTATTTATTCCGGTAAATTTTGAAACCTACAAACCATTGTTTCATGTAAAAGCACTTTGGTTAGCAGTAATGGGAGTTTATATACTCACCAAAGGAATTCAACTGCCAGAATCATAGCATCTTGCTCTATATTCTAGAATGAAAAAGATAAGAAATAATACTAGACTTTTTCTATTAGCGTCTCTGACTTTGGGTCTTGCTCCTTTCGTGCCAGAACCACATATATGGGGTAAAATCAAGTGGGTTTTAGGTGGTGCCAACGGCATGTCACCGATGGACTGGTTAGACTTTATAATGCAAGGCAGTCCTTTTGTTTTATTGGTAATTTCACTATTGCTTCGTCTTAAGAAATGATTTAGGAATGCTTAGAGATAATAGCCCCTGTTATTATTGCGAATCTACAGGAAGCCTATTTATTTTAAGAGTTGTTAATTGAAAACCAATGATTTAAACCACTCAAATGTTTGACTCTCGGCAGGTTGATATGTTCAGAAGCCAATTGGGTTACAATCTATCCAACCACCGTTTAAAAGCTGCAGCCTTACCCTAAAACTAACCACGTTATCCGGCGAATTACCACAACCTATTGATAGATAATCGTTTGCATCCAATTGTTTTCCGTGGTAGGACCTCATTTTTTATCGAAGAATTTATTAGAAAACTTCTTTGTGAATGAATTTCTTACTTAACCGATAAAGAAGATAAGACTGCTTAAAGCCTAAATAATAAAACAGGGTTCCAGCGTAAAACTAATGAATTTAAATTCAGTTTAATCTGCGTCTTACCCTATATCAACGAATTTATTTTCGGATGAACAATTTGTTCTGTTCTACGTTTTGTTTAATGAAAAGTAAAAAACGTGAAACAATATTTAATAGTAGGCGGATCTTCGGGTATAGGCGCAGCACTTGTTAAGCAGCTCAATGCAAGAGGATATGGCATCACTGCAACGTACAACGAATCTGAGAAGAACGATACTGTTGGAATTAAATACATCCACTACGACGTTCAAGACCCAAACACTCAACTTACTAATCTACCTGAAGTGCTTGATGGTGTGGTGTATTGTCCCGGCCGTATTCACCTCAAACCATTTCATCGTATCAGCACCTCAGACTTTGCTGAAGATTATGAAGTACAAGTTCTTGGTGCAATTGATGTTATCCAGCAAGTCCTGCCTAGGTTAAAGAAATCTAATGACCCAAGTATTGTGTTGTTCTCGACGGTAGCTGTTCAAACAGGGTTTACGTTTCATAGTGCCGTATCTGCCAGCAAAGGTGCCATCGAAGGATTAACACGTGCGTTAGCGGCTGAGTTTGCTCCAAAAATTCGAGTAAACGCTATTGCTCCCTCAATTACTCAAACGAGCCTTACAGACAGACTGCTCAGTACGGAAGATAAAATAGAAGCCAATGCAAAACGACATCCACTCAATAAAATTGGGACTGCCGGTGACGTGGCAAATCTTGCATACTTTTTATTAACAGATAAGTCTTCGTGGATGACTGGACAAGTCATCAAACTTGACGGAGGTATTTCAACACTAAAATAATTACAACAATGTTTTCCATTTTCAAAAAGAAATCCCCCGTAGACAAGCTTCAAAAAAAGTATGATCAACTCATGAAGGAAGCGCACAGTCTTTCAACTGTAAACAGAGCGGCAAGTGATCAGAAATATGCATTGGCTGACGAAGTGAACAAAGAAATTGACGCTTTGATACAACAATCTAAATAATATGGCCACCTATCAATTCAAAAGAAGCCAGCACGTACATGCCACTATCGACGACGTGTGGGACTTTATTTCATCGCCCGCCAATTTGAAGGAAATTACACCCGACCATATGGGTTTTGACATTACCTCTGGCGACTTGCCTGAAAAAATGTATCCCGGGATGATTATCAGTTACAAGGTGAGTCCATTATTAGGTATAAAAATGAACTGGGTGACAGAAATAAAAAATGTCGTTGACAAATCGTTTTTTATAGACGAACAGCGTGTTGGACCTTATGCTATGTGGCATCATCAACACCATATAGAAGCCAGCGGCAATGAAACAATGATGCACGACATTATCACGTATACCCCACCCATGGGATTTTTAGGGAGAGTTGCAAATACATTATTCATAAAAAAGAACTTGAACGAAATCTTTGACTATAGACGTGTGGCACTGGCCAAAAGATTTCCAGGAAATATTGATTAGCACAAATCAATATCTACTAAAACTTTTTCATACTATTTGTTACACCAGGCTTGATTTGGGATAGATTGAGCCTTTTTTTCATCCTTGTGTTTCATGATAAATTTGATTAATTGTAGTAACCTTTGTGCTTAATCGAGAAAATTGACAAAGGATTTAGCAACAATAGCAGAGAAACTAAGGGCGATATTGACTAAACACAATAACGTGTTTCGTGTTACCTCAGAAAAACCAGAAAACTTTGAGGTTAGCGGTACAATTCCGACCATGCAAGGAAAGAAAAAAGTAGATGGCATCTACTTTGCCAGCGTTTTCCTAAACCTAAAGATGTACGCTTTTACTTCTTTCCGCTATACACCCACAAAGAACTAGTGGACCCCTTGCTGAACGACGATACCAGAAAGTTTTTAAAAGGCAAGACCTGTTTCCACGTAAAATTTCTTACGCCTGAAATTGAACAAAATCTACAAGAATTAACAGATCACGCCGTTCACTTATTTCAAGAAAATAATTGGTTAACCAAATGATAAATCTATTTCTACGTGCCAAGCACTGGCAGCTTTTTCTATTGTTTTTTGCTTTCCCTTTTGTCATGCAGTTCATTGCTCTTGGCGGATTCTTAAGCACAATACCTTTCCATATTGACCATGAACCCGAACCTGAATTAATATTGGGATTGGTTCAACAATTATTTAAATGGTTGCCATTTATTATCCTTCCAACTGTTCTTGGGTTTGCTGGATGGCTATGGTCAATTTCGGTGGGTTTGCACAACAAACTACCTGAAGGTCATGGGCTAAATTTAACCTTATTTAAATGGTGCATTATCCTGCCTATCATCATCATAATTGCCATTTTTTATAGTTTGTCCAACATCTTCAGTGAGGTAACTACCCTTATTGAAACGCAAGGTGAAATTGAAGAGGTTCCTACATGGATAGGTCAATTTTTCTTACTCTTTCCTTTGGTATTTTTATCAGTTGGCTGCTCCATTTACACTTACTATCATACCGCCAAAACAATCAAATTAGTTGAAAAAGGGAATACTCAACGTAAGCCAGAATTTATCGGAGAATTTTTCCTCATCTGGTTTTATTTCATAGGTGTTTGGATTTTACAACCAAAAATAAATCGAATGCAAGAAGATGACTATGTAACACCAGAATTAGACGAATCTAAAAACCAGCCAACGAGGTATGACAACTAAATTTGACCCAAAAAAACATTGGGAGAATATTTACACAACGAAGTCGTTAGAAGACGTTAGTTGGTACCAGCCTACACCCGAAATTTCATTAGAATTTATCGGTGCGCTTCAGTTGAATCTGGATGCAGCCATTATTGACGTTGGCGGGGGAGACAGTTTTTTGGTTGACCATTTGTTAAAGGCGGGCTACACCAACATTACGGTTTTAGATATTTCGGCAGCAGCAATCGACCGCGCCAAGAATAGACTAGGTGAACGCGCAAGCCAAGTAAATTGGGTTATTGAGGACATTAACCGCTTTGTACCTACTCAATCGTATGATGTATGGCACGACCGTGCGGCTTTCCACTTCTTAACCCACTCCGAAAACATTAAACGTTACGTCTCGACTGTCAATCAAGCTTTAAATCCATTTGGCTCTTTGATTATAGGAACATTCTCAGAAAATGGCCCGATTAAATGCAGTGGTATTGAAATAACACAATACTCACAGCAAAGTATGGTACGAACGTTCGACGACAATTTCGTTAAAATCGAATGTGCCAATGTGGATCACAATACGCCATTCGACACCGTGCAGAATTTTACTTTTTGCCGGTTTAAAAAACGTTAAGCTTTTGTAATGTTGAATTTTTAATTCTTAATGTTTAATAGGTTGTATTGACTTAAGACTGATAGACCCAGGACATTTAGACTTTACTCCAAAAATCATAAACACCAATTCTCAACTTTCAACTATCAATTAACCAATCCTTGAAGCAATGCCTTTATGCTCACTTCTTTTGAGATAATACCTTCTAATTCGTCGATGGCGACACGTTTCTGCTCCATTGAGTCTCTGAAACGAATGGTTACGGCACCATCTTCCAGGCTCTCGTGATCTACTGTAATGCAGATTGGTGTTCCGATAGCATCTTGTCGACGGTACCGTTTACCAATACTATCCTTCTCTTCGTAATAGCAATTGAAGTCAAGTTTTAGCGTATTCATTATTTTTTGTGACAACTCTGGCAAACCGTCTTTCTTCACCACTGGCAATATCGCACATTGATACGGTGCTAAGGCAGCAGGAAGTCGCAATACCGTTCTAGATTTCCCTTCTCCAAGGTCTTCATTTTGTAGGGCGTTAGACATCAAAACCAAAAACATTCTATCTAAACCAATAGATGTTTCAACTACGTAAGGCACATAACTTTCATTCGACTCATTGTCGAAGTATCGCAGCTTCTTTCCGGTAAACGCTTCGTGTTGTTTAAGGTCAAAATCTGTTCTAGAGTGAATACCTTCAACTTCTTTAAATCCAAATGGAAAATCATATTCAATATCTACTGCGGCATTCGCGTAATGCGCCAGTTTAACGTGGTCGTGGTAACGATACTTTTCAGAATCTATTCCTAAATTCTGGTGCCATTTCAATCGGTGCGCTTTCCAGTAATCATACCACTTCATTTCTGTACCTGGTTGAACAAAGAATTGCATCTCCATCTGTTCAAACTCTTTCATCCGCATGATAAACTGTCGTGCAACAATTTCATTTCTAAAAGCCTTGCCCGTTTGTGCTATTCCAAAAGGAAGCTTCATACGCCCCGTCTTTTGAATATTAAGGTAGTTCACAAATATCCCTTGCGCCGTTTCAGGTCTAAGGTAAATCTGGCTTTCACCATCCGTAGCACTCATTTGCGTACTGTACATCAAGTTAAACTGACGTACATCTGTCCAATTCTTGCTTCCCGATACCGGACACGCAATACCTAAATCTTCAATAAGTTCTTTGACTTTATGCAATTCGCCGGATTCCAAACCATCACTCAAACGCTGATCAATTTCAGCAATCTTAGCGTTGTTTCTGGCAATATTCGGATTTGTAGCAACAAACTGCGCTTCATCAAAACTATCTCCAAATCGCTTTTTAGCCTTGGTAATTTCTTTTTGATTTTTAACGCGGTATTTTTCTTGATAGTCCTCAATCAATACATCAGCACGGTATCGTTTTTTTGAGTCTTTATTATCAATCATTGGATCGCTAAAACCGTCTACGTGACCACTAGCCTTCCACACCTTTGGATCCATGAAAATGGCCGCATCAACACCTACAATATTGTCGTGTAGTTGCACCATGCTTTTCCACCAGTACTCTCGAATATTTTTCTTAAGCTCTACACCGTTCTGCCCGTAATCGTATACTGCAGATAGGCCATCATATATTTCACTTGATTGAAATACAAATCCATACTCTTTGGCATGGGATATTACGTTCTTGAATTGTTCTTCAGACATTCAAATTTTATTGAAGGAGCAAATTTAATATATAGTGTATTCTATTTGCTTTTATTTCTTTGATTAAGGGTTGCCACCCCTACAACCCGGCTTTCATTTTTTCCTTGATGAAAAAACGCAACAAACGTGTCCGCTTGCCGGCGGAAAGTCTTGCAAAAACTATGTTCACTAACACTTGCCCTTACCTCCCCACATTTTTGGTAGTCCATCGCTACTTAAGTTCTGCATATTTTAGACCTAAGCAGAGGCTAAACGACGTTTGAATTATTGAATGTGTTTCTAGACTCTTGCATCTGGTGACAACCACTAGAGCAAAGCACTAAAACCTTATTGCATTCTTATTAAATTTTAATAAAAATCTATTTTCATGACACCATTTAATCGAATATGTGCCCGTATATAAGAAAATTAGACCTTTTGTATTAAATATGACTTGCACCATAAACACCCATGGCTAAATGTGTAACTATGGCGTGGATTAAAATTATGCCTTATTTATTGAATTATTGTGACGACTTAAGTTGAATCACCTTTGCCATATGAGAACCGAAAACAGTATTATTGATATAGTCTCCCAAGTAGGCAAAACATCATTGACATTAAGTACCCAGTTGTTTCAAAGCTTTAATGGCTTCATTAAGTTGGGCTTCGTTTTATCTATGTGCTGTGCCATTTCTCCAGCGCTGAGCCAAAGTTACTTCACCAATGGCTCTGCAAAATCTACAGGCGGCCAGTGTTACCAATTGACCCCTGCTTCAACTGGAAAAAATGGTTCGGTGTGGTATGCAGAAAAGTTAGACCTCAGCAAGAATTTCGATCTTGAATTCAATTTAAACTTTGGAAATAGAAACCAAGGTGCTGATGGAATTGTTTTCGTTTTACAAACCGTCGGCACTAAAGCACTTGGTGCGCCTGGTGGAGGTTTGGGCTATCAAGGCTTTTCTCCAAGTCTAGGCATCGAATTTGACGATTACAATAATTCCTCCTTAGGTGATTTAGCAAATGACCACATTGGCATATTGAAAAACGGAGAGATCAACCACAATGCTGCAAATAGTTTAGCAGGTCCAGTAAATGCTAACGCATCAGGAGGGAATATAGAAGATGGGAAGGATCATCTAGTAAGAATCAAATGGAATGAGGCAACAAAAACAATTAGCGTGTGGTTTGACTGCAGCCTTAGACTGACTAAATCGTACGACATAGTCAACAACATATTTAAAGGTCAACAGCAAGTTTACTGGGGCTTCACCTCTGCGACCGGAGGAGAGTATAATGCACAAATAGCTTGTCTTAGAAATGATATAATCATTCCTGACTCCATACAAATGTGCAGAGGAGGGGAAGCACAGTTAAATGCAAGAGAAAGTCAAGACAATGTCTACACCTGGTTGCCTACCTATAATTTGAGCAAATCAACGATACGCAACCCAAAGTCATACGCGACAGAAAGTACAATGTACACTGTAACATATAAAGACAAGTGCGGCCTAAAAATTACTGATACGACACACGTCATCGTTAACGATTTACCAGCGGTTTATGATTTGGGAAAAGACACATTGGTATGTAAAGGCCAGATGGTCCCTTTAGCTGTAAAAGGACAATTTGACAAAATATTGTGGGAGAATGGATCAAAATCTGCTAGCAGACAAGTATCAGACGATGGGACATATTGGGTAAAGACATGGAACGGATCAGAATGTTTTTCGTCGGATACCATAAAAATTGAAACACTAAGCCCTCCAAGTATCCATGTAAGTGATGGCAGAACGTTTTGTACAGGAGATTCACTTCTATTGACCGTTCAGGCTAAGCCAAATGGACAGCCAATCGTTTGGTCCGATGGCTTCCCCGCGACAAACCGATATGTGAGCACCACCCAAACGAATACCATTACTGCTCAAAATATGTGCGGTATTGCCTTTGAGGAAATTTCCGTAAAAGAATTGACTATCGAATCATATGATCTTGGACAAGACACAATCCTATGTCAAGGCGACACTATTCCGAAAAAGGTTTTGATCAATGGGCCATATACATATTTATGGAGCACAGGTGAAACCCACAATACGAAGGTTATAAATGAGCCAGGAACTTATTGGTTTAAATCAAGTAGAGAACATTGCTCCAATATTGACTCTATCAATATTCAGGGTCTTACTAAACCAGTGCTTAACTTACCACAAGATTTTCTGCTATGTGACAAAGAGGAATACGTCTTGAATTCTGACATCGACAATGCCGAGGTGATTTGGAATGGAAACCTTCGTGCGAAAAATTTTACGATTAAAGATTATAGTGGCAGTTTAAATGTGGAGGCTAAAAACTTATGTGGTTCAGATTCCGTACAAATAGAAATTGAGCTTAAAGAGTGTGCTTGTGATTTGATCTTCCCAAATGCCGTCTCACCAAATTATGATGGACTTAATGAAACCTTTGGACCAGTGTCCAATTGTGACAAGTTAATCGAATACACTATCGAAATTTATAACCGTTGGGGGCAAAAAGTATATGAATCAGCCGATATAAAACAAAAATGGGACATGACATATCTAAATAAAGTTACACCTGCTGGAACCTATATATACATAGCAAGATACACCGCAATAATATCTGGATTTCACATGAAACAATCGACAAATGGCCAACTAATTGTCTTAAGGTAAGAATAATCAAACGAGGTCATCCTCTTTATTCTATTCTCTATAGTCTAAGCCAACTAATTCCTAAATGCTAGAGGCTAGTGTTTGAAGGATTGAAAGTCTGAAGTTCGGAATGATTGAAGGATTAAAAGAGAGATTCTTCTCTGCGCTCTGAATGACGCTTAGTGTACGTTTTTAACAGCAGGATGTGAGGGATAACTAAGTCTATTCTCTCTGTTCTATTCTCTTTAGTCTCAGTCACCTAATTCCAAAGGAGTGCCTAATTCCTACTTCTTAAAAACCTTCCCATTCACATATTCAAACCTCCCATTGCCAAGGTCTTTCCAAGCAACAACAGCGAGATATAGGTTTTCTGGTGTACAGCCTAAACAGGGAACATACTCAAACCGTTCAACCACTTGTTCGTTGGCTTCAAAGGTTTTCTTTTTACCCATATCACCAAAATGGCCTCCTCTGTTTACGCGGTCATGGTCTCTGCGGTATGGGGTATTCCCAGCCTGAACTTCGTTTAACCCATCTTCCATCCCATATACTTCAAAGTGATAGGTAGCAGAATCTGCTCCACTGTTTTCAACGGCCACAACTACTTCCAGTCTGCCGTTTTCCTTAAGTTTATAATCCAAGCCTAAATGCAAGCCAGGATCTGTGTCAAGCTCTTTTCTTAGCTCAGCCTTTAGATAATTCGCAGCCCTCTCGTGAGAAAAATTAATGATATCATAGGTATGCTCTTTTTTGTTGACCCACAATTGTGGAGAGTGATACGTTACAACCAAGGCCTTCTCTATAGCAAGGGTAGAATTATTAATAAAAACATCATTGTATTTGAAGTGGGTTGGCAACATAAAAATGCTATCACCCATCTCGTCCGCTACTTTGTCCGACACTGGGATACCAAATCTTCCACAGCCACCACAGTGGATACTGGTAAAGAAATGCAAAAAAGGTCTGTACTTGGTATCAACCGATGGCACTGCTAATTCATCCGTTTTTACTGTATTGTCTGTTTTATCCACCGGTGGTGGCTCTTCTTTACAAGCGACAAAAAACAATGCGGAGAGCGCTATAATTAAGACTGATTTTTTCATATCTACGTGCTGATGATGCAATATACTTCGGGTTGTCGGCTGCACCGACATTTCTTGACAGATTTGAGGCAGTTTTGACTAAAAACCGAAAAAAGTATCTAAAATTTGCATAGATGACCCGCGCACCGAAAATTATTGCACTAAGTAAAAGTGACACACATAGTATGACGAAGCCCAATCATGCCTCGGTAACTTTAATTGAAAATTTTGGTATAGAAGGTGACGTCCATGCTGGCAAAACAGTTAAACATCGTTACTTAGTATTGAAGAAAAAAGATGCTCCAAACCTGCGTCAGGTGCATCTTGTCCATAGTGAGTTATTTGATGAATTAGCAACTGAAGGCTTTGCTATAAAACCAGGAATGATTGGTGAGAACGTGACCACTCAAGGCATTGATTTACTCCACCTACCATCAGGCACAATTCTTCACTTGGGCAAAGAAGCTCAGGTGAAAATTACTGGCTTACGCGAACCCTGCAAACAACTAAACGGTGTGCAATCAGGACTGCTAAAAGCTGTCATATCTAGAGATGCAGATGGTAACCTATTTAGAAAAACAGGCGTCATGTCTGTAGTTATTGCAGGAGGTGAAGTTTTTGCTAACGACACGATTCGAGTGGAATACCCACCCGAACCGTTTCTTCCTTTAGTCTGTGTGTAATTATTGTTTTACAAAACGTGAGCGGTATTGCTTTAGCCCCGACTCCAGAACGACAATATAATGGCCGGCAGGCAATTCGCTAATTTCGATAGCGTTAGCACCTTCCACATTCTGAGTTATAACAACCTCACCAGTCAAAGTATAAACAAGGATAGTTTTTATCTGCAATGCAGCATCAAAGTTCAACACGCTTGACGCTGGATTTGGATACAAGTTTATTTGCGGCTGAGCGATGCGTGTGAATCCAAGATCGTCATCCATGGTATAAACGCCATCGTTTGCAATTGCGGCATATAAGATTTTATTCACTGCGATTAGATTCGTTAGAGCGCCCACAGCTGGAAGTGATGAATTTTCTTTTGTTGCCACCCATTTTTTATTAGCCACATCTAGTTGAACCAACACCCGCTTACCTTCACCAAATGACTCGGCGTAAATGTTACCACCGATGCTATATACATCACCAAAATCTCTAAAATTCGATTGACCAGTAAAGCCAGGTAATCCAGTCATGACCTTGTCCCACGAATCACCATCAGTCGACATCTCAATAACCCTAGAAGTAAAAACATCGTCTTTCACCCGCATCATAACGCTACCATCTGAAACGAGGTTACCTAAGGTTGATCCACCCTTCCAAGTCCAGTTTTTTCCGTTGTCGCTAGACACGGCATATCCGCCTTGCAGGTCGGCGTACAGCTTACCTTTGTGATTGATAAAATTATACACATAGTTGGCAACCCCGCCAGCACCAAATCCAATTTTATTGCTGAATGTAGCTTCAGTCCATGTCTTTTTATCTGACGAATAGAAAATCTTTGGCTCTACGTTGCCTCTACTCGATATGGTTCCAATCACATACATATTTCCTGATTTGAAGTAAGCCCCTACATTGCCATTTCCAAATTCAGACCAGAGTCTAGAAACAAACTCATCACCCGATTTAGAGCCAAACAAACCGCTGGTAGTACAGAAATATACCGAGTCATCTACCAATTCAATTTTGTTTACTGTGCTAAATCTTCCTGAATTTTGCGTATTGATTATACTGTCGTAAGACCAAGAACCATTTTTATAGTTGCAGCCATAATATTGGGCTTCAGTATAAAGAGAACCATCTAAATCTAACAGGTTATTTGCACTTGTTATAAAACCAAATGTAGTCGTAGAGTTGTTCGAAACATCTCCTAAACTCGCAAGAATATCTTCTGATTTCCAAAAGGTAAAATCTGCACCTAAATAAGTATTATTCGCTGTCCACGTTGCACCACTATCTTTCGACTCATATAGGACTCCAGTGCTATTCAACAATATTGTTCCATCTCCTCTAATGTTCAGCTTTCTACCATAATACGGTAAGTTTGACATTTTAGCTCCTGTAGCTTCTGTCCATGTTGCTCCGTTGTCATCAGAATATTGTGGATTATAGCCATTCATGCTCGGTGTGCAAACAATCCGATTTCCTATTTTAGCATAATCATACGTTTTGGCTTTTATATCTAAACTAGAAGCTGATGGTTCATCACCTGTTTGGGCCCAGGTCCTACCGCCATCAGTAGAAACGTGAGTCAAGCCTTTTGAAGGGCTCCCGACATTGCAAATAACTGTAGTTTCATCAACATATCTCAGTCCATGAGTTGTTCCATTTAAGCCTGATGAAATCCACTTTTGTTGAGACGCATCGAAATAATGCGGTGGAAACAACGTACCTCCGATTAATACGTCGGTACCATTACTTGTCAAATGGGTTGGTTTCCACAATACCGAACTTCCATCAGTTTCTGATTTCCAACTGGCACCCCAATCTGAAGATACATAGATACGTGCTTTATCGTTTGTGCCAACATACACTACATCATTTGCAACAGTTATACACCGTGGATCAACTTCATCTGGTAAACCATTAGCCATTACCGTCCATGTAGCGCCGCCGTTAAAAGTTCGATATAGATTTTTGTCTTTGGTCACAAAAGCTGTATCACCAGAACCCCACACATAGCCAACATTAGCTTCCATTTTGGGCCCATTGGTTGAGACGAATTGCGCGGTTGCAGTTTTTGCACAACCGATACATAGTAAAATTAGTAAGTGCTTTTTCATTGTCATTCTATTTTGATTCAAAGAACGACCTCACATAGGCGAAAGGCTATACGACAAATGCCGTATATCTATATCAATCTGTTCTTTTGAGCCACCTTAAGGGCCTCCACTTTAGAATGTACATTGAGTTTGCCATATACGTTCTCAATATGTTTGCGAACAGTTTTCGGGCTGATGATTAAATTATTGGCTATCTGATTATAGCTTAAGCCTTGACACAATTGTTCTAAAATTTCCGTCTCACGACTGGTTAAATTGAAATCCTCTGACTGCTCGACATGTATTGGATTGAATCTGAGCAATTTCAGTGTTTGCATCGCTATACTAGATGTCATAGGTGCGCCTCCGTCCATTACTTCTTTTATGCTTTCTAAGACTTTGTCGAATGGCTCGTCTTTCAGCAAGTAACCACTTGCACCCGCTTTTATAGCATTAAAAAGATTACCATCATCATCAAATACTGTCGATATCATTATCTTGATATGTGGGTATTGTTGATTCAATATTGTGGTTGCCTCAATGCCATCCATTACAGGCATTTCAATATCCATAATCACTATATCTACTAATTCTCCAGAAGCCAAGCTATCTAACAATGACTTCCCATTTTGTGCCCAAAACTTAAATTGTATGTCGGTATGAGCAGTTAATTGATCCATCATGTTCTGGCCAAGAAACACATTATCTTCTGCTAGCGCTACTTTTATCATGCTACAATATTGCTTGACATCTTCGAATTAAAACATAAGTCATATGCCCTATTTCTCTAGTTTTACTGAAGTGCCTGTTTTCCCTGATTCAATCGTTAACGTAGCACCCATCTTGCCTGCTCGTTGCTCCATAGAGCGCATTCCAAACCCACTGCCTTTTCCGTTCATGCCTTTCCCATTGTCCACAATTGTTGCATGCAAAGCATATTCCCTAATATCTACAGAAATATCTATTGCAGAGGCTTCTGCATGTTTTACGGCATTTTGCAATGCTTCTTGACAAATGCGAAGGGCATTCACCGCCGTGATAGAATTGAGTTTACCGTCATAACTCGAAGAAAAGTACAGTGTTACCTTTAGGTTTTCACTTTGAGCCTTTTGGACTTCACTGGCAATCTTCATCTCAAAATCTTTAACCGTGATATCCTTGCTTAGCCCCCATATGGCAGATCTTAAATCCGTAATTGTATTCTTTGCAAACTGCTTAACGTCTGGAAGGCTTTGGGTAAAGTTGTCACCTTTGAGTTGCTCTAGCTTAACATTCAAGTACGTCAATTGTGAACCAATATTATCATGGAGTTCACGCGATATCTCAAGCTTTTGTAGTAGCAACTCTTTTTCTTTTGCTTCCCGATTTATTCTCATGCGATGAAATAACAAATAGCCAATAATGCTAGCCATAAATACCCCCAGTGCGATGAGGAAAATCAGAAATTGACTTTGCTGTTTCTTCACTGCTAACTTACTATTGGATTCCGCAAGCTCTCGTTTTGTTTTTTCTGACTCGTACTTTTCTTCAATTTCGTACAGCTTGGCAATTTTATCTTCACTATGCAACGTATCTGTAATTGATACGCGTGCTTTTAGAAACTTTAGTGCAGAATCCCTTTCTCCCATTTTTTCGTTAACAAATGCCAATCGGTCGTAAGTTTTCCATAGTTCACCTTGAACATTATACTGCTTATAAATGGCCGCAGCAGATCTATACGCAGCGTCGCTGTTCTTATACTCCTTTCTTGTTTTGTGAATACTGCCCAAAAGGCCATAACTGGCGGCTATATATTTCTTGTTGCCAAGTTCTAGTCGCAGTTGGAGCGCTTTTTTAGCATAAACAAGCGCGCTATCCGTTGCATTCAGCAGATGAAAATCCGTCCCCATATTGTGTAAACAGAGGCTAATACCATAACTATTGCCTGCACTTTGAAAATAAGGCAAGGCCAAGTTATTATAATAAATCCCAGAATCATGATCGCCTTTCTGACTAATAAATATTCCTATGTTGGCATAAGAACGACCGATATTTAATGAGTCCTTAATTTTTGTCCTAATGGTTAATGATTTACGTGCATAGGCTAGGGCGTCATTAGGTCGTTGTTGGTCTTCAAAAATGAGCGCAATATTGCTATACGCGTTTGCCAAACCTTTTTTATCACCAATAGTCTCATAAATATTGGCTGCCTCAAAAAAATTATGCGAAGCACTCGTCAACTGGTTTAAATTCCAATGCAGTAGACCTATGTTGTTATAAGTTGCAGCTAATGTTTTTTGGTTTTTCTGTCGCTTGGCGTAATTCACTGCTGTTTTGTAAGCAATAAACGCTGAATCGTTATTGCCAATTACATCAAAATATATCCCTAAGTAATTTTACGTCAGACCCAACAGCCCAATATGTTCAGTTTGATGTGAAAGCACCAAAGCCTCATTAATGAGCAAACGGGCCGAATCTGAATCCTTGTAAACAATGTTAAGTGACTCAGCGCCCAATTCGGTTATACGTAGTGAGTCTCTAACTTCAGCTTTTGCGGTGGAGCTGAATACCAAAAAACTAACAATCAGCAAGACGTAGGTTTGAACTATTTTCATTCGTCAGTTGTGCAAGTAACAAATTTTCTAGTATTTTTTTTATCCATCAACATGCAGCGACAAAAAGTCCCATATAAAGAAGTCAGAAAAAAGTTTAGCCCCTATACAACCAATTTTTTAAGTCTAAAAGAAATACGTACTTCGCCAAGGTGTCGTTAACTTCATTTCTAAAAAGTGATTTCCTCAAAAATGCAGGCATGCTGTTTGGCAGTTCTAGCATTACCCAACTCATTGCTTTGGTTGTGGTGGTGCCCGCGTTAACGAGACTTTTCCCCGATCCTGGTGTCCATGGTGACATGACCTTATTTATGTCGTTAATGGTTATTGGTGCCGCATTCTTTACTTTAAAATATGATCAGGCCGTAATGGTGGAAGATGATCGAGACAAAGCCAAGTCACTGGTAAAACTATCAGTGCTCATCAACTTATCATTTTTGTTGGTTACCTATTTGGTTTTGTTTCTTTTTAGAGCCCCGTTTACCAAATACCTAGGTTTTGCAACCACTCCGAGTTGGTTGTATTTAGTACCCTTTACCATTTTTCTTACCGCAATGGTCGACATATTAAATGTGTGGTGGAATCGAGAAAAAAAATATAAAAAACTGAGCTTTAATCGCATAGCGACGTTTGCTGGCAGCTCTGGATATAAACTATTGCATGGGGCTTTAAAGTTTAACGGCCCTAATGGGCTGATTCTGGGACATAGTATTGGTCAATTACTGAGTGTTGTGTTATTTCTACCCAAAAGAATTAAAGCCAACACCTCAGTTGAAATACAACAACTTAAAGACCTCTGGCACAAATACAAATCATTTAGAAACTGGGCTATGCCTGGTAGTTTAATCAATGTTATCGGTGCCCAAATTCCAGTATTTCTTATTTTGTTTTTTTTCGACCGAGAATCAAATGGACATTACGGCAATGCGATGAAACTTACCTATTTACCACTGACTGCAGTGAGCTATGCGATTAGCCAGGTTTTGTTTGAACGTTTGGCTCGAATTAAAAACGACACCACCGAAGCCGTTAAGCTGGGATACAATATCCTATACTTTTTGTTCTTTCTCGCGCTAATCCCTGTTGTGGCAATGGTTGTTTGGGGTGACATCATTACACCGTTTATTTTGGGTGAAGGTTGGGAGATTTCTGGCGTTATGACGCAAATTATGGTATTGTTCTGTTTTGCCATGTACGTTTCAAGCCCTTTTGCTGTGGCATTCGAGGTGTACAACCGTTTAAGATTACAGTTTGTATTTACAAGCCTGTTTGCCATACTCACTGGTGTAGCTCTGGTAATTACATTCCAGTACACCAAAGATATGTATATGGGTTTGATGGTTTTTGCTGTGGTTGGCATATTGGTTAGACTGGGCATGTTGATTGCCTGTCTTCGTTTGATTGGTCACAACCCCATTTTTAAACTTTTAGCCGGTATATTTATTATTGCCATAAGTCTTGTTGTTGGTTTTACTTTGCGTTACTGGATATTTTGAAAAAGCTTCTTAAATATATCTTCATCAAGCTCGACCGTATTGTGTTTAAATCAATTATGGGATTGGCTTATCCTCGTTTTCAAAACTTGTATGAAAACGATGTGTACTATTTTCAATTATTCAAAAGGTACTTCTTCTTTCAAAAAATACTTCGGATTAATGGTTCTGTTCCATGGCCTGTTGATTTTCGTTCACAAATAATCAATTGGAAACTGATAGAGAAGGACAAATCGTCCTACCCTGGCGGCAGTATGGGATGCTACATCAATGCTTCTGGAGGTTTGAAACTAGGGAGCAATGTTATTATTGGCCCGAACACAATTATTGCAACAACAAACCATGCACAAAATGATCATACCAAAATAGGTAAATCTAAAGGTGTTACGATTGGAAATAATGTCTGGATTGGAGCAAATTGCAGTATCGTTCCAGGCGCTCAAATTGGAGATGGCGTAACGATTGGCGCAGGTTGCAACATCAGCGGTGAGGTACCAAACAACGTGGTGGTAAAACGAGCAAACTCAGCGCAAGAAACCTATCCAAAAAAAGGCAATGAGTAGCCTAAAAAAACTATTCAAAAAACTTTTCCGTTTTTAATTATTAATAATACCTTTGCAATCCTTAAAAAATTACAATGGCGAATCACAAAAGCGCACTAAAGAGAATTAGAAGCAACGAGGCGAAAAACGTACGTAACAAGTACCAGCATAAAACAACCCGTACTTGGATTAAAAGACTTCGCGCGGCTACTGATAAAAAGGAAGCTGAAGGTTTATTGAAAGAAACTTTTTCAATGATGGACAAATTGGCTAAAAAGAATATCATTCACAAAAACAAAGTGGCTAACTTAAAAAGTAGCTTAACTAAACACGTTAACGGTTTATAAACACCATTAACTTAAGATACATTTAAAAAAGGCTCTTGGCATTATGTCAAGAGCCTTTTTGTTTTGTGCTATGCCAAACTATATAGCCATTAAAAACCGAGCTGTGGATGAACGTCCACGCGAAAAACTACTTACCCAAGGTAAATCAAGCCTCAGCAACACCGAACTTATTGGGATTTTACTTTCTACCGGAACCAAAAACAAATCTGCCGTTGATTTAGCGCGCGACTTATTGCACTTGGCTAAAAACGATCTTAACCAATTGGTTAAACTATCACTGCATGATTTATGTTCTATTGAGGGTATTGGTCCAGCAAAAGCCATAATGATTATCAGTGCACTTGAACTTGGCACCAGAAGAACTGCACAAGCCGTTATTAAAGCACAAAAAATTACGTCAAGTCAAGATGTTTATGATTTCCTTTCCCACAAAATAGCGGATTTAAGTCATGAGGAGTTTTACATCGTATTGCTCAACCGCGCCAACCACATTATTCGATCTATATGCATTAGCAAGGGTGGATTATCACAAACGATTGTAGACCCCAAACTGGTGTTTAACGCCGCACTCCAACACAAAGCTTCAGCTATCATACTGGCGCACAATCACCCGAGTGGCCAGCTCAAGCCAAGCCAAGCAGATATCCAATTAACGAGTAAACTAACCTCTGCTGGCAAACTGCTCGACATTCAAATTTTAGACCATATCATCGTGACTCAATCCAATCATTTCAGCTTCGCTGATGACGGATTGATGTAACAAATGTTATTTGATTTTAGGCTGGTTAAATCAACTTTTCCGTTAGTCAATTGGACTACTTCTGTAAACAATTACCCATTACATTTGTCTCACTTAAATAGATTTATGCAATCGAAACGTTACGTCCTCATTTTTCTAGCTCTAGTCGCAGTGCTTGTTGGCCTATTTTTTTTAAAAAATCAACCTAAGAAGGGTGACACACCAGGTGATTATCAAGATTTTGCTATCGAGCAAACAGAAGAGGTAACCATGATTTTTATGACGAATCAATCAGGCGACAAACAAATCTATTTAAAAAGACAAGAAGACAATTCGTGGACGATTAATGACAAACATCCTGCATGGCAAAAGAAGGTAAACTTTCTTCTTAACGAGACCATGGCAAAAGTGGAAATTCAAGGACCAGCAGCAAAAGCGGCTGTACCAAATATATTAAAGTACATGAGCATTAATGGGATAAAGGTTGAAGTATATCGCAATAATCAAAAGGAGCCCAGCAAGGTATATCTAGTAGGCAACACCACTCCAAGCCAATTGGGGACCTACTTTAAATTCCCAGGTGAGAACATGCCAATGATCATGCAAATCCCAGGTTTTAATGGTTTTGTGAACTCCCGTTACGAATTGGACGAAGATGAGTGGGTGAGCCCAACAGTGTTTGGCAGTTCAAAATCTGAGATCCAAATGATAGAAGTAACCTACCCAGAGGCGTCTAAAAGCTTTCAGATTGAAACAAAACCTCAGGATAAGTTTGCCATGACGTCTGAAGTTATCTCTGAAGAAAACAAAAATACCGGTGCCATTAAATCGTATATGACCTTGTTCGAGAAACTGAATTACGAAACCTTTGTTTTCACCAAAAGTGATTCTCTTATCGATTCTCTACAAAATACTAGTCCATTTTGCACAATACGTGTCAAAAGTAGCAATAGAGGCCTGGATGAATTGAAGTTTTACTACAAGGAGTCCAATGAAAAAATGCACGGTTTGTACGACAAAGATGGAAATGCTTTGGCCCAAGACCCTTCTCGGTATTACGCATTGTACAACAAAATTGACCGTGTGTTAATTGTGCAGGATTACACATTCAACAAAGTATTAAAAACAGCAGAAGACTTTATAAACAGAACCAACTAAAATGCATTGGATAGACTGGTCCGTTCTTTTTGGTACGTTAATTTTTATAACCGTTTATGGTATCTATAAAACACGTGGAATTAAAAATGAAGCAGGTTATTTAGCGTCTGACAAAAACACCCCTTGGTGGGCCATTGGGCTGTCTATAATGGCAACACAAGCCAGTGCGATTACCTTTCTTTCAACGCCAGGCTTAGGATACCAAACCGGTTTAGAGTTTGTACAGTTTTACTTCGGGTTACCTATTGCGATGATCATCATCGCCTTTGCGTTTGTTCCTTTATACCACAAACTAAAAATTTACACCGCCTACGAATACTTGGAAAAAAGATTCGATGGCAAAACGCGATTATTAACTGCCTCTTTGTTTTTAGTGCAGCGCGGCTTGGCGGCCGGCATTACGATCTATGCCCCTTCAATCATCCTCAGTCAAATACTAGGCTTACCGCTTCACATCAATATTCTCGTGATTGGAATACTGGTTATTTTGTATACGGTTTCGGGAGGCACAAACGCCGTGACACAAACCCACAAACAGCAAATGGCTGTTATTTTTGCTGGATTAATCATTGCTTTTGTTTTCTTATATCAGGGTTTATCGCAGCACCTTACTGGTTCGCAAATTATTGACGTAGCGTCTGTAGGAGGTAGGTTGAAAGCCATCGATTGGAACTTCAACTTGCATGAGAAATATAACGTTTGGTCGGGGTTAATTGCCGGCACTTTTCTTATGCTGTCGTATTTTGGAACAGATCAAAGTCAAGTACAGCGTTACATATCTGGAAAATCAATCAAGGAAATTCGAACCGGGTTATACTTTAATGCCATACTTAAAATACCTATGCAGTTTTTCATCCTGCTTTTGGGTGTTTTTGTATTCGTTTTCTATCAAGTAAACAAACCACCTATTCATTTCGACGAACTCGCCGTCAGCCATGTACAATCTTCTGACTATAGTGAGCAGTTTGACGAACTGACTATGCGTAAGAATGCCCTATTTGAAACACAGAAAGCACTTATGGCTAGTGATTTCGATTCGTATATAGCACAAAAAGAGTTCTATGCGAATGAAAAAAACGCAGTCAATTCGGAGATTAACGCAGTGATTAAGCAATCTGGTTACAACGCACCCGTAGAAAAAGAAAGTGATTTTGTGTTTATCACCTTTGTGCTGGACTTTTTACCTATTGGCTTAATTGGTTTACTGATGGCTGTCATTTTCTCTGCGGCTATGTCGTCAACCGCTGCCGAACTTAATGCCTTGGCAACCACAACAGTTGTTGACTACTACAAAAATTTAACGCCTGAAACAAAACAGAAAAACATTGTTACGGTTAGCAAATGGATGACCGCTGGTTGGGGTCTATTCGCTATAGCTTTTGCCTTGATGGCTCAGTTTCTTGACAGTTTGGTTGAAGCTGTAAATATTCTTGGCTCTTTGTTTTATGGCACTGTTTTAGGTGTATTTTTAGTCGGATTCTATGCAAAACAGATAAAAGGGAATGCGGTATTCATTGCTGCATTAATTTCTGAAACCGTGGTTCTGTTGCTTTATTTCTTCGATAAGCCAATAAGTGAATTTATAGGATATAACATATCCGTTGGCTACTTATGGTACAATTTAATCGCAGCGATTTTGGTCTTTGTCTTATCATACGCTGTTCAGAAAACAAGTCGCAACAAAGGTAAAAGCCCTGTCATAGCTTGACTCTACCTAGGATTTACGCTGGTCATTTCTTATCTTCGTCAACCCTATTGTACTGTAACACGAATGAAACGATTCCTCGGCTTTCTGGTTTTTTCCTTTTTCTGTTTTTCATTCTCTTTTTCTCAAACGACTCAAGACACCATGGACAATCCGTATTGGATTGACATGATGGCTGTCCCTGCGGTAAACTTTTATCAAACACAAAGGGCTTTCGAATTATACTGGACTGGTCGAACAATTGAAAAAGGAAGTGGGTACAAACCATTTAAACGTTGGGAGTACAATATGTCGCAAATTATTGATGCGAATGGGAATATTCCTGCTCCTGGTAGCTTAGAAACAACAGTTGAAAATTATCTTAAAACACGTGCACCAAGTTGGGGCCCGGGTGGCGGAATCGGCATAGGTGGGACTATTGGAAATGGTTCGGCCACTTGTCAAACAACAGGAGACTGGAAAGAAATAGGCCCCGATTATTTACCTGGCAACAGGACAGGTCAGCCAAATGGAATTGGACGAATAAACGCTGTGGCTTTTCATCCATCAGATTCTAACATCATATATGCTGGTGCTCCTGCTGGGGGTGTTTGGATTACAAAAGATGGTGGACAAACATGGACAACAAACACAGATTCACTTGCAACTTTAGGTGTTTCATCCATTGCGATTGACCCACAATACCCAGATACTATATATTTAGGAACTGGCGATCGCGACGCCAGCGATTCGTATGGCAGAGGAATATTCAAATCGACCGACGGAGGACAAACATGGATTCAATTCAATTCAGGAATGGGCAATGTTACTGTGGGCAAACTCATCATCGACCCAAACAACACCCAAATACTAATTGCAGCTACGTCGAGTGGCATTTACAGAACGACAAATGGCGGATCTAGTTGGACACGAAGAATAACGGGCAACTATAAAGACCTCGTTTTTGATGCAGTAAACACGAACATCATTTTTGCAGCGCGTACCTCAGCACGATTGTACAAAAGCACAGACAATGGTGTAAATTTTAGCCAAGTAACGAATGGTTTACCAACAGGAAAAAGCCGTTTAGCCATAGCCGTAACTCCTGCAGACTCCAACTTCGTATATGTTGTGGTTACCAATCAACGTACTTTCCAAGGGCTATATCTGTCTACCAATCGTGGCACTTCATTTACACAAATGAGCAATAGTCCAAACATCATGGATTATTCGCACCTTGGAACAGGAACAAGTGGACAAGCTTGGTACGATCTTGATATAGCTGCTGATCCATCCGACAAAACAATTGTAAATGTGTGTGGGGTCAACATATTCCAAAGCAAAGACAGTGGCACTACATGGAAAATAAACGCCCATTGGGTTGGAAGTGGTGGCGCACCCGATGTGCATGCAGACAATCACGTAATGGAATACCAACCAAGCACCAATACATTATTTGCGGGCAACGACGGTGGAGTGTATTTCACAAGAGATTTGGGAAAGAACTGGACCGATATAAGCGAAGGCATGGGCATTTCTCAAATCTATCGATTAGGCCAAAGTCAAACGCAAAAAAACTATGTCATAAACGGCTACCAAGACAACGGAACTGGATGGTACGAAAACAGCAAATGGTATACTGTAGTTGGTGGTGATGGAATGGATTGTGTCATTGATCCAACCAACGAAAACTTTGCCTACAGCGCTCTGTATTACGGTGATGTCCGACGTGTAAAAAATGGATACAGCCAAGGCACTATTGCAAAAAACGGCAAAAACGGAATAACTGAAGCAGGCGGTTGGGTAACACCATATGTTTTACGAGAAGGTACGCCGTCTACCATGTTTGTAGGATATAAGAACATTTGGCGCTCCACCAACATCCAAGCGGCAAGTGTTAATAGTGTAACTTGGACTAAAATATCCAACAATGTAGCTGGTTCTAATACCGCTAACATCACTTACGTAGAAAACGCCACGGCCAACTCAAACATCTTATATGTTTCGAGAAGTGGTAACAAATTCTTTAAATCTACGGATGTGAATGCGGCTACCCCAAGCTGGACTGACCTTACATCGAATCTGCCAAATAACTCAAGCGTTTTGTGGATAGAATCTCATCCCAAGTTTCAAAACAGGGTTTGGATTTGTCAATCCAATAAAGTGTATCAATCGAATACTGGTGGCTCTAGTTGGAGTAATATTTCCACAGGTCTTCCAAATATTCCTATTCTGTCGTTGGTATTCGACTCGAGTAGTAAATATCAAGGTATGTATGCCGGAACGTATATGGGTGTGTTTTATAAAGACACCACCATGTCGAGCTGGGTTTGGTTTAACGACAACATGCCAATTAATACCAGAGTTCGGGATATAGAGATCTACCATAGCCCTAACGGAAGAAGTCAAAGTCATGTTATTTGCGCAACCTATGGCCGTGGTAATTGGCGTTCGCCATTGTACGATGAAGACCAAAAAACACCAGTTGCAGGATTTACTGAGGAGTCGGCAAAGACTTGCCAAGGCCAGGCAGTTTCATTTACCGATACGTCCGAAAACTTACCTACCAATTGGCTGTGGCAATTCACACCAAACACGGTGAGTTTTGTTAACGGCACAGATAGTTGTAGTCAAAATCCTCAGGTAGTTTTTAACGCAACCGGCACCTACTCGGTTAAAATGTACGCCGAAAATTGCGTTGGGTACGACTCCACTGAGAAGACTGGTTTTATTGAAGTGTTACAATCGATAAAAGCTTCTCCATGCGAACCTGTTGTAAATAATCCAAACAGTAGTTCAGGTATTGGCATATTTGGATTAAAACTAGACAAGTACACCTATACCTCGAGTGGTACTCGAGATGATGGCACGTATATAGACATGGGGTGCACAGAGGTGCTAGAACTAAAAACCGACACCTTCTACATTACAGAGGTAACCACCGGTAAGAATTATAAAGAATATGTAAGAATATATATCGACTTTAACAACAATGGCGACCTGGATGACTCAGGTGAGTTGGTTTATGATACGTACGAAAAACCAACCCATTCGGATACCATAAAAATTCCAAGTACCGCAGCGACTAATGTCTTATTGCGGATGCGTGTGATGAGTGATTATAATACCTTAAAAGGTCCCTGCGACACGCTCAATTATGGTCAAACTGAAGACTATGGTGTAATTTTCGATGCTAGCATTCCAACGCCACACTTTGGCATAGACACCAATAGAATTTGTGTAAATAGCCAAGTCACCTTATTCGACTCAAGTACTGGTCCAATTTATAAAAGACGTTGGTACATGAGTAAATATGGTTTATTGACCTATAAAACCGATGCGAGTGGTCCGGTCAATTACATTTTGCCCGACACAGGTTGGTGGTATGCCGAGCTGGTATTAAATGATAGCATTGTTGCTAAACGCATTGATTCGATTGTATATGTTGCCCCCTACCCTACAACCAATTTGGCTTTTATTTCTGGATCTACTGTAGCTTGTGAAGGAGAGTCGTTACGGTTGAAAAATACCACGGACAAGAAATTAGGCACTTTTGAATGGTTTCATGATGGCGTTCAAATGACTACACTTGATGATTCTGTCATCACCTTAGGCACGGTATTACAAGCTGATTCTGGCCAATACTATTCTACTATCGAATACAATGGATGTAAGGCGACAAGTAACGTCATAAATATCTCTATCTACCCAGTACCAGATGCCATATTTGGGCTTAATACGGTCGATTCTTGTTTGGGAACAAACAAGTTTGATTTCACCAATAGCTCCACTTTGAATGGAGGAAGCATGAACTATAGTTGGGATTTTGGTGATGGTTCTTCGTCTAGCATCATGAGCCCGACACATACGTATACCGATACCGGTTCGTATAGCGTTAGACTTGCCGTAAATTCACAGAAGAGTTGTACAGACACTGCCTATCTGTCTGTCCATGTATCTCCAAGCCCAAAGGCCAATTTTAACATAAGTGCATCTCCTCAATGTTTGACCGGCAATAACTTTACCTACACCAATGCCTCAAACATATCTGGTGGCGGAATGACTTACACATGGAATTTAGGAAACGGGAATACAGCAAGTTCGAACAACACGTCTCAGTCTTATGCAACAGCAGACACCTTTGACGTTCAACTTATCGCCACATCAAACCAAAATTGTGCAGACACTATCGTTTTAGAAGCCGTTGTTTCTCCAAGTCCTGTGGCTGGGTTTGATGTTGTTTCTACCGACAGTTGTTTTAACAGCAACCGCTTCGATTTTATAAATTCAAGCACAATTGCAACTGGAATTATTTTCTCGAACAATTGGGAATTCGGAAATGGCACCAACTCAAGCAACGTTGACAATTATGCGGTTTCCTATAACAGTACCGGTGGTTTCAGTGTTGAGTTAATTGTTGAAAGCAACTCTGGATGTAAAGACACTGTTTCAAAATTGGTCACCGTATACGGAAGTCCGACAAGTAATTTTACAGTGAACGACACCATTCAGTGCTTCAACGACCATAACATCGCTATAACCGAGTTAAGCACCATTACTGGTGGCTCTATAACCAGCTACAACTGGGACTTTGGCGACGGCAATTCATCGGTGAGCATGTCTCCACCAAATTTCACATTTACGGCAGCAGGCAGTTATGTGATGTCGTTAGCGGTTAATACTGGCCAAAATTGCGCCGACACCTTTAGACAAAGCATTCTAATTAACCCTAGCCCAGAAGTAGCTTTCACTGGTGGAATGGGTTGTATTGGTGATCCAATTCAATTTAACAATACTTCGACGATTTCGTCTGGAACAAACGACAGATATATCTGGAATTTTGGAGACGGTCAAACCTCAACAACCGACCAGCCTAGTCATATTTATGCAAATAGCGGCACCTATGAAGTTAAACTTGTCATCGAAAGTGATCAAGGTTGTATCGACTCATTTATCGACAAAACTGCGGCAATTATCAATGCTAAACCGTCTGCTGACTTTATATCTGAAAAAATTAGCTCGTTTGAAAGCAATACAGAAATGCAATTCACAGAAACGGGAGGAACAGGCATCTCTTGGTCTTGGTATGTAGACAACATGGGTGTTGGCACTGGCCAAACATACACGCACAACTTTACCGATACTGGGACTTTCAATGTGATGTTATGGGTTGAGAATGTGGAAGGCTGTAGAGATAGCGTAGTTAAATCCATATTCATTTTCCCAGATGCGACACTCCACGTTCCTACTTCTTTTTCCCCAAATGCTGATGGCCTTAACGATGTTTTCAAACCACTCGGAGTTCGGTTTGTAAAAGAATATCATATGAGTATTTATAACCGATGGGGTAATCTATTATATGAAACTACCGACCCTTCAAAAGGATGGGATGGCACCTTTGCAGGTAAGACTGTTTTATCGGGTCAATACCTTGTTTTGGTTGAGATTATCGACTACAACAACTTAAAGGCGAAGCATAGGGATATGGTTACGATTTTGAGATAATTGATAATTGATAACGTCTATTTTCGTTGCTTAGGCTTAACAGCTCCATTCCGGCTGAAACTTTGATACTACTTGTTTGTCGTTTAGGGGTTACCTCCCCTATAACCCGCTTTCATTTTTTCCTTGATGAAAAAACGAAACAAAAAAATCAAGACTTCAGAAGTTTTCTTTGAACTCTACGAAAGTCTTTTCTTCCCCGCAGCCAAAGCCGCTGCGCTTTCCTGCCTGCTTAGCACAAGGCCACCACACAAAACCCTTTCTTGTTTTCTACAGAAAACTTCAAAGGTCCTTTTCAATCGTGCATGGAATAATGAGCCATGGCCCACCAAAAATGCGGGGGACGCACTGGCCGGTGTGTTAGGGAGCATATTTTTGGGAAGACTTTTTGTTTCGTTTTTGGTCTCAAAAATGAAAATCGGTTATAGGCTGATAAGCCTAAGCGAAGAGAAGGAATGATATTGGTATAAGAGGGATAACAACCTCTATTATAGGAATAAACAGAAATAAAACAGTGAAGAAATTATACATTTGAAAAATGCTCTCAAGCGCTCCTTTAGCAGAACGTGTTCGACCAAAATCACTGGACGAATACATTGGCCAGAAACACATAATTGGTGAAGGAAAACCATTGTACAATGCCATAAAATCTGGCGCGTTGCCATCAATGATTTTTTGGGGCCCACCGGGAGTAGGCAAAACCACCTTGGCGCATATCATCTCACAAGAACTAAAACGTCCTTTCTATGTATTGAGTGCAACCGAAAGTGGCGTAAAACAGGTCCGGGAAGTCATAGAAAAAGCGCACAAGTCCCAATTCATGGGTACACAAAACGCAGTACTTTTTATTGATGAGATACATCGCTTTAACAAATCGCAACAAGACAGTTTGTTAGGCGCAGTAGAACAAGGTGTAATTACATTAATAGGTGCCACAACAGAGAACCCGTCGTTTGAGGTGAATGCTGCATTGCTGAGCCGAAGTGAGGTTTACGTATTGAAGAACCTTACCGCCGATGAACTCAAGGAAGTTATAGAAAGAGCGACTAAGCTGGACTTCGAACTTCAAAAAAAGAAAATAAAGCTTAAAGAATTAGATGCACTCATGGTGTTATCTGGCGGCGACGCCCGACGTGTGTTAAACACACTAGAGTTGGTGATCAACTCTAAATCGGACGCCAAACAAATTACCATCACCAACGAACTGGTTGAGAAAACCGTACAACAAAAAAGGTTGGTTTACGACAAATCAGGAGAACAGCATTACGATGTTATTTCTGCTTTTATCAAATCGATGCGCGGCAGCGACCCAAACGCAGCGGTATACTATTTGGCCAGAATGATTGAAGGCGGGGAAGACCCCATATTCATTGCAAGACGAATGTTGATTTTGGCTAGTGAAGACATTGGCAATGCAAACCCCACTGCCTTGGTTTTAGCAACAAACGGATTACAAGCGGCTCAGGCTATCGGTTATCCGGAGTGTAGGATTATATTGTCGCAGGTAGCTGTTTACTTAGCCACTTCACCCAAAAGTAACTCGACTTATAAAGCCATTGGTGTTGCACAAAAATTGGTGCGTAAAACTGGCAATTTAGAAGTGCCACTCCCACTGCGCAATGCTCCAACTAAGCTGATGAAAGAACTTGACTATGGCGTTGGTTACAAATACGCTCATGATCATGGAGGGTTTGCAAACCTTGAATTTCTTCCTGACGAAATTAAGGGCACCAAGCTTTACGAACCGAGCAATAACCCACGTGAAAACGAAACACGTAAACGCATGCAAGCGTATTGGAAAGAGAAGTATGGGTATTAGAATTGATCATTCAGAATCGACCATTGTTCACTTTTCACCTTTCAATTCTCAATTATCAACTTTTCACTTCCCTCCGTTATATTCGTTCCTGAATAATATTTAAATGAAAAACATCAGAACACTGCTCTTTGCCACAACCCTTTGTATTGTCCAAATAGCCACTGCACAAACCATAACCGAAGGATTCGTAGACTCGATAGTTCAAAAATCTATGGACTTGATTCCCCAAGCAGGTGTTGCTGTAGCAGTGATTCAAGATGGAAAAGTTGTCTTATCAAAGGGCTACGGTGTAGCATCAGTTGAAACAAAAGCAAAAGTGGATGAAAACACCTTATTCTCTATAGCATCGAACTCTAAGGCATTCACCACAATGGCTCTGGGTTTATTGGTAGATCAAGGCAAACTCGATTGGAAAGATAAAGTTGTTGATTACATCCCAGAGTTTAAAATGTACGACCCTTACGTTACTGAAAATTTCAATATACAAGACCTGCTTACTCATAGAAGCGGTTTAGGTTTAGGCGCTGGCGATCTTATGTTCATTCCATCTGGGGGTGATTACACCATCGACGATATCATTAAAAGCTTCCAGTACCAAACGCCCGTTTCTGCTTTTCGAACGAAATATGATTACGACAATTTACTGTATATGGTT
>JAIBDD010000020.1 GCA_024679565.1 Bacteroidota bacterium | reverse complement strand
GCTGGTATTGGATGCCAGATATATTTGAACGTTTTTTTAATGATTTTGGAAAGAAGACAGCTGATTATTATGAATTGGTTCGTTTGAATCCGGCGTATAAAGTCTTTTTTGAAGACAATGAAGCTGTTGAGGTTCCAGGGTCGATTGAAGAAATATATGCGTTGTTTGATTCCATCGAGTCAGGGTCAGCCTCTAAACTTGAAAAGTTTATTAATAGTGCAGCGTTCAATTATAAAGCTTCAATGGACGAGCTGGTCTACAGACCAGGAAACTCTATTTTAGAATTAGTTACCCCTCAAACCGTAACACGTGTAAACCAGTTTTTTTCAACCGTACGGTCGGCCATTCGAAGGGATTTTACCAATCCTAAACTCATTAAAATACTAGAATTTCCGGTACTATTTCTGGGAGCAAAACCAGAGAACACGCCAGCTTTTTATAATTTCATGAATTATGCCGATCTGGTTTTGGGCACATGGTACCCAATGGGAGGCATGTTCAAAATAGTAGAGGCGATGGTAGCACTTGGAGAAGAGTTGGGGGTTACCTTCCATACCAATGCTCAGATTGAAGAAATTATTACACAGGACAATGCGGCTGTAGGTTTAAGAATCAATGGATTAATTGAATACAGTGACGTTGTGCTTAGCGGTGCAGACTATCACCATACAGAGCAGTTACTCAATCCGGAAAGCAGAATGTATAAAGAAGACTATTGGGCTTCAAGAACATTTGCTCCGTCAGCACTTATCTTTTATGTTGGATTTGATAAGAAGCTAACCAACGTTCGTCATCATAACTTATTTTTTGACGAAGATTTTGACCAGCACGCCGTGCAGATTTATGATACACCGAGTTGGCCAGATAACCCCTTATTTTATACCTGTTTCCCAAGTATTACAGATCCTTCAGTGGCGCCAGTTGGAAAGGAAAATGCATTTTTCTTAATTCCACTTGCCCCAGGAATAGAAGATTCTGAAGAAAGGCGTGCGCATTACTTCGACGTGGTTATGACACGTTTAGAGACATTGACTAACCAATCATTAAAAGAACATGTTATTTACACTAAATCGTTTTGTGTAGATGATTTTAAAAGCCAATACAATTCCTATAAAGGAAATGCTTACGGTATGGCGAACACCTTAAAACAAACGGCCTTCTTACGTCCGAAAATCAAAAGTAAAAAAGTCGAAAACCTGTTTTTTACAGGCCAATTGACCGTTCCTGGACCAGGTGTGCCTCCAGCACTTATTTCAGGTAAAATATCAGCTAATCAAATATTAAAAAACGTAAAACATGAACTCAAACATGCAAACATATAGTGACCTAGCCAATTCTTCGAGTCAGGCGGTTACTCAAGCGTACAGTACTTCATTTTACTCTTCTGTATCTATGTTGGATCCGAGTATACAATCTCATATTCACAATATATACGGGTTTGTGCGGCTGGCAGACGAAATTGTAGACTCCTTTTTAGACTACGATCAGGAGGCATTATTTAACAAGTTTGAAGCGGATTTATACGATGCGATTATTCAGAAAATAAGCCTTAATCCGGTATTGCATGCTTTTCAAGCGACGCTGCATGAATATAACATCGATATACATCTGGTAAAAGCATTTATGTCTAGCATGCGGATGGACTTGACCAAGTTGGATTATCTATCAGTTGAAGAATATGAGCAGTATATATATGGATCTGCCGATGTTGTTGGATTAATGTGTTTGAAAATATTTGTAAACGGAGACCAATCACTTTATGATCACTTGAAACCCTCCGCGATGAAGCTTGGATCAGCCTTTCAGAAGGTCAATTTCTTACGTGATATTAAAGCGGACTCTGAAGTGTTGAACAGAAGTTATTTTCCTAACGTTGATTTTAATAACCTAAGCGCCGATAATAAAGCCGCAATTATCGAAGACATAGAAAAAGACTTTGAAGAAGCTTATGTCGGCATCGTTCAATTGCCTCAAACTGCTCGATTCGGTGTTTATACGGCATATAAATATTACATGCAACTGCTCAAAAAGCTAAAACGCACTCCCTCAAGTAGAATACTTGATACTAGAGTGCGAGTGAAAGACCATGTGAAACTTGCTTTGATGGTTAAATCATATATGAACGTAAGATTTAACATGTTGTAATGAAGAAGCGCGCAATTCCATTTATTGTTTCCATTGGGCTGACGCTTCTGTCGTTCACCGTTAACTCCAATCACATTCGTGACGACTTCCATGATGCAGTCGAGTCTGAATGTAAGTTGCAAACAATTATCGTTTCTAAAACATACCCGAATAACCAAGTTACTAAGGCATATAAAGGCTTAGCAACCTGTACCTCGGCAGAATTTGCCACCTGGCCTACTACCAAATGGAAGTATTTTACAGATGGTAAAGCCTTGATTGAAGAATCGATAAAGTCGGCTCCTCAAAATCCTGAAATACGTTATGTACGATTAATGGTGCAACTCAATGCGCCTGCTTTAGTAGGTTACAGCAGTGAAATTGATGAAGATTTGAAGATATTTGTACAATACATAGGTGATTATGCAGTAGATGCAGATTGGAAAACGTCATTTATCAAAAACCTCAAAACATCTGACGGGATTAGTGCCACGCAGATTGCACAATTAACAACAGTTCAGACCAACATAAATTAATAATGATACTAGTATTTATCGGAACGTTTTTCTTTATGGAGTTTGTTGCCTGGTTCACGCACAAGTTTGTTATGCATGGATTGCTATGGAATTTGCATGAAGACCATCACACGCATACCAACAAAACCTTTTTTGAAAAGAATGATGCATTCTTTTTGATTTTTGCCATACCGAGTATGCTGTTGCTGTTGTTTGGTACGATATACGGACTTTCATTGATGTTGGCCATTGGCTTTGGTATAATGGCTTATGGATTCTGTTATTTTTTGGTTCACGATGTGTTTATTCACCAACGTTTCAAATGGTTAAGAAACAGTGATAATATATACTTTAGAGCTATCAGAAGAGCGCACAAAAGGCATCACAAACACTTAGGTAAAGAACACGGCGAATGTTTTGGTATGCTCTTAGTTCCACTACAATATTTCAAAGCCGAAATGGCAAAAAAGAAGGCATCTTAACAAAGGGCCATATGAATATGTATTTGCCAGTTTAACCATATTGGTAAAAACGTACAGTGTTTTGATTTTCGTGTTGTTCTTCTAAGTGAATGGTCGATAATAAATCCTTATTTCAGATAAGATAATACTGTACCTTCGCGGCCTTTTAAAATGCTGTAATGAGGAGACTATTTCACAACTTTACATCTAATCCTAAAAATGACCTTTTATCTGGTTTGACCGTTGCTTTGGCTTTGGTACCAGAGGCCGTAGCATTTGCTTTTGTGGCGGGTATAGACCCACTGGTAGGTTTATACGGGGCATTTATGATGGGATTAATCACATCTCTTTTTGGTGGTCGTCCTGGCATGATATCTGGAGCTACAGGCGCTATGGCCGTGGTAATGATTCATCTGATCCAAAAAGGTAATGAGGTTGGTGATGCCTTGGCTGAGCCAATAGCAAATTTGGGACTACAATGGCTGTTTATTACCTTGTTGTTTGTTGGTTTGATACAGATATTGGCTGGATTCCTAAAGCTTGGAAAGTTTGTCCGCTTGATTCCTCATCCGGTAATGATGGGTTTTGTGAATGGGTTGGCTATTGTCATATTCATTTCGCAATTGGAGATGTTTAAAGTGACCAGCGCAGGAGAAACCTCTTGGTTGGCAGGTGGTCAGTTATACATCATGCTGGGCTTCGTATTATTAACCATGCTGATTATGCACTTCTTGCCTAAATTGACAAAGAAAGTACCCGCGGCACTAGTCGCTATAATCATTGTGGCTGCTATCACGATTCTTGGTGGCATTGATGTAAGTACGGTTGGGAGTTTTATCAGAGATGGTGGCGGAACTGGTTTGAAAGGTAGTCTTCCTTCGTTTCAAGGAGGAATCTTTGGGCTAACAAGCACATTAGCGGGCCATTGGCCTTTAATATTATCTACTGCCGGTTTATTAGCGGCTGTAGGGCTTATCGAATCACTGATGACACTGAACTTAGTGGATGACTTAACAGAGACTAGAGGAAGCGGAAACCGAGAGTGTGTTGCTCAAGGTGGCGCAAACATATTGAATGGGCTTTTTGGCGGAATGGGTGGTTGTGCCATGATTGGGCAGTCCATTATTAACGTGAATTCTGGTGGACGTGGCCGCCTTTCGGGCTTAACGGCATCCATCGCTTTGCTTTGCTTTGTATTGTTTGGCGCTCCATTAATAGAGCAAATTCCAATCGCTGCTTTAGTAGGGGTAATGTTCATGGTTGTGATTGGCACCTTTGCATGGAGTAGTTTTAGAATCTTGCGTAAAATACCTGTGGCTGATGCCATTGTGCTCATAGCTGTTTCTGGTATTACCGTGTGGCATGATTTAGCAACAGCAGTAATAGCAGGTGTGATTATGTCGGCATTGGTTTTCGCTTGGCAAAGTGCGACAATGATTCGCGCGCGCAAACGTATTAAACCAGACGGAACAAAAGTGTACGAAATCTGGGGTCCATTGTTCTTTGGGTCAACTCAAACGTTTAATCGCAAATTCGATGTAAAGCAAGATCCTGAAAGCGTTGAAATCGATTTCATGGAGTCAAAAGTGTCAGATCACTCAGGGATAGAAGCTTTATCGATTTTAACCAATAAGTACATTGATGCCGGGAAATCGGTAAAACTGACGCACCTAAGTCCTGAATGTCAAACCATTTTGCTAAAAGCGAGCCCTGACTTCGATAACGTTATTGAAAAGTCTATTGACGATCCACGCTATCATGTAGTTACAGATTTAATGGATGCCGAGGTATAATCGACATCCAACACCTAGTGTTCAATTTCTTGATGCTCGTTTTTCTGTCTTACGAAGGTTATTTTTTGTCTTGTAATTTCCAGTACATTGACCTTAATCTCTTTTTCTTTTGAGAGATTTACAAAGTCTTGAATCGCAAGGAAAATGTCGTGGTCAATAAAGTCAACTTTTGTTCCATCTAAGGTTAATTCATCACCACTTTCCAATTGACTGAATAACTTCATTAATTCGGCACGGTTATAGAAAAATACATCTTTCTTGAAATGGATAATCATATGGCGACCTTTTTGCTCTAACACAATGGCAGATCTAAAGTTTGTGAATAATACATAACCGATACCCACCAACAATCCAATAAGAATACCTACTAACAAATCTGTAAAAAGAACAGCAACTATAGTAGTTACGAATGGTATGAACTGATCCTGACCTTCGTGATATAGCCTTTTAAACATAGCTGGTTTAGCCAATTTAAAACCAATCACCAACAGTATTGCGGCCAAAGCCGACAACGGAATCATATTTAGGATATTTGGGATAAGCATTACCGTTCCAAATAAGAAAACCCCGTGCATGATGGCGGCTAGTTTTGTTCTTCCTCCTGCTTGAATATTGGCAGAGCTTCTTACAATTACTTGAGTCACAGGGATACCTCCTAGAAGTCCTGATATAATGTTTCCAAATCCTTGTGCCTTAAGCTCTCGGTTGGTTGGTGTTATGTTTTTTCTTGGGTCTAAACGATCAGTTGCTTCAACGCAGAGTAACGTTTCCAAACTGGCGATGATAGCAATCACAATACCCACCTTGATCACCTTAAACTTAGCAAACGAAGCCAATTTTGGATGAATTAAGTAATCTGACAAACCACTTAACGACCCAATTTTAGGTATACTTACCAAATGTTCTTTGGTTATAACCAAGGTCTCTGGGAACCAATGGTTTAAACCAATACCAGCAAAAACAGCCAATAGTGGACCAGGAACCATGCCCAGGATTTTGTTTCCTTTAATCCACTTGCTCTCCCATAATATAAGAATTGCCAAACAGACAAGCCCAACCATGAGTGCGCCAGGCACATAATTTTCAAAGTTCAACAGTTCACTGAACGTGGTTTCGCCATCAGTTTGGAAAAATTTAAAATCTCCACTAGGGTCTTTATCCACCCCAATAGCATGTGGAATTTGTTTGAGAATAATGGAAATGCCAATAGCAGCTAGCATGCCTTTGATAACGGATGATGGAAAATAAAAGGCCACCTTTCCTGCTCCAACATAGCCCAAGATAACTTGTATGACGCCAGCAATAACCACAGCGGCAACAAATACTTCGAAAGATCCTATGTCTTTTATAGCATCAGCAACGATTACGGCAAGACCAGCAGCTGGACCACTCACACCGAGTCTACTTCCACTGATGGAACCAACCGCTATACCACCCACTATACCAGCAATTAAGCCGGAAATTAGTGGTGCTTCGGATACCAATGAAATCCCTAAACACAATGGAAGGGCGACTAAGAAAACAACGATACTGGAGGATAAATCTTTACCCAAAAATTTTAAATCAAATTCCTTTGACATGCTTAAGTTATAATTATGATGAATGTTTTGTATTAATGAATTTGGCAGAATGCCGACTAGATGTATTCATTAACATTCAGGTGGAGGCGAAACGATGGAGAGCAGGGGAGTTGCATGATTGCGATTAACCAATGAAAAGTTGTTTTTGTTCATCGGAGAATTTATCTCTTTTTCCCACTGCACTTGCGAAAACAGTTCGTCTACGTCGTCTTCAATTTCTTTTTTATTGGAAGATTCCCCCATATCCGTGTCCACGATTTCGCAGAGATCTAGTGCCATGTCAAAAAAGTTAGATACCGGACATATCATCACCATCATAACCAGTGAAAATATGATTGTAAATACCCTTTTTGCTACCATAAATGCAAATAAACTAATTCTTACTAAACATACTCAATAAAAAAATGTTTCAATACCACCTTAAAACGGTCAAGTTACCGTTAGGTAAGAAATAGATTGAGTTTGTTGAAATCAAGTAATAAGTATGTATTAGCTGTAATTGTAAGTGTTTTACTTGTGTTTACTTATATGTTCCTGTTCCATAAACCCACTGGAAACACAGTAGGTATTCAGCCTCTTGGCAAATTTTCACAAGTATATATAGACTCTGTACAGTCTGCTCTTCATGTTCAGTATGGATTTAAGGTGATTGTTTTGCCTGAAAAACCACTGCCAAAATCTTGTTTCGTTCAAATCAAATCTCCAAGATATCGAGCTGATAAACTCTTGAAACATTTAAAAAGTATTTGTCCAGATTCTATAGACTACCTGTTAGGTCTCACAGGGCAAGATATATCAACGTCTAAAAAGGACAAGTTTGGCAACATCAAAAAGCCCGTATCTAAATATGAAGATTGGGGTATTTTTGGATTGGGTTATCGACCCGGTAAGGCATGTGTAGTGTCCACGTATAGATTGGAGAAACCAGGAAAAACAATCGAACGCCTGCAAAAAGTGGTTACACACGAACTAGGGCATAACTTAGGATTAAAGCACTGTACGTCTAATTTGAACTGTGTGATGGACGACGCAGCGGAAACCATTAAAACGGTAGATAAAGGTCATATAACGCTGTGTAAGCAATGTAAAAGTATTGTATCCTACTGATACCTAATGCGAAATATTGTTTACCATCCTGTCGACCTTTATTCCTTCAATCCTTCCGACCTTCAATCCTTCAACCCCTAGTAAGTCCTTGTCATATCTTCATCAACACAAATGATGAAATCAGCACGGCCTTTAGATTCTTCATCCAACTTGGTAATATCTGCTTGCGTTACAGTAGCAATAGTGGCTATACTTGTTTCGGGTCTATACTGCTGGATATACCAATAAATACCTTCATAATAATCCGAATGAAAACTACCGTTATAATGGATAAACCGAATATCATCGCAAATGTCACATAGTTGGGTATTTAATGCATTTACAATAGAATGTGCCATGGTTGCATCTTTTACGGCTTGAGCTTTAATCAACTTCGGGCTCCCATGTGCACCCATCATTTTTAAAATGGCTTGATATCTAGGTAGGTTGATGTCAAATGGCATTGGCATCGGCGCTATCCATGATTTTTCTTCATCCGATAAGGTATCGAGCGCGTTAAAGTCCTTTTTATAAACTAAGCTCGCGTAACGTCTTGGGATATTGGTTGCAATGAACTGATAACCAGAATCTTTGGCAAAATCTACCAATGGTTTGTAATCGGTTTTATGGTTGTTCCAAAGTCGTGCCGTTGTGTCGAAAGCTTTTTGGTTGATACTGTCTTTTAAGTACAAGTCAAGCTCATCTTGATTGTCTCTCTCAATCATTTCGGCACCAAGAATGACATCATAGTTTTGCGATAGGTCTTTGGTCACCTCTAGTTCTAACCAATGACTAATCGGATTATCGTGGTACTCTCCAAAAAGTGTAACCTCACTTTTAGCAAGACTTTTAACCATCTTTTTGTACGATACTTTTTTGCCTTTGGCATTGTATATAACGTAGCCTGTTTTGTTTTGTGCAACACCCAGCGTGCTAAGGGTTAAACACAAACTAAATAATAGTATTCTCATAATTATTTTAGATACAACATAAAGTAATCCGTCACTTTTTGATACAAGTGAACACGATCCATTCCACCAACATTGTGCGGATGATGCGGATAAACAAAGTAATCAAGGTTGGCATTTCCACTTTGTATGTTCTTCTGTAGATACATCAAGCTGTGCTGCCATAATACGACATTGTCTTGTCCTCCGTGAATCATTAACAGCTTGCCTTGCAGTTTGTCTACATAATTCAGAAGGTTGTTGTCTTTATACCCTTCTGGATTTTCTTCCGGCGTGTCCATATACCGTTCGGTGTACATAATTTCGTAATAGCGCCAATCGATAACTGGTCCACCAGCGACACCAACTTGAAATGTTCCTGGCTTTCTAGTCATCAAAGATGTAGTCATAAATCCGCCATAGCTCCAGCCGTGAATTCCCATACGGTCAGCATCTACCCAAGGCTGACTTTTCAAAAACTCAACACCAGTGAGTTGGTCTTCCATTTCTAAGGTACCACATTGTCTGAAAATGGCGCTTTCAAATTCGAAGCCTCTATTGGCCGACCCTCTACCATCAATTGTAAAAACAACAAAGCCTTGTTGTGCCATATACTGAAACCACATGTTTGCTCCACCCAACCAGCGATTGTTAATCATTTGTGCGTGTGGGCCATTGTATAAATAAACAACGACAGGATACTTTTTAGTGGCGTCGAAGTCAATAGGCTTAAATAAACGGTAATACAGGTCCGTTTTGCCATCGTTGGCAGTCAATGTGCCTATTTCCATAGCACCAAGTTTGTATTCCTTTAAAGGGTTTTCGACCGATTTTAATACACCAATATTTTGTCCACCAGTACCTAGCACCCTGATTTCTCTTGGAATGATTGTACTGCTAAAATCATCGATAAAGTTTTTATTATTTGGGCTTGGGTTTACGCGATGCGTGCCTTCATTGGAAGTTATTCTTTTGATTTTTTTACAGTTACTAAAACTCACTTCATACAAATCTCTGTTGATAGGAGACTCTTTGGTTGAGGTGATGAAAAATGATTTGGAATCATCACTAAATCCATGAAAATCAATTACTTCCCACGAACCCTTTGTTAATTCTCTAATTAGCTTACCTTCAGTGTTGTACAGGTACAGGTGTGTGTATCCATCTCGTTCGCTCCACCAAATAAACTGGTCCTCTTTTTCCTTAAGAAAGGTTAAGCCATGTTCTGGTTCTACATACTTTTCATGCGTTTCTTCGAACAATGTTTTTACGTACGCACCAGTTGCCACATCAAATTGTTTCAACCACATGTGGTTTTGACCTCTATTAACCACTGCGATGTACACATATTTGCCTTTTGTCCCCCAAGAAATATTAGTCAAAAATTGCTCTTTAGGTTCACCAGTTTGTAGGTAGGTGACGTTTTGTGTATTTACGTTGTAAATACCTACAGTTACATGATGACTTTTATCTCCGGCAACAGGATAACGTATCATGTCTGCAGTTGCCGGCTTTGATCCTAAATGATACAAGGGATATTCAGTAACCATTGACTCATCCATGCGGTAAAATGCAAGCATGTCGCCTTTGTCTGACCAAAACGTTCCATTGGTAATCCCAAACTCACTTCTGTGCACAGCTTGAGCATAAACAATTCCTTTTCCGCCATCCGTCGTTACTTGCTCACCATTAACCCATAGGTTGTCTTCGTTTACATAAGCGACGTTATTCGATTCCCATGCAATGTCTGCATGTGACATTTCGCCTGGTTTATAGTCAATTAATTTCTTAACTGTTTTTGTATTTCTGTTGTAGAAAAAATATTGACTGTTGTGGTAAAATCTGAACCCGTTTGTATTCATCCATCGAACACCACGTGGCAAAGTTGGTAAACTATCTTCGCTGATGCTTAATAGTCCTGATTCGATGTCAGCACGTTTAACATAAGTCGACAGGCCATTGTTGGTCGATTCGATTTCAAAGATTGCAATCACTTTTTCACCATCTAGCGTATCGAGGTAACTGTAATGTTCGTCATCCACCCACTGCAACTGTGAAAGCCCAGAAGGGTATAAGTTGTAGCCTGCAATGGCTTCGCGCATGGTTAACATTTTGTCTTGTCCGTTGGCTACAGAGAACAAAAGGATGAAACCTAAAAATAAACTTAGTGTCTTCTTCATTTTACAAGTTTTGGACAAACTTATTTAAAACCACCAAAAAAACTGAGAAATCACGGTGGTGGTGGGTAAATAATTGATGAACGTTACTCTGGCTTCTGTAACTTTATTATTATCCATTCAGCAATCAATAGATTAGGTATGAAACCTAACCAGGTAACAATTTGGTATAAGACCAATGGATCTGGAGCAATGGTATTGGCTAAACCATACTTCCAAATACGCAAGGCACGGTTACAGTTTTAAAAACAAAGATGTGCGTGAATTCTTTGAGTCGTACGAGTGGTATGTCCCATTTTCGACAGACATACGTGCGGAGTTGACTGATATCGAGCAGAAAAACATTGCGATCATTAAGAGATATGAAACATATGCCGAAGACTATTATGATGACTTTGGGAGGTAAGAGTCTGCAAATTAGCGTTTTACGATTTCGCTATATTTGGGTAACCAATTTTGTACAATTATGACAAAGCGAATTTTCCTACTCCAAATCCTGTTGTTTTCATTGATTTCGTCTTTTACTCTACTGTTTAGCTGTGGACCTGTTGAAGAGACACCAGAACCTGACGCACCAACTACTACGGTTACAGGTTACGCTACAGATGAAATTAAACATACCCATATAATTAACACTGATCCCTGTCCTCAGCCTGTTGCTACAAAACTTGCAATCTATTGCTTTAAAGGCGATGATTTTACCACGTGTGATGCTGACTCAGTCAGTATTGAAGGCCGCACAGATGGTTTAAACATTTCCTTTATAAACGGAAAGAAATTTGTAAGATTATCTACTAGTGCTGCCCCAACAAAGGCAACCTTAGAGTTTACTTGCGGCATCCCAGAATCGTTTACCCAAATTTATAAACTCAACTTATTTAAAAATGGTAGTTTAGTTGACACGGAAGATGTAAAGATAGTGGTGACGGTTAAGTAAGGACTTACTTAGGCCGTTTCAGCAGCTACACGTGGCTTTTTTTGGATAAAAATAGCAGCGATAAGCGAGATGAGTAAGCCTATTGGGAATATTTCAAAAGCAACCATCAATGGCTTTAAAAATGGGTTCGCATAGTACCCTTTCCATGTTGCCATTTGATCAAGTTGATTTTGCATTTCAAGTGGTTCTAACTCACCAGATTTGATGTTTTCTTCCATCATTGTAAACATGCCTTCAAGCACTTGTGGGTAGATCGCGGTCATAATCATCCATGCTACCACGTAAAAAATCGTTGTTATTGCGCTAATTTTTAATCCTACCATAAATGCGCTTTTGTAGCTTATACATCCGTCTTTTAATTGTCTTTCTTTAATCATGCCAACAATAATTAAACTGAACGCTAAAAAGATACCGGAATACCCAATAAGTTCTGAGTTTTTGTAGCCTGTATCACCAGTCCCTGTAGCCATCAAGATGGATCCAATTACTGTAAATGTTGCTGTGATTATTCCAGCAATGATTCCAAATTTTATTGCGTTGTTTTTCATCTTCTACTTGTTTTGTTATTCAACGTTACGGGTGTCGAGCATTTTGTTACTCATACGAAAGTATGAATTCTCAAAATCAATCTTTAGTATGGGGCATAATCAATCCAGTTCTAATGCCTTCTTGTACGGCTTGTGTCCTACGCTTAACATGCATTTTGGAGTATATGTTAGAAGAATGGGTTTTGATTGTAGGTAAAGAAACAAATAATAAATCAGCAATTTCTTGATTGGTATGTCCACTTGCCATAAGTTCAAGAACTTCTAATTCCCTCGTACTTAATGCCCACAAATTAGCATTGTTGTCAGCGTCAATTCTTAGGTGACGACCCGGCTGAGCAGAGATCCATTGAACCCCAATAAATATGCCCAATAAAATGAGTAAAAAGCCTGCAATCGATAAATAGATTTCGAACCGAACCATACCGCCAAATACAGACAATCGACCAGCATTTATTGCGATCATTACCCCGGCACTTATAACGCCATATAGTATCAAAGCTTTTTTAGGCATATACAAGTATGCCATTCCAAGCAAAATCGATACACGTCAAACTGTTTATTTTTTTTGGTAACTTTACACAATTCATTAAAACAACAATATGTTGAAAACCTTTACTACCATCTGTTTGCTGCTTTTTTCACTTGTTTCTTTTAGTCAGTTTACGTCTCCGAATGTCAAGCTTTCACACAACCAGAACCGATCTGGTAATAACCAAAGTCATGGTAAAGCAACGAATCATCCAACCCAATGCGGAGGTGATACACTCGATTATGGTTATGAGAAGTTAATTGCAAATCTGTATGTAAACGGTTCTAATTCTTCCTTAAGGGCGATTAATATTTCGCTAGGATATAGACTGGGCCAGTTTTATACCGCACCAGGAGATGTGACGATATCAGGGTTTAAGTTTTACGCATGGTCGTTGGATACCTCAGCGAATTTTGTAGATGTGTATTGCGAAATTTACGAAGCAGGTGCAGATAGTCTGCCAACCGGCACTCCGGTAAGAGCTGATACATTAAGAATTGATTCTACATTTAGAAATGGGGTGTTAGATAGTATTGCCCAGTATGCTAATTTTAAGCCGTATACAACCGATAAGCCTTTTATTGTTGTGGTTCGCAGCCTAGACAGCATGCGCGTAGCCGTGGTAGCAAATGATTACATTAAAAAGGATGGGTTTGGAGAAAACTATGCATGTGGATCGATAGGTGGTAGATGGTATCGGTGTCTTAACCTCAATATCGGCGGAAACACACTGGATTGCGATATGTTGTTAGAACCATTTGTTTCGTACAAGCTGTACAATGAGTTTACTTTAACCGATTGTTACGACTATAAAGACTCTGTATTCTTTAAAAACACGTCGTCACCTTTTTATTTTAGTCCTCAGTACAACGCCTATAAATTTTATGAAGACTTTAGAGGTTACAATTACGAACAGTATTGTCATCGGTGGAGTTACGGATCTGGATTCTATTACAGCCAGGTGCAAGGTGGAACAAAATTTTCAAGTCCTATAAATGTAAATATTGGGTTAAGGAGTATTCTCTACAGTATGACTGGTTTTCGAGCTTGTGAAGACACTACAATAAAGCCATTTTCCTTTCAACCTGATCAAGTAGACATACAAGGTGAAAAGGAAATTTGTTCGGGTAATAAAGCCACATTGATTGGCATAAGTAGCGGTCAAATTCATTGGTACGAAACAGTTGCGGACACAACACCGATAATTATATCGCCGGCTTACGAGACCCCTAATGTATTGCAGGAAAATGATACCGTATTTGCCCAAGCCATCAATAAACATTGTAAGTCCACACTAAAAAGACAAATAATTACCGTAGTCGAAACACCTCAATTACCTCAAGTTAAAGATGATTCGATTTGTTTGAATTCTCTTGCTAATTTGGTTGCAACAAGTAACGTGGGGTCAACAAAATGGTACGTTGATTCTACCACATTGGTTTCCAACCATACGGGTGATTTTTTCCAAGTTGGTCCTTTAACGCAAGACACGTTCTTTTTCGCCAAAACCATCAACGGGAATTGCTCACATACAGGAAGAGTTAAGGTAAGAGCTTTTGTGAGTAACGCTTTCGCGCCTGATGAACCTACCATTAGTACAGACACTACCATTTGCTTATTAGCGGGTGATATCACGTTAACAGCTAAAGGCACAAATACACTGCGTTGGTACGATGTAGCGGCAGGTGGAAGTCCAATTGCTACAGGAGATACAACGTTAACTTTTACACCTACAAACCGTGGCACGTACTATCGATATGTTGATGCCTATAACGGCATCTGTCCGAGTAGTAGATTGCCAATAGAGATTACGGTTAACCACTTTCCAACATTGTCATCCATTACTGATCAAGAGGCCTGTGTCGGTGAAGATATCATCGTTGAATACAAGGATATTCCTGGTGATATTGACTGGTACGACAGTGCAGTGGGAGGAAGCATAGTCACTAAAGGGACATTGGTTCTATTTCCAAAAATTACTGAATCTAAGACATATTATCTTCAGACATACCAAGGCAACTGTTTTGACTCTATTAGACATCAATGGAATTATACAGCTATCCCGTTTGGGAAAATACAATCCAGTACGTTAGACACACAGGCTTGTGACATGGAAGTACCAACATTGGAAGTATCTACAGACTTAGGAACAGTGATATGGTACGATGATGAAGGAAATGAGATAAGTCGCGGAGAGACTTTAACTATGGATCCGTTAACGGATGATGTCATGGTATCCTATGAAATTGATAACCAAGGCTGTTTAACGAATAAAACGAATCATAAGGTGCACTGGCGCATTATGCCAGATGCCAATTACGATTACCAAGTTACCTGGAGAGATGTAACGTTTGCCTCTCGATTAATTGACCAAGGCCAATACATTTGGGAATTTGATGATGGAACAGATACACTGATGGGTACAGACGTTGAGCACCACTATTATAACGATGGTGATTACGATGTTTCACTAATCGTTGCTTCACCTTACGACTGTATAGATACGGTTACAAAAACTGTCACAATCAATTCTGTAGGCATTGACGATATAGGTACCTCTTTAATTAACGTTTATCCGAACCCAAATAATGGGGTGTTTACGATTTCGTTAGTTAATGCAAAGGAAGAGGTGCATATCACCATCTATGATTCAGAGGGTCGTGTAGTTCTCGAAAACTCATTAGATGTAGTAAAGAGTGCCTATGTCATTGATGTGAGCAACAAAGACCTAGCTGATGGTGTATACGTATTGAAAGCCAATCAGGGGACTTCTACGTCAATCCATCGATTGATAATCCGATAGTTTATAAGAAGGAGACTCTTTATAACCTGAAGTTAGGATCATTATTCCTTCAATCCTTCAATCTCTCAATCCTTCAATCCTTTATCCTATTCAGACCTTCAGACATTCAGACCTTCAGACATTCAAACCTTCAAACCTTCAAACCTTCAATCCTTCATCCCTTCACCAACCCCGTAAGGATATCAACAATTAAACCACTCCATACGGTAATTCAACATCCTGCTTTTAATATTGCTTACAATTCTTATGGAAGCATATATTGAAGTAACCATACCGGTACTCGACGAACGCAAAGAGATCATAACTGCAGAGCTCGTTAACCTTGATTATGAAGGTGTTTGGGAAGAAGGTATGTCTCTTAAAGGGTACATCCCCAAGTCTCTTTTCGCACATAAATCGTTATATGATACCCTTGCCAAATACGGCATGGAAAACAACTTTAAGTATGCGGAAGTACAAGATAAAAACTGGAATGAAGAATGGGAAAAACATTACGAACCCATTATAGTCGATGATCAAGTGTATGTTCGGTCGCCATTTCATGATACCAAAAAGGAGATACAGTATGAAGTGATTATACAGCCACAGATGTCATTCGGGACTGGCCATCATGAAACAACTCAGCTGATGATTGAGATGATGCTGACGACGGAAATTAAAGACAAGACGTTGCTAGATATGGGCACAGGTACAGGTGTTTTGGCATTCTTAAGCAGTCTTTTGGGGGCAAAAGACGTAATCGGTATTGATTACGATCAAAATTCGGTGGATAACGCTAATGAGAATTTGAAATATAATTCGGTCAGCAACGTTTCATTCCTAAATGGCAGTTACGAAGCAATACCTTCACAGATGTTTGAGGTTGTTTTGTCGAATATCACCAAAAACATCAATATGGGGCTTTTACCTCCTCTTGCTAAACACACATCAAAAGGTGGACATTTAATACTGGCAGGGTTTTTGAATTTTGATTTGGAAGAAATAGATAGGGCAACTACAGCATTAGGTTTTGAACTAATCCGTAATATTTCGAAAATGGATTGGGAATGTTTGCTTTACAAAAAAATATAGAAATAATGAGACTCGATAATCACCGCGTTTGGCGCACAACACTTTCAACTTGCCTGTTCTTATTGATAGGCATTGGTTCAGTGTTTAGCCAAACCAGGGGCTTTAGTAAAAACCCAGATATTTTTATCGGAGAGCTAGGCGATCACGTCAAGAAACTAAAAGATAAAGACGTAGAGAAGACCTATGAATCGTTTCAAGCGCAATGGGAGAGTGGTGTATATACCGAAGATCAAGAAGGTACGGTCATCAGACTTGCCGAATACATGGCGTTAAAAAAGTTTAAAATCAAGCCTGATTTCGAATTGTATATGCGCACACTGGTTGCAGGAAAAGATAGTAACTCAGGTGTATCTGAAGAGAAATTTGATAATTGGTTACTAAACCAATATAAATTGATAAAAAGAAACCGCCGGGCCTATCTAATTGTACTAAAAACGTCATATGGTCTGTTTAAATCCAACATGCTCTATTCAGATGCGAGCAAAAACTGGCAGTTCTCAAATACCGACTACAAATTTAAATACAGTGGTGCTACTGTACATTTAGAGTTGGTAAATGTCGACTTAATATGTCATGGTCCGGACGACTCACTAATCGTACGAGAGACGTCTGGTAAATATAATATACTAACGAACCAATGGGTTGGTAGTAAGGGAATTATAGATTGGGAGCGGGTAGGTATATCTGCAGTTAAAGCATTTGCAGAGTTCGATAATTACGAAATCGATATGACTACTCCTGGACTAAAAATAGACACGGTTCAGTTTCAGTATGCTGGCGTTCTTGATGGCAAGATTCTTGGTAAATTGGAGGACAAAGTTTCTGCACGAACCATTCACCGTAAAGGAGATAATTTTAATGATTCTAGGTATCCAAAATTTGTATCCTTTAGTGATGACCTTACCATAAAAAGTTTTGAGTCTGGCAACATTGTGTTTAAAGGTGGATTTGCAATGGATGGTGGACGTATGCAGGGTAGGGGCAGTAAAGAGAACAAAGCCATATTTGAATTCTACTACGAAGAAAAACTTATTGTAGAGGCTAAAGCCAACGTTTTTACCATTGCCAACGGCAAAATCAATTCGTTACAAACAGAAATAACCATCTATACGGACAGTGGTGAAATTTACCACCCTCGGGTACAATTGTCGTTCGACGATAAAAATAAACGGCTTTCTCTGCTGCGCGGACAAAAGGGGATAGAGCAAGCCCCGTTTTATGATTCGGACCACAACATTGAGATTCTGGTTGATCAGATTGTTTGGAAAATGGAGGAACCTAAAATCGACTTCGATATGCTTATAGATGAGGAAAGAGCACTTTTCTTGTCTAAAAACTATTTTAAAGAATACAATTACGAAAAGATAACGCGAGGGAATATGATGCGTTATCATCCAATCGATAAGCTTTATAAATTTTACATGCTTGAGCGCACAAAAAACTTAAGCTTGTATGATTATGCCAACTTTTTAGATTCGAAAAAGGAGAATCTATATCCGCAAGTAATAGGATTGGCCAATGAAGGGTTTATCTATTATGACACAGAGACCGAAGAAATTGAAATCAAGGAGAAACTCCTTAATTACTACAAAAACCACTGGAAACTAGCTGATTACGATATTTTGAGATTTAGTTCCGTAATCGGGATGCGACCCAATGCAACGTTAAATCTGGTAAACTATGACTTGGAAGTTCAAGGGGTTAGAGCGTTCCAATTTAGCGACTCACAATATGTAATTGCATACCCAAGAGAACAGTTTGTACGCATAAAAAACAACAGGAGGTTGCAGTTCGATGGAAAGGTGACAGCCGGTCGTTTTGATTTCTTTGGGGAACAATTTGATTTTAGCTATGAGAACTTCACCATCACGTCCGACAAGATTGATTCGCTCAAACTTTGGTTCCCAGATACGATTAATCAGAAGTTTTTGATTCCTGTTAAATCAGTTTTGCGAGACATACATGGTACCATTTATATTGATCGGTCCAATAATAAGTCTGGATTGACGGACTATCCCGAGTATCCGAGGTTTGTGAGTACCGCGCCGTCTGTAATCGCCTACGACAAAAAGAACATTCATAACGGAACCTACAACAAAGACGTATTCCGATTTGAGGTAGACCCGTTTGATATCGATAGTTTAGACAACTTCACAATTGCAGGATTGAAATTTCCTGGGAACTTCGTTTCTGGAGGTATTTTACCTGAGTTTAGGTACGAGGCGTCGATTATGAAAGATTACTCCCTTGGATTTACGCGAGCCAACCCACCCGGCGGGTATACGATGTATGAGGGCAAAGGCCATGGGGATATCGACATTAGCATGAGTGAAGAAGGGTTTTATGCAAAAGGTGAAATCGATTACGAAGGAGCCAAATTAGAGTCGAATAAAATACTAATGACACCGGACTCAACAAATGCTGAAGTTGAGTTATATGAGATTAAAAAAAGTGAGAAATATCCACGCTTGATAGCAAACGATGTGCTGTCGCATTGGCTGCCAAAAGAGGATAAAATGTACATCAATACCAAACAGCATGAAGTGGATATATTTGATGACGGTCAAGTGTTTGAAGGCAATTTGCTTCAAACGCCAAACACTTTGTCTGGAAACGGAGAGTTGCGATGGGACAACGCAGTGCTAACCTCTGCCGACATGCATTTCAATCCAATACATGCAGATGCTGACGTTAGTGATATTAAAATTGGCGATGTAGATGCTGGGATGATATCTTTTGTATCAACTAACGTGCGCTCACACATAGATTTTGAAAAGCGCACAGGGGATTTTAGGGCTAACGAAATGGGGCACCTAACCCAATTCCCTTACAATCAGTTTGCTTCAACCATGGATGAGTTTAAGTGGGATATGGATAAGAAAACCATACTTCTTACGCCTACGGGTCGTCAAAACTCTAAGGAATATGTCTTTAAATCACAGAATGCGAATCAACATGGATTGGTATTTCAAAGCACTAAGGCTTTGTTCGACATGAATGATGGTATCATTTACGCTGAAGAAGTGCCATACATAGACGTTGCAGATTCAAGGGTATTCCCATCTGATGGTAAAGTGACCATTGTAAAAGATGCTGTATTAAGACCGCTTGAAAATGCCAAAATGTTGGCGAATAGAGACAACAAATTTCATGAGTTGTACGACTGCAAGATTTGGGTTGAAGGACGCTTAAGTATTTCTGGAAATGGGTATTATGTCTACAAAGACAAGTATCAAACTGGCCAAGTCATCTTCTTAGACAAGATGCGTGTACTGAAAGATACATCCACCATACAAGCCAGTGGTTATATCGCAGATTCAATGGGGTTTGCAATAAGTCCGAAAATAGGGTACAAGGGGACAGCTGATATGTCGAGCAAAGAGGAATTCCTGTCTTTCAAGGGTTTTGTTAAACCACTTCATACATACAAAGATATTGTAAGTCAGTGGTTTAGGTATTTAGATCAACCAGACCCAACAAACATTATTGTTAACGCTTCAGAACCTAGAAACAGCGATCGACGGAAGTTAAATATAGGTATAAGCTTGTCACCTAACGATTCAGTTGCTGTGTATCCAAACTTCTTTGGATCGAAATTTTCTTTCACAGATCAGGATATTTCCATTGACACCGGCGTCTTCTTTTATGACGAATTACAAAGTGCTTTTGTAGTAGGGGACAGTAATAAATTAATAAACGGTGCGCTTAGAGGGAATACCCTTACGTTTAGTGATAATTCGGAAAACATACGGGCAGAAGGTGAATTTGATTTTGGGTTAAAGCTGCATGAAAACTTCACCGCACGAACGGTCGGTGAGGCAATAAAAGACGAAGGAGATTCTACTTTCACCTTTAAAACGTTAATGGCCTTAGATGTGGAGCTACCAGACGAATGTTGGTTGCGCATGTTAGAAGTATTCTCAGAAAAATCTGGTGATGCTAAGAGCATAACTGTTGATGAACCGGTGCTTAAAAAGAACATCGCAGAGTTGGTAACAGACGAAAAGAAATATGCCAAGGTAATTCAAGAAATAGAAGAGTTTGGTGAAATCAAACAGATCGATGAACTTAAAAAAGACTTTTTTATTAGTAACATGGAGTTTTACTATTCCCATACGCTAAATGCCTTTGTGTCTAAAACTCCGATTGATTTGGCTGTGGTTCACGGAAAGCAAATTAATAAGCGATTAAACGCTTATACCATCATAGAGAAAAGGCGAAGTGGTACTCGGATAGCGTTATATTTTGAAATAACGAAATACGATTATTTCTATTTCGAGTTTCAACGTGGTAACCTATTTGTGTATTCTACCGACAAAGATTTTAATTTGATTTTACGTCAACGTGCAGGTAAAGTAAACGAACGTGGTTATACTGTACGACCTAGTTCACCTCTGAAAGTAACAAAACACGTAGATATAATAGATATGCTAGACGAATGATATCAACCACCACAATACTACTTGCCATTGCTGCGTACTTGCTTGGATCCATACCTTCTGCCGTTTTGGTAGGAAAAGCGTTTTATGGTTTAGACGTTAGGGAACATGGAAGCCAAAGTGCAGGCGCAACAAATACATTTCGTGTTTTAGGGAAACCTGCTGGCATACTTGTGTTGTTGTTGGACGTATTTAAAGGTGCTACAGCAGCCAACCTAGTTTTATTCTCCCCGGCACTCGAATCTTCTGAATACCTTCTTGCATTCAAGATTTTGTTTGGCCTGTTAGCCGTTGCTGGGCACATTTATCCAATTTTTGCAGGATTTAAAGGCGGTAAAGGGATTGCATGTCTTTTGGGTATGGTCATCGCGCTTGACCCGCTGTTGGCCTTGGGATGTTTATTGGTTTTCTTGATTATCCTTATCACGACCAACATGGTATCGGCAGGTTCAATTCTTGCCACATTAAGTTTCGGAATCATGACATATTTCAGATATGGATTGGATGAGCCCATTTTGCAAATTTTTGGCATCTTTGCAGTAATCTTAGTCTTGTACACGCACAGAGCAAATTTGAAACGCATCTGGCAAGGCGAAGAAAAGAAAATGTATCTATTCAAGAAAAGAAGTGAATAACACACTTACGTACAATTCAAATATATCAACTGAAGAGAAAGTTGAGGTTATCGAAGACCTGATAGGCGGATATGCTTTGGTTATATTTAACGATGATGTAAACACATTTGATCATGTTATTGATTGTTTAATGAAATACTGTGAGCATACCCCTGAGCAGGCAGAGCAGTGTTCGGTAATCATTCACTTTAAAGGCAAATGTGCCGTTAAACATGGGTCATCTAAATCGCTGTCTCCAATCTGTGATGCGCTGTGTAGAAAAGGACTATCCGCAACCGTTGAAATAGTTTAATTGATTTCACAGTAGGTAAAATTTCATGATTGCACTCAACGACATTTCGTACGAATTTGGAGGTAACTATTTGTACAAAAACGCCAATTGGCATATCAAGCCAAAAGAGCGAATCGGATTAGTTGGTAAAAATGGCACTGGCAAAACAACTTTGCTAAGACTCATTACCGGCGAATATGAATTACGGGAAGGAACAATATCCAAAACCAAATCACTAAAAGTAGGCTACCTGCATCAGGAGATGTCGGAAACTGCTGTGGATTTATCTATCGTAGATGTTGCCATGCAGGCGTTTTCTGATGTTATAGATGCGGAAATTGAAATGAATGAGATCTATAAGCGGATGGAAACCGAAGAGGTGACAGAAGAGCTATTAGATCGTTTAGGACATCTTCAGGAAGAGTTTGAGCGCAACAACGGTTATGTTGTAAAGAGTTTAACTGAAGAAATATTAGAAGGCTTAGGATTCAAAACAGCTGATTTAACTAGACCATTAAAAGAGTTTAGCGGTGGCTGGCGTATGCGTGTGATTTTAGCAAGAATGTTGCTTGAACAGCCCGACCTATTGATGCTGGATGAGCCAACAAACCACCTTGATCTTCCTTCTATCGAGTGGTTAGAGAATTACTTACAGAGCTATCAAGGCACTGTGATCGTTGTCTCGCACGATAAGTTCTTTTTAAATAAGATGGTGACCAAAATTGTTGAGGTTACCAATCAAAAGCTGTATGTGTGGGACGGTAACTATGATTTTTACATGAAGGCAAAGCTAGAAAGGGATGACCTACAGCAGCGCCAATATGAAAATCAGCAACAGTACATAAAAGAACAGGAAAAGTTTATAACCCGATTTAGGGCAAAGGCGTCTAAAGCTACGGCCGTACAGAGTAGAGTGAAAATGCTCGACAAACTGCAGAAGGTTGATGTTGTTGAATCCGATGGACCAAAAGTAAACCTACGTTTTTCTATCAATAAGGAAAGCGGAAAGGTGGTAATGGAGCTAAACGATATCGTCAAACACTTCGGAGATAACAGAATATTAACCAAGGCATCTGGCGAGATAATTCGAAAAGATAAAATAGCCCTCATTGGGGCCAATGGAAAGGGTAAATCAACTTTACTCCGGATTATAGCAAACACAGAGCAATTTTCTGGTGAAAGAAAAGAAGGGTATAACGTAGTGACTTCCTTTTTTGCTCAGCATCAGCTTCAAGCGTTGCATCTAGAAAATGAAATTCTTCAAGAGTTAACAGAACATGGATCAGGGTTAACCGAATCGGAATTACGCAATGTGCTCGGTTGCTTCTTATTTGCAGGTGATGATGTGTTTAAGCCCATTAAGGTACTTAGTGGTGGCGAGAAATCACGCGTTGCACTAGCCAAAACATTAGTGGAAAAGGCGAACTTTTTGCTATTGGATGAGCCTACGAATCACTTAGACATTCAGAGTATAGAAGTATTGGTACAAGCTTTACAGCAGTATGAGGGGAGCTTCGTACTTGTAAGTCACGACCGATATTTCGTTTCGGAGGTTGCCACTAAAATATGGTGGATTGAAGACGAGCAGATAAAAGAATATCCAGGATCGTACAAAGAGTTTATGTATTGGAAGGCTCAGCAAGACGAAGCCAATAAACCGCAGGAAGTACAAAAAGTTAAAGCAGTGAAACCTGCTAAAAATCCTGTCAAGACGGATGTGCAAAAGCAAAATCAACAAAAACTTAGAAAACTTGAACAAAAGATTAATGGTCTTGAAAATCAGGTAGTTGACATAACTGCAGAAATCAAAAACATTGAAAAAGATCTTGCTAACCCTGATGTTACAGGCGATAGACAAAAGTTACTAGAGTTATCTAATCTACATCAATCACAGTCTGACAGAAAAGAGGAGCTAACCGAAAAAATGGACGGTCTCATTGAGCAACTCATGTTGCTAGAAGAAGAGATGGAGGGATAGTTACATCATAAATTTCCCTTAATTTTTTTCTTGGTTAAAATGTAGGTGATGGCAATGGACGCCAGAATAATTAGGATAAAACTGTAGTCGATTAACGCCCAGTCTTTAAAATCTAGTCGCCAAATACCAGTCATAAAAACCAGAAAGAAGCTTGCGATTAGTAACCTTCTGTTGTTTATTTTGCTAGCGAATTTAAGTGCGATGGCATAACCAAGTTCAATCCCAAAATGCCCACTAATGCCAAATAAAACCATCATTCCGCCATAAGGCCAATGCATAATTTTAAACAAGGCACCCAAAATCACAATAGCAGCAGGAATGTTTGAATATTTACCGTACAGACTCTTCGGACGCTTATGCGTTGTTAAGTGATCATCTAAAACTTCGTTCATCTTGCCTCCTAAATTTAAATGCAATACGTTGACTTTCGTCACCAATGTTGGCATAAAGAGAGTCTCCCTGCCTATAGTATTCAATATACTTAGGGAAATCATGTCCTTCATTTTCTGAACGAAAGAAACTATCCTTTATTTCAGTAATGTGAAATAGTGTTGCAGTTTCGTTTTGTTGTGGATGAGCTTTATAGAAAAAAGAATCGTTTCGTGAAAAAATCCAAATCTGTTCCTCAGTTACGGTTTCATCAATAATAGTTGTCCCCGTTCCCTTAAGTCCAAAAGAGTCAACCGACCATGCTTCGAAGTGATTCATACTTTCATCTCCTTTCATAGATCTTTCCCATACGCCCAAAAGCCATTTAAAATCCGTATTGTCTTGATTTTTAACAGTGTCTGCTGGGTGGTTAGTTACTTCTTTAGTATTTGAGGTACACCCCATCAAGGTGATAAGTACCAGTATTGTAATGTTTTTCATTTCAATCGGAAATTACCTTTTTAATCCTAAATTTGCTCAAATAACATACATCAAAAATGAAACATTTTCTAATCGCTACATTATTCGTTTTCACCGTATTAACTGGTTGCAAAGATGATACACCGGTTGATACAACTGACAATACATCGGGTGATGTAAGAGATAACATTTTAGGGAAATATACCTGTAATTATAAACTGTTTAACGCCGTTACGGGTGTTGAATCTCAAAAAGGTAGTTTCGATTGCGAAATTTGGGCAAACACAGAAGACGCCAATAAATTTGATTTTCGTATTGACGGTTTAACCTTGTTGATGTCTGGTACTGGGCTTACCTCTATTAGTACGGGATATACGTTCTCTATTCCAGAACAAAATGTTAAGAATTTTGGAGATTTAGTGGGAAAACCAATCATCAATATTGATGGGCAAACAACACGTGTTGACGGAGAAGTTACCTCTTCAAATGGTAACATTATTTGTTATTGCGAGCGTGCACGAAAGCAAGGTCAAGATGATGACTTGTTCGAGTTTTCTTTCTCTAAAAAGTAAAGTTGAATTGGCATATTTCTGCCACATTTAAGTAGGAATAATTAAATCCTAGACAACGTTTTGTAAATTCTGGTGTCTATATAATAGATATAGCCACTTGAAGAAAATTACCACCATATTGTTTTTCCTGGTCTGTGGTTTCACAGCAAGAGCTACGCATATTATGGGTGGTGATTTAACCTATCGGTACATTTCTGAAGATTCATTTGAGTTTACCCTAGCTTTTTATATTGATTGTGTAAACGGAAATCCGGGTGCTATTGCTTCAGATAAGTTTGCTATCATTGGTTTTTTTAATGCATCCACCAAACAGTTCATCGATAAGGTCGAAATCGAGCGTGGTAAACCGGATCGTGTTTCTAAGTTGAACTACGCCTGTGTAACACCTCCACCAAATGCCTGCGTAGACCGTTATGAGTATGTTTTTCGCAAACGTGTTCAAATTGGTAATGATGGTGTCATTGTGGCTTTTCAAAGGTGTTGTCGTAACCATACCATTACAAACCTAGTTGACCCCGGCGGGACAGGAATAACACTGTTGGCTACCATACCACCACGTCAGCTTGTGGCAATAAACAGCAATCCGGTATTTAAAGACAGTCCGCCTAACTTTTTATGTAACGACGCTCCGTTGATCTTTGATCACAGTGCCATAGATGAGAATGGAGATTCATTGGTTTACGACTTGTACTTGCCTTTTAAAGGTGCGAGCTCAAGTGTGCCGCGCCCAAGTCAGCCATCCAACCCAGACTACGCCGTGGTTCAATACACTTCAGCCTACAGCTTGTCAAATTTGATGGGAGGGACTGAGAAACTTAAAATAGATCGTAAAACAGGCCAACTCACCGTATTGCCAAACAAAGTAGGTCAGTACGTAGTAGGCATAAGGGTATCTGAGTATCGAAATGGTATTAGAATTGGCGAAACCTTAAGAGATTATCAGTTTAATGTGTTGGAGTGCGATATCAAGATATCGGCAAATTTTGACTTACCGGAAATTAAATGTTCAGACTCTGTTGTCGCGATTACCAATACATCAAGGTTTGGTAAAACCTACGACTGGACTGTATCGAAACAAAGTACGGTGTATAAGCAATCAACCGATGAACATCCAGTACTGACGTTTCAAGATCATGGCTTGTTTACCATTAAACTTGTCGCTAGAAACGACCAATGCGCTGATAGCTTGGAAAAAGACATAGAAATTGGTGAAGTCGTACAACTAACTGCTGATTTTGACATAGAGTTAGATGATTCATGCGATGGAGGAGCGATCCGTATAGTCAATAACAGCAGTGCAACACCAGACTGGTATTGGAATTTGGGAATGGGAGCAGGAGAGCAGCGCAACCTTGTGTTAAATCAATACAACGTTACTACACCCGGTAAATACACGATTACCTTACGGGTATCCGACACAGCCAAATGTGCTTTGGATCAACAGCATAGCGTAGCATTCGAAATACTCGGTCGTGATACCGTCTATTCTGATTTCGACTTCACGTTTCCTAATGCTTGTAATCCGGGAGAGTTAAGGCTTTTAAAGACAGATAACTTAAGCGAAGATTGGTTTTGGAGTATTGAAGGGGTTCAAGACTCTTTCTTCAATGAAACACAAGTGGACCTATCAGATTTATATAAAGGCCGACTCAACGTGTCGCTCAAACACAAGAAATCGGAACAGCCCTGCACTATAATTGAACCAAAACATATCGATATTGAGATTGATTCTCTTGATTTATCTGAGGGGAAACTCATTCTGTACAACGTATTTACACCTAATGATGATGGTATTAACGATTGTTTCCATTTAGACATGCAAAATGGCGCGTGCTATACCGTCTCGTTGGTTATTTATAATCTTTGGGGGGAATTATTGTTTAAAACAGAGAATGCTATAGAAGATTGTTGGGATGGTAAACAAGCAAATGGGGAACTTTACCCCACTGGCACGTATTATGGAGTAGCTAGCGTAAAACACCAAGAAACCGAGGAATCAGAAAACATATCAATATCAATAACGTTTATTCATTAAATCGAGTTAAACATATGCCCTTAATAGAAACAATTCCAGAGTATTTTAAACCCTACGTAAATAAGGTGTCGGCAGTAACAGCCTACAGTGCCTTAGAGGAGAAATGGGAAGAAATGCGCAAAACGTTTGTTTCCATGAGTGACGAAAAGTCTAATTTTAGCTATGAGGAGGGAAAATGGACACCAAAGCAAATAGTACAGCATTTAATTGATACAGAACGGGTTTTGAGTCAACGTGCATTGCGGTTTGCCAGAAAAGACATGACTCAATTGCCAGGATATGATCACAATAACTACGTAGAAGTGGCTGATGTCTCAGACAGGACAATCGTAGATTTATGGGATGAATTCCATGCCGTGAGAATTTCGACCCTTTTTATGTATAAGAGCTTTAAAGAGGCTGAATTGAAACGAGAAGGTTTCGCCAACGGACTCGTGTTAAGCGTTGAAAACCAGGGTTTTATTATTTCTGGACATGCCTTACACCATACCCAGATAGTTAGAGAACGCTATTTAGTGTAAAGCCGCCCGAATCGGAATATCTTGCAATATTTCTGCTTCTGCATTCATTAAAGTTTCGAGACGATTATAAACAACATTGTCACTAAAATAATGTAAAGCGAACGTTACAAATACATGTCCGTGTTTAGCTTCACTCGTCCACAAAGTTTTGTAGAACGATTTGAGATTTGGGTCTTGAATATTGTCGGCAACCATTTTAAAGCGTTCAGCACCTCTACATTCTAACACAGAGGCCAACAATAGTTTATCTAAAAATCGTTCTTCACGTCCGTCTCTCGCTAATTTCATTAAGCGGTTGACATATACGTCTTTTTGAATTTCGTGGTTTAAGGCAATGCCTTGAGCAGACATTACTTCGTACACCTGCTTGAAATGCTCCATCTCTTCAATGGCAATGTCAATCAGATCTGGAATGATTTCTATCCGATTAGGGTATTTCGCCACAAAACTGCTGGCCATTCCACTTGCTTTTCGTTCACAATCGGCATGATCTTGTAAAAAGGAGGGGAAATCAGACAGCACTTTGTCAATCCACTCTTGAGATGACGCTATTTTAACATCAATAGAACGCTTCATAACCCAAAATTAGTAATTGGATAGTTATCTACGGCTTCTTTCTCTATTGCGCTTGTCTTTGCTTTTGCTTCGTCCAGGGTTTTCTTTGTTTCCAGCTACTTCAATGTTACACTGACGACCTCTAAAATCCTTACCATTCATAGATTTAAGAACATCGTTGGTGAAATTATTGTCTACTTCAACAAATGAGAATGTTTTGAGTACTTCAATTCTCCCAATACCAACACCTTCTAAAGTAGGTTGTTCATTGATAAAGCCCATCAAACGTTGTGCATTCAACGAATCCTTTTGCCCAAGATTAACAAAGAAACGTTCAAAGTCCATGCTTCCTCCACGACTTCTGGTTCGAGAAGAATCTCGTTCTTTTCTTGGACGATCTCTGCGATCTCGGTCTCTTCCACGATCTCGGTCTCTTCCACGGTCACGATCTCTGCCGCGATCGCGATCTCTTGAATTTCGACCTCGATCAGCGCGATCATTATCTTTAGCGCTAATATTTAAATCACCAGCGTCTTTATAATATTCTAAAAACCTGTTAAACTCTGCTGAGAAAAATCGTTCAATCAATTCTTCTCTTGAATATCCTTCCAGTTCAGCTGTAATGGCTGGCAAATACTGTTCAAATTCAGACTTGTCAACTTCAACTTGCTTGAGGTCTTCAACTAGTTTGAATAATTGCTTTCCGCATATTTCTTCCCCACTTGGAATAGATTTAGCTTCAAACGATTTTCCAATTTTTCTTTCCAGTTGTTTGATTTTAGATCTTTCTCTGTTAGAAACTAGGGCAATGGAAGATCCTTTTTTACCTGCTCGCGCAGTTCTACCACTTCGGTGAATATATGATTCTAACTCATCTGGTAAGTTATAGTTGATAACGTGAGTGATATTGTTTACATCAAGTCCACGAGCAGCCACATCAGTAGCAACAAGTATTTGCAACACCTGTGAACGAAACTTACCCATAACATGGTCACGTTGTGCTTGCGACAAATCACCATGTAATGCATCCGCATTGTAGCCTCCTTTAATCAGTTTGTCAGCCACTTGTTGTGTTTCGCGTCGTGTTCTGCAAAATACGATTCCGTAGATATCAGGATTTACGTCAGCAATTCTTCTTAAAGCTTCGAATCGCGTGCTTGCGTTTACTAAGTAATAAGAATGATCGATGTTTTCAGCACTTTGGTTTGCTCTCGCCGTTTCGATTTCTACAGGATTGTTCATGTAGTTCTTCGCTAAACGAGATACATCTCTTGGCATTGTAGCGCTAAACAGTAATGTTTGTCGCTGAGAAGGTGTATTGCTTAATATGAAATCAAGATCATCCTTGAAACCCATATTTAACATTTCGTCTGCTTCATCTAAAACTAAAATTTCAATATTCTCTAGTTTTAGGTTACCACGTTTGATAAGGTCAATAACACGGCCAGGTGTGCCAATTACAACCTGAGCACCTCTTTTAAGGTCTCTAATTTGATTTTGGATAGCTGCGCCACCATATACCGATACAGACTTAAATCCTTTTCTGTATTTGGTGTAGTTCTCTATATCCTGAGCTATTTGACGACATAACTCTCTGGTAGGGCTTAATATTATAGACTGTACCGAGTTGTTGTTTGTGTCGATTTTTTGTGCAATTGGTAATCCAAAAGCAGCTGTTTTACCTGTACCCGTCGAAGCCAAGGCTAAAACGTCTACATTGTTTTCAATAATTTGTGGAATTGATTTTTCCTGAATAGGAGTAGGTTTTTCAAAACCCAAGTCTTGGATGGCTCTAAGAATGTCTTCTTGTAGTCCAACCTCTTTAAAAGTTGTCATATTGTTCGTTATGTGTTATGCACCGCCGTGCGTTAATTGAACGAACACTAAGCCTTTTTAAGTGATCGTTCTGCCAAATAAAGGTGCAAAAGTACGCTTAAATATTAACACATGTAACAAATCACCATTTCGGAGCCTTAAACACAAAAAAAGCCCGGTTAAAATAACCAGGCTTTTCATAAGATTTTATTGTGTCTATTGAATGACTACTTTCTTGCTAACAATGCCAGTTAAATCGCTCAAGCTCAGATAGTAAACACCTTGACTTACTCCAGAAGTATTCAATTGGAAATCACTTCCTGCTTCTGCCATCGACTCAAGTACAACAGAACCATTGATATTCATTAATTGAATTTTCGTTTTATCAAAGTTTCCTTCTGCCAGATGAATATTCAATATACCATTTGACGCGGGGTTTGGATAAATACTGAAACCAGTGTTTGGGTGCACCTCAGCGATACCAACCGTACTTACCGTGATATGCGTTTTAGTCACATTGTCGGTACCGTATTCGTTTGTTACGGTAAGTGTAACGCGGTATGAGCCCGTTGCAGTGAACTTCACTGTGATTGCTTTTGAAGCGTTATAATCGCCCTGCACTAATACTACGTTATTTGTGTTACCACTTGTGCTTTCAACTAGCCAAGTGCGTTTTGTAGCTTCTTTACCACCGCTAATATCGGTTAGCGTTGTTTCCTCGTTGATTTCAATATTCGTTTTGGTCGTTGAGAAGTCAGCTTCTGGCGCTAAGTTGTCGATTGTTATTTTTTTGATAACGTGATTTGTAATGTCTGTAACATATAAAGCGTCACCTCCATCATAGCTTAAACCGCCTAAGGCACCAAATCGAGCGTCAGTTCCAACGCCGTCTTTATTTCCGCTAGCGCTAGCGCTTCCGGCAAACGTAGAAACTGTGTTGTTCTTAACGTCAATGACACGAATAGCCGTTGCATCGGCAACATATATAAGTCCATTCACTACGGCAACACCACGTACTTGCTTGAATTTTGCTTGAGCTAAAGTGCCATCTTTAAATCCAAATCCGCCGCAAATCGTTGTTACAGCACCTGAAGAGATGTTTACTTTTCTAATCGATGCGTTCGTAAAGTCGGTTACCACAAGATTAGTAGCATCCAGCATCGCGATACCATAAGGAGAGTCGAAACGTGCAGCAGAACCAGAACCGTCTTGGTTTCCGTATTCTGTACCTTTACCAGCAAGTGTTAGAACAGCGCCTGTAGGTGATATCTTGCGAATACAATGATTTAAGAAATCAGTAACATATAAGTTGCCATTTCCATCAATCGTGATGTCTTTTGGTGTATCAAATCGGGCACTTGCCCCAGATGCGTCTTTGTAACCAGCAGTTCCCCAGCCACCGCTAGAGTTAGCACCAGCGAGAGTGCTAGCAGTTTGGCCATTTCCTATATTCACATAAGGCGTCATTTTTCGGATTGCGTGATTCTCAGAATCAACAATGTACACGTTACCAGCATTGTCGCAAACAGCACCTGTTGGACTGTAGTACGCTGCTGCATTTCCTGTTCCGTTGGCATAGCCTAAGGTAAAACTTGGATCACCAAGCTTACCGCTTCGGTTATACACTTTGTCATTTAAAATGAGACGCACTTTATTTGACTCGGTAATGTACATACGTCCACCTTTATCCCACGCAATGCCATGAGGTTGGTAGAAATAAGCGTCGGCCTTTGCCGCTGTGCTATTACTATAGTTTTTTGTTGGATCGGTGTTGGCTTTACCTGCAAATGAAGTCACTGTCTGTGCTTGTACAGCCGTAAACATCAAAGAAATACTTGATGCAATAAGTAGGATTTTTCTCATAATATCTTAGATTTTCAAAACATATTTGAGCTCCGAAAATACCAAGTAAAATTATAATACTTGCATATTGTTTGTAATAAATGAATCCACTGCAGTAGAGATAGATTCTGATATATCTGAATAATCCCTTTTTACAAAGGTGTTGCCCGTAATGTGCTCAAATAACTCAATATATCTGTTCGACACGTTTTCCACAAATTCAGCAGTCATTAAAGGTACCTCTTGACCTTCAAGGCCCTGAAAGCCATTTTCAATCAACCATTGACGCACAAATTCTTTTGATAATTGACGTTGTTTCTGGTCTTTGCTTTGGATTTTTTCGTACGAGTCCTTATAGAAATATCGACTGCTATCAGGTGTGTGAATTTCGTCGATGAGTACAATTTTATCATTGTATATGCCAAATTCATATTTGGTATCTACAAGTATCAAATCTTGTGAATCTGCTTTTTGAGAACCTGCTTCAAACAGGGCCATTCCGTAATGTTCGAGTTTTTCAATCTGACGCTTTTTTAGAACACGTCGTTCATGTAGTTCCTTCATTGAGATGTCTTGATCATGACCATCTCGTTCTTTGGTTGTTGGTGTAATAATAGGATGAGGCAGCTTGTCATTCTCCTTTAAACCTTCAGGCAACGTTACTCCGCATAACTCTCTTCCTCCGTCGCGATAAACGCGCCAAGCGTGGCCAGCAAGATATCCGCGCACTACAATTTCGACCGGTAGCGGGTCACATTTTAAACCGACAGTTACATGTGGATCTGGTTCTGCTATCTTCCAATTAGGAACGATACCTCGCGTTTCATCTAAAAATGTAGATGCAATCTGATTCAATACCTGTCCTTTGTACGGTATTGATTCCGGCAATACATGATCAAATGCTGAAATGCGGTCTGTTGCAATCATCACTAGAAACTGATCATTGATATTGTACACATCACGGACTTTCCCTCGATAGAAATCCTTCTGTCCTTTGAAAAAATAATTCGTCGAAACTAACGGCTCCATATATTCAAATGTATTACAACCGTTCAAACGGTGACACAAAAATGTATTAAAAATTTACAAGTTGGTTAAAAACTTTAATGTATTTACACCGTCCGCGTAATCTGATAATCCTGGTGTTTGTGCATTGCCAAACGGGATATGATTCGGACTGTCCAGATGTGAAACAATCGCCTGAATCTCTTGATTAGAAGCAATTAACCACTCATTCAATTCTTTTTCATCCGAATACCTTTGGTAAAATAGACACGATAGGGGCGGGTGAAGCTTTTCGTCCTCTTTAACAAGTAAATAACCGGTGTCTAAATGCTTTGTTAGGTTCATCAAAAATATAGCGCGGTGGTAGGTTGTGTTATTGGCGTATTTGTTGTGATTGGCCACCTCTGCATGGTGGGAAGTTGCATCCAATAAGGGAACTAAATCATAGTCGGCAGGTACATAAAGTTTTGTCACGTTTCTACAACCTAAACCAAAGTATTGAAAGATATCGTCTGCCAAGGCATTGAGTTCTTCAACCGTTTCGTTTCCGGTAACAATCGCCACTGAGGTACGATTCTTTCTGATAATGTGTGGAATCTCTTTAAAATAGTATTCGAAATATCGGGCGCTGTTGTTACTTCCAGTAGCAATGAGACCGTCAGGCTTAGCAACACGTTCTGTGATTTCAATATAGTTTTTTAGCTCTGGTTTATAGGAGATTAACGTATTGATACAGTATTTCATCAACACCTCATCCTTGTCTGATAGTTTCACTAAGGCCCTGTTACCACTGCATAAAACACTCAATAAATCATGAAATCCAACCATGGGGATGTTGCCTGCCATGATTATACCAATGGTTTTTGGCGACTCGTTTTGTGCGGGAATAGACTCAAGCCATTGCGATAGGTTGTCTTCATCTAAACAATCACTCCAATTGTTTAAACAGAACGCGACATTTTCTGTAGTAAACCAATTGTTTTTAAGATAGGCTTCTTCCATAACAGCAGGCACTCCAGAAGCACTTGGAATTAGTTTTGTACCCAAATGTGAGAAGGCTTGAATAAAGTCGGACTTTGATAACATGTCGAATTCGAATGAACCGCAAAGGAAAAACTTGTATTGGTTTATGTCAAATTTATTTCGAGTCGTAGAACGGTCATAATCGAGTTATTGCACAGGATGTTCATAACATTAAGCGTTTAATATGAACTAATGTGCAAACTTTGGGAAGAGTCAATCATTTGAAAACACGATGAAAGCATGGAGAAAACTTACAGGAGAACGGATTAAAAAGCCTTTGTATGAAGCGGTTGAAAACGTTATTGTCGAGGAAATAAAACTCCATCGATTAAAGGTTTGTATTGGAACTGATTCACAAGTTAAAGGCGATATCGTTGAGTTTGCAACGGCCATTGTATTTTTAAGAGAAGGTAAAGGAGGATTTATCTTTTTGAACAACTATAAAACGGAAATCAAGTATAGTATTAAAGAGAGAATGATTAAGGAAGTTTCAGACTCAATCGAAGTGGCATACAAGCTATGTCCGCTATTCGACAAGTATAATGTTGAAATGGAAGTTCATGCTGATATCAATAGTGACCCTCAATTTAAGTCTCATGTCGCCTTTAAGGAGGCAATGGGGTATATCATGGGAATGGGGTACACATTTAGAGCAAAACCAGAAGCCTTTGCAAGCACGTATTGTGCGAACAAGGTAGTTAAGTAGGTATTATGAGGTATGCAGTGCAGTCAATGCGCTGAGCGCATAAGACAATAGAACATAGAGGCTAGAGTATTTAACTCCAAGTTGAAGTCTAGTCTTAAGTATAAAGATCAGAGACCAATCCTTCAATCCTTCCATCTTCAGACATTCAGACATTCAATCCTTCCGACATTCCGACATTCCGACATTCAATCCTTCAATCCAAGTACCCGACAAACACCACCACGCCTATCACGGCAGCGATTATGCTAAGAATCAGGACAGATCCAGCACTTATGTCTTTAATAATCTTAACCTTATCACTCATTTGTGGGTGAAGGAGGTCCAGTGTTTTCTCAATAGCAGTGTTTATCAATTCCGCTGATATGACCATGGCAATGCAGAGTAATAGAGCCACCCAATCATTGCGGTTGATGTTTAATATAAATCCAAGTACGCAAACCAGAGTAGCAAAAACACCATGTATCTTTAAGTTGCGCTCATTCCGGAACGCCCAGAGAATACCGTCAATTGCATGTTTAAATGTTTTTAGCATAGATTTAATTCCAAAGGAAGCGAAAATTTACGGAGGTATATGCATGATTTTTACTTTGGCGGTGCCTCTGTTTGAATCGCTGAATGATTTGATTGGTGTAATTTCAAGAATAGGTAGAACATGGCACAGAATCCTCCAAATAGCATACTAAAGGAGATAAATTCAGTTATCTGCGGAGAGAATACAATTTGTACCATATCGGAAACAAAAGAGAACGGGTGCACAAATACATCCCAACTATTCCAGCGCTCAATGCGTCCAACGTAAATACCACAACCGATGATGGGAAATATGCTAAATTGGAAAATCTGTGCCATTCTATCGCTAATTCTTGAAGAAATACTTTGTGCTAAAATGTCTATTGTGTACATCATAAGCATTAAGCCTGCAAATGCGTAGGTAAAAAACAGCACTAGGTCGAACCATAAGTTAATACGCGATCCCTGCCGAAAATGCACAAAGTCGGTTATGAGGTAGGATGCGTTTGGTATAAACAATAACGCGATTGCTAGTGCTGCAAGATAGGTTACTTTGCTTTTTGCCTTGTACGCTGATTGTGCGATGGCGTATGGAACCCAGGCTAGAAATAGATTCCATAGCAAAAAGAGATATATCATGTCCCATTCAATAAAAATTCGGATGGTCGACAATGTTAAACAGCTAATTAGTAAGTATTTAACTGGATTTATGCGTGCTATAGACATATCAGAATAATTGAGAAAGGGTGACCTGAGAAGAACTAATTTTGTGTATATGGTAGTATCGTATAATGCCGGAGACAATTAGCATTAAACCCAATCCAAAAATGGCAACTGGAAAGTCTGCTGGTACGTAAAACTGATTAAATGTCTTTTCGATACTGAATAAATTTGTCCAGCTAAAGTTAGGAATCTTATTCTGTGAATACCTGATGAAATCGATGCAAAAACTGACAATACAAATCAGTGATCCGGATATTAACAGCGCCCAGTTTAAACGTCCTATTGGTCGGTTGGTGTTCGTATTTATATGATTAATAACAATTGTAAAAACGATCATGATTAAAGACAATAGGATAGGGGCCCATACGGGACCTACCCACATAACAGGCAGCAGGAATAGGACGTCCCATGTCAATAACGACTCGGGCCAATTTAGAAATAGCTTTAAGAAGACGTAATAGAATATATCCCAGATGGCAAAGGTGTAAATAAACCATCCAAACCTAGTATTTGTGTTGTGCCCACAAAGCCAACCGATTGTAATGAGCATGACCAATGTTGCCACTTCCCTCCACAATTCAACTGCGGCTAAATTATGTCCGATTGTTTGAAGTGGAAAACCAAACCCATTTGGGAAACTAAGTTCTCTTAAATATACCACTACGGCACACTCCAGTAACCCCATGGCTATGGCAAACAAGCCTATAATCCAATATTTATTTATACGTGTTTTATTCATCATTGATACGCTATTTGTCAAGTGCTTTTAATCTTTCTTTTGAAGTGGTCTTGCTTAAGATCCATTCTCGCGCGTTATACGCTTCATAATTTTGTATACGTTCAGACCGGTACGTAAAACGACGCTGAAGGTCTTCATCAAACTTGTCATAGTGATCCTTAAGCAGATAGGTGTTCGAATTGTCGAGGCTGAACAAATAGTGATAGTCTATATGTTTTTCAAACCCGTACGGGTGATTTAAATTGTACTGGGTTATGATGGTACTCCAATTAAGTAAAGCGCTTATTATTAGAGCTATATATACGTTAAATGCGTTGGTTTTGTACAAAAATCCCAAAGACTTGTTCTGCGCAATGGTGACAACCGTGAGTAATAAACCTACAATACACAGAATTAAGTAAATGAAAATGATTAGACGCTTTTCCGTCAATCCATATTGACCGATATAACTGTAATTTCTCAAAACATTTTGAAAAATAAACAGCATGTTTAACCCGATAAAAACATAGTTCGCAATTCTGAAGGGTGCTTTGTTTTGATCACCAAGATAATTTGTAGTTAAAACCGTCAGAATCGCAGAGGCTACAATACTGAATATGGATGCATATACACCTTGGTGGACGTAACCAGAGTAGCTAAAGTCTTGTGAAACTGCCTGGCTAGGATGATACATCACGTCAGAGATAAGGACAAATGCCAATAACCCTACAACACTCCATACGCCTATTAACCAGGAGTTTGTGTACTGCCCACTGCCCATATACGTTGATATAGTATCTGACTTTTGAGAAATGTTGTCGTACATCTTATTGAGTTTTTGAGGTGCAAAACAGTACAACAACACCGACGCCGAAAACAATCCAAGTACAGCAGTGCCAACAAATTGTGGGAAGTGCTTGAACCGAATAGCATTTAATAATTCTTTAAACGCTGGGGATGATTGATAATACAGGATGCTGAAAAAGGTAATAAGTACGATTGGAATTAATAGGGTAGTAAAAAGACCCTTGAATTTTCCATTTTTGGTGTTTAGACGCTGAAAAAATCGAATGATAACGCCGAAGGGGGATATGATGAAATTCAAAAACCCAGCAAAGGCGCCAAATCCAGGATCTACCTTGGCTATAACCAGCGATACGCCTAGATACCCAAAAGATAAGATGGTCATTACAATGGCAAGAGCATCACTGTGAATAAAAACAGCTACACTGCAAGCCAACAAACCAATGCTTGGAATGAGTATAGATCTTACGTTTTGGCGTTTGGTTATCAGTAGCGTAATGACTAGTGCTCCGAAGACATATAGTAACCAATTTAATCCAGGTGTTGGTGCTCTGAAAAAGCAAAGGATGAAAAGGACGATGAGCGCTGTAAAGCCAATAAAGCGATTTGAAATAAGTGCATTTTTCATATATTAAATATTTGTTAATCAGTGTGTTATGTTGTTAATGCTTAACATTATCAAAAGTTTAAGTTCCATGAATCTGAAGATCCAACTAAGATTAAGAAGAGTAACCCGACGTATAAGCAAAAGGTGAGGAAGGCTAAGAGTAACCAAAGCCAGCCTGGTGCGACTTCTCGATGGTACAGGGCGTAACCCCAGGTTAATGTGCTGATTATAAAGATGAAAAGCACAACGCATGTGATGATGACGTCTGATGTCCAACCAGTGCCCATAAAAACCGTAAATACAGATAATAAGATGGGAGTAAATGCCACACCCACCAGCTGCGATACGCTTGGTTGTTCCGTATGCATTAAGGTGCAACTGAAAACGTACTTCCACAAGTACGGAAGACCCCAAGCAGCTATAAGAACTATTATAATGATCATAGGGCAAGCGAATTGCGGATTTGGTTGACTTTTTCTAATGTTCTTATTGATTTGTGAATTTGGTAGAGTAGAAGACTCGCAATCACCCCGAAAAGGCAATCGAGCGTTTGCCAGATCATAGGGATTCCACGGAAGTAGCCCATAATGGCTGCTAACGGAACAATTAGGGCACAGGCTACAAATCCAAACTGTACCAACCATTTGTTTCTCACTGGATTTTTGTATAAACCATAGAATAAAATCGCAAACAGGATATGTGCGAATACCATCCAGTCGGTACCATACCAAATAAAAGGGTAGGTGTTGTTTACTTCTTGAATTCCGCGGTTAACGTGTTGTAACCATTGTTCTTGTTGAATGAATTCTCCAAGTCTGGTGCCGTTTACCAAAAAGTTGACACCTTCTGGTATCCAGAAAGCGGTAAGTCCAGCAATGAGTAATCCAAGCTGAAGTAGAATTGTTAACCTGCGTATTCGTTTCATATAAAGTACTTTGTATTTCAAAGTAAAAATGTAAAAAAATATTAATTCAATCTATTAAGTAAATTTTCTAAAGCCAAAAGGTGATCGGAAAATGCTTTTCGACCTTCTTGTGTTACACGATAGGAGGTCTTAGGTCGTTTGGCCACGAATTCCTTTCTAATCTCAATGTAATTCAGCTTCTCTAAAGCCGTGATGTGACTAGATAGGTTTCCATCTGTAACTTCAAGCAAGTCTTTAACAGAATTAAAGTCCATCCAGTCATTCACCATCAAAACACTCATGACGCCTAAACGTACACGAGATTCAAATGCTTTATTTATGTTGTTAATCACTGGTGTTTTAATCTACTGTATGGAACACATTTCACTTGGGTAAACCTATTTTTAATTGCTTTTATGCACCGACTTGTTTTCGTTCATATTTCCACCACATGGCGGTTCCATAAATAATATGCATCACACCAAAACCGAGCGCCCAATAAAACAATCCATTGCCCAAATCAACGGCTGCAATAAGTCCAATTATAATTTCAACAATACCTAAATGGCGAATCGTATCCAAGGTGTATTTACTTCCGTTAACTAAGCTCAAGCCATAAAATATCAATGTGGCTGGGGCAACCATGCCGATATATCCTTGGTAAAGTAAGATTGTGCAGAAAACACCTCCTACAGCCAGTGGTATAGCAAGGTTAACCAGCATACGTAAGGCAGATTTATCCCAAATATTTTGTTTGTTTTTCTTAGCTCTCCTCATCGTTAATAGCAGTCCAGTAACAATAGAAAGCGTCGCAACTGCAACACCTAAAAGAATAAATATTCTATACTCTGACCAGCTTGTGGCCACATATCTTGTTGAGTATCCTTCAATAAACTCCATGTACGTTTCGGAGTTTTTGATGTACAATCTTGCAATAAACGCGCCTATTAAGGCGTATGTGCCAGCCATTATACCACTAAGCCCGCTTAATGAAATGAACCGAGAGGAGCGCTCCATCAGAGATCTAATTTCGGCAAGTTGTTCTATGTGTGATTTGTTCTCCATTCAAATAACTTTGAAGTGCAAAGTAAACACATTTTATTTCACAAAATCAAATAAGAAGGAGATGGATATCCACATTGTTTCGACGAATGGGAATTAAGAATACTGTATTTTCGATTTATGAATATTACAATTGGCGGTATACTCATTGTGATTGTTGCCGGTCTTCTCATTCGATTTGCAACCAAATTTCTTATGAAGTTGTTTGGCTGGTTATTACTAATTGGTTTAGGTGTTTATGCTATGTATCACTTCGGCCTAGGGCCATTCAAACAAAACCCAATATCAATAGCCACCTGGGAGGAAAAATATTGTGGGGAACCCAACGACAAAGTAACCTGTGATTGTATCGTGATGCCAATTAAAAAGGACTTGCAATCTCGATTTTCATCTAGCGAATTATCTGAAATAGAGGAGGATAGGGCTCAATTGCTATACGTAGTTCAAAGAAGTTTTAGCGCGGCAAAACCAGAAATTCAACGGTGTTTGGGTGAAGCTAATGCCGAAGAAGCCTTAGAAAATTTTCGGAACGACATGATTCCAATCGACAATAGTATTTTGGAGGAAATAAAACAACTTGCTGAAGGCATAAAAGAGGACGCTCAACATCAGCTAGACGGATTAAAGTCTAAAAAAGAAGCACTTGATAATAAATATGCCGATTAAGCTATGCGCCTAAAGCGTTTCTGAGATCCTGAACTTGACTTTCCCACAGTAAGGAAATTTCTTCAGACTCGTCTTCATCTGCCCAATCAGTTACAATTAGGGCAATATCATTGGTCAATTCATCTTTCTGAATCTCCATTTCAAAGTATTCGTCATCAGGGTTATCTAACCATTTAAAACGAACATTTTTCCCATTTACCTTTTTTAGAAGTTCAGCAACGTTTTCGTCGCCGTCCCAAAAGAAGGTGTAATTTTTACCTTTAACGTTTACGTCGTCAGCAAACCACTCAACCAACCCTGACGGGGTAGATATGTAGTTAAACAATATGTTTGGAGACGACTTCACTACAAACTCTAACTCCAACTTTACTCGATTCATGTCTCAACTTTTCAGATCTTTCAAATTAAATACTATTTGCCAAATAAAAAAGGGTTGTCCGAGTTATTTTTACCGCGGATTAAATATGGAAGAAGGATTTTTTTACAAACGGAGGTTACTTTATGTTCTATGGTTGTTGTGCGTCATCTTTGGAAGTATAGTCGTTATAGCCACAAACAAGGGAGACACCATCCAGTTTTTTAATCAGTTTTATAACGACATCACAGTTCCCATATTTACCTTCTTTACCCATTTGGGCGAGTGGGTAGGCATCCTTATTCCATTCCTATATTTCCTTTTCTTTAAACCGTTGAAATATCAAATAGGGTTCATAATGGTCGCTCTTGCCACATTGGTGTTGGTGTACTTTTTTAAGCAAATTGTTTACCCTGATGCCATCCGACCAATTGTTTTCTTTGAGCAGCAACTTGTAGACATTGTAAATCGGCCAGAAATTTCGCTTAATAGACAACATACTTTTCCGTCAGGACATACCACTGCTGGTTTTGCATATTTTTTTTATGCCGCATTGTGTGCCGATAAAAGGTTTTTTCAGTTGCTTTTTTTAGGTTTGGCCTTTATGGTGGGTCTGTCTAGGATCTTTCTAATTCAACATTTTGTATCCGATGTAGTTGCTGGTTCAGTGTTGGGTGTTGCCATTGCATCTGTTGTCTATTACTTCGTCATTCATAAAAACGGCTTTAAAGCGTCTGTGTTCAACAAGAAGTTGTTTTATGGATAGGATGTCCAACAAATCATTTCATGGTTTTATAACCGTTGTAGGACTCATTTTTTTTGTCCCATTTTTGGGGGGTGTTCACTTGTTTGACTGGGATGAAATAAATTTTGCAGAATCAGCACGTGAAATGCTTGTTACTGGCAACTATCGCCAGGTCATGGTAAACTTCGAGCCTTTCTGGGAGAAACCGCCATTGTTTTTCTGGCTACAAGCGCTATGCATGAGAATATTTGGGGTGAATGAGTTTGCTGCTCGGTTACCCAACGCCATTGTTGGGATCATTAGCCTGCATACCATTTTTCACTATGGCAGAAGAATACTAAATACAACAACCGCAAAATGGTGGGTGTTTTTATATCTAGCTTCCATAACACCACATTTTTACTTCCATTCAGGCATAATTGACCCATTGTTTAACTTATTCATATTTGCAGCGATTATTCAAATCTACTTTACCCTTAGTAGCCGTAAATGGAAGCATTGGTTATTGGCTGGTACATGGTTGGGGTTGGCTGTGTTAACCAAAGGCCCCGCTGCGGGTTTGATTGTCTTACTATTTTTGTTTGTACTCTGGGTAAGGAACAAGGCTAAATTCTGGTTTTCACTAAAGGATTTACTGGTATTTGCATCATCCACCTTACTCATTGCGAGTATTTGGTTTGTACCTGAAGTGGTTAAAAATGGTACAGGTTTTTTAAGCAACTTTCTTGCATATCAATTGGATTTAATGAAAAATCCGGTTGCGTCTCACGGACAGCCTTGGTTTTACCATGCCGTTGTATTGTTGATTGGATGTTTTCCGGCAAGCATATTGGCATTAAGACGGTTTGTGACAGGAAGCGACGACCATAGCTTTGAATTGACTTTAAAAGTGATGTTTTGGGTAGTACTAATATTGTTTTCCTTAGTCACAACCAAAATCGTCCACTATTCTTCCTTGTGTTATTTTCCTTTAACAGGATTGGCTGCTATAAGGCTATCAAGATGGTCGGCTGGAGACAAGTTAATACATTGGGAAAAAGTGTTACTCAGTGTATTCACTGTTTTATGGTCCATACTTTTTATAGGCGTTCCATTATTTGGCTACACCATAAAATATTGGCTTACAAAGTATCCCAACCTAATCCGTGATGAATTTACTTTACAGAACTTTTCGGTAGCGGCTAATTGGTCAATTTGGCACATAATTATTGGTGTTTTTGGAGCTGTTGTTTTATTTGGATTGTTAGGAGCTTTAATTCAGAATAAGCGTTTAATTGCCACCAACTGGCTAATGGTGTTGGGGGTTTATTTGGTGGGATTTTTAGGTTTTATTGTGCCACAAATCGAACGACATACTCAGGGCTCAATTATTACTTTTTATGAATCAATCGAAGACGAAGATTGCTATGTAGACGTATATAAATTCAAAAGCTATGCACAGTACTTTTATACCAAGATAGAACCCATAAAGCCGTCAGACGAACTATATACTGTTAGAACCTTAAAACTGACTGACATGGGTGTTGCTACGCGTATTGGTTTAAATGAATTAGAGCGAAAAGCATACAGTAATCATGAGATGCAATGGTATTTAGAGGGTGACATTGACAAACCCGTATACCTGGTCGCGCAACCTCGAAAAGCAAAAGAGCTTCGTGATAACGTTAAGTTTCAATTGGTTCAAAATACTGGGGGCTATTGGGTGTTTAAACGAATGCCGGATTGAAGGATTGAATTTCTGAATGAGTGATATCAATGCACTCTATCTCCTCTATACTCCAGTCGAGTAACAAGATCCGCTTCAAAGTCTAAATAAGCATTCCAGCGTTCTTGGACATACGCTTTATCTGCAAACTCATTGGCCAAGTCAATAAACATGCGGTAATGCCCCGCTTCTGATACCATAAATTCGTGATAGAAGTCTTTTAACGATTGATCTGAAATATGCAGAGAAAGCAATCTAAAACGTTCGCAACTCCTGGCCTCAATCATAGCGCAGATTAACAGCGCTTCAACAATGTGGGTTTTTATACTTCCGCCTTTAAGACTAAATTTTTGCAGCTCATGAACGTAGTCATCTTTTCGAGGTTTCCCCAGTTCGTAACCTCGCGTTTTTAGTTCCTTCAATACCTTCCTAAAATGGCCCCATTCTTCTGCAACCACTGGTGATACTTTTTCAACAATATTTGGATAATTTGAGAAACGAACGATGAGTGAAATGCCCGACGTAGCTTCTTTTTGTTCACAAAAGGCATGATCTACCAATATCTCTTCAATGGTTTTTTCGGCAATGTTAACCCACCTAGGGTCGGTAGCCATTTTTAAACCTAACATACTAATTTTTATAAGGTCTTAAGCGCAGCGAATTTATTGTATATAAATCAATAATAGACTGCGAATTATCAGTCATGATAAAGGCAGGATAATGAATGCTATCAATAGCGTTAAAATCGCCTTCATAAGACTGTAATAACTCTGGTAACTTCATAGACCAATCCATAAACAATAGGGTATTATATACGGTGTCGGCATGCTCCATAAACGTCCAATACCGTCTGTCATACTCAGGGTATACCGTCTTCAATTCGGGCTGTAAAGCCTTGCAACCATATATGTACTCATCGGTTTTGTAATGAAATACGGTTACATCTGCTTCGTAGGTTTGTTGAATGTTATGTAGCTTTTCGCATTCAAGGCACAACTTGTCAATTCTTATTACCTGTACCACACCTGAGTTGCCTTGTACACTGGCTGTAGCCTTTTTAGGGATATCATATACTTGATAACAGAAACCAACACCCCCAATTAGCATAAAAATGTTTCGCAAACGCTTTGTGAGTCCATGATTGATGAAAAATGAAACAGCCAATACCAGGACATAGGGCAGGGCCAAGTACATCCTAGAAAATGGGAAGAAAGTAGAGTATGTTCCGTCAAGCGTTTTATTCAATGAGAGTGTAGCAATGATGAACAGTAACGTGACGCTCATAAGTACACCATGTTTTGTGCGTCGTTTAACGAACAATAAAACGGTTAAGATCAATAAAGCAAGAAGTATCAGGCTACCCATTTTCGGCAGAAATGGAAATAGGTACAAAAATCTGGCATCTAAGCTTTGAAAGCTGTTGGTAAGGTAATCTATACTTACCTCTAACTTCCACAGTTTATGCACTTCAAAAAGGGGGTTGTTGTTGGCATGTAAGCCATAATACGTTAGGCCAGCAATTACTGCTGCCAAGGCAATATGAGCCAATGAAGTTGTTTTCTTTTGCTTGATATCTGTAAGCCAGTTTACCAGCCAAACCAAACCCAAAGGAAAGCCAATGATTAGCACATTGGGGTTAACGAAATAGGATATAAAAGCCACGCTGTAGCCTAAGGTCTTTACCACATTCGATTTAAAACTGGTGAGCAATACGCCAAATGATAAGACCGCCAATCCTCCTGCAAAACCTCGTGCCATAGCCGTTATGAAGTGGTATTGCGCTGGTAATATCAAACCAAGACAAAGAATCATCATTGCAGCTGATTGCTGCTTAATTCTTTTTAAATACCAAGCTCCAAACAGAAAAGGAGCAAGGCCAATAAAATTTGAAACTATGGGTACGGCATGCTTAACGTTTATACCAAACTTTATGAGGGGAGCGGCAAGTAAAGCCTCAATAGAAATGTTGTAAAACTGGCCGTAGAAATAAGGTGTATACCAGTTCCCGTTTGCTTTGTCAACAGCGCTTAACCAAGTTATGGTTTGATCGCCATCTGTATATACTCCAGTAAAATATATGTGTACCAGTACCCGTACAATGAGTAAACATGCGATAAGCAATAGGAAAATACGACTCTGGTGATTCTTCATTAAAACAAATACAGTATGCTCAAGAAGATAGTGCCGCCAACAAGCATAAATAGAATGGAATACGGTAAAATATCCTTCGCTTTTAAACCGGTGATTCCTAAAAGCGGTAAGGCCCAAAATGGCTGTAACATATTGGTAAGTTGATCACCATACACCAACGCCATTATGGTTTTAGGGTAAGGAACATTCATACTTGACGCCGCTTCCATAAGAATGGGTCCTTGAACCTGCCACTGACCACCACCGCTTGGGACCAATACATTCACGATTGCGCTGCTTAAATAGGCAAAAAATGGAAAGGTATCGTGATTACTTATGTCAATGAAAAAATCTGCAAAAACGGCCAACAACCCCGAGTAATTCATGATTCCCATGATACCTGCATACAATGGAAACTGAATCATGATGCCTGTACTGCCAAGTATTGCTTTGCTAGCTGCGTTCATAAACTTGAAGAGAGATCCATGGGCCGCAATGGCACAGCCAAACAAAATAAAATTGATGGTATTTAAGGTGAGGAAATTCAAAGAAAAACCATTCGACTTCCACAAGTACACCCAATAGGCGATAAAAATCAGACCAAAAGTCAGCCCGAAAATTTTACTGTGGTCAAGTCGTTCTGCCCCAACCACAGACATATTTTTGTCCAAGTTTGTTCGAATGGACTTTGGATAAGACTTCTTATATGGTCTTTTTGCCAATAGCAATGCGAATAAGGGAAGTATGATTAATGTAGCTGCTATAGCAACAAGATTACTTGTACTCAATATGGTGTCGGAGATAGGTATAATACCAATCGTATTAATCAAGCTGTGACTAGCTGTGTTAACGGTTAACGGAGCAGAACCTGAAAATCCGCCATGCCATACCATTAAAGAGGTGTATCCACAAGCAGCGACTAATGGATAGTTAAGTTCGATGCCTTTTTCTTTGGCATGTTCACCCACTTTACGTGCTAATATTGCGCCAAATATGAGCCCTAATCCCCAGTTTACATAACCTGCAGCTAGGGCAAAGAATGTGACAAAAACAGCAGCCTGAACGTTAGATTTACACAGTCCGGTTATGTTCTTAATCACCTTGTTCGCTGTTGAACTTAGCGCAATGGTGTGACCTAATACCAACATGAGCATCATTTGCATGGTGAACTCCAAAAAGTTCCAGAAACCCATATGCCAATTGTCTATAATGCTTACGACAGGGTTTTTTCCAGCAGGTGGTGCAGTGAATGCAAGAGCGAGAATAGCGGTGAAAAAGGTGAGTAATACAGCGATAGAAAGGGGAGATGGCAAAATCCGCCTCACTACGCGCATATATCCGTTTACAAAACTCATCTAGAAATCAATGATAACAATTTCTGTAGATAATGCGCATCAATTTGGTCAAACGAATTAAAATCCTTGCTGTCAACATCGAACACACCAGCTATTTTACCTTCCTTGAATACCGGAACAACAATTTCAGAATTTGATTCTGCGCTGCATGCTATATGACCTTCAAACTGGTGTACATCAGGTACTACGATAATCTCTTCATTTGCCCATGCAGTGCCGCAAACGCCTTTACCTTTGGCAATTCTTGTGCAGGCAACAGGCCCTTGGAATGGACCTAAAATTAATTCTTCCGCGTCAACGAAGTAAAACCCAGTCCACCAAAAATCAAAGGCATTGTGCAGTAAGGCACATAGGTTGCTGCAATTCGCGATAAAATTGGATTCATCAGCAAACAGACTTTCCGCTTGCGGAATAATCTTTTTGTATAGTTGTTCTTTACTTCCTTCCAATGTTAATTTAATTATTCAGAGGTGACTTGCAGTCCATCATAGGCCAAAGAAATTCCTTTAGGCAGTATTGGATCTATTTCGTTGTAAAGCCCCAACTGATGGCTAATATGGGTGAAAAAGGTTTGCTCAGCACCAATCTCTTGTGCTAGGGCAATTGCTTCGTCTAAGGTAAAATGAGAAATGTGGGGTTCTTTTCTTAACGCATTTAAAACCAATATTTTGGAACCCTTTACTTTGTCTATTTCAGCAGCTGAAATAGCATTCGCATCTGTAATGTAAGTGAAATCACCTACTCTAAACCCGTACACGGGAAGTTTGTAATGTAATAGGTCAATAGGGGTTAAATCAATATCGCCGATGCTAAATGGAGCTGGACTGATTCTGTGTAAATTCGCTTGCGGAACTCCTGGGTATTTGTAATCCGAAAACACATAATCAAAATCTTTACGCAGGACCTCTTCTACACGTTCGTCGCAAAATACCTCCATGTCCTTTTGTTGGATGTAATTGAACGCACGTATATCATCAAAACCGGCTGTATGGTCTTTGTGTCCATGCGTAAATACCACAGCATCTAACGTATTAATATTAGCGCGAAGCATCTGCTGCCGAAAGTCAGGCCCAGTGTCAATTACGATACTGGTGTTGGCTGTTTGGATATGGATGGAAGAGCGTAAACGTTTATCTTTACTATCTATCGATGTACACACGTTACATGTGCAGCCAATTAAAGGAACACCTTGAGAAGTTCCAGTACCTAAAAACGTAATTGTATGCTTTTTCTGCACTGGCACAAAGTTGTACTTTTTGCCTTAAATCGTTCCGGATTATTGAGATTATTTCAATATGCTGTAAATAAGAGAGTCGGGTATGGCATCAACTTGACGATTTAGATTGGTTCTAGCCGCAGGACTCAAATACCATCCCAACGGAATGTTTTCATTATCGTCTCTTTGAAGGCTCAGCACATAGAGTTCATCATCGTTTGCTCTAAGTAACTTTTCCCCGTTAGACATGGCTTCGTTACTGTTATTGCCCCAAATATTACTGAATGTAATGGCGGGTGCCAGTGATTCAACCATTCCCAACATCGGTTTTTCCTCTTCAATCAGTTTGGTATTTCGAATCGCAATAAACTTAAACCTTATTTTGAGGCCATTTGATTGAGCAACTGTTTTTAAGACACTGTAGGCGTCAAGCATTGTTTGCATGCCTAAGTTCTCATAGTATCCTCCATCCACTAAATTTCCCCAGGTTTTGTTATCAGGTGTTTTAATCAATGCGGGCGGTGTGATAAAAGGAAAGCGAGAGGCTATACCAATAGCCGAACTGATAGACATGTCTTTATTAGTAATGGAGAATACGTCTTGAATCTGGTTGTCTTTCAGTTCACTAATGTCCAAATTACTCATAATAGTACGTTTACCGCTTTCTACATGTGTGGCGTTTAGCAAAATCATTGGCGCAGCGACTTCTGCGTATGTCGTTACAAATCCTTTCTGCCATATTTGGTCATCTGGCAGACTTTGTTCAAATGACTTTTCAAGAATTCTAGACCGGTCCAAACTTTTAACAGGGAAGGGGATAAACTTTTGCAGTAGGTCGGTAAAAATTAAAGAAGATGTAACAGGCGCCAAGAGGTCTGAATTTAAGTGGGGTGCTCTATCATTCGCCCTTTGCAAAGTCGAATCCTGTAAAACCGTGTTAAACATCATCGTACCCAAGGCCCCTCCAGAAACAGCACTATAGCCATAAATGTGCGAAGCAAATTTTGGATCTTTGTCAGACAATGTGTTCAGAATGCTAGTTGTCCAATAAGCCGATCGCAGCCCACCACCTTCTGCCATAACTAGGTACGCATCTATAGAATCCTTATCTGCAGCTCTTTCTAGTGCCCAGGATTTAAAGTGGTCAGAAATTACTTGTCTTGAGGGAAGACCTCCCTCCATTGTGCGAATTTCATGGTTATTGTTAAAAAAACTAAACGCGATAACCATTAATAGAATGCTAAACGATACAGGAAACCTTAAGAATTTCTCGATAAAACTTATGATGCTAGCCAAAATCAACCACGTGCCAAACCCAAGCAATACCACTGTGGCAGATCCCAAGAATTGAGGAAACTTAACCGGACTGTAGTAAAAGAGTATGAACAGTGCAGCGGCCACGCCAATTCGAAAAAGAAACCATCTACGTTGTTTGGTCCAAATGAAATAAGCTGGGTAGGTGCCATTTTTTATGGGTATGTAAGCCGGAATAAAGTTAGGAATAAAGGTTTTCCAACTTCTTAAGCGTACAATAATTGTTCTACGAAAATGTAAGAAAACAAATAACCAAACTCCGCTACTGATTAATAGGAGACCAAATGCAGATAATTCGTGTGTCGACTTAAATACCGCTAAGGCAAGTATAAAATAAGGCAAACTTGCAAGTACTCTAGGAATTAGTACTTGAGCCCGTAAAGCATAACTCGGTGAGTAGGTCCAGAAATTGAAATACGAAAAATGAAGAACAACGCGGGAAGACCTAAAAGTTTGCCAAGCCCACCAACTGACTGCTAAATAGACAAACCAACTTTGTCTGATGGTTTCTATGTCGCCTGTTAGCGATATAGACTTTAAAATATCCTGACCCTGATCAAAGACAACGAGTGAAAAAAATCCGAGAAATAAAAACAACATAACAAACCAACACGCTTTTAACACGAGGTAATAGTTAAAGAGAAGGCGGAAGAATTTTTTCAATTATGCTATTATTATGCTTATTAAGATACAATAAAACAGCCTGTATATCAAGGTCCTAAAGTAAAATGACTGTCTGCTTTCAGTTCATACAACGGCAATTAACTGCAAAATAACATAAGTGTATATGAACAATCTCAATTCGGACATTCGTGTCCGATTTGATATCCGTCATAGATTTGTTTCAACAATTAAGTAAATGTTATCTAAAAGTTGTCAGCATGGAATTAAAGCGATGATTTGCATCAAAAAAAATGCACAAAAATCAAAGCCTGTAAGCATTGGTGAAGTTTCATCAAAAATCAATGTACCAGAAGCTTATACATCCAAAATTTTGCAACGATTGGTTAAGGCTGGGATGCATAAATCAAAAAAAGGTGTTAACGGTGGTTTCTATATCGAGAACCGATTATTAGACAAATTAACCTTATGGCATATTGTTAATGAAATTGACGGTGTAAACTTAAAATACGGTTGTGTTTTGGGTTTAGATGATTGTTCTAACCAGCATCCATGCCCTGTTCATAATGAGTATAAAAGCATCCGACAAAACTTAATTACATTTTTTGAAAACACATACTTAACAGACCTTACCGAAAACATGGTAAAAAGCCTGTTTGATAAAGCATACGTAAATAAATAGTATCTAAAATAAAACAAAAATGAAACGGTTATTAAACTTTTTGATTATCGGAACAGCAGTAGGATTACTTGCTAGCTGTGGAGGATCATCTGACAACAACAATGAGTCGGCAGATGATGGTACTGCAGAAGTACAAAGTATGGTCGAGGAAGCGCCAGATCCAATGGAAAATAAAGGTATTGGACCTGTAAGTGCCGTAACTCTTGGAGACCTTGATCAAGAAATGGCAGATGTAGGTGAAGAAAAATTTAAAGCACTTTGCTCTGCATGTCACAAAACGGACAAAAAGTTTATCGGCCCTTCACCACAAGGTGTTTTAGACCGAAGAAGTCCTGAATGGGTGATGAATATGATAATCAATCCTGAAGAGATGATTCAGAAAGACCCAATCGCAAGACAACTTCTAATTGATTTTAACGGAGCCCCTATGGCCAACCAAAATGTGTCTGAGGAAGATGCACGAGCAATATTAGAGTATTTCAGAACCTTAAATTAAAAACAGTATGAAGACATTACATTATTTATCTGCATTGCTAATCGTAGGAACGATGGCGTGCAACAACACAAACACTTCTAATACGCAGAACAATGCTGCCGAAGTAGAAGAATCGACAGAACGACAAGGGCAGGCCTTTGTTTGTATCTCGTCAACTAAATTTGGACTTTTAGGTTAAAAAATTAAGATAGAGTTTGATGCTAATTTAAGTTTAATTTTATACTCCATTTTTCTAGCT
>JAIBDD010000051.1 GCA_024679565.1 Bacteroidota bacterium | reverse complement strand
CAAATGCGTCACCTATTGCACCGTTTCCAACAAAAAGATTTTCCAATGATGCGCTGCAAGTAATCGATGATTTACCAGACATCGATGTGTTGCTTATGACCCACGATCATTACGACCACCTAGATTTGAAAAGCATGAAAAAGCTGAAGTCTAAGGTTAAAGCATACCATGTTGCGATGGGCGTTGGTCGTCATTTGGAGGAATGGGGAATCACACCAAACGTGATAAGTGAATATGATTGGTGGGATGATTTTACTATCAACGATATACATATCACCTTTACGCCAACCCGCCATTTTTCTGGACGAGGACTACGAGATCGAGCAAAGTCCCTTTGGGGAGGTTGGTCGTTTAAACATACAAACGAACATATATGGTTTAGTGGCGACGGTGGATATGGGCACCATTTTAAAGAAATACATAAGCGTTTAGGTGATGTAGATGTAGCATTTATGGAATGCGGACAGTACAATCCGAACTGGCATCAGATTCATATGTATCCTGAAGAGAGTGTTCAAGCGTGCCTCGATGTAAGGACAAAACAGGCTTTACCGGTGCATTGGGGTGGATTTTCATTGGCCCAACATTCGTGGAAAGAACCGGTCGAAAGGTTTACGGCAGAGGCGAATAAGAAGAATGTCTCTGTATTGACACCACAAATTGGGGCATTGACTACTGCATTGAGTGAAACAACTCGATGGTGGGAAAACCTAGAATAATTCTATTTGGGCGCGATTCAGGGATATACAACTTCGCTTAAACTAGATAAAGCATATTCCGCCGTTCTTTTACAGTTCATGAATCTTTACGGCTTGAGGGGTTATGCCAATGTAAGAGGCTGTTTATTTCTGTGGTATTTCCTTTATCAGGTGTGGTTGCAGATCGAACAAATCCAAATATCGTTGCGTTGGCGATTTAATCATGAAGTCGTTTTCACGTTTTGATAAATACAAAAACAGTTTTTCTGTGAAAATTCGACCAAGTGCATGACCACAAGATGTTTTTTCATATAGGTCATATAAATCGGTTCTTGAAATCGATAGTAGTTCACAATTGGTCAATGCCTCCAAATAAAAATCAGAAGGTTGTTGAGTAAGAAAGGACGTATAGGCATTGACAAATGCATTTGGGAAGGCAAAGTTTAGGGTGATGTCTTTATGGTCGAGCTCGTAATACAGCCGAACAACACCGCTTACGATAAAGTGCATTTTGTCTTCAGCTTGGCCAGCTTTTGTAAGAGGCTCACTTTTAGAGTACACTCCTGACTTAAAACGACTGGAAATGGATGCCCAATCTGTACTTGATAACGTAATATGTTGACTTAAAAGATCCCTTAATACATTCACGTTATGAAGTTAAACGATTCTATTGTTTACGAAATAGCTATCGGTGTAGTCTCTTGTGCAGATTCTGTTTCCCCAACTTGTATAATGTCGTTTTGAAGAGCGCGTAAATTCCACATAGGTGTAGGGCTAATCTAATGGTAAGAGGGAATTTGAGTAAGGTGTGCAAGTCAAATCCTGGTCGTCCTGCCCGTATCACTTTGTTTACAAAGCGAGCACAGTTTGTGCCTTTCCGGATAAATGGTCCGTATTCAACGTATTCTGCTTCAATCAATTGGTTGATTTTTGATTCTACTTTTTGGAGTCTTATGGAAGCATAAGTGCCATAAAGTGGGCCATCACAACAGTTGGAATTACTGTCGTACATTTCTTCCAAAATTTCTTTAAGGTTAAGAATGTGGTTGTCTTCAATTAAAGCCTTGGTTTGTATCTTTAAATGATGGTCGTCAAGAGGATTTCTTACACGCCCATACCCATCGGGTGTGCCGTAACGTCCAAAATCATAATAACTGCAAATCCCTGTCTCCTTGTCTACTAGGATTAATGCGGCATGACCAACGCGATAGTAGCCATTCTGACTAATACCCACATCGTTCATTAACTTGTCGTACCACGAACCGGGCTCTTTACACCAAGTTTTAGGCCACGCGCAAGCTTTTGCAAAACCATTTCTCCTACTCATTGGGGGAAAGTTACTTCTTCTTTTGTAAAACTAGAAGTAAAAGTAGCTTCTACATTTTTGGCAATATTGGTAGACGGCTTGCCTTTTTCGAAGGCAATATTATAGTCCTTCAATAAGATGTTTAGCCCTAGGGTTACACCTATTGACTTATCTGTTACGTTGAGTGTTGCGCTTTCTGTAATGGATTTTGTTACGCCATGTAGGGTTAAATCGCCTGATACGGTTGCCGTATACGAGCCATTCACATTCAATGTTACTGCGCTCAAATTTGTAATCTTTCCTACAAACTTCGCTTTTGGAAATTGCTTCGTGTCTAAAAACTTTGGGCTGTTGTAGTGTTTCTGCATTAACGCTTTTTTAAATTCAAAAGCCTGCATGGGTACCGAAACAACTATGTCGCCAGTTGTTGTGTTTAGCGTGCTCACAACCTTATAGTTGTCAGCAGAAATATCTTCTACATCGGTATGTGAGTAAAAGTGCATATGGCCAGTTTTGTTAACCAGCTTAGATTCTTCTGTTGTAAACGCAAAAACACTTGCGGCTACAATGATTATCATTACTATCTTTTTCATTTCTTTATTTTTTAACTATTGTACATTTTTCGAGTATAACGTCTTCGTATAGCTCCAAGTCTTCATCATATCCAGCGCCAGATCGAATAACACCTTTAATGGTAAGGCTTTGTCCAATCTTTACATTAGATGCTTGATTGTTGGTTTCTTCGGTAAATGTGCAACTGACTCCTGCATGTGCATCAGCTCCTTTGAGTAAAATTACTTTCTGATTGATTTGGTCCGTTGTAATTGACGAAACTTTACCGGTTACAGCAAGAACTGCAGATTCACCTTCTTCATTAAGGTACTTGGCATTGGCAGCCATACCATCTAATAAATATTCATCAACAAGTGCAGTCGATTCGATGGTTGCCTCAGCGCTCATTCCAATAACATTTCTGTGCGGCATGTAATAAAAATAAGCGGCTGTACATCCACAAATCAATATAATAACCGCAGTGATGTAGATTATTTTTTTATTGGAAGTGTTACTCATTTTTAAAAATTCTATTCTGTTGAATGAAAGTAGGACACCGAACTGTTTCCTGACAATATCTTTAGTAGATTACATTCAATCTTCCATTTCGCTCAACCTCTTTTCCATTCATGTCGATGCCTGTCAATCGGTAAAAGTAAAAGCCAAGAATCGCTCTGTTACCGTTCGCTATACCATCCCAGTGTTTGGCGGTTTCGGTTGATTTAAACAGTACTTCTCCCCACCTGTTGTAAATCATTAAATCATACGACTTCATGCCTCTTATGTAAGGTCTAAAATCGTCGTTGATGCCATCTTTGTTAGGGCTAAATGCCGTCGGGATATGGATTACTACGTCGTCAGCCACATAAACCGATTTAGAAATTTCGTCAAAGCACCCTATACCGTTTTCTACCCGTAAAACAATTGTATACAAACCCGAATCGCGATAAAAGTTTGAGGCGTTCTGGTCTCTACTTGATATTCCGTCACCAAAATCCCAGAAGCTACTGGTATTGTGTTTGGATGTATTTAGGAATTCAACTCTAGACTTTAAGAAACTTGGATCTTGAGGCGAAAAACTAAAATCTGCTATAGGGTGATCGATTACGCGAATAATCGAGTCTATTGTTAGGCTGTCGACACAGCCAAAACTATTGGTTACTTTTAACGTAACGTCATACAAACCTGTTTTGCTAAAAATTAAACTAGGATTCTGATCATTACTCGATTCACCGTTGCCAAAGTACCATAGGTACTTATTTGGTGCGGTTGATATGGAAGAATCATAAAACTGAACTGGAATCCCTGTGCAGTGAATGGGTCTTTGCGTAGAAAAATTAACAATTGGTTTAGGGTTAACAACAACTTGTATGTCAGCAGAAACAGAATCGCTGCATTGGTCCCACAAGGTTACATGATAGGAGTTCGTTTTTGAAGGTGTTACTGTTTTAGATAACCCAGTTCCAAGTCCATGGCTCCACGTTATGTTTTGTTGACTTTCAATTCCGCCGGTTGTCTTTACGGTCATTGATGCCGTTTCTCCAAGGCACAATATGGTGTCTTTCGAAGCGACCATTGACAATGGCTGTCTGGCCGTTATGGTATGGGTCGACTGGCCATTTTTTGGTGTACATCCGTCAGAAACAGTTAATCGATACTCCTTTGTTGAACGTAAAACATCGGTCTCCAATTCGGCTGTTGAACCACCTGGCGACCATAAGTAAGTATACTGATTCGATTTACCACCTGTAACGGTACTTGTCATGTTGACACGCTCACCGTAACATGCCGTATCGGGTCCTTGAATGGTTACAAGTAAGGAGTCCAAAACAGAAACTTTCACAGAAGCGGTGGGCTCAAAGGAAGAACAATCATCACTTAAGCGAACCGTGTAGGTAGCATTATTGTTGGGCTGAATGGTGTATGTGTTTGCCGAATTCGGACCAGGGCTCCAGTCAAATGTGTAGTTTCCTGAACTACCACCAGAAGCAGTTGCTTTTAAAACAATGGAACTACCATAGCAAATAGTTGTATCTGCGCTTGTTCTTAATTGTAGAGAATCCCCAACGGTTATGGTATAAAAAGCGGTATCGTCTGGGTACGTGCAATTGTCTGCGAATCGTATCCAAAAATGGTGTGTTCCAGGCGTCAGACTCCCCGTTTTGTGCCTAAAACTTGTCCCATTGCCAGAACTTCCATCTGATGTTTCGAATTCAAAAGTATTTTTACCACCTGTAGGGTTTACCCACAGCTCAGTTTCATTGCCTTGACAAAGGGCGGTATCGTTACTTTGTGTATATGTTATTTCAGGTCTTACCGATACAAATACCGAATCGTACAGGTACTCTTTCATACATTCATCACCAAAGGTGATATAGATCAAGGTGTCTTTCGTTGCCGTAAAGGTGAATGACTTCCCACCTTTAATGCCATTCCAGAAATAGGCATGGTCTGCCACATCACCTCCTCGACCTAAAGCCGTTAAAGTTACTTGCTCATTATAACATACTTTTCTATTGCCAGGCTTATATAACTGAAGCGGTTGTTTAAAGGTCTCAAATTTGACTTTAAAGCCAGTCCCTACCACATATGGGTCGGAAAAATGATGGATGGTCACTGCACCATTGTAAAGCGTTTTGGTTTGCCCTAAGAAAGGGAGATTCCTGCCCGTAAATCCACCAAGAAGTGTTGCGCTGGTGGAAGCACCATCGTATACATAAATCGAATCATAGCGATTTTCGTAATCCATTTCTAGGAAGGTGATATGGGCACTGTCACTTTTGCCAAAGTCTATGGTTAGTGTATCTCGAAGCAATCCTTGATAATCAGATTCGCCGTTGTGGTCGTAAATAAATCCATCACAGGCATGCACCGTCGACCAGGTGCCTTTCGGCAACAAATAACCATTGCAGATGTCTTGATTGCTGTCTATACTGATGTAATCCTTTTTGCTGATTGTGTCAAAATTGCTATTAAAACAACTTTCGGCGATTAAGCTAACCGTATAATCTCCTTGAGCAGGATATATGTGATCGGGGTTCGCTTTGCTCGAAGTATCTCCATCTCCAAAGTCCCACATGTACGCTTTGGCATTACTAGATTTATTAAGAAATTGTACCGTTTCAGTAGCGTCGCAATAGGTCGTATCTGCTTCGAATTGAGCTATAACAGCGCTACTGTCATACTCATCACCTACACCAACCGCATACCACGCATTGGTAGTCGTTTGTACTTCAAAACTGCAATCGCCGTATAAATCGGTCGCTGATTGAATCGCATAATAACGTGCTTCAGCATAGTCTGAAGAGCTGGTTAAATACACCGTGAGATTTCGGTAGGCAATTTGCTCAGCTTTCTTAATGCCTAAACTATCAACCGTATAGGTGTCACCATTGTCGTTTTTACCTGTTGCACCAGTGGTGAGCAAATAAAACCAGAAGTTTTGTACACCACTATTGGTGTGAACGCCACCGTTGTCTCTAGTGCCACCATACCAGTATTGTCCTTTGTATGTACCTGGGTCTCGATGCGTTTTTGGATTAGCCATATTGCGAAGGCCATTAGCACTGGCCATAATGTCTTCACCCATGCGCCATGAAAATATCGTAGAATCAGCGAAGTATT
>JAIBDD010000041.1 GCA_024679565.1 Bacteroidota bacterium | reverse complement strand
TGGGTCAATCAGTATCGTGGTATCGGCAATCTTTAAGAGAATTACGGAATGGCCATACCAGATAAATTGTGCCTTTTCGGTAGGTTTCTGAAAATCGTCGCTATAAGGCACTATGGGTAAGCTGTTTTTGGGCTCTCGCCCTTTTGATTCAAAAAACTGTTTGTATAACAGTTTAGGCAACGTGTGAAAATTAAGATCCATCGTTGTTTCTTCAAGATTCTCGAACTTACCTTCTTTCCAGTGATGAGAATTACTGTATTTCTGTTGACGCGCCTTGGTGACAGTGCCCCCAAATTGAGCTTTAAAAGTTTTCATTCGAATACCGAATTTGATGAATTACTTGTGGTTCCTGAGTACTTATTGAACCAATTCTACTACCACTTCGTTTCGCCGCCCTATCACCTCATATGGCGGATTATACCCCAAATAACTGAAGTTACCAGTATAGGCTAACCCTTTATCATCTAATGCTTTTTTCAGTTTATCCGTATACTTCGAAATTTGTTTGTCGGTTGATTTTCCGCTAAACCGAATAGCAGCGACAATTTTCTCCTCTTCTTTGGCAAATCGCACAGTGCTATTATTGGGTTTTGGCAAATCCTCCAAATCAAGGTCCGACGGCACTTTAAACTTCATCGTGATGGAGTCGCTCATATCCATAGCAACAGGTGTTGTCATCGCAATTTTTTGATTCTTGTCATTATCACCGAAGATGTAACCCGCTAAACGTCTAAAACCTTTTCCAGAAACATTTTTATAGGAGTCAGAAGCCATCACTGTATAGGAGAATAACGCCGGCTCATATTTACGAACCTCAAACTCTCCGTAATCTTTAACCACTGTATACGAATGGCCTTCTGTTTTGTTGGTAGATCGTTTGATTAAAATTTGTGATACTAGGAAAAGGACGCCTAATATCAACATAACGATTGCAAATGTTCTCATATAAAGGGAACAATGCTGAGCGCTTATGGTTTTACAAGGTTTACCCCAGCATATGCAGTTGATGTGTCTGTTATTGCTTTTTACAAGCACACATACGCCATATGATTGCCAAAAGTCTATTGAATATTGTCTATTCGTGCCATGTGATTGCAACCCCGTCCACTTGTGTAATTAACTCTGGACCAAAGGCACCTGCCGGTGTTTGAAAGCCTGGTTCTGATTCTCCATTCAGTACCTTTTCCGCGCAAATTACACTCATAATAGCCGTGAGCTTGTAAGACTCTGGTGTTGCCATTTCGGCAACAACCTCGTTTCCTTTCTTATCCCAAACCCGACCATACAAATACGTCTTTAAGCTTTCTCTTTTCTCTTGACTGGGTCCAACGATCTTTTCACGAATCAGATATCTACCAATTCTTTGCATAATCGCCGATTTGATTAACCAAGACCACTTTGAAGCACGACGCATTGCATTCATCATCTTAACCGGCATCCCTGTAAATACCTGAATGTTTGGTATTCCTGTGGTAACGAATGCTGTAAATACATCTCCCCATGCAATACCTACCACGTTTCTTTCTTTGCCTTGAAACCGTAAGATTTTGTTTACAGATGCTGTTTGCTGCTCTGTAATGACACCATTTGTTCTAATCGCGCTACCTTGATGAAACCTATTCAAAACAGACATCGCAGTACCTCTAGACAGTCCAGAATTGGATTCAAACGCCAGCTCTAAATGGGTTGCATTAGGCATCTTTTCTGATAAATATTTCGCTAGACAATCGGTTGGAACTACGTCAAAACCAGTTCCTGGTAGTAAGGTAATCCCCATATCCTTGGCTTGCTTGTCGTATGATTGAATATATTCAAACACCTCTATTTCACCGGTGATATCGGTGTAGTGTGTTTTATTTCGGATGCAGGCAGGTAGAATTTCTTTAATGGTTAATGAGAATGGTCCGGCACAATTGAGCAGCAATTTCTTATTTGCTAAAGCCTTGTCCCATCCATTTTGGTCGCTGTGTACAAACACTTCATAAGGCAAATCATATTGGTTGGCTAACGTTTTAACCAATTCCGCATTTCGACCCGCTACTGTAGGCTTCCAACCCTTGGCAACCGCTTCTTCAACAATAAGCTTTCCGGTATATCCATAAGCTCCATAAATGAGGACGTCGTTCATTACTGCAAGTATAATGCGTTTCATAAAAAAGAGGTAGTGCTTCGCGTTTTGTATATTTGATTACCTCAAAATGTAACACTTTATGCGACGTATTAGTCTTTTTTGTTTGCTGCTGTGCATTGCTTTTCAAAGTTATAGTCAGGTATATTTTACCTATGGATATGGAGGAAGTTTTACCAATGCCAAAGGATTAAATCAGTTTGTTGAGAATTATAACGCACGACGAACTTGGCTAAACACAGAGATGAAACCATTTTCATACTTAGATGGCATTTCTGTCTCGTTGGGTCTGGGTTTTGGTGGTGGCTGGGTCGATATGGAGTATGCTTTAAGAGCTCGGAAACGATTTGCCGACGGAATTGATGCAGCAGGGGACGATGTGACGAGGCAAGTGAAGCTGAGACAGAATGTTTTTGCAATTAGTACCGGCGGCATGTTTGTAGAAGGAAGTGGTGGTGTTGCTTTTGGTTTGAGGACAGAGTTTGGAAATCAAAAAAATAAATACCCGGTTGTATGAAACGAAAGGCCCTAAAACGGATTGGGACAAATATGACATGGGTTTACTCGTTAATACCGGCCCAGTGCTCAAGATATTTATCGGAGAAGACGGGGGATTAGGTTCATTGGCATTGTACTACACTTTTGGTTTATTAAACCCTAACGTTTCAGAAATAGAAGATTTAATCAATCATTCTAATCCCGAAGTTGACGACAAAAAGTATGACAATAAAACTGGCGGTTTTGGATTCAGCTTGTCGTTCGGGGTTTTTGGTGGGTAATCGTTTACCAGTACCAATTGACAATAAAATTTATGGCCGGCGTACCATGGCAACATAAGTCGTTTGGCAACAAAGCCTATTTACTCGCATCGATAGCTTAATGCGCTTACATTCAATAGTTCACCTGTTGCTCGTCTAATTTGAATTTGTGTAGGGAAACCTGTTTGGTTATATGTATAGTTAATCACTGTTTCAAAGGATTTGATTTAATCATGGAAAAATATGGTGTAGAGAAGATTAAAACGATTGGGGATGCCTATATGGCTGCCAGTGGTTTGCCTTTAACCACAGCTAACTCCGTAGAGTATGCCATCCTCGCTGCTCTTGAGATGCAGGAGTTTATGAAATCTCGTTTGAAGGCGCTTGCAAAACAGGACAGGCAATCGTTTGTTATGCGTGTTGGGGTGCATACTGGTCCTGTTGTAGCCGGAATCGTGGGAATAAAGAAATTTCAATATGACATTTGGGGCGACACCGTTAACACAGCTTCTCGAATGGAATCAAATGGCGAGGCAGGAAAAATCAATATATCGAAGGCTACCTATCAGCTTATTAAAGACGACCCAAGGTTCCTATTCGACTACAGAGGAAAGTTAGAAACTAAAGGTAAAGGCGCAATCGATATGTGGTTTGTTAGTTTGGCCTAATTGGTTGTTAAACCCGCCGACTGACCTTCTTAAAGTTTAACTATTCGAAATACTTCGTTGTCTATTTTTAAATAATAGAATCCAGCGTTTAGGTAGGACAAATCACAGGTATTTGTGTCTACAATCAAGTTAAACTCCGATACTAATACGCCGTTTGAGGCAAACAATTTTGCGACGTAACCAGGCTTGTTTTGCCATTTAATTGTGATACTATGTGTGAATGGATTGGGATAGACGAGCGTTGTTGAAATGTCAAACATCGGCTGAGCGGATAAACCACATTTAAGAGTCTTCACCTCGATTATTTTTGAGCTTAAGCATCCGTATTTACTCTTGGCAATTATTTCATACCGACCACTATCTGCAATCACCCACTTTTCTAAAACTAATGTCCCATTCACAGTATAAGTTGTTGAATCAGGTAGGTCGATTACCCATGTGGAATCAACACAGATAATGGTGTCGTAAAACTGCTTTACACCTGGCAAACTATACTGCCAAATGCTGATTGTGTCGTTAGATACACACCCATTACTATCTTCTAAAAGCGCTGTATATGTGTTGGGCACATCAACGTTTATCTGGTTGGATTGAACCAATTCATTTTGCCAGTAAAATTTCTCACCTTTTGGACGAGCTATTGTGATGGACTGACCTAAACAAAACCCGGTGTCTTTCCCCAAATCAAAATTGGGCAATTTGTTTAATTTAATCTGAACGCTATCCACAGACCAACACCCATTAGTATCAAGTAGGTGTGCTGCACCTGTGATAGATGACGTCATAACCCAGTGATCTGTGATTTCAACGGAATTATAGTACCACTTGCTTACATCATTAGGCTTGTTTATTATCACTGAATCTCCGGCACAGATGTCTGCTTTTGTGGTGTTAGGAGTTCTTGAATTATATTCAGAAATCGTCATGCTATCTGAAGCAGTACATCCAAATTCATCGGTAACGATTAGTTCTATTTCTCCTTTCGAAGCTCTGTAATTATTCCCCCCTGGTATGTCGTTCCACAAATAACTTTTGAAGTTTTCGGCTACCTTAATAAGTGTGTCTTGATTTGGGCAAACACTAATCATTTTTGGCAACTGTATCTTGGGGTTTGAAAAAGTCATTTCGACGGTGTCACGATACGAACAACCTTGTTTACTGACGGCTATTAGCGCCAACATTTCAGCTGAATCGCTAACATATTCAAAAGCGTGTACGGTGCTCTTATCGCTGGTCCATTTGAAATATGCAAATCCTGTTGGATCTGGTTTAAAGGTAACTTCATCTTCTGTACAAAGATGAATATTTGACCCTAAATTTGGCACCGTAATAGAATCTGGCAAAACAGTAACATAGGTCGAATCTGAAGTAATGCAGGCCGATGATGCATAGTTGGTCACAAATAAAAACGTTGTACTGTCGTAGGCTTTAATTGTGGCTTTCGATGTGCTAAACCTTCTTCCTGACGGCAGCTCTTGCCATACATATGAGCACCCCGATATTGGCGATACACCAATATCCACTATTTCATTTTTACAGGTTTGATAGGTTGTTGCTGGTTTGTTTAGCGTGATGGGAACATTATAAAAACTAACCAACCCCATTCCTGTTTTTCCTTTCACCCAAGGTTGGGTGCGGGCCAATCCATCGTATGTAAGACCCGTAATAGCACAGCTGCTTTTGTTTAAGCGTAACACAACCTCATTGTTACGAATATATCCTCGTGATATAACGACACTAGGATCACCTTCGATTCGGAACAATTTGGTAAAAGAACTATCCGCAAATATGCTGTCGCCAGGATATTTCATCTTTAGTGTCAATTCGGTTTGGTCAGAATTCGAATACTGGCAAGTATGTATAGTTGGTGCGTTAATGTGCTTTCGATTGCTTCCATAAAAGTCTCGCCCAAGCAAGGCACTCATCTGATGCCCCAACAGTTCGTATCCGTTGGTAAAACCATAATGACATCCATCGTGATTATTTAAGCCATTGGCACTTACGGTCTGACAATTGGGAAGTACTTCTTCAAAAAGTCGTTGTTTGTTACGCAACTGAATAGTTGGTCCTCCACAACCAGCGCGTACTTGAATGACATAAAGTTTCTCGAAACTCGGGTAGTCCGTTTTCCAAAACGAATGGAGCTTCTGAAAAAGTGTATCATGACGCTCTGCATAGGGCCCATCGCTCTCTCCTTGAAAATATAAAATGCCTCGAATGTTTTGATCTAATTTTGCTTTCCTCACCCGATAAAGCAACCGCCCGTAAATGGTATTTAGATTCGTTGGGTTATTCGGATCTCGCTGATGTTGTGTAATTCTCGTTCCACCTACAGCTCCATTTATAAGGCAAATAGGAACCGAAAACGAATCGACCAATACTTGCGCCATAACGGCACCCCACTGGCCAACTGAACCTCGGTTGTATGCGCCATCGGCATACGTTCTGTACCAATTGGTATCGGCACTTGTCGCAGCGCCATTTGTGGTACTCGTACCATACGAACGGCAATACTTGTCGTAGTATGATGTATCAAACTTGTTGTATGAAGCGGCCACTGCGTTACTTTGTCCTTGAATAAGAAATACGTCACCCACAACAACATCGTCTATGTCTTTAATGACTGTCGATTTGCCTATCAATTCGTATCTAATCTTGTATATGTATTTACCTGCAGGCAAAAATACCATGTGCCTAAAACTGGTTTGAGAACCGTTTGGAACAAGTCGCACTTTGACCCTGCTTAAGAGATATCCAGATTGATAGACTTTTATAAATAAGGTTGAATACGAGGTATCCTTAACCACGCCGGTTAAAAGGTAATTAGCCGATTTAGATTTGATGTTTTGTGCTAAAAATGCTCCGTCTTTGGGTGCATCTGTCAGCTGTAGCTGGGCAGACACCGTTGTTGCATAAACCAACGCGCATAGAAGCAGTAATTTTCTAACAACAGGCATTGACCCAAAGGTAGTTAAATAAACTAGGTGCTAAGCGCTTTCTACAGGGTCTGATTCTATTTCTATATCAGCTCCATGGGTTAGCGCATTTAGTTTCTTAACAAACACAATAAGCAGCAATCCAAACAGAACACAGAAGATAAAAATACCCATAAAAATGGCAAACGGGCTAGAATCTTCGAAAGCTGCTTCGCCCAAAATACCGGCGAGTTTATTGCCAAATCCACTCGCGCAGAAATACAATCCCATCATCATAGAGACATATTTGACAGGAGACAGCTTTGTAATAAAGTTGAGAATAACGGGAGATATACTTAGCTCGCCTACTACATGGAGTAGATAAGCCAGTAGTATCCAAATCATCGACGCCTGACCCGTGCTTAAAGTAGAAGCATCATACGCTGCTTTAGCTAAAAAGATAAAACCTACACCGGTTATGATGGTCCCGACACCCATTTTAAAAATAGTTGAGTTCGGTTTACCCTTTTTTCGCAGGTAATTCCAAATAAATGCCACTGGCACTCCTATTAAGATTACATAAAACGCATGTAATGCCTGGAACCAACTTGTAGGCACAACAGAGCTACCAATAGAACGATTCACAGATTCTTTTGTAAAGAGGTTCATTAATCCACCTGCTTGTTCGTAAGCACCCCAAAATATAATCGCAATAAGAAAGGTTAAACCCAAAACAACCATTCGGTCTTTTTCAATTTTGGTTAAGGGCTCTTTGGCCTTTTTACCTGACGCTGGGTCAACAACTTTTGGCATAAAATCACCAATACCTTTCAGGTGTTTTTGCCCCCAGATGTATACCAATTGGCCGATTAACATCCCAATACCAGCCAAACCAAATCCGTAGTGCCAATTAATAGTTTCACCGATATAACCAACCAGAAGGGGGGCAGTAAACGCGCCAATATTAATACCGATATAAAACAGAGTAAACCCTTTCGTTCTGTTGGGGTCATTCTTGCGGTAGAGAGACCCTACCATTGAGGATATATTTGGTTTTAAAGCGCCAACACCTAAGACAATAAACACACATCCAGCATAAAAGGCTTCAATGGTATCGAGCGCCAAAATGAAATGACCAATACAAAGTAAAATGCCACCAAGCATCACCGTTTTTTTCTGACCCAAAAACCGATCTGCAATAATCCCACCAGGTACAGCCATTACATACACCATCATGGTGTACCAGCCATACATTGCCAAGGCATCCGCTTTTTCCCAACCAGCACCAGGATTTAAACCTGTAGCTTTAGCCGCTAGGTACAAAACAAAAATGGCACGCATGCCATAATACGAAAAGCGTTCCCACATTTCGGTGAAAAAAAGAACGTATAACCCTTTTGGGTGGATTGACTTAGTGCTGTTGGCCATAGAATATTCTAAAAATTTGTTTCAATAGTCGGGAATAATATTCAAGAATCCATGCACACATACTCTTCCGTCATCGATCAAACCAAGTTTAAGAAATCAATGTAGGCTAACGACATCTGACGGTTGTGGTTTAAATCATGTACGCAAAACGGCAAAAAGGATTATATCAACAAAGGCCTATTGGGTCTAGACTATTCCAAATTCATCCTGCCTATCCAAATGATCTTCCCATTTTTACTTTCTCCTATGAAGGTTAAATTCGTTCCATCTGGAGATTTCAAACTCGGGAATTCAGGATTTGTATAATACAACTGCTTGTCATTTTCGTCTGCACCTAAGGCTACAAAGTCGCCAATTGAACCTGCTTCTAAATCAATTTTTGCCACTGCTGGATAATATAATAACTTAGATTTTGAAAGTGTAGAAGCCCCTGCTAATTCCAGCAATCCTCCGCCTATCTCCACTCCACGTCGCATTCCTTTTAGCTCTCCATACGTCCAATACAGGCTTTTGCCGTCTCCGCTTAATGCAACTTCTTGAGGTGTTAATATCGACTTAGACCATTTGTTATTCTTATCGCGCTTAATGCCATATTGTGCTTTAAGTTGACCTTGATTGTTAAAATGAAACATCACTAAGTCCTTGTACGCGTCTTTTACTTTTATCGTTTTGGTTGCATCATCAGGATCTGGGATATTTTTAGTCGTGTATTTTTGACCTGAAAGAATTAATTCTCCGGCTGGAGTAATGTAGACCAAGCAACGTTCAAAGAGTTTGCCTTTGTATTCAGGAGATTTTTTCTGAGAAGGAGGCGTTACTGCTTTTTCAGAAAACTCATCCAAGTTTGTTGTATTGGCCCATGCAAACTTTCCGTCAGAGATTTTCATTACTTGATAGTCTCGGTATTTAATTTCTTTTACGGCAGACCTACCTGACAATGGAGAATTGGTTGGTTGTAAACTGCTTACATATGCTTCGTCTTTGGCTGGTCCAAAAAAGTAACAATCATCCCCTTCTTGGCTCATGGCGTAATCTTCGATAACCCAACCACTGGTAGGCAGCTTCATTGATATCTTATCGGCTATACTGCCGTCAGCATCGATGAGCACCATTGTTTGATCCGCTGGATCTGGATTCATCAACTTTTTTGCTAAGATGCTTTTGATTGGCGAGAAGACAACCGCAAGCTGACCTTGAGATATGTCCAATACGTCACCTTCGCCTTCAAACTCCAAGTCTCTATCTGGATTTAGTACGTTGAAATAGCTGATGGCCATTACATTTGGAAACTCAATCAGTTCTAACTCTTCCACTTCAAATTCACTATTTACTTTTAGAATCTGAAACTTCTTTGCATGCTGCCATTTTACAGACTTATCGCCTTTGGGTGGCTTCAAGCCGATAATTAGATACACCTCACCTGTTACAAAATTATTGACACGATCGTATAAATATATGCGCTGATTATCTGCACCTTTAATTGTTTGCTTTTCGAGTGTTTGCATTTTACGTGTATAGAAACCGTAATTCCAATTGAATGTATAGGTATACGAAACACGTTGTGCAACTAGTTTACCGCCCCAAGCAGGATTGATGTAAACCATTTCGCGGGTATATGATTCTCCTCTGTATTCAAACCAAGGGTACTTTTCTCTAACCGAATTCACTTCATCCGTAATGTTGCCGTCATCGTCTATACTTGCATCACCCTTAAAGACGTCCATAAGGTTGTATTTATCCTGTTCCTCTCTAACGAAATCTAGATTTTCGTCAAAAATATAATCAGTAAATACGGTGCTTAACGCATTTTTCTCGACATAAGACAGTGTCGTCGTTTTGCCACTAGTGCTGTACGTCACGTTTCCTAGGTAAGAATCTTTCTTCAGGCTTTTAAATTCATAGGTATTTTCGACGACAAGATTTTGAGCAAGGCTTTGAAAAACAAACAGAATGAGAAGACTAGCTAAAAATGAAAACTTACGCAACATGTGATAAAGTATTAAGTTAAAACGACAAGATAAATTTCTTGTTTGGTTTGGGCGTCAATGTACAATGAAACATCTACATAGTTTCTACTATGTACCTTTAGGAAAGAACTAAAACATCAGTTTGGCAGAAGTATACCACTTCAACGTCCGGTATCTGACCCAATCAGATTTCTACTATGAAAAGAGTTTTGTTACCGAATGGCTTAATAATATGTTGGTCTGCGCACCTTAGCCACATGTTTGGCCAATCGCATTACTTGACGGGTATACCCATACTCATTGTCGTACCAAACATAGAGTACGACGTTTTTGCTATCCGGATGGACAATGGTAGCAGGGCTGTCAAAAACAGAGCAGCAGCCATTTCCAATAATATCATTCGACACAAGCTCTCCATCAATTGAATAGAAGATTTGACTAACCAGTTCGCCATTGAGTGCGGCGTCTTTCAGTATCCCGTTCACCTGGTCTACCGTTGTTTCTTTACCAACCGTTAAATTCATTATGGCTAATGAGCCGTTAGGTGTTGGAACACGCACGGCATTAGCTGTCAATTTATTAGCCAACTCTGGTATCACTTTGGTTACCGCTTTACCAGCGCCAGTTTCGGTAATTACCATATTGATTGCCGCCGAACGTCCTCGTCGTGACTTCTTATGCATATTGTCCAACAAGTTTTGGTCGTTGGTGTAGGCATGTATGGTTTCTACATGGCCTTTTTTGATTTCGAGGTGATCGTTGATGACTTTTAGTACCGGAGATATGGCATTGGTGGTACAAGACGCAGCGGAATAAATTTTTTCATTTTTGACATCAAGTGCCTTATGGTTGATACCATACACCACATTGGGTACTTCATTTCCAGGAGCAGTCAATAACACTCTCCCAGCGCCTTCAGATTTCAAATGTAATCCCAGCGCTTCTCTATCTCTAAAAACACCTGTATTGTCAATCACTAAGGCGTTGTCAATTCCAAAGCTTTTGTAATCTACCTTATCTGGGCTTGATGCTTGAATCATATGCACAATCTGACCATTAATCACCAGTGCTTTGTTCTCCAAATCTTCAATAATGGTTCCTGAAAAAGGCCCATGCACAGAGTCGGTTCTTAACAAAGATGCTCGTTTAATAATATCATTATCAGAGTTGCTGCGGGTTACAATCGCTCTTAATCTTAGTTGTTGTCCCTTCCCTGTGTTCTTTATTAATTCTCTAGCCGCTAAACGTCCAATTCTACCAAACCCATATAACACAACATCATTTGGCTCGAGTGATTGCGCTTCTGTTTGAACAAATGCAGACAATTTATCGGCAATAAAATCAGCTTTCGTTTTATAGTCGTTTTGAACTTCCTGCCATTCATAGGCTAGTTTTCCGATGTCAATTCTTGAAGGTGCAAAATCCATTTCGTTGATGATCTTGGCCAATTCGGCGGTATCATATACGGTAATAGGTTTGTTCACCACGTCTTTTGCATATTTATGCAACCTTAAAATCTCAGAAACTCCTTGATCCACAAGTATGTTTCTAAAGAGCACCAACTCTATACTTTTATCATAAAGTAACGTACTGGTTGAGTTGATTAGGTTAACCGCGGCTCTTTTCTTGTCGATCCAGCTTTCAAGTTCTTGCTCGTACTTTGCAGCTGCATTATTCTCAAGTTCTGTTTTGTTCATCGTTTTGCAAAATTGTGTGCAAACTTAATTCGATATTATGGTAAACGAAACGACTTTTATCTTATCAGCTTGTTATAACTTAAATCATGGACAAGACGACAGACAAAGTCGTTGAATTTACGCTTAGATTAATCATAATAAGAGTCATGAACACAAACAGAAGATGGCCCCTAAGGGCCATCTTCTGTATATACATTTTAATAGATTGACTAGTTTTGAGCCAGCACCAATTGTTCTAAACTGTCGATGATAACGACAGCACAGTAACTATGCATATCCCATGGGGTTACCAAACCCCACCATATTATAAAGAAATTCCTGCGAGATGGGAAGTCAACAAGAAAGGTCAGATCGTAATTAACGTCTCGTTTTACGATAAACCAATGCATTGGGACATAACCAAGTTAACCTCTAGAGAATGGCGATACGTCCCGAGTAAAAAGTGAAGACCATTTGAACCTTCAGGTATGGCAATTTATAGTTGATTAGAATCTTCCTTTTGCAAAGGTCTATTAAATTACTGTTGGTTTTGAAGAGCAACGTTACTACACCAAATCAAAAGCCAATTGCAGTCCGTCACTTCGTCTTTTCTTCTATGAATCTTTTGACAATTCTGACTGTCTTCTTCCATTTTTTTTAGCCGTATGACCGAAGCACAAAAATTAATTTCATTTTTTTTTAAAAATGAGATAGGGGTAAAAGGAAACTCCAATGTCTTAGGTACATATCATTAACACATTGAATAAAAATATAATACAATGAACACTTCTTATATAAAATGCCTAGCTTTTCTTTTACTAACCATACCAGCTACAAAAGAGGCTTTTGCCCACGGAGATGACCACCCAGATGTTGAAATACATACCTTTCAGAACGAGGAAACTTGGAGCTCCTGTTCTTTTCAACTTCATTCCTCGTTAAAGCAAAGTCAATTTAGTCTCTTTACAAAAGAAGCGGGGAGCATAATCTATTTTCAGCCACTTTCAGCAGCATCAAACTCTATCTTAATTTTTTAACCTAAAAGTCCAAATTTGGTTGACGACACATACAACTCAAGGTAAGATAGAACGTTGGCACAGATCAATGAAAAACGTGGTAAAACTTGAAAACTACTATTTACCAGGTGAT
>JAIBDD010000010.1 GCA_024679565.1 Bacteroidota bacterium | reverse complement strand
TCTTTGTGGCTATAACCTTCGACTGCAAACAGGTTAAAAACTAATTGATAACCTTCTGGCAGTTTTTTTATCATCGCCATAATTTCTTTAACGCCTATTGAATCCAAAACCATTTCACGTTGAACGGGCTCTGCCACGTTCTCCAAATCACCTGGTTCAAATTTGCGTGAGCGTTTGTCCCAACTCCTCAATGCTGTATTCACCATGATTCTCCTCATCCAACCTTCGAAGCTTCCTTCTTGCCTGAATTTAGATATCTTGTCAAATATTTTGATGAAGGCCTCTTGTAATACGTCTTCCGCTTCCTCTCTAGTATTGGAATAACGCATACAAACAGCGAACATCTTGTCAGCATATTTCTCGTACAACAACCCTTGCATCTGGCGATCTTCGCGAATGCAACCTCTTATTAGCTCTTCATCGCTATTCATCCAATCCACACTATGTTGTTCGTCCTTGCTCAAGAATATGACACTTTGTAAAAGTAAAACGCTGCGTAAGTATTAAAAAAAAATAGATTTTATATATTATTTGGCATAAATAACTGAAAAACAGCGAAATACAAAGTAAAAAAATCATTCGCACTGGAACTGAGGTTCTTATATTTGCATCAAAAATTGTATGTCGTTGCAATACCATCAGGTCTCTCCTAAAGAATTAAAAGCACTCACAACCGCCATATTCTCCAAAATGGGCTGCTCATTGTCTGACGCAGAATTGGCTTCCGACGTTCTTCAAAGCGCCGATTTAAGGGGAATCGATTCGCATGGTGTAGCACGACTAAGCGGATATGTACGTCTCTGGAATGCAAATCGTATAAACGCCAAAGCACAACCTTCCATTGTTCACGAAACCAACACCACAGCTACCCTTGATGGTGATGGTGGTTTGGGTTTAACCAATGCGGCCAAAGCCATGGATATTGCCATCCAAAAAGCGAAAGAGCATGGAAGTGGTTGGGTTGCCATCCAAAATTCAAATCATTTTGGAATTGCCGGATACCATGCAATGAAAGCACTTGAACACGACATGATCGGGATGGCATTAACCAATGCAAGTCCTTTAGTGGCGCCAACATTCAGTAAAGAACGCTTATTAGGGACGAATCCAATTTGTTATGCAATCCCTGCAGGCAAATGTGAACCTGTTGTTATTGATATGGCTACTTCCGCTGCCGCTAACGGTAAACTTGAAATTGCCAAACGAAAAGGTGATCAAATCCCAACTGGCTGGCTGCAAAACAAAGCTGGACAAGACACCAACAATCCGGAAGACTTAAAAGGTGGAGGAAGTTTACTAACGTTAGGCAGCACAAAAGAAATGGGAAGTCATAAAGGATATGGCCTATCGGCATTTGTCGACATATTTAGTGGCGTTTTGAGTGGCGCCAATTACGGGCCTTGGGTTCCACCATTTGTTTCGTTTTTACCTCTTGCACCAGATATGCCTGGTAAGGGAATAGGCCATTTTGTTGGCGCTATGCGGGTAGATGGATTCAGACCCATTGATGATTTTAAAAACAATATGGACCAATGGATAAACCGTTTCAAAGCATCCGACACAATAGAAGGACAAAATGAGGTTATTATCCCTGGAGAACCAGAAGCACGAATGTATACGAAACGAAAAAATGAGGGCATTCCATTGATAGATCCAGTGTTTTTAGATCTAAAATCTATTTGTAAAGAAATGGATATTCCGTTTACGCTTTAGCGTCTTTATTTCCGACAATAACAATATTGGGTGTAAACAAGACTTCACCCCATGTACGGGCAGAAAAGAACAACTGCATTTTTAACAATATTTTCGTGATTGCCCAACCCACTTTACGCACAATTTCCTTTACAGAATTTTCGATAAAGACAATCCCCTCAGAGACTTCAACGCTCTGATAACCACAAGATTGCAACAATTGTTTCGCAGAACTTTTATTTAGAAAAACCTCATGGGTAAAGTCGGCAAATGCAAAAACTGAAGCCAAAGGGGCATCCATATTGGGCGTTCTAAAAATAACTTGACCACCGGCATTTAGACCTGAACGAACCATCTTTAAAAAATTGACCAATTCGTCTTTAGCAAGGTGTTCAATCAAATCAACAGCGAAAATCACATCATACGTTTCTTGCTTATCCTTCAGATAATCGTTCACATCAGCCTGTTCAATTCCTGTTACGCCAAAAACACCAGCCATCTTCACTTGCTCGACACTTAAATCAATGCCATTTGTTTTTGAATACCCTAAATTATTTAGTGCTTTAATCAAAGAGCCTGTGCCACAACCAATGTCCAAAATCTTTGCTTCCTTATTTGAAGGCATTAAGTGTTTAAACTCACGTTCAAAATATCGCACTTGTTGATTAAAGTGTTGAATTTGAACCGATTGATCCTGCTTCCCTGAATGGGTAGAGTAATAATTTTGATATAACGTTTCGCGATATTTATGCATGTCGAATCGTTTGCAAACATAGCTTATTTTTGCCTATGCTTCGTTTGGCAATACAGGAAAATAGAATTGAAGCTGGCTGCGATGAAGCCGGACGTGGATGCATTGCTGGACCGGTTTGTGCCGCTGCAGTTATTCTACCAGAAAAGCACGGAATTGTTGGACTAAACGATTCTAAGAAACTGTCTAAATCCAAACGAGACAAACTACGTTCTCAAATCGAAAAAAAAGCAATCGCATGGTCTGTTGCCATGGTTTGGGAAAAAGAAATTGATCAGATAAACATTCTTAATGCCTCTATCAAAGCGATGCATATTGCCTTAGACGGTTTAGAGGCAAAACCCGAATTTATTGCTGTTGATGGAAATCGCTTTAAACCCTACGCTACAATTCCACATGAGACTATTATAAAAGGCGATGGTAAATATCTCCATATCGCTGCAGCATCAGTATTAGCCAAAACACATCGGGATGCCTATATGAAAGATCTGCATGAAAATTTTCCTGAATACAATTGGCAAAAAAACAAAGGCTACCCAACCGTGGAGCATCGCATCGCGGTAATTCAATTCGGTTTAACGCAGCATCATAGAAAATCATTCAAAACAACTGACCCACAGCTCAAGTTATGGACAAAAGAAAAATCCTCATAATTCTTATCCTCAGCGTTTTATCTCAGGCAGCTACTGCTCAAAACGATTATTACATCGGTTTAGATATAGGACCTAAATTTGACTACTATAAACTGGCTACAGGAGGCGCCCGGCCTTATCACCCCAGTATTAAAATATACAATCAAATGGCAGCCACTTTTGGCGTTGTTGCTGGAGCTTTAGTAGAGGAAAAATACCAAGTTGAGGTCGGCATTTACAAATCAGACTATCGGGTAAACATCGACCTCTTAACAGAAAGTGGTGACGTGTATTTTGCCAATACACCAATCAATACTTTCACCTCCTACATGATCCCATTTAATTTTAACGCTGTTAAGACATGGCAGGGAAAATACGAACCACGGCATCTGATTTACGGTACTGGAGTTACGCTGTTGGCGGGAACAAAAATGGGGTTGACTGAAACCTTCTTTAGTCCAGAAGTACCTATCAATCCTTTAAACGCATCAGCTGGTTCAATAGCGTATGTCATATCCGACAACACCTTTGATGCTAAGATAGTTATGCTAAATCTGAACATAAGTTACCAATACCCTATAAATGAAGTGGTTAACATAAACGTTGGCATGAATTCGAAACTTGGTATTGCGGGTAACAATTATTTCGATATTACGCATAGAACGCCAAATCACGCATCGGTGAAAAATTCGATATTTACCACTGGTACAAGTCTTCAATTTAATATCGGTTTCCGTTACTTTTTGGATGCAGAAGAAGAAACTATGTGACAAACTTATTGTTACTTTGAATAGTATAACGATTTGAAAAAACAGAGAACGCTAGATAAAAACCACCTTACGAGAAGGGAAAAGTGGCGAGAAATAATCTTTGAAGCCGACACCCCTGACGCAAGGCTATTTGACGTAATCCTTTTATGGGGAATTGTTATCAGTGTATTCGTCATTATGTTGGACAGTGTGCAAACTATCTCTGCACCTGTGTCTCGAGTTCTTCAATATCTCGAATGGTTTTTCACTATTGTTTTTAGCATTGAATATTTCTTACGTATTTATCTGAGCAAAAAACCAAGGAAGTATATCCTAAGCTTTTGGGGAATTATTGATTTACTTAGCACGATACCCACTTATTTAAGCTTATTTATTAGCGGCACGAAATACTTACTCATTATTCGGGTTTTAAGGTTATTACGTGTATTCAGAATTTTCCGGCTTAGTCGTTATAGTAAAGAAGCCAATAGTCTTGGCAAAGCCTTGAAAGCAAGCAGTAATAAAATTACCGTGTTTTTTGGATTCATTCTTATTCTAGTAATCTTGATGGGTACAGTGATGTATATCATTGAAGGGGCCGAACACAACTATGAGTTGAACGAGGAAAACAAATTTTCGAGCATACCTGCAAGTATCTATTGGGCCGTCGTAACAGTTACCACCGTGGGTTATGGCGACATCACCCCAAGTACCATTTTAGGCAAAATCTTATCATCAGCCTTAATGATAATTGGTTATGCCATCATTACAGTGCCTACGGGCATTGTAACCGTAGAATTCGCTGATCAGAAGCGTGGCAAAAATCCGTGTAGACATTGTGAAACAAACAATGAAAAGGATGCGTTGTTTTGTAAAAACTGTGGCGAGTCAATGTCGAATACGCCATAGTTATCGATTTCATGGATTTAAAGGAAAACGAAGATTATTACATCAACGCTGATGGATTGTTGGTAATGACTGAAGCATACCACTTAAAACGTGGAACATGTTGTGGTAAAAAATGCAAACATTGTCCTTACGAGCACGTGAATGTGCCCCGGTGGCGCAGGTAATTAGTTAAACCGAATTGCCTTTACCGGCGAAATAACGCGTACCATAACAGCAGGTATAAGCATCATTAACATACTTATCACAAGCGTCCCTACATTGAGATATGCTATAGTTTCCCACGATATTTGAACGGGCACTGTAGCCATATAATACGTTTCTTCAGGCAGGGTTATCAGTCCAGTTTTTAACTGTAGCCATGCTAAGCCAAGACCCAAGGCATTTCCAATGATTAACCCAGGAATAACCATCGACAGCCCTTTTAGTAAAAACACGCGAACAACTTGACCATTATTAGCCCCTAAACTCTTTAGAATTCCAATCATTTGAGTTCTATCTACAATGAGAATAAGGAATGCCGTTATCAGATTAACCACAGAAACTATGGTCATTAAAATGATGATAATAAGCGCATTAGAGTCAACAATTTGTAACCACTTGAATATAACTCCGTGTTTTTCTTCAATATTTTCAGCCCTTAGTTTTATTCCAATTTGGTCGTCAACCCAATCGGTCATGGCTTCCATTTGTGTTAAATCTTTAATATTGATCTCGAAGCCACTTACTTGGCTATAATCTGTTGTATAAATGCGTTGAATTACACGTAAATCTGTAAAACAAATTGTTTTATCAAACTCCCCTAACCCCGTGCTAAAAATACCGACAAGACGCATTCGTCGTCTTCTCACTTTTGTATCCTGGATAAAAAACACTTCTAAATTTTGCCCTGTGTCTATTTGTAGCTTTTCAGCAACTTTTTGAGACAAAACAAACTCATAGGTATCTACCGTATCAGACAACAAAGGCAACCGACCTCGTTGTAGGTTTGAAGCAATAAATGACCAATCATACTCAACTCCTACACCTTTAAACACCATACCCTCAATTTCCTTTTGGGTATTGATTATCCCTGCCTTCAAGCAAAATGGAGCAACCGAAGTCACTTCTGGATGCGCCTTTACTATCGGAATAAATTCTTGATCAAGTGGTATTAAACGCAGCTCTCTGCTTTGGTTTAAATCTAAGTTACGCACATGAATATGTCCGTCGAACCCTACAATTTTGTTTTTTATCTCTGATTGAAAACCTTTAACCACCCCTACAGCCAAGAGCATAACAGCCAAACTGATGCCAACGGCTGCGATGGCCAAACGTATGATTAACCGAGTGAACGATTTACCAGAATCAGTGGCTAATTTTTTCCCGACGAAATAGCTAAAATCCATACTTTCGAAATGTACAAAATGCGCTCAGCGTTCAAAAATGCATAAAATTGGCCTTTTAGCTTCCATTCTTTTCGCCTTTAATTTTTCTGCCTGCGGAGAATTGAAAAATTCGACCACAGAACATAGAACCAATCTACCTGAGGTTTCCGACAAAATTACACCTACAATTCAAGTTGGTGCATCGCAACTTGAAACATACTTACCCTTATTAGAGGGAAAAAAGGTGGCAATGATGGTGAATCAAACGAGTATGGTTGGCCAATCGCATGTGGTAGACACGCTACTTCAATGGGGCGTTGACATTGTAAAAATATTTGCTCCTGAACATGGATTTAGAGGTGATCATAGCGCTGGAGCTCATGTTAAAAGCACAGTGGACACAAAAACAGGTTTACCCATAGTCTCGCTATATGGTAAATCTCGGAAACCATCAGCGGCCATGATGGAAGGAATCGACGTTGTGGTATTCGACATTCAAGATGTTGGGGTACGGTTTTACACCTATATTTCTAGTATGCACTACCTGATGGAAGCATGCCAAGAAAACAACTTAGAAATGATGGTATTAGATCGTCCAAACCCAAATGGTCATTACGTTGACGGCCCCGTATTGGACATTAAATACAAATCATTTATTGGTATGCACCCTGTCCCGTTGGTACACGGTATGACTGTAGGAGAGTTTGCGACCATGATAAACGGAGAAAGGTGGCTGACTGGAGGTGACACATGTAAATTGACGGTAATAAAATGTCAAAATTACACCCACGATTCCATGTTTAGATTGCCTATTCGACCTTCACCAAACTTACCAACTATGGAGTCTATTTATCTATATCCATCACTCGGTTTATTTGAAGGAACGAATATTAGCATCGGCAGAGGTACCGACAAACCATTTGAGGTAATTGGTCGACCATTAAAGTATTCTAAGGACAAAGACGCACATACTTCAGAAAGCACAAAAGCCCCGTATTCATTTACTCCAAAATCAATACCCGGGGTATCCGACCACCCTAAACATGAGGGAGTTGAGTGTTTTGGGTTACAATTAACAGATTACACAAATACCCACTTAGTCCCATCTAAACGCATTTATCTAAACTGGATTATTGATTTATATCAAACAAATAATACCGCCGTCGTGGGTCCATTCTTTAAATCATTTTTCACCAAATTAACAGGTAGTCCAGAGCTACAAAAGCAAATTGAAACTGGTGTTTCACAATCAGATATTTACAAAAGTTGGGAACCTGGCCTTGTGAAATTTCATACAGTCAGATCTAAATACCTGTTATATTAACAGAAATAATCGGCTAACTTTTACGTTATTTGACTACGTAAAACTAGTAATCTATGTTCCGACTTTTTATAGTCACAGCATTGACAATTATCCACCTTTCAAGCTTTGCTCAACTTGGGGGAAGTCAATCATTTGCCTTTGTAAATATTGACCCTACTGCACGAACCGCAGCTTTGGGCTCTAGCACCATGGCAGATTTCAAAAATGACATTGGAATCGGATACCACAACCCGGCTGGATTAAATGCATCTATGGATAACATAGCTGGCTTATCGTACAACAATTATTTTGCTGACATCAATAGTGGATTTGGTGGATTCGTAAAACATTTCAAATCTCACGGAACGGTGAGCGGTGCCATCACCTATACCGATTATGGGCACTTTGATGAGACCGATGAAACGGGAAAAATTATAGGTCAATTTTGGGCCCAAGACTACGTGTTTCAATTGGGATACGGGAATGTATGGGAACGTGATACGCACTTCACTTATGGAACCAATGTAAAGTTCCTGTATTCGGTATACGAGAAATATGTGGCCACAGCATTTGCCGTAGATTTTGCAGGCGCCTATCACCGACCCGATAAAAAATTCCATGCCTCCTTATTGATACGAAATTTGGGCTACAATGTAATCCCTTACGTTACTGAACGGGTTGATTTACCCTTTGATATTCAAATGGGGTTCTCCAAAAAGCTACAACACAACCCATTGAAAATGACCGTTGTTGCACACAATCTTCAACAGTTTGATATCAGCTACGTAAATGTCAACTCCAGAAATAAAAACATAGACTTAGAGACAGGACAAGTTCGCAATGAAACGGTTCCGTTTGGAGATAAAGTCATGCGGCATTTTAATTTTGGGGCAGAACTTGTATTCTCGGATAACTTCCAATTACGCGGAGGATATAATCATATGCGGCGCAAAGAGCTTGCCCCAGAAACTGCCAAAGGTGCAGCAGGTTTCTCGTGGGGTTTGGGAATTGGAATCAGAAAATTTAAGGTGGATTATGCTATGGTTACCTATTTCCCAGGGATAAACATTTCTTACTTTACCGTATCCAAAAACATTTCGGATTTCAAAAAAGCAAAACCTGAAAACTTTTAAATGCAACGTTTACTGGCCTTCACTCTGATAAGCTTTGTTTTGTATTCCTATGGCGTAAATGCTGAAGAACCTGTTCTTAAAGTGGAACAAGATCAACTCAAAGCCAATATGGCTAAACTAGACAGCCAGATTCAGGAATTAAACACTTCACTAGAAGAAGGCACAGAAAAAATTAGGCAAGAACAGTTTGAACGTAGCATGCGCAACAATCAGCGTACTTTAGAACGCCTTGTGGCCAAAAGGAAAGAAGAGCAAAAAAAACGTGATCGTTGGAATTTGTTTCGAGGATTGTTATTGGTTGTTACCGTGATAGCAGCCATTGTTGGTCGTACAGCAAAGAAGAAATCAGAAAAAGCCCAGCAGGAACTAGACAGTTCGGAAATAGATAATCAAAGTGAATAGTTGCCGTTCAGAAAAGGGTTGTATTTCTTTTCATGACCAATAGTCGTTTCTGGACCATGTCCGGAGTACACTAAAAACTCAGCTGGCAAGGTAAGCAATTGCTCCTCTATTGACTTGAGCAAGACGTCTTTATCGCCACCAGGCAAATCAACTCGCCCTACACTATGTCGAAACAGCACATCTCCTGAAATAACAAACTTTTCTTCTCTGGCAATAAAAGAAATACTGCCAGGTGAATGACCTGGAGTAAACACAATCTCCAATTCCGATTCTCCAAATTTTAAGTTTATTCCCTCTTTAAGGTAGGCTGTTGGCCGAGGTGACGTGTCATATGGTATTTGATACATCATGGCTGTAGGCGTGCCGCTATCAAGTACTGGAAGGTCGAGCTCGTGCATGTAAAACGGTATGTTGTATTTCTGAACACAGAATGAATTACCAAGGATATGGTCGATATGGCAATGGGTGTTAATGAGCTGAACCGGTTTAAGATTGTGACCCGCGATAAACGTACACAATTCCATTTGCTCTGTGGCATTTGAACACCCCGGATCGACAATAAGGCAATCCAGTGTATCATCCCAGACTACATAGGTATTCTCTTGGAAGGCATTAAACGTGAATCGATGAAGGTGAATCATGCTGCGAAAATACGGATGGTTCAGGACTTAAAATTAGTCTTAACTAGTGGTTTTATTGTATCGTACTCCCCTGTCGGATAAATACTTGACTATATAGGCAAAACAACCGTTGACGCCACCAACTAATTCTGGTGGAAAAACACCCTTTTCGTCAAACAAACCATCCAACATCATATTGGCTGCTGCAGTAGCGGTATACCCTGTGGTTCTGGCCATTGATGAGGTTTTTGTTGGTGCATCATATGCATCGTGGAGGTCGTATTGAACCTGAATGTTTTCACCACCATCGTTCATACCTTTAAGCGTTATACGCATCACCGTAAACTCTTCCTCCTCCTGCCCAAGCTTCCATTCTTTAAACAATAACTCGCTGGTAAATTCTAATGGAGAAACTGTTTTACCTTTTACGTCAATAGGCTCGGCATTAAAAAACCCAGAGGCCTTCAGCACCTTAACGTACTCCACATGCCCAGGATAACGTAGTGTTTTTTCCTTCATGTTTGGTATATGTGGCATCGTATGGATAATAGAACGCAGACCGTCAGAATTGAAGGATTCCAATGTTCCGACCGCATCAAATTCTACAAATTCACAATCCGTGAGTGCCTCTCGCACAATGACTTTTCCGTTTTCAACATAACGGGCTGGTCGTGTATATTCTTCAATAACATCCATTGGCGAAAATGGTGCTTTGTAGTTAAACGGCCACTTCTTTACCTTCGGCAAACCACCTACCAGGCATTCGAAATCAGTAAGTTTTAATTGACTATTGTAATAGCCTAATATAAAATTCCCCATTCCGGGAGCAACACCACAGTCTACTATGGCAGTTACTCCATGTTGCTTGGCCAAGGCATCAAGTTCCAGCGAATTCTCAGGAAAAAATGAAATATCAACGACGTCTTTACCTGCCTCAATTATCACCTTAAGTGTCTGATAACCAAGGAACCCAGGAACCGCACATACAACCAAGTCAAACCCTGCAATAGTACTTTGTAACGCCGAATAGTCAGTAACGTCTAACGTTTGAATGGCTACATGAGCATCTCTTTCTTGTGCACGCTGAAGAACATGTAAACTTTTATCGGTCAATGTGACTTGATGGGTACTTGCTAAATCAATTGCCATTGCACTGCCAACCATTCCTGCGCCTAAAACGACTATTTTACTCATATCTCTTCGAATTAGCATTAAAAGTTTGACAAGGAATAGCACTTGAAAAAAAAAAGTTAGACCTTTGGTTATGTCTGAAAGCAAAACATGCCTTATTCTTGGTCGCAAAGGAACGATTGTCAAGCAGGTCAGTCAAGAAATCCACTACAATGGTATTACCATTTTAGAAGGGACGAATTTTGATGATGTGAAGCAGGCATTTAACGAGCATTCAGTAGATACGGTTATAATGGGTGCCGGCTTAGCTTTAGACAATAGACTAGACATTGTTAAATATATTTTTGACCATAGTAAATCAACAACCGTACATATGAAGGATTGGAATTCTGGACCAGAAGGTATGTTGCCTTTTGTTTTAAACGCCTTGCACAATTTACAGTAGTCGTTTTGATGAACATAGCGTAATTGCAGTTCTCATAAAAAAAGCCCTAATCGAATTCTCGATTAGGGCTTTGATCAAAAATATGTTCATCTACAGGTGAATGACTTCACCATATGCTGCAGCTGCAGCTTCCATAACCGCTTCACTCATGGTTGGGTGAGGGTGTACGGTTTTAATTATTTCGTGTCCAGTTGTCTCTAGCTTACGTGCAGCAACAACTTCCGCAATCATTTCTGTTACATTCATACCAATCATATGTGCTCCTAAGAACTCTCCATATTTAGCATCGAATATTACTTTGACAAAACCTTCTTTAGCTCCAGCCGCGCTTGCCTTACCACTTGCAGAGAAGGGGAATTTACCAATCTTCAATTCGTAACCCGCTTCCTTTGCCTTAGCCTCGGTCATACCAACAGAAGCTATTTCTGGAGAACAATACGTACATCCAGGGATATTACCGTAGTCTAACGGTTCAGGATTTTCACCTGCGATTTTCTCGACGCAAATAATCCCTTCAGCACTGGCAACGTGCGCTAAAGCTGGGCCAGCAACGATGTCGCCGATGGCATAAACACCAGGAACGTTGGTTTGATAATAATCGTCAACAACTACATGGCCTTTATCGGTTTTAATACCCATGGTTTCTAAACCGATGCCTTGAATATTAGTTTGCACACCAACAGCCGACAAAACAATTTCGGCTGACATTTCTTCCATGCCTTTAGCTGTTTTGATGGATACCTTACAATCCTTGCCTGACGTATCCACTTTCTCAACGGAAGAAGATGTCATCACATTGATGCCTTGCTTTTTAAATTCTTTCGCTAAAGCTTTAGACACATCAACGTCTTCATTTGGCACTATATTAGGTAAGAACTCAACCAATGTTACGTCTGTTCCCATGGCGTTATAGAAATAAGCGAACTCACTTCCAATCGCCCCACTACCCACAATTACCATTGACTTTGGCAGTTTGGGCAAAACCATTGCTTCATGATAACCAATTACTTTTTTCTTGTCTATTTTTAAGTGAGGTAATTCACGCTCTCTAGCACCGGTTGCCAACACAATATTTTTTGCTTCTGCAATTGACTTCTTTCCATCGTTGTCGACTTCAACTTTTCCTTTGCCAACGAGTTTACCAAAACCGGTAAGTACTTCAATCTTGTTTTTCTTCATCAAGAATTGAATTCCTTTGCTCATTCCGTTTGCGACCTCACGACTTCTTTTTACTACGGCACCAAAATCTGCCGAAGCTTCTTTAACTGATATTCCATAATTTGAAGCATGGTTAATGTAATCAAACACTTGAGCAGACTTCAATAGCGCCTTTGTTGGGATACAGCCCCAGTTCAAACAAACACCACCAAGCTCAGCTTTCTCAACTATGCCTACTTTCATTCCAAGTTGTGCTCCTCTAATTGCAGCTACATAACCGCCAGGACCACTCCCTATCACTAATAAATCGTATGCCATTTTTAAATTTTTTGCAAATGTATCAATATCTAAAGTAATTGACAGCGCGTTTGCCTACCATTTATGATTATAAATCAAACACCGAAGGATAGGTCACCAGTATTGTTTTTAACCTTTTATCCAACAGGTAAGGTTCTTGTTTAAAATCGTTTATAAAGCTTCCAAGACGCACATCCAACTTCAGATTCCAAGTATGATAATCTATGTTTGGAGACATTCTTTTTTCAAGTCTTGTTTTAACAAAATCATACAGTTTCGAGTCGAAAGAAATAGAGCTAACTTTCTGATATTTAAGTTGTTTGGCAATTTTTATAGCGGCTTGCATTTGTCCATCCTCATCCATATCTGCAATGTAAGTTGGCAAATAATAACTCGTATTATATCCTTGCTGTGCCAAAAGAGAAATATTGTAATCCTTAGATTGTGTCTCAACCACCAGCTTTGATTTCACTTTAAAACGTTCCTCAATTTCACTTAGCTCAGTAATAACGTTTGAAATATTTTCACGATTTAAATTTTTAACATCCAACCAAATTTTATGGATGTTAATCAGATTGAGCTCTCCAAAGTAGTCTGCTAATGTCACGCCCGACATCACACCGTCTTCACCATGACCAACCATTAACTTACCATCAACGATTTTAATGTCAAGCTCGATCGTTTTAAAACCATCTCGCTGTACCTCATTAAGTTTGCCTAGACTATTAACCCGATGTATACCTACCCTACCCAGAGTGTCAAGCATTTCTAATTGATTGACGTTAATTGAAGCATTTGCATATGGGTTGTTCGCATTAATGTATTGAACTGCTCCACTTTTCGTTTTAAACGTATCAATTTGATAAGCAGGATGAATAACGTTGAACTTACTATCCATAAGGTTCGATTCAACATCAGTTAAATCTAGTGCCAATTGAAAAAAGAGATCGTTAGAGAACAAACGGTCTTTTGCCTGCACCACCCTATTCCACTTGTTTTTATATCGTTGTTTGTATCCGTCATTTGCCCAAACGTACATTGGGATTTGGGTCATTCTATAAGTAAATTGACCTGAGTTATGTCCGCGCCCTCCACTTAAATCTTCAGCATGGTCTGAGAAGTAAGTCAATATTTTCACCTCTCCAGGAGCCTCATCTAAATATTTGTGAAATTGAGAAAGTATAAAATCGCTGTATAAGATAGAATTATCATATGCCTCCCAAACCTTAACGTCTTTGTCACCTCCAAAATCAGCCTTACCACGAGAAGGCAAACCCATAAATGAATTTGGATAACGTTCACTGTACTGACCGTGATTACCCAGTACATGTACAAAAATGGCTCTATTGCGTTTTGATGGTTTTTCGACTAGTGCCTCAAATTCTGGTAGTAATCGTTCGTCGAATGGACTATTTCGCATAGACTCTCCTATGTTCTTGTTCACATATACTTTCTTTTCGCAGCTTGCCGCAATTGCCGAAACGATATTGTCCCAATTGCTGAGCATAACCTGATTACTGAGCCATACCGTCTCAAAATCCGCTGAGTTTAACACATTGATTAAGCTCGGAACATCGGTATATTTTAAACTGTTGTACTGGTTGGATTGTGTGAGCGCATCGCGCAAAACCATAATCGTATGTGTGTGCGACGAATAGGCATTTTGAAACAAAGCAATTTCACCTTTAGACGCAATAGAGTCTAAGAAAGGCGTTGTAGGTCTGTGATAACCATAAACAGACATGTGCTCTTTACTCTGTGATTCACCAATAACAAAGACGTATGTTTCACCTGTCTCTGATTTTACTGCTTCTACATTCGACTGTTTGTTAAACCTTTGTTGTACTTCATTAAATTTCTCAATTTCCTCGTAGTATTGGGTATACGCTTGAAAAGATTCGCCAATGAATTTACTCTCTTGAATGCACAGATAGGAAAGCGTTGCACTGATGATAAACCAATATATATGGTTTGGAACCAAAGGCTTGTCCGAAACTTTTTTGCCTACTAGAAACAGCACTAATGGAACAAGAACCAACACAATGACACCTAAGATTGGCCACACTCCCGCTTCTGAAAAAGCAAATTCAATGGTTTCTGAAAAATTGGATTGCAAAACAGCGATTATGGTGTCATAATCCATTTTATACCCATAACGTTTGTAGTTCCACACAAATCCACTTAAACCAACTGCTGTTAACACCAACACAAAGTCTAAAATTAGATTTATAAAGCGTCCAAATACACGGATCTTGGCGATAAAAAATCGTATTAACGCGAGCACTACAACACCTGAGATAAAACCAACCATAGGCAACCACCACGATTGGTGGACATACAAATGCTCATTATAACAGGCAACAACTAAAAGTACACTTGGCAATATCAAATGAATCCCTGATGTAGAAGTAATGAGCCAAATTCCAAACACCAGCCATAGGAAGACAATGCTATAAATTCGGCGTTGTTGCTTTCCGTTGTCTAATTCTATCTTGACTTCAACTTCGTTTTTCGAGTCTCCCTCCGATACAACGCGAACCTTGAAATAGTCGTTTTTCCTAAGCGTAAACTTATTTGTTTTTCGTTTTTTGCTTGCCTGGATATGAGCCTCTTCTACCCCATTGATAAATAACGTAACCACGTTTTGGCCACCTAGCTTACTGCGTACACTTACCTTGTACGTATTGGATTGGTTAACCAATATTTCGGCTTGCGCTTTACCATTATGGTAAGCAACGAAGTCGATGACGCCAGAATAATCAACTACATATCCTGTAGCAGAGTCTGTTTGATTGTAGAATGCATAGCTTGACGCATTAGCCGTTACATACGCTTTGTTATACGGTTTTAATGTTATAAGTAGTAAAACCACAGATAATAAAAACCAAAGAAACAGCCCAGTTCTTAGCCAAAATGGCGTGTTACTTTCTATTGATATTTCCTTTTCTTCCTTCACCTAAATGATTGTGTGGCAAACATACAACATCAAGATTTTAAAGATTGCTCAGGTTGTTATACACTTTTCATCATGTCTGCTTTAAAGTTCAGTGTAATTGTTTGATTTTTGCAGTATTAATACACACCATGTTACAGGTACAGGATATACGCAACGATTTTGACGGAATTAATACCCGTTTGGCAAAAAGAGGCAAGAGTTTCGAGAACGAATTAAATCAGGTTATTGCACTTGATGACAAGCGTAAACAAACGCAAACATCTTTAGACAATTTATTGGCCAACTTAAATACCGTTTCTAAACAAATTGGCGAATGCTTTAAATCAGGAAATCGTGAAGAGGCTGAAAAGCTGAAAGCGCAAACCGTTGAGATAAAAGATCAGAGCAAAGCCTTAGAAGTTGACCTCAAACAAGCCATAACAGATTTAACAGACGTTTTAACACAAATTCCAAATGTGCCTAGCACTCTAGTGCCTGCTGGAAAAACGCCAGAAGACAACGAAATTGTGTTTACGCATGGCGAAATGCCTGAGCTCAAACACAACAAACCTCATTGGGAGCTATGTGAACAATACGACCTGATCGATTTTGAATTGGGTGTTAAGGTTACCGGTGCTGGTTTCCCAGTATACAAAGGCAAGGGTGCAAGATTGCAGCGTGCGTTAATTAACTTCTTTCTTGATGAAGGATTGAAACACGGATACAACGAAGTGCAACCACCCATTTTCATTAACGAAGCATCAGGGTTTGGCACGGGTCAATTACCCGACAAAGAAGGTCAAATGTATCATATGACCGTTGATAATCTTTTTGCCATCCCAACGGCAGAAGTGCCTATTACCAACCTGTATCGCGATGTCATTGTAAAAAAAGAAGATTTCCCGATTAAAAATATGGGCTACACGCCGTGCTTTAGACGTGAAGCTGGTAGCTATGGAAAGGATGTTCGCGGTTTGAACAGACTTCACCAATTTGACAAGGTAGAAATCGTGCAGATTGCACATCCAAGTCAATCCTACCAAATACTGGATGACATGAGCGCATATGTACAAGGCCTATTGCAAAAACTAGGATTGAATTATCGTGTACTAAAGCTATGTGGAGGAGACATGGGCTTTACGAGTGCCTTAACGTACGACATGGAAGTTTATTCAGGGGCACAAGAGAAATGGTTAGAAGTCAGCTCAGTTTCGTGCTTTGAAACATACCAAAGTAATCGTCTAAAATTACGTTTTAAAAACGACGATGGAAAAATGCAGTACGCACATACACTTAATGGTAGTGCACTTGCTTTGCCTCGAATTGTGGCGGCTCTATTAGAGAACAACCAAACGGAGAATGGCATTGAAATGCCTGAAGTATTACGGCCTTATTTGGGTTTTGATCGTATAGATTAACTCGACTCTTCCTCAGCCCATTGTACCACCTGATCAACACTTGGGTATAGTTTGTTCAATTTATTGATGTAAGTCCATGGAAAGAACTTTGGATTTCTTCCAAACCTTTTGGACTCGACCAATTCTTTAATTAATCCATGTTTTACTGCATTACGGTCAGCGGCAATTTCAGCGCGTTTTAAAAACGATTTACTAAAATAATAACGGACACCAAACCAAGTCAAATTCCAATTTGTGCGGGGTTTATAATCCATTATGTGGCCTAATTCATGGCCCAGCCAACCTACAATAACGTTGAACGGTATGCGCATATGAGGCACACGTTTATTTTTGAGAAAGAACTTCTTACGCATAATAATGTGGTATTCGCGTTTCGCTTTATTTCTAAATAGTGTTGGTATTTTAGGTTGAGCAAGCATGAAAGAATGCTGTGTAAATAACCCCCATTTGAACTCTATGGGCACATCTGTTAACTCCGGATAGTACGACAGTGCCTTTTCCACTTCTGATTTGAGTTTGCTTGGGTATGTTTTATTACCAATGCGCATAACTCAAATGTAATTTGTTCGACAAATAAAAGCCACCTTCTTTAAAGAAAGTGACTTATTTCACGGTTGGTAAGGTGTATCACACCCTAGCAATAGCACTTAAATATCTTCAATAATTTTATCCAAATCCGATTGGCTTATTGCATCTAAAGCAGTAACAATTTCTAGATGGTTGGGAACCACTTTGGATTGAAGTAGTTTATACTTTAACACACCGTCAGCACTTGATATTACTAAAATCTTAAAGTCTAAGTCGGCGGGTAACTTGTATTGTTTTGAATTAAACTCCTTTTTGGCTTGGCTAGAATACATATAGGTAATACTGCGGTCTGCCAATACGGTGTACACCAATGTGTTTTTATTCGTGTAAATCTCTGGCAGTTTTAAATGAACAGTAGATCCGTTGGTATTTAGAAGATATTTATCCAGATTACCCCAGTTCAAAAATCCGAGTTTTGTTCGATAAACCGTATCACGGTTAATGGAATCGTCAGCCAACCAAGAATCATAATTTTCTTCCCACGAAATATCTTGATCACGGTTTTCGTTGGTCAATTCTTTACCTTCAAACAAGCGCATTGACCAATCGACAGATTTGGTCGGAAATTGGACATCATATTGTTTGGTATTCAATGACAAAACCGCCCCATTTTGACTCACATTTATCTGAAACATACCACCAGACTGAAGGATTTTCTGTGCCGTCGTTGTCGTTACTCCACCATAAATGATAGCTGCGTTTGACAGATACTCAGTAATGGAAATATCCACGTCTCCAGAAACTACATTTCCCTTATTGTCTTTAAAAGCATTAGGTTCAAATTGAAATAACAACTGTCCATTTGTTCTTATTTCAATTGCCTTATCACTGTTGCGCTTAATTTTTTTGGGCTTGAGGGGCTTTCTTTCTGAGGAAGGTTTCTACAAACTCTCTGTCTTTGTTTGATTGATTAGAAGTCGTTACGTCAGTCACCAGTTCATCGTTGCAGCCCATCATCCCGAATAATGAAACGAGCATCAATACATTTTTCACTTTTTTCATACTGTTTATCTTTTGCCTCTATACACGGGTTGCACATTATAAACGTTGGTACGTTTCATTACTGTGACGAAAAAATGATTCAACATTCGTGAATAAACGTTGCCAACCTTTGAAATCTGAGAAGTACATTTGAACAATGAAGTGGCACCTACTCAAACACTGTTTATCTGTCTTAGGACTGCTACTTTTATTCAACGTTGCAGTCGCTCAGTTCAATCAACCATGTGTCGACCCAGGAAGAGTAGACCCCTTTTACCAGTGCAATGACCCTAGTTTCATACCTGTTTGTGGCTGCGACCAAGTTACTTATAGAAACGAATGTGTGGCGTTTAGGAATGGCGGCGTCAATCAGATTAACTACACAGGTGTATGTCAAAACGACTACATTTTCGCTACGATTTACCCAACCTTTGTAGCCGATGCAATCACTTTGTATTTGCAGTTTTACGACAAAGGATCTGCTTTGATTCAAATCAGAAATAGTTATGGCAATGTTATGTTTAGCCAAAATTATTTATCCTTAACATCGAGGCAATTCAGTATAGCACGAACAGGCTACGAACCTGGCATATATTACTGTTTTGTTATTTCTGGAAACGTAAGCAAGGTTATAAAATTTGTAATTATTTAAACCATGAGGTTAGCAGCAATTCATACCGGAAACTTTAAACTGGACGGAGGAGCTATGTTTGGCGTTGTACCAAAAGTGATTTGGCAGCGCTACACCGAACCCGATGCAAATAATCTCTGCAATTGGGCTATGCGCTGTTTATTGGTTGAAGACGGCAATAGGCTAATATTAATCGACAATGGCATCGGCAACAAGCAGAGCGAAAAGTTCTTTGGTTATTACTATCTCAACGGAGACCATTCATTAGAAAAATCATTACATGCGGCAGGTGTCGACTTTAATGACATTACTGATGTAGTGCTCACACACTTGCATTTCGATCATTGCGGTGGTAGTGTAAAATGGAATTCTGGTAAAACACATCTCGAACCTGTTTTTAAAAACGCAAAATACTGGAGCCACGAAGCGCATTGGAATCATGCCATTAAGCCAAACGCGAGAGAAAAGGCATCATTCATTGCTGAAAACATCTTACCGATTCAAGAAAGCGGTCAGCTTACTTTTGTTGGAGAAGACCTTAAAATAACAGAAAATATGTCGGTAATTATGGCTAACGGACATACCGAAAAGATGATGTGTCCTAAAATCCAATACCAAGACAAAACGTTGGTTTTTGCAGCAGACATGATCCCTTCTGCTGCACATATACCCCCGCATTATGCCATGGGGTATGACATCCGCCCGCTTGTAAGAATGGATGAAAATGCACGATTTTTAAAGGAAGCCATAGATCAGAACTACACCTTGTTTTTCGAACACGATTTACATATTGAATGTGCCACCGTAAAACAAGAAAACGGGAAATTTAAAGCAGACCAAACGTTCGCACTTTCTGATTTTATATAGCTATGTCAACCATCAAAATCGGTCTTATAGAATATGACTCCGAACAATACATCGAGTCTGTTGCTTTAAGACAAGATGTACTGCGAACACCGCTGGGTCTAAAATTCACCAAAGAAAACATGACCAATGATGCCAACGAAATGCATATTGCTGCTACAGATGGGGAGCAACTCATTGGTGTTTTGCTGCTTCGCCCTTTGTCTGATCACCTTGTGAAAATGCGACAAGTGGCGGTCAAAGAAGTTTATCAAGGCAAAGGTGTTGGCAAACAAATGGTTCAGTTTTGCGAGTCGTTATGCAAGAGTATGGGATTTGCTCGCATTGAGTTAAATGCAAGACAGGTTGCTTTGGCCTTCTATTTGTCGCAAGATTACGACCAAATTGGAGAGTCGTTTCTTGAAATTGGGATACCTCATTTTAAGATGATAAAGAAACTCTAACACCGTTAGTTTTTCGTTTCTTTGCCCTGTTTGAAAAACAGGCCTACCATACCGCTCGAACTTCAACAGCTCAGAGAAACACACCGCACTGAATTGGAAGCGTTATGTGCACATTATCGGCAGTTCATTATAGATGAAGTGTTACAACATGGTGGTCATTTTAGTGCTAATCTAGGCACCATTGAGCTCACTGTTGCGTTGCACTATGTGCTGAATACCCCAGAAGATCAACTGGTATGGGATGTAGGACATCAAGCATACCTGCATAAAGTGTTGACTGGAAGAAAAGCTGACTTTGGTACTATTCGAAAAAAAGATGGACTGAGTGGATTCCCGAGGCAATCAGAAAGTGAATTCGATGTGTTTGGTACAGGTCACTCCTCTACGTCGATTAGTGCCGTTTTAGGTTTGGCAGAAGCAGATAAACTACGGTCTATACAAAGACAGCACATTGCTGTAATTGGAGATGGTAGCTTAACCGGCGGAATGGCTTGGGAAGCCTTAAACAACGCGGCACATAGCCACACCAATATTTTGATTGTGATCAACGACAATCAGATGGGAATAGACCCAAATGCTGGTGCTTTGAACCAATATTTAAATGATCTGAAGGATGTCCCAAATTTCTTTACCGACATGGGGTTCACCTATTATCATACGAGCGATGGTCATGATATAGATGTTCTTGTATCTCAACTTAAAAATCTAACTACAGTAAGCGGCCCTAAAATTTGGCATGTTAAAACAGTTAAAGGAAAAGGGTACAAGCAGGCAGAAAATGAGCAGACCAAGTGGCATTCTGTCAAATATGTAAAAATTGATGATGTTGAGACGCCAAGTCCTGGTGACAAATTTCAGGATGTTTTTGGCCATACCCTATTAGAGCTAGCCAGATCAAACAAAAACATAGTTGGAATCACTCCAGCAATGCCGTCGGGTTGTTCAATGAAAATATTAATGGACGCATTGCCCGAACAATGCTTTGATGTCGGTATTGCCGAACAACACGCCATTACTTTCTCGGCTGGGCTTGCAACAAACGGTATGATTCCGTTCTGCAATATTTACAGTACCTTTTTTCAGCGTGGCTTAGATCAGTTTATCCATGATGTATGTCTGCAAAATCTGCCTGTTATTTTTTGCTTAGACCGAGCAGGAGTAGTTGGAGAAGACGGGGCTACTCACCATGGCGTATTTGACATTTCCTTAGCCCAAGCTATTCCAAATTGCATCATTATGGCGCCAGCGAATAATGCTGAACTCCGGCAGATGATGTACACTGCAGTGGATTGCAAACAGCCGGTGATAATACGTTATCCAAAAGGGTCTGGTGGTAACCAACCTTGGAATGTCCCATTTAAAGCCTTAAACATTGGAGAAAGTGTCGTAACAAAAACAGGAAAAGACTGTTGCATTATAGCATTAGGTACACTATTGGATGAGGCGATGCAGGCTGCTGAAATTCTCCTCGAAAACGATGTATCGGTTCAAGTAATAAATGCTCGTTTCGTAAAGCCCTTAGACACCAAAAGCATTGACAATATTTTAGACAACTTTGATTGTGTCGTTACTGTCGAGGACGGAGCTAAAACTGGAGGTTTTGGATCAGCAATCGTTTCGTATGCCCACGAAAAAGGCTACAACGGGAAAGTGCATGTTTTAGGCTACCCTGATGAATTCATTGACCATGCCAGTAGAGAAGAATTACTGCATATGTATGGATTAGACGCTGACGGTATAGCGAGCAAGATCACCTCACTCAACTTGCCATAATTACACCCTTCGCCCACGTTAAGGCAATACGTGCTTGCTCCTCGCGCGTCATTTCTGTATTATTTAAAACTATCGCATCTGGTGCTTGCATCAAAGGACTTATCTCACGTGTTGAATCGAAGCGATCGCGGTGGAGCACGTTTTCGTAAATTTCTTGAAGATCGGCAACGATGTTTTTGCTTTTTAGATCAAGGTAACGCCGTTTGGCTCTTACCATTGGTTCGGCGGTCATAAAAATTTTCAGCTCCGCATCAGGAAATACAACTGTTCCAATGTCACGCCCGTCCATTACAACACCTTTTTCAGCACCCATGTGTTTTTGTTTATTAACCAAAAACTCTCGAATCTGTTTTACAGCACTCACCTCACTTACCCACTTAGACACGCGCATACCTCGAATCTCACCTTCTACACTCTCTCCATTTAAAAAAGTATTGTAAAATCCCTTCATCGGATCTAAACGAAAGTCAATATCAATATCCAATAAAAGTCCAGGATTCTGTTCTACTTCATCTAAGCCAATTTCGTTATCTAACAAATACAACGTAACTGCACGATACATAGCGCCCGAATCTATAAACATATAGCCTAGCTCCTTCGCTATGTTTTTAGCCAATGTTCCCTTTCCACAACTGGAATGGCCATCAATCGCTATGTTTATTTTACCTGGCATATTAGACTACTATCGAGCGGCAATATAGTAGAAGTTTTATAAAATGACATTTCTACTTCAATTTATTTTGGCTGACATTTCCCACCATAACAGTCAATTAGTTTTGGTGTCATAAAACCAATATAAGATATAGCATTTATGTAAATTTGCCCACTATGACAACAGCGATGAGTTTATACGAGAAACATGCCGAATTGCTAGAGAAAGCGGTGGCGGCTTTGCATACACGAGATTATTTCACTCCATATCCTGAACACCCAAAAGCATACCCAGCAGAAGATAATGAAGCCGGACGTAATTGGTTTGCTTCTTCTATGAACCATGAGTTCACCGAATTGGATATAGATGCTGATAATTGGGTAAGCGAAGAGGTGTCGCCATATTTTCAAACTGGGATAGGCGTGAGCTACCCTCAGGTTGACTTGGACACATTGATTGCCAATGCAAACACTGCTCGTTCATGGAAAAATGTAGCGGTTAAAGAACGTGCTGCTTTGTTAATGGAATCGTTGGAGTGCGTTGTGAAACGTTACTTTGATATAGCCTACGCCACCATGCATACAACGGGTCAAAGTTTTATGATGGCCTTTCAGGCCTCAGGGCCTCATGCAAATGATCGCGCTTTGGAAGCAATCGCAATGGGTTACCACGAAATAAACCGTTTTCCTTCAGAAGTGAATTGGGTTAAACCAATGGGGAAATTTGATTTGTCTTTACACAAAACATGGAAAGCACAACCTCGTGGTATTGGCTTAGTTATTGGTTGCTCCACATTCCCAACTTGGAACACAGTACCTGGAATGTATGCAAGTTTAATTACTGGAAACCCAGTTATCGTAAAACCTCACCCAAAAGCTGTTTTACCTATCGCAATAGTTATCGCAGAATTGAGAAAAGTCTTAAAAGCACATAACATCGACCCTAATGTTATTCAATTAGCTGTTGACACCACCAAAGACCCTGTAACCAAAAAACTGGCAGAACACAAAGACGTAACCCTTATTGATTACACAGGTGGAAACGCCTTTGGTGATTACATTGAATCTTTAGACAAAATAACCTTCACTGAAAAAGCTGGGGTTAATGGTGTGATTATAGATTCACCAAAAGACATCAAATCTGTTGCTCAAAATATTGCCTTTTCTGCCTCTCTATATTCAGGCCAGATGTGTACAGCGCCGCAGAATGTTTATGTACCAGAAGGCGGTGTAGAAACGGCTGAGGGCCATGTATCTTACGACGACGTAGTTGCACACATTGCAAAAGGTGTAGAAGGACTAGTGAATCATCCTAAAATGGGTGCAGGTACACTTGGAGGAATTCAGAATGACAATACAATCAAACGTATCAGTGATGGTGGTAGTTTTGGTGGAGACTTGGTTTTAGATGGACAAGAAATCTCTAATCCAGAATTTGAAAACGCTAGACTCTTTACACCAAGAGTTGTGGCAACAGACTACAACAACAGCTCATCCTTTGGCGAAGAGTGTTTCGGTCCAATTATTTTTATTGTTAAAACGAAAGACAGAAATCACTCTTTAGAACTTGCGGCAACTATGGCTGCAACTAAAGGAGCACTGACTTGTTTAGCGTACTGCACAGACGAAGACATGATGAGTCAAATTGAGGAAACAATGAATGCTACATTCACCCCAGTTTCCTTCAACTTTGGAGGAGCAGCATTTGTTAATCAACATGCGGCGTTTAGCGACTTCCACGTTACAGGAGGTAATCCTGCAGGAAATGCGAGTTTTACAAATCCTGAATACGTCAACAAACGTTTTGTTTGGGTTGGAAACAGATTTGCGAAATAACCGGTGGTAAACCAGACGAATAACATCGTAAATCCGTTTCACCGACAGTGTAGATTATATATTTGAATTCATTAATATTGCCGTAAGTCATAAACAAAATGGTTAACAATATTTTAAAAGTAATTTTCTTTTTCTTAGCAATTCTATTTGCGTTCCTATTATACAGATCAATAAAAGGGGAAATTGAATACCGAGCGGAAGTAGATCGCGTAGAAGAATTAGTCATTGGCAAATTGGAAAAAATCCGAGAAGCGGAACTTGCCTATAAAGATGTTAAAGGTGAGTTTACAGGAGATTATGACACCTTAATAAACTTCATAAAAACGGGTAAGCTAAAGATTCTTGTTGAATATGGCGACAAAGACGATTCAACTTCTGTTTTCCGACAAGAAGTAGAAGAGGTTAGTATTCTTGACAGCATGTTTAGTGATTTCAACGTTGATTCTATTGCATTTGTACCACCTAGTGATACAGCCAAGTTTGTTTTATTAGCAAGCCGTGTCATCCAAGGTAATGTGGAAGTACCTGTTTTTCAAGTAACCGATCCATGGCCTTTTGACAAGCAACGTGCAAACCCTAATCACCCAAAGAAGGCATTACAAGTAGGCTCTATTTCAGAGGCTTCATATTCGGGTAACTGGAAATAAATATCTTGACAACTGAATATTCCCACTCCATACGCAACAGACTTTTTATAGTTCTCAGCGGTGACGATTTAGAATATGTAGTTACCAATAACGACAGACAAGTAGTCACTTTTGGCAAAGCTGCAGTAACGGATAAGGCAATGCTTGCCGACGTACTTGCCAACACGCCTCCTTTATCTGAAATTTTTAGCACTGTAGATCTCATTTGGTCTCACACTTCTTTTGTAACCTACCCTCAAGCCTTTACGAGCAGCAATGATCAAAGGGATTTGTATAAAGTCAGTCATAAACTACGCGCTAGCGACCGATTAGAGACTGGAACCCTTAATGCTGATATTGCGTTAACCTATGCTGCAACTTATGACCTGCTGCAATTGGTCAAATCGAAATTTCCAAATGTTACGTACCACCATGAGATTGAGTCTTTGTTTAAGTATACGCACGCCGAACTTAAAGCTTCAGGCGAATCAATAGTAATTTGCTGCGACACCACTCAAACCTTGATGATTGTAAAAAATGGTCAACAATTAAAATTGATTAACCGGTACGACACCAAAGATTTAGATGACGTGTTCTATTTTGTTATGTTGGCAGTAGAGCAATTGGAATTAGACATTGAACATTTAACCCTAAATTGGGTGGACGCAAGTGATGATAAGAGTTACAATGGTATTGCAGACATGTTTGCCTCTTATATCAAAAAGATCTCAAAAATTGACTTGCACCCGAGTATATCCAGCGCTCTGTCAACAGCTATAACATGCGCATAATTGCAGGAAAGCATAAAGGGTTAAGCATTCCGATGCCAAAAGGAGGCGAGATAAGGCCTACAACAGATCGAGCGAAAGAAGCGCTGTTTAGCATATTGACAAGTAGGTTTGACTTCGAAGACATTACGGTCCTTGATTTGTTTGCAGGAAGCGGGAACATTGGATTTGAATTTGTTTCTCGCGGTTGTTTGCATGTCACATCCGTCGAAAAAAACAGACGTGTTATAAAACAATCCGAAGAATTCACGAAATCAAAAAATATCGAACACATGTCGTTTCGTTGCATGGATGTTTTTCAATACATCAAACGCTGTAACGATACCTATGATGTGATTTTCGCCGACCCTCCCTATCACTTAAAAACGATTCAGCGCTTACCTGAGTTAATTCAAGAGCAGCAGCTTTTAAATCCAAAAGGGCTGTTAATTGTTGAGCACGAATCTAATTTGGGTTGGGACACAACGTATTTGGTGGAAAGTCGGAACTACGGTCAGTCCGTTTTTAGCCTATTTCAATTTGATGTATCTTTGACTTAATGAGAATTGCACTGTTTCCAGGAACATTCGACCCGTTTACAAATGGGCATTTAGATATTGTAGAAAAAGGCCTAGGTCTTTTTGATCAAGTTGTTGTCGCCGTTGGCGAAAATGCGAGCAAAAAAACAATGTTTGACCTTGAAACAAGGATGAAATGGATATCGAAGTGTTTTGAAAACGAACCGCGTGTGAAGGTAACTCAATACTCAGGTTTGACTATTCAGTTTTGTAATGAAGTCAATGCAACATTTATTTTGCGTGGCCTACGTACAATAGGTGACTTCGAATATGAAAAACAAATTGCTATGGTTAATGCAGATCTTGACCCTTCAGTTCAAAGTGTGTTTGTTCTGAGCGAACAAAAATATACGGCCGTGAGTTCTACCGTCATCAGAGATTTGATTTTACATGGAGGTAACTACGCCCCTTACTTGCCAAAAGCCGTTACAATTGACGTAAAACCTGTCTAACATTTTGATAGGTATTTAAGCCCTCAATGTCTAAGTCGTCAGGGGCTACCCATTTAACTTTTTCAATATCTTCTTCTATTTGTGGTTTAGCGTTCTTCCAGTCCTTCGACTTCATATTGTACCAGTGCGTTTCTTTGAGCAACCACTTCCTCTCATAATAAATATGATAGGTGATGCTAAGCGAATTTTTAATCTTCAGATCGAACACATTACATTCTTCCTCGACCTCTCTAATGGCCGCTGTTTCAATCTTCTCCCCTTTATCTAACTTACCCTTAGGCAAATCCCACACGCCCTTACGTTTCATTAGCAGGAGGTTTCCTTCCGTATTAAACACGGCTCCTCCAGCTGCTACAATAATTTTGAATAGCCTCTTGAAAGTCTCAAATCCATTTTCTTGGGTCACCTGAATAATGTGCGGTGACTTCGTTTCTTTCAGATAAAAAAGAATAGCACTTAGCAAGTCAACGTTGATGTCGTTAAGCACAAGATTTACTTGTTGTTTACCAAGCTTTTGGTCGAAAACAAAGTAGTGTCTCCGATAGAATATTTTATACTTTTGTCCCATGGATGCGCAACCAAATACTTCTGTAAAATTAGCCGAATTTCTGCTGAAAATAAAGGCGGTTAAATTACAACCAAATCAACCTTTTCAATGGTCAAGTGGATGGAATTCTCCGATTTATTGTGACAATCGAGTTACCCTGTCTTACCCAAACGTAAGAAACTTCATAAAGAACGAGATGGCTGCGGCGATTAAGCGAGAATTCCCAGAAGCCAATGCTTTATGTGGCGTAGCTACTGCAGGAATTGCAATCGGTGGTTTAGTTGCTGACGCATTGGATATGCCTTATTCGTATTGTCGTCCAAAACCGAAAGCGCATGGGATGAAAAATCAGCTAGAAGGACGATTAGATAAAAACTCAAAAGTATTATTGGTTGAAGATCTTATATCCACAGGAGGAAGCAGTTTAAAAGTGGTAGAATATTTAAGAGAGAACGGATATCAAGTGGTAGGACTGATATCCATATTCACGTATAGTTTCCAGTTAGCGGATGACAACTTTAAACAAGCAAATTGCAAACACTTTAGTTTAGGTGGATACAATGACTTGTTGACACAAGCCATGTCTGACGGGATTATAACTGAATCAGATCTTCCAACCTTAAACGAGTGGCGTAAAGACCCAACTACATGGGGTAATTAACGCATCCCACGCATTTTTTTAATATCCTCGTAGGCATTCTTCATTTTCTTAAAATGATCTTCAGCAGATTTGACCTGAGCTGGTCCTAGATTTGCTACGAGGTCAGGATGATATTTTCGAGCAAGCTTCCTATATGCCTTTTTCACTTCCTCATTCGTTGCAGACGATTCAATCTCTAACAAGGTATAAGGAGATACATCAGAGGCTGGTTTATAACTGGCAAATGCTGAATTGAACTCTTGAATGCTTAAACCAAAATAGTTTGAAATTTGATACAGTACCTGACGTTCCTTTTCGTCAACATGCCCATCAGCGGTTGCAATACCCACTAAATAATAAAATAGTTGTCGTCGATTTGCAATGGTCATTGCTCTTCGGACTTGATTTAAAACATCGTCAAGGGGTATTTCTTTTTTCAGAAGGTCGCGAAGCATAAGCATATCACGTTTGGTTTCTTCTGTCCCGAAATTTTGAATAAAAAAGCGCTTAACGTAATCTAGTTCCGACTTTAAAATTTTGCCATCCGCTTTCATGACGGCAGCTGTAAGAACAAGTAATGATGCTTTAAAATCAAACACCGTTGTTCTTCGGCCTCGTGTATCATAACTTCCACCGCCTTGTAGCCGTTTGGGTTGCTTGTCGTTACCTAACCAGCTTCCGACACTGAAGCCAATCAATGCGCCAATTGGTCCTCCAAAAGCCCAACCTAGGCCGGCTCCTATCCACTTTTCTATACCCATATGCAAACGTAGTTATCTCGCTTTGAGTTTTGATTTTGTTGTCGATTAATTTCAAAAAAAATCCCTCTAAAACCTAAGTTCAAGAGGGATTGATAATATCTAATAACAGATTAGTATCTGTACATGTCTGATTTGTATGGACCTGCTGGATTAACACCAATGTAAGATGCTTGATCTGCAGTTAACTCCTCTAATTCAACACCAATCTTAGCCAAGTGTAGTCTAGCTACTTTTTCGTCTAAGTGTTTTGGCAAGGTGTACACCTCATTGTCGTAATTAGCTGAATTAGCCCATAGCTCCATTTGAGCTAAAGTTTGATTCGTAAAACTGTTAGACATAACAAACGAAGGGTGTCCTGTTGCACAACCTAAGTTTACAAGTCTACCTTGTGCTAAAATTATGATTTCGTTTCCGTCTACATTATACACGTCAACTTGTGGTTTAACTTCATATTTTGAAGCACCATGGTTGTCTTCAATCCAAGCCATGTCAATTTCGTTATCAAAGTGACCAATGTTACAAACGATAGTTTTGTCATGCATCATTTTGAAATGCTCTCCAGTAACAATGTCTTTATTACCAGTAGCAGTAACAACGATATCAGCACGTGGAATAGCGTTTTCCATTTTCTTCACTTCAAAACCGTCCATTGCAGCTTGCAAAGCACAAATTGGATCAATTTCAGTTACGATAACTCTAGCTCCTGCACCTCTTAAAGAAAGAGCAGTTCCTTTTCCTACGTCACCATATCCTGCAACAACAGCAACTTTACCTGCCATCATGATGTCTGTAGCACGACGAATCGCGTCAACCGCTGATTCTTTACAACCGTATTTGTTGTCAAATTTTGACTTCGTTACAGAATCATTAATATTGATTGCTGGCATAGGAAGTGTCCCATTTTTAACTCTGTCGTATAATCTCAAAACACCAGTAGTTGTTTCTTCCGAAACACCTTTAATGTTTGGAACCAACTCAGGGAATCTGTCTAACACCATGTTAGTCAAATCTCCACCGTCGTCTAAGATCATATTCAAAGGCTTGCCACCTTCAAAGGCGGTAAGTGTTTGTTCGATACACCAATCAAACTCTTCTTCGTTCATACCTTTCCAAGCAAATACCGGAACACCTGTAGTCGCAATAGCTGCAGCTGCTTGATCTTGAGTTGAGAAGATATTACATGAAGACCAAGTCACTTCAGCACCTAACGCTGTAAGTGTTTCAATCAGCACTGCAGTTTGGATAGTCATGTGTAAACAACCCGCAATTCTTGCACCAGCAAGAGGCTTACTGTCACCGAACTCTTCACGTAAGGACATTAGTCCTGGCATTTCTGCCTCCGCTAAGTTCATTTCTTTTCTACCCCAATCTGATAGATTGATGTCTTTTACCTTGTAATTTGTTGTTGTCAACGTAGTCATATTTATGTTGTTGAAATTTTTTGCAAAGTTATACTTTTAAAACGCTTATAAAAACAATTCCAATTGGGGTTTGTTTTGAGTATGTAATAATATTTGTAAAACTTTATAAATTTATATGTACCCAGAAGAATTAGTAAGACCTATGAGGTCAGAATTAACAAGCAATGGTTTCACAGAGCTTAAATCTGCTGATGATGTAACCAGTGCAATGGATAACGCAAAAGGAACAACACTCGTTGTTGTAAACTCGGTTTGTGGGTGTGCTGCAGGCACTGCTCGACCTGGCGTGGTTCACTCATTAGGAGGTGAAAAAAGTCCAGATAATCTATTTACCGTATTTGCTGGTCAAGAGAAAGAAGCAACAGACACGGCAAGATCTCAAATGGCACCATATCCACCTTCATCTCCATCTATTGCTTTGTTTAAGGATGGTGAATTGGTTCATATGGTTGAACGACACCATATTGAAGGACGTTCTGCTGAAATGATTGCTCAAAACTTACAAGCAGCTTATCAGAATTTCTGTTAATCAAAAACTTTATTAAATAAAAAGGGTCCGCCAACTGGCGGACCCTTTTTTAATGTCTTTTAGTTTTATCAAGGTGCCCCAACTCTGTGCATAGCACATCTGAAGCCTAGCGTTGATAGTGATTGTCTTTGGTCTAAGAAACGTCTTGTTCCTGGAGACATCCAATAACCACGATCATTCCATGATGCACCTTTGTATACATGTGCTTGATCGTTAACAAGTGACGACACGCCGTATTCATACATTTGGTTATCACCGTTATATACCTCTTCGTCTAGGAAACCAACGTTGTCGGCTTTTTGGTAGTTACGTCTTTCTTGAACATCAACCGTTTCAACATCTTCGTAAACAATTCGTCCAAGACTATCTTTCACGTCAATTACACCCCACTGGTCTAACTTAGGTTTTTGGTAATCGTTTCCTCTAAATGGATTAAAGTCAGTGTTATCATCAAGTGAAAGTGCACGATATATATCCATCACCCACTCACTTACGTTACCACTCATATTATATAGACCGTAATCATTTGGCCAGTAAGCCTTAACTTCCGTAGTAATAAGCGCTCCATCGTTTAACCAACTTGCGATACCACCTTGATCACCTTTTCCTCTTTTAAAGTTCGCATTGATAAGACCACGATCTTTTTCTTTTCCAGTCTGATTTCTTACAGTCAAACCACCCCAAGAATAAATCTTCTTATCATTTACGTTTTCATATAAAGATGAACCAACGTTTGCTGTAGCAGCATATTCCCACTCGGCCTCTGTTGGTAGTCTGTAATCAGGAAGGAAAATTCCATCCTCCATTTTTACGTTACGTGTCCCCTTCTTCACATTGATGTCTTTCACCAAATGCTTTCCGTCCATACCTTGGTATTGACCTACCAAATACGCCCCAGTAACAAAGTTTTCTTCATTCATCTGGTTAATATCCGGCTCAAGAATTCCTTCACGGATAAGAATCATCTCATTTACACGATCTGTTCTCCACTTAGCAAACTCAGTTGCTTGCAACCAGCTAACACCAACAACTGGATAGTTCTTGTATGCTGGGTGACGTAAGTAATACTCAACGTAAGGCTCGTTATACGCAAGCTTGTCTCTCCAGCAGTTTGTGTCTGGCAAAGCCGTTTCATAAACTTCTGGCAAATCAGCAAAAATTCGCTTTAACCAGTATAAATACTCTAGATAATGTAAGTTACTTACTTCGGTTTCATCCATATAGAATGAGGCAACCGTAACTTTTCGCTCGAAATTGTTTCGATCATAAAGTACGTCTTGCTCAGATGAACCCATGGTAAAATTACCACCTTTAACGTACACCAATCCAGGACCTGTTTCTTGACCTGCATAGTCGTAAGTCTCGAATCCGCCCCATTTAGCGTCGTTATAATTCCACCCTGTGATGGATGACTTTTCCTTTTTACATGCTGTTTGAAATATGATCAAACTACATGCAAATAAAAAAACTAAGTTATTTCGTTTCATATTTTTTCGAAAATATCGTCTTTCTACTAAACTGCAATTCTACCGAATTATTGTCTAAAATTCTATTATTTGATTAAAAATCAGGGCAGTGTAGTGGTTTGTGTTTAATGACAGGTCGTCTTGGACACCATTCAATTGCTGTACTTATTTCGTGAGAACCACGTGCTGCGGCTTTCTTTGAATCTACAGTTAAATCGAAACTATATCCAAATTTAAATTTGTCTTTTCTAAATCCTACTAACAGCATCAATGCGTCTGAGTTCTTTACTTCACCCAGTGTTTGTCGGAACCAAAGACCCGAAACAAGTGGCCCTCTGTTTAAGTAAAATCCAACATTCAATTGTGTAAATTGACCTTGCATCATGAATAAAGCATTAGGACTAAACGTGCTATTTGGGTTACGTCTTTTGTCCAATGGAATTACAGAACCTAAATGCGCCGTATAGCGTCTAGGCAATTTTGCTTCAGGATCACCATAAAACGACTGAACAGGTTCAATCATGTTATGTACAGCAACACCACCATAAAATTTTTCAGTATAAATCAACCAACCTGTACTAAAATTAGGTGTGGTTATTTTAGCAGGAGGAATAGGCTCAGAAGTTGCATTCACAAAACCACGTGTTGCATCTATTTGATCTTCCCAACGTAATTTAGACCAATCTAAACCGCGTTGCATTACTTGACCTTCCAGACCAAATCTCATAAATACTTTTCGGCTTACGACTAACTGGTAAGAATATATAGCACTTAATTGTGTAGTCGTCAACAAACCTTCACCGGCAACATCTCTTACAGCTAATAACCCTAAACCACCGTTTATCTTGTCAAAATGTTGATCGTAAGAAAATGCCGTTGTAACAAATGTACCTGGCAAACTTGGCCATTGGTTTCTATAATTTATTACCGCACGACCTCCGCCGCCACCTCTTTGACATTGGCCTGTACCTGCCATCGCAGGGTTAGTGTAAACAGGTGTTGCGTAAAACTGCGAGAATTCTGGATCCTGACCAGATGCACTGTCACGGCCCAACCCAAATAGAAGTCCGATTGTTAATGCACTGAGAAGTATTCTTTTTATCATCTTGTTCTTTTAAATCTTCTTTTACTCTGTATGTTGCAAAATATCTTGTAAAGATAGCCTGTTTCAATATTCCAAGCAAAATATTGTTAAAATTTAAACAATATTTCGATGACTTTATTGCCTGGCTATCATTGTTTTCTGATATATCATTTCACAAATACACGGTTTTGTTTTTTCAAAACGGTGTTCAACCTACAATTATTTTATTCGTATTATAAGTTCCTTTTCTACAAGTGTCACCCTTTTACTAAAGTCAATATGTTAAATCGGCAACGACTAATGTTCAAAATATTACTTAAAATCAACAATATTTTAAGGCGTTTCTTGTTTATCATCTTAACATTGTGTGTCGTAAAAACCAATAGTTTAAACCCAATTTGAATGAATCGTAAAAAAGTCGTTTCTATTGTAGTACTTAGCTTCCTGTGCAATTTTGCCTTTGGTCAAATACGCACTGGTGATAGTAGGACACTCAAATGGGATAATACGCTGCACGGGTCTACTAAAGAAAAAAGCACCCAATTATCTTTTAATGATTGCTACTACGATGTAACCAACGAGGTTACGCTTCCCATTTACTTCGAACGTATACCTGTTAGTAGCCAGTGGGTTAAGGCTTCCGTCACCAACATTCAATATGCTAAAAACCGAATTGACGACAACCAAGTCGAATCTGTTGTAAACCAACAACTTGATGTAAAACAGTATATTTCATTTCAACAAGGGCGGCCAATTTTAAACATTGAATTTACACCTATAATAAAGGGTTTGACTGGTGAGTTGATGCTTATAGAATCTTTCACCTTCAAATTCAGCACAGCCTCCAAATCCATTCAATATTCGCATAAGAAAGCAAACACCTTTAAGTCATCAAGTGTGTTACAACAAGGAGACTGGTATAAATTCAAAGTAAACGCGGACGGCATATACAAAATCTCTGGGAACCAATTAGCTAGTGTTGGAATTGACATCGCAAATATTGATGCCAATACCTTTAAAATTTATGGTTTTGAAGGAGGCCCATTATCAGAAGCTATTCCGGATTACAGGAGCAACGATTTAGAGCAATTTGGCGCCGAGCTTGTCGATTTAAACAGTAATAACCGAATAGATGCTGACGACTTCATTAGATTCTATGCGCAAGGACCACATGGATGGAAATTGAGCAATGGCCAATACGTTCATCAACAAAATGTGTACAGCAACAGTGCATTTGTTTTTCTTACGCATAGTGGAAACGCAGCCAAAAAGGTAGGAGTATCACCAAGCAATCAAGGCAATAGTTTTGACGAAAACCTAGATTACTATTTTGACCTTGTTCATCACGAACAGGATGAGTTAAACTTCATTCAGAGTGGGAGAATTTGGTATGGCGACGAGTTTCGGGTCAATAAAACGCAAACTTTTAACCATAATTTTTCCAATGTAGACCCAACGTACAACGCTTATATTTCACATCGGTTTGCGGCAAGAGCTATTGGTGCAAATGCCTCATGTGCTCTTGATGTTAATGGTCAGAACTGGCATAATATGTTCTTCGGCGCTGTAAGTGGCGACTACGATGATACATTTGGACGCATAGCTAGTAAATCTGGTGTATTTCAGGTAACTGGAGATAATGTTTCACTAAACTATACCTACAATTTACCTTCAAATGAGGGAAATGCTTGGATTGATTACTACAGCCTTGCTGTGCCCGTTAATTTGGGTTTAAGTGGTACACAAAAAGTTGTTCGAAGCAAAGAAGCTGCTCTATATACCAAGGTTAGATACCAGTTTTCTGGCACCTCTTATAATATTTGGGATATTTCAAATTACTTCAACCCACGTGTTCAAGAAACATTCGATGAATCAGGTTTAAAAAATGCCATTGTTGCATCAGATAGCCAGCAAGTGCAGTTTGTGCTTTTTCAACCTGGAGACGAAAAATCTGCTGAATTTGTTGAGACTGTCACAAATCAAAACATTCATCAGGCGGCTGATATTGATTTTATTATTATCACCCATCCAGATTTTGCACCAGAGGCAGAAAGACTTGCCGCCTTGCATCGAACGGAATACAACCAAAATGTACGGGTAACTAACGTAAGACATATCTACAACGAGTTTTCGGGAGGTCGGCAAGACCCTGTAGCTATTCGAGAATACATCAGAATGTTTTATACGCGTGGCTTAGCATCTGGAAAACCATTGGAAAATGTACTACTAATGGGCGACGGAAGTTATGATTTTCAAAATCGAGTAGAAGAAAACACGAACTTCATTCCAACATTTCAAAGTCGTAACACAACAGACCCTGTAAACTCGTACTCATCAGACGACTTCTATGCTATTTTAGACGACAGCGAAGGATATTACGACCTTACCCTATCTGCAGAAGATTTGGACATTGGCATTGGAAGAATACCATGCAACTCTATTGCTCAAGCCAAGATAATGGTTGATAAGATTGTGAAGTATCACGACCCGTCGTCACATGGTGATTGGCAAAATACGATTACTTTTTTGGGTGATGATGAAGACGGTGCAATACACCTAGATGACTCAGAGACCATGTCAAACTATGTTAAATCACAAGAACCGGTCTTCAATATAAATAAGATATATCTTGACGCATACGAGCAGAAAAGCTTTGGCAGTGGTGAGAAATACCCTGATGTGAATATTGCTATTACCAAAGCATTAGAAAAGGGAACTTTAATATTTAATTATTTAGGCCACGGCGGTACCTCAGGTATGGCACACGAGCGTGTGGTAACTCGCGATGACATTAGATCATGGGACAACCTCGACAAATTAGCCTTAATGGTTACGGCCACTTGTGAGTTAAGCCGCTTCGACGATCCTGCACAAGACTCACCTGGCGAACTCATGCTTTTCAATGCAAATGGTGGAGCGGTTGGACTTGTCACAACCATGCGTCTCGTGCAAATAAGTTTAAACACCAGGTTAAGTGTTCAAATTTGGGATAACAATATTGTTGCTCTACAAGGAGGACCAAAATCTCTTGGTATATTTTTTAGAGATACAAAAAATGAAACGCAACGGGCGGTTAACCAACGAAATTTCTCCTTGCTCGGCGACCCGGCAATGACACTGGCATTCCCGCAATACGAAGTAGTAACAACAAAGATTAATGATTCTACGATTGGTGTACAAGCTATTGACACGTTGAAAGCGTTTTCAAGAATAAAAATTGATGGTGAAGTGCACGACGAATCTGGTCAAAAAGCAACAGATTTTAACGGATTTGTGTACCCCACTATATTTGATAAATTTTTGGATTTCGAATCATTAGGAAATGATGAACTTAGCTATATACGTAAATACCAACTACAAAATAGTGTTTTATACCGAGGAAAAGTTTCGGTAACAAATGGAGATTTTTCTTTCCAATTTGTTGTCCCAAAAGACATTTCTTACAACTTTGGAGATGGTAAGATTTCCTATTTTGCCGATAACGGTGTTATCGACGCACATGGTTACGATACCTCAATTACGGTCGGTGGTTCGATTACAGAGATTGCCGATGATAAAACCGGTCCTGAAGTTGAATTGTTTTTAGATGACGAATCTTGGGTGTTTGGCGGCACTACCGACCCAACACCGCTGCTATTGTGCAAGGTGTTTGACGAAAATGGTATTAACACCGTTGGTAACGGCATTGGGCGAGACATTACCGCAATTATTGACGCAGGAACCGAACAAGAACAGACTATTGTACTAAACGATTTTTACCAATCGAAACTCGACTCATATCAAGCAGGCGAGGTAGAATACCAAATGGAACCTATTGAGCCAGGGGTACACACATTAAAGATCCGTGTTTGGGATGTTTACAACAATGTTTCGGAAGATGAAACTGAGTTTGTGGTGGCTGACGATGCCGATTTAACCTTAAACAATGTTATCAACTTCCCGAATCCATTTACTTCTTCCACGGCGTTTCATTTCGACCACAATAAAGTAGGGCAACAAATGGATGTTTTGCTTCAAATTATTACGCCTACTGGTCGAATTGTAAAAACCTTTAACGAGCAGATGATTGCTGCCAACAGTCACTTTAGTGGTATTTCGTGGAATGGAAAAGATGATTACGGCGACCAACTCGCCAGAGGTGTTTATCTATACAAATTATCAGTAAAAACTGAGGACGGAAATAAGGCCGATGTGACTCAGAAATTGGTCATCTTAAAATAGATGGTCTCGAAATAAAAATATAAATTTGCCTTTATCGTTCCTTTAAAAACGAACATAGTGAAAGTTACAAGTAAAGTGAAATCGTACCTAATAGCAATCGTATTGCTGTCATCGTCTCAAATGACCTTCGCTCAAGGAGGTTTGCAGACTGATAAAAACCTACTTGGCCAGTTGAATACAATCACAACGGCCGTTCCATTCCTTACCATCACACCAGACGCACGTGCGGCAGGTATGGGTGACATAGGCGTTGCTACATCTCCAGACGCTAATGGCCTTCATTGGAATCCTGGGAAAATGGCTTTTATTGAAGACGATGCGGGGTTGTCTTTAGGAGCAGCACCTTGGCTTAAGCGTTTGGTTCCAGACATTTGGTTTTACTATTTATCTGGGTATGCTAAAGTCGGCGACAAAAAACGTGGCACTGTTGCGGCCTCTTTAAGATATTTCAGTTTAGGTAGTATCCAATTCACAGACGAATCTGGGAATCCTACTGGAAATGACGAACCAAAAGAATTCTCGTTTGACGTGTCTTATTCTTTGCAGTTATCAAAAAAGTTCTCACTTGGTATTGCTACAAGATATATCAATAGTCGATTAATTTCTAAAAGACTCACCGGCGCAAATATTCGCCCAGGCCAAGCCGTTGCAGGAGACATTGGCGCTTACTATAAGGATGAAATAAAAATCCAAGACAGAGATTGGAACTACGCCATTGGTGCGAGTATCACCAATATGGGATCTAAAATCACGTATACCAATGACGCCAACAGAGATTTCATCCCTGTTAACTTAAGAATCGGAACATATTGGGAAACTGAAATCGACGAACACAACAAGATTGGTTTCGGTATTGATTTTAACAAATTGATGGTACCAACACCACAGCCTTTATACCTTGAGAATAGCGCAGGACAAGATTCTGTTTTTGCTGACGGGTCAAGAGTAATTGTAGGTTGGAAAACTTCAGACGCACCTCCTATTACTGGCATGTTTAATTCATTTGGTGATGCACCAGGTGGTCTTAAGGAAGAATTAAAAGAATTCATCACCAATATTGGTATGGAATACTGGTACGACGAAAGCTTTGCGATAAGAGCTGGTTACTTCCACGAAGCAGAAACCAAAGGTGGCAGAAAGTACCTTACCTTAGGTGCAGGTATTCACTATAATGTTTTCGGTTTAGACATTTCTTATCTAATGCCTTTTAAAACACAACATCCACTTCAAAATACAATTAGGTTTACCTTGTTATTTGACATGGATGCATTTACAAAGCAAAATTCGACGTCAACGACACGATAAAAAAAATAACCCAAATTAAAAAAGGCCTCGTGAATCACGAGGCCTTTTTTGTTGTCTTCTATTATCAATTACTTGGTTTCTATAACCCAAGTTTTGTGATTGTCCACTTTGTCGTTTGTTAAAGCTACATCCAGCACATTCAACATATTCTTTACATAATGGAAACTTAAATCCTTCACATACTGTTCAGGGATATCTTGAATGTCCTTTCTATTGGTTTCGGACAGTATGATATCTTTAATTCCAGCACGTTTCGCTGCCAGAATCTTTTCTTTAATCCCTCCTACTGGAAGCACCTTACCTCTCAAGGTAATTTCACCAGTCATGGCTAAATGCGATTTCACCTTACGTTGTGTTATCATACTTGCCAAAGAGGTCAGGATTGTAATACCTGCGGAAGGTCCATCTTTGGGTACAGCTCCTGCTGGAAAGTGAATATGAAAATCGTATTGATCAAAAACGTGATAGTCTATGTCCAGGTAGTCACTATTTGCTTTAAGATAGGTCAAAGCGGTAATTGCGGACTCTTTCATCACATCACCCAATTGACCCGTCAGCGTAAGTTTCCCTTTGCCTTTGGTCATTGAACTTTCGACAAACAAAATCTCACCACCAACCGACGTCCAAGCTAAACCAGTTACAACACCAGCGGTATCATTGTTTTGATACTGCTCTTTTTCGATTCTTTGATTTCCTAGAATAGTCACAACATCTTTAGCGGTAACCTTTGAAGACATCTCTTCATTGCCAACAATTTGTTTGGCTCTATACCGGGCGAGTGAGGCGATTTTTTTTTCCAATCCACGAACACCACTTTCACGCGTGTATTCGTCCACTATTTTACCAAGGATGGCATCTGACAATTTGAACTGATTCGATTTCAACCCATGTTCTTTGCGTTGCTTAGGAACCAAATATTTCTTTGCGATTTCGATCTTCTCTTCCTGCGTATATCCATTAATCTCAATGATTTCCATTCTATCAAGTAGGGCAGGCTGTATGGTGTCTAGGCGGTTTGCTGTGGCAACAAACATAATCTTAGACAAATCGTAATCGATATCTACGTAGTTGTCATGAAAAGAATTGTTTTGTTCAGGGTCCAATATTTCCAATAATGCGGAAGAAGGATCACCTCTAAAATCATTGCCTATCTTATCAATCTCATCAAGAACAAAGATTGGATTAGACGTTTGAGCTTTTTTGAGTGATTGAATTATACGGCCAGGCATCGCACCGATATAGGTTTTTCTGTGGCCACGCAGTTCTGCCTCATCGTGTAATCCACCTAGAGACATACGTACATATTTTCTTCCAACCGCTCGAGCAATTGACTTACCAAGTGATGTTTTACCAACTCCTGGAGGGCCGTATAAGCACAAAATTGGACTCTTCATGTCCCCTTTAAGCTTAAGTACCGCCAAGTATTCTAAAATCCTATCTTTAACCTTTTCTAAACCAAAATGATCGGCGTCTAAGGTTTTCTTAGCTCTTTGTATGTCGAAATTGTCTTTTGAATAGGTATTCCAAGGAAGTTCAAGTAACAGCTCAACGTAGTTCAAACTAACCGAATAGTCTGGTGCGGCCGGGTTGGTACGTTGGAGCTTATCAAGCTCCTTAAAGTATATTTTTGATACCGACTCTGGCCAATCCTTTTGCTTTCCTTTGAGCCTTAAATTTTCAATTTCCTTGTCTGGCGACTCCTGCCCTAGTTCTTCTTGGATAGCACGAATTTGTTGATGTAGGAAATACTCACGCTGTTGCTTATCTAAATCAACTTTCACCTTAGACTGTATTTGAGTCTTTAGTTCAAGCATTTGCAATTCCTTTGTAAGGTGCTGCAGTACTTCTTCTGCCTTTTGAGGAAGACTCTTAAGCTCTAGAATGGTTTGTTTCTCGTCAATTCCAACATTCAGGTTCGAGGCAATAAAATTGATTAGAAAATTAGGACTGTCAATATTTTTCAGCGCAAAATTAGCTTCTGTTGGTATGTTCGGAGACAGTTCCACAATTTGTGTCGCCAATTCCTTCACCGAGCTTAATAGTGCATTAAAATTCTTGTCCGCTTTATACTTTTCTTCTGGCTCAGATACCACACGTGCCTTAAAATAGGGCTCGGTAGTAGAAAACTCCTCGATTCTAAACTTTCGTTTTCCTTGAATAATGGCCGTCGTATTACCATCTGGCATACGTATCATTTTCACTATGTGTGCCATCGTTCCGATGGTATGCAAATCACCAATGGAAGGATCTTCAATCTTGGCATCCTTTTGCGAAACAACACCTATCGTTTTAGTGGATTTGTATGCGTCTTTAATCAGCTTGATTGATTTATCTCTACCTAACGTGATGGGAAACACCACCCCAGGAAAAAGAACCGTATTTCTCAACGGTAGAACCGGTAGCTCATCAGGGAATTCTTGTTTATTTATCTCGTTCTCCTCATCCTGGGTCATTAGCGTAACGAATCCAGGGTTGTCTATATCGTCGTCATTTTCCAAGTGGAAATAACCGTTCGTTTTGTCAAACATTGTCAATGTGTCAGATTAAATCTTATTCTAATTGGTAATACCAATTGACAATTGTCGTGCCAACCTATTGGAACAGTTTTCCTTTTGTAGCAAACCAGCGAAACAAAACAAAACTCCCTACAGCTGTCACACCGTAAAGTAGTGCTGAGTCCCACTCTTGAAAGATTACTTTGCCACTGCAAAACAGCAAACTATACACCATTATAATACCCGTTAACCACGCACCCGATAACCACCGCATAGGCTTGTTGTCTGGAGTGCCAAAATCCCCCCAAACCCCTGTGGGCTTCACCTTGTCATAAAATGCTTGGAGTTTTATCGTATCGGTTGGTTTAGTCAAGTAAGTAACAATTAACCACGCCACAGTAGTAATACCTACCGAAAATAAAACCCCGTTGGCAAAATCGTAGTACCAAATATCTTGAGTCAACTCATCAAGTGTTTTTACCGTGGTTGTAATTTGACTCTCGAAAACGAAACGCTTAAATTGAATATACCCGTAAGCCACAAAGGGTGCTATTGTGGCAGTAATTTCGCTCCACACGTTAATTCTATGCCAAAACCATCGCAAAATGAGGACAAGGCCGAGTCCACTTCCACATTGGAAAATAAACTCCCAAACACTAGTAATTGTTGTAATTTGGGTGGTAACCAGCAATCCAAAAGCCATAATGAAAAAGGTGGCAATGCGACTCGCTTTAACAAGTTTTTTATTGTAAGACGGTTCGTCTTCACTAGTCTGTTTCTTCTTATCAAGCGGCACATAGAGGTCATTGATTAAATAACTAGCTCCCCAGTTCAATTGCGTAGATATGGTGCTCATATAAGCTCCCAAGAAGGCCACAAGCAACATCCCGCGCAATCCTGTCGGAAGAAAGTCTTTCATGGCCATTACATATCCCAGTTTCTGATCTGCTGGGCTTAAATCTGGGTAAAGGACTAAAGCGGCCAATGCTACAATAATCCAAGGCCAAGGTCTTAAACAGAAATGAGCAATTTGAAAGAACAGTGTTGCAAAAACCGAATTCTTCTCATCCTTTGCAGCCATTATACGTTGTGCTACATAGCCTCCGCCGCCGGGTTCTGCGCCAGGATACCAGCTACTCCACCATAACACGCCGACGTAAGTTAAAAATGTAGTTAGCGTAAGCGTGAGTTGCTTACCTGCATTCATAACACCTCCTACCCCATCAGCACCATCGCCAATCGAAGGAAATAACTTAAATGCCGAAGGCGGCAATTTCTCTTTTAGACCAGCTATGCCGCCGACCTTCTCGCTTTGTAAAACCAAAACGGCAAGAATTATACAGCCGACAATGGCAATGATAAATTGAACTGCATCTGTTACCGCTATGCCTTTTAACCCTGAAATTGACGAGTAAGCAAAAACAAATACCATGGCCGCCGCAGTGATGAGATATAGGTTTGTTCCTTCAACGCCAAAAAATACTTGAATGAGTGCCATAAAGGCTAAATTCACCCATGCGATAATCATGGCATTGATAAACAACCCAAGGTATACCGCTTTAAAGCTTCTTAAAAACTTAGCCGCTTTACCACTGTATCGGATATTAATAAATTCTACTTCGGTAAGAACACCGGACCTTCTCCATAGTCTGGTAAAAAAGATAGTCGTTAACAGACCTCCAGACAATGCATTCCACCACAGCCAGTTTTTCGCTACACCACCCTGCGCCACAAGTTCGGTAACTGCCAAAGGCGTATCGGCGGCAAAAGTTGTGGCCACCATGCTTAAACCAGCTAAATACCAAGGCAAGTTTCTTCCCCCAAGAAAAAACCCAGTTAACCCAGATTCGCCAAGTTGCTTGTAACGAAAACTAATACCTATTGAGAGGGCAAAAAAGGCGCCAATAATGAGCCAATCAATCCAACTTAAAACCATGATGCTTGTAATAATAAGGTAAGTTTGAGCAATTACTTATTTTTTTCTTGAGTGAAATGTATCTTTGCCCAAAACTTATAGACAATAGATAATGAAAAACGTAAAATTCAAACTGTTAATTGGACTTTTGGCAGTTAGTGCATTGACTTTCAACTCATGTACTACAGACGAACCTGAAGCGACAAAACCTAAATTAAACTTTCTTGCTGGTGCAGGATATACATCAACAGATGGTGACATTGTATCTGGTTCAGATTTTACAGTTGGTTTGAGTGCCTCTCATGATTCAAAAATCGAGACATTGGTAATCACTGTTAGTTATGACGGAGGAACACAAGTTGCTCCTTTAAACTGTACTTTATGTGATACGACAATCAACGAAAATTCGTTTACAATCGATTTCACAAATGCAGTTGAGAACAAGCCTGGTACAGAAACTTGGTTTTTTACAATTGCAGACAAGGATGGTAACTCTACAACAGAATCAATCACATTTAACAGAACTGCAGTACCTAAGGCCATTAGAAAGATCGACATCGTTTTAGGAAATCAAAATTCTTCTAACGTTGGGTCGACTTTAAATATGTCGGACATGTCAGTTAATTTATTGGCTGGCGCAAGAAGCGCATCTGAGAATATGGATTTAATTTATATCGTTGACGGATCTGGTTCATCTTACTTTGGTTCTCCAAGTTCTGACGATGTCAACACATTCTTAAAGACTTCTGATTGGACAACTAGAAATGCTACAAAACTCCGTCAAACAAACATTACCGTAGGGCAATTCAGTTCAATGAGTGACTCTAAAGAGTTATTGGCTGAGTTTACTAGCAGTGCGGCTACAACGCAATACACAGAAATCAAATCTGGTGATGTATTATTCGTAAGCCCTGTTAGTGCTTCTGGTAAATTTGCTTTAGTTAAAGTAAGCTCAATTGGAGTTGACAATACAATTTCTTTTGAAATCTTAGTTGAAGACGATTAGAAAATAGTTAATAAAATTGAAAAGACCGATGATTGCTCATCGGTCTTTTTTTTGCTTATTTGTACAGTGAGTGACGAAATAAAAAGAATAGGGGTATTCACTTCTGGTGGAGACGCTCCAGGAATGAATGCGGCTATAAGAGCGGTTGTTCGAACAGCTGCTTATAGCCACATAGATGTGTATGGTATTCGACGTGGGTATCAAGGGATGATTGACAATGACTTTGTCGAGTTAAAATCTAGATCGGTAGCGAATATTATTCAATTGGGTGGCACCGTTTTAAAAACAGCGAGATGTGATGATTTTCGCACGCCTGAAGGTCGTGCATTGGCTGCCAAAAACTTAAAAACTCAGCAGATTGATGCACTGGTTTGTATTGGTGGGAATGGCTCTTACACCGGAGCAATGAAACTATATGAAGAACATCGTATACCAACAATAGGCCTCCCTGGCACTATTGATAATGACTTATACGGAACCGATTTTACTATTGGTTACGACACCGCAATAAACACGGCTTGTGACGCCATCGATAAAATTCGTGACACAGCAGGGTCGCACAATCGCGTGTTTTTGGTAGAAGTAATGGGAAGAGACGCAGGATTTATTGCACTTGCCGTTGGAATTTCGGGAGGCGCCGAGGCTATTTTTATCCCAGAACAAAAGGGTGAAATGTCACAGCTTATGGATCACTTTAAAGACACTTCAAGAAGAACAAAATCGTTTTCGATAGTGGTGGTTGCTGAAGGGGACAGACAAGGCGGAGCCTTAGCCATTCAAGACAGGCTAGAAACTGAATTTGACGACATTGATGTACGCACAACTATACTAGGACATATACAACGAGGTGGTAGCCCAACCGCAAGAGATAGAGTATTGGCCAGTCAACTGGGCTATGAAGCCGTAGAAGCTTTGAGAAAAGGCGAAGTTTCTAAGGCTGTTGGTATTGTTGGTGGGGAAGTAATTTTGACTGACTTTGAAGTGGCTATTGGAAAATCAAAACAGGTTAACCCTGATTTAATTAGAATGGCCGAGATCTTAGCCAATTAATTGAGCAGCGGTGATGCCTGTAGCTGCATTGGTTAGAATAATTTTATCCGCTTGAACAACATCTTCTAGTGTTATTGAAGTAAACTCAACCCCTAACGTTTTGGTGATGTAACCTTGATATACACCCTGAACTGGGCCATGTTCTGCGGAAACACCATACCATTTACCTGCTTTTTTTATTAGAATATTACTAGAAAGCGCTTCACAAATTAACCCCTTGTCGTTAAACAATATTATGTCGTCAATCCCAGGTTGATTCTTAAGATACAATCCCGCTTTAACCAATAACAATGCTGAGGTGGTTTTAAATGTAGATAAAGCATTTGACGATTTGGTCAATTCTTTGTAGAAGCCAATGGATATGGGTTGTAGTGATGCTATCGCCGGCTCTATTTGATTCAGGTCTACTACAAATGCGCTTGGTTTATCGGGCAAAGATCTATAGCTGTACACCATACCTACTTCAGAAGAATTCGGGATATACGTACCTCCTCCCTCTCGAAAAAAGTCTAGCCTAACGATGTCACTCCCGTCTGGTTGGTTTTGAAGAATCTCTGCTTTCAAGCTTTCTACAGTCGAAGTATCGGGCCAAGTGAATTCGAGAAAATCTCCAGCCCTTTTGGCGCGCTCAATATGAAGAGACCATAGCGGTATATCGTTGTTATCGATACGCATGGTTTCAAAAAAACCATCTCCGTACAAAAAGCCGCGATTAGATGTATTAAAGTTAGCCATAGAAGATGCCTGCAACTGCTGCTGTCATTAGGCAGGCTAATGTACCACCCAATAAAGCCCGCATACCTAGTTTTGCCAAGGTTGGGCGTTGATTTGGGGCGATGGTACCAATTCCACCAATTTGAATACCTATAGAAGCAAAATTTGAAAACCCACAAAGTGCGTAGGTCATGATGACCACTGTTCTATTGTTGGCTATTAAACCATTGGATTGCATATTCCCCAAAGAGATATACGCAATGAATTCGTTAATCACTGTTTTTTCTCCTAGCAACTGACCCGCGAGTAGTGTATCATTCCATGGGATTCCAATTACCCAAGCCACGGGTGCAAATACATACCCTAATATCATCTGCAATTTAAACTCTGTATATGTGCCGTCACTAACAGCTTTTACCCACTCATTTAACCCCGTATGATGACCAATAACATTCGCCAGCAAATAATTAATCATTGCGATGAATGCCAAAAAGACAAGGATCATTCCTCCAACGTTAACGGCTAGCTTGATACCCTCAGTTGTTCCGTTAGAAATTGCCTCCAATGGCCCACTCCCAATTTTGGTTTTGTCTATATTTAGGTTCTTATCAACGTTTTCCTTTTCTGGAAGTAACATTTTACTGAATACGATTGCTGCTGGCGCACTCAATACTGACGCCGTTAACAAGTGTTTAGCAAACATCTGCTGCATTTCAATACTATCACCTCCAAGCAAACCAATAAAGGCGGCAAATACCCCACCCGCAATCGTTGCCATACCTCCAGTCATAAGACAAAGTATCTCAGACTTAGTCATGCTTTTAATATAAGGCTTAACAACAAGGGGAGCTTCGGTTTGACCAACAAATACGTTGGCTGCGGCTGCAAGACTTTCTGCTCCACTTAAACGCATGGTCTTGCTCAATATCCAGGCAAAACCGTAAACTATTTTTTGTAGGACCCCTAAATAGTACAATAAAGACGTAAGCGCAGAAAAGAAAACAATGGTTGGCAAAACTTTAAAAGCAAAAACATATCCGATGGTATGTGTTACCTGGGTTGGATTGCCGTTTACATTTTCCATTGAAAATAATTGCGCAACATCAGGCCATTTCCCGAAAATGAACTGAGCCCCTTCATCGGTAAACGACAACAATTTGGTAAAGGATGCAGCTAATATTTCAAATACTTTATCAAAACCAGGTACTTTAAAAATTAGGAGTGCTAAAATCAATTGCATACCAACGCCAGACAAAACCAAACGCCAGTTGATTGATTTTCTATGACTACTTGAAATAAACGCAATGGCCAATAGTACGATAAGGCCAAATAATCCTTTTAGTATGTACATCGGGCAAAGGTGCAAAAAAATGGAATACGTGAAACCTCAAAATCACAAGAATATTGTCTCTTTTTGATACTATTTATACTTTTTGGGAAAATATCCAATATATGTAACAGTGTGCCAAAACGAAATATAAAACACCAATACATTGATTATAAGTCTTTTAACTCAAAGGTAATTCCGACATCCTGGTTGTGGCACAAGTATTGGAATATACATATCACATCGAATGATCGATAAAGACTTTTGATAAATACTATACTACACTACTTATTACTTACTACTTAAAGTTATTAATTACTGATCTACTACTAAACAAAAACGACAAGCGTTTTAAATTAATTTAACTTTATTATTAACCATCGCTCAACTCGAGCAGAAAAGCCACCTCACCAGGTGGCTTTTTCATTTCATGACATTTTTGTTGAATTCGAGACTAATTATACTTTTGATAATTAAATCCCATTATGAATCATATTCCTATTGTTGGCATACCATTGCAAATAACAAAACAACATTTTAAGTCATTGATTAACAATATTTTAACATACTTTTTACACCATTTACATATTCGTTGGCACACGCATTGCAATATGTAAATCGTTCAACACGAACAAAGAAATTAAAACATTTGATAAATACTACACTACACTACTTATTACTTACTACTTGAAAATTATTTAAAATTCTGTTTTTACTATTTGTACTACTATTAGCTTAAGCCCGTAAGGGACAAGTAAAACTAACCACTAAGTACTACCATGCTCTAATTAAGAGCTTAAAGGCCGCTTTAACTAAGCGGCCTTTTCTTTTATGTCAAATCCGAAAAGAATATCTTTGCCACTCGCTTTTGTAATTATGGAAAATCAGTCTCCCTACATACCCAAAAATAAAGTTCGGATTGTTACTGCAGCATCACTATTTGATGGACATGACGCAGCAATCAACGTTATGCGACGCATCATACAATCAACGGGTTGCGAAGTCATACACTTAGGGCACGACAGAAGCGCCGAAGAAGTAGTGAATACCGCAATACAGGAAGATGCAAACGCTATTGCAATGACCAGCTACCAAGGTGGTCATAATGAATACTTTAAGTATATGTACGACCTACTTAAAGAAAAAGGTGCGAGCCACATCAAATTGTTTGGCGGCGGCGGGGGTACAATTCTTCCCTCAGAAATTGCAGACCTACAAGCGTATGGAATAACTAAGATCTATCATCCAGACGATGGAAGATCAATGGGTCTTCAAGGAATGATTAATGATTTAGTTGAACAATCTGATTACCCAACGGGTTATGGCCTAAATGGAGAAGTAGAATCATTCCGTAAGCAGAATAAAATGTCTATTGCACGTGTCATTTCTGCGGCAGAGAACTTCCCTGAAGAAAATAAAGACTTACTTGAATCGATAAAGTCTGAGGCTCAATCGATTACGACTCCCGTATTGGGAATAACAGGAACAGGCGGTGCAGGAAAGAGTAGTTTGGTTGATGAATTGGTGCGTAGATTTCTAAACGACTTCTCAGACAAATCAATTGCCATTATCTCTGTAGACCCAAGTAAAAGAAAGACTGGAGGTGCTTTGCTTGGAGATAGAATTCGCATGAACAGCATACGTAATGAACGTGTATACATGCGTTCTTTAGCAACCCGTCAAGCCAATTTAGCTTTATCGGCTCACATTGATACAGCGAAAGACATACTTAAGGTTGCTGGTTATGACTTAATCATCCTAGAAACCTCTGGGATTGGCCAAAGCGATACAGAAATAACCGACCATAGTGACGTTAGCTTGTATGTGATGACACCTGAATACGGTGCCGCAACACAACTAGAAAAAATCGACATGCTCGATTTTGCCGATGTTATTGCCATTAACAAATTTGACAAGCGTGGAGCACTAGATGCGCTCCGCGACGTAAAGAAGCAATTTCAACGCAATCATAAATTATTCGAAGCGAATGTGGACGATATGCCGGTTTATGGCACGATTGCCAGTCAGTTTAACGACCCTGGTGTCAATGCCCTATATGGCACATTGATTGACACAATAAATTCTAACACAAAATCGACGTTTACTTCTTCATATGGAGAAGAGGTGTCAGAATCGGAAAAAATATACATCATACCGCCACAGCGCGTAAGATACCTGTCTGAGATTTCAGAGAACAACAGAGGCTACGACAAATGGGCTAAAACACAAGCCGGTATCGCACAGAAACTATTCGGCATTCGAAAAACAATCGAGACGATACGTGAGACAGCTGTTTCAGACGCTGACCGTATTATCAAAGATTTGGACGAAACCTACGCAAAGGTTTCATTAGATTTTGACCCTAAATTACAGGTATTGTTGGATGAATGGCCTAAAGTTAAAGAGGCCTACGCCAATGATATTTACTCCTACTTTGTTCGTAATAAAGAAATTAAAGTAGAGACAAAAACAACATCTCTATCTCACCAAAAAATCAGCAAGGTATCGTTGCCTAAATATGAAGCTTGGGGAGACGTTTTACAATGGAATTTACAGGAAAACGTACCAGGCAAGTTCCCGTACACAGCAGGCATTTATCCTTTTAAGAGACAAGGTGAAGACCCAACACGGATGTTCGCCGGAGAAGGTGGACCCGAAAGAACCAACAAGCGTTTTCATTACCTAAGTAGCGACATGCCAGCCAAACGATTGAGCACCGCATTTGACTCAGTTACTTTATACGGTAATGATCCAGACTACAGGCCTGACATCTATGGCAAAATAGGTAACGCTGGCGTTAGCATTTGCTGTTTGGATGACGCCAAAAAGCTATACTCAGGCTTTAATTTGGCACATCAAATGACGTCGGTTTCTATGACCATAAACGGCCCGGCTCCCATGTTATTGGGATATTTCATGAACGCTGCCATTGACCAGCAATGTGAACTGTACATAAAGGAAAATAACCTTGAAGCAGACGTTAAAACAAACATTTCGGACTACTTTAAAGTCAAGGGTACAGCTCAACCGACATACAATGGTGAGCTACCTGAAGGTAATGATGGTCTTGGCTTAATGCTATTAGGCCTAACGGGCGACAAGGTATTGCCAGCAGACATATATAATGAATTAAAAAACAAGACTTTAAGTCAGGTTCGTGGTACTGTTCAAGCAGACATATTAAAAGAAGATCAAGCACAAAATACGTGCATCTTCTCTACTGAATTTGCATTGCGCTTAATGGGTGATGTACAAGAATATTTCATCCAGAGCAAGGTTAGAAACTTTTATTCAGTTTCGATATCAGGATACCACATCGCTGAAGCTGGCGCGAATCCGATTTCCCAACTTGCATTCACACTTGCCAACGGATTCACTTACGTAGAATATTACTTGAGTCGTGGCATGGATATAAACGACTTTGGTCCAAACTTGTCGTTCTTCTTTTCGAACGGTATTGACCCAGAATATGCCGTGATTGGACGTGTGGCAAGACGCATATGGGCAAAAGCCATGAAACTCAAATATGGTGCTGACGAACGAAGTCAAATGTTGAAGTATCATATTCAAACAAGTGGTCGCAGTTTGCACGCACAAGAAATAGATTTTAACGACATACGCACCACACTACAAGCACTTTACGCCATTTACGACAACTGCAACAGCCTGCATACCAATGCCTATGATGAGGCTATTACTACGCCAACCGAAGAAAGTGTAAGAAGGGCTGTCGCCATTCAGTTAATTATAAACCGTGAACTTGGTTTAGCGAAAAACGAAAACCCATTACAAGGTTCTTTTATCATTGAAGAATTGACCGACTTGGTAGAGGAAGCTGTTTTGACTGAATTTGACAAAATAACAGACAGAGGTGGTGTACTTGGTGCCATGGAAACCATGTACCAACGTTCTAAAATTCAAGAAGAAAGCCTGTATTATGAAACCCTAAAACACACAGGAGAATTCCCGATCATTGGTGTAAATACATTCCTAAGCAGCAAAGGTTCGCCTACCATCTTACCCAAAGAAGTTATTCGCGCAACAACAGAAGAAAAGGAATTACAGATAGACACCTTGACGTCACTACATAAGAGAAACGAAGGTGAATCAAAAGACCTACTAAAAAACTTACAACAAAGTGCTTTACGAAACGAAAACGTGTTTGACAAGCTCATGGAAGTATGTAAATATTGCTCGTTAGGAGAAATTACCGAAGCGCTGTTTGAAGTTGGTGGGCAATACAGAAGAAATATGTAACCCAACCTTGTTAAGCCGTTACTCTATATGTGAGGAGTAGAAATATGTTACTTCTGTAACAGAAATTCGCGGTGGCTTTCCTTCTAAGGTAGTATAGGTTACCGGCGAAAGTTCTTTATCAATTCTGCCGTTTGCTTGATCGCGGATGAATGTGGTTGTCGATTTAATACCAGAAACCGGATCATATTTTGTATTCATCAGCTCATACCCACTTCTATCATAACGGTGATCTTGCAACAACACCCACTCGCCTTTGTAAAACACCTTACTGGCTTTTATTTGCCACTTAATGTCGTACCGACTAATGCGCATTAAGGTTACACTATCGCCTTTATACAAGTGATACCTCATTTCATATTCATCCCCAATGTCGGATACATCGATGGATGAATACACAGAATCAGTTCCATACAAAACAAGTCTACCATCCCTTACCCAAAGCAAAGTGGGATCCTTATCAACCATGAGTTTAGCCTGCTCATCGAGCATTGGTCCTACCATTTTATACCTAACCATATCGCTGATTACTGTATCAAAAATGATGGTTGGCATAAACGTATATCTCTGAAAATCAGGTTGATCAAAAAAAGACCAGCCTTGTTCAATACGTTGAATGGTCCCGCTTTCTCCATAAATCCAATGATGCACGAATAGGCTGTCCCATCCTGTTTTATTTTTAAAAGAATCAATTTTTGATGTTAACCTAAAAAGAGAGTCATACGTATAAACGGATAATTTTTTCTCTCCTGTTTCATTTGTTTCTACGACAGAATCTAAGACCGCCCTTTCGTTGTAAAAATGCTGAGTAACATGGGCTATATCGCGACCTATTTTAATGGTTTTTTTGAGGTATTTAATGTCGTTGTTTTTGATGTACTGATGTGTAGGTTGATCTACGAGACGACAGTCTTCATAAAATGGATTCTCGTAAGTAAATACAATCTCGTCTTGACAAAATGCAGCAGAAAATGGACCCAGAATTAGAAAAATAAAAACGATTGATTGCCTGAACTGCATATTCAAAGATAACGCCCAAATGCAGTTTTCATTATGGGTTTTCATTCCTTCTACTATTTTTGTCCAACATGATTAAGTACAACCCCAAAATTTGGTTCAGGCACATTTTTAAATTTACGAAAGGCGATACGCTACGCGTTTTGCTGCCTGAGATGATCATTCTCTCTTTATTCGTTTTTGGCTTAACCTATGTCGAGCTCAAATACATGGAAGACCTCCATATTTTTAAGGATGCCATTGCCGTATACTCACTCATTGGATTTGTACTTTCTCTTTTGTTGGTTTTTAGAACCAACACGGCCTACGACCGCTGGTGGGAAGGACGCAAAAAATGGGGTGAACTGGTAAATGACACACGCAGTTTAGCCTTGAAGGTATCTGTATCACGAGGCAATGAAGAAGACAGGGCATTCTTCAAACAGGCTATTGTAGACTACGTATATACACTAAAATGGCACCTACGAAAACAACAGGACGAGTTGCCTCACAGTATGAATGATGTAGAACTTAAGCGGTTCAATGATTCTTCACACAAGCCTAGCCACGTTGCTCAAAAGATGTACGGCCGGCTTCAAAAGATGTTAAAAGAGAACAGCATCTCCGACAACGATTACCTAACCTTGGATACCAACCTCAACAACTTTTCGAATATTACTGGGGCTTGCGAGCGCATACTTAACACACCGATGCCCTATTCCTACAGCATCTTTTTGAAGAAGTTTATATTTATATATGTAGTTACGCTTCCGATTGGATTCGTTTCCACTTTCCAATATGGCACCATACTGATTTCTGTTTTTATCTTTTATGTACTGGTAAGCATGGAACTTTTGGCAGAAGAAATTGAAGACCCTTTTGGCAAAGATGATAATGATTTACCGTTGGATGAATTATGTGGCAAAATCAAAGCAAATGTGGAAGACATACTTGAATGAACAATTGATGATTAATAATTATTAATTGAAAGTTAAGAATTGATAATTGACATTTAATCTGCGGAACCACATTAGATTTTGACATGCTTTCTCCTATTGACTCGCCCCTAATTCCTAGAAATAAATGCTCTTTAAAGGCACCATTCAACCTTGTTAATTATTAATCGTTAATTATTAATTGGCTTTACATTTGCCAAACACTTTTTCAAAGAAATATGATCTGGGAAACCGTTAAAGAATACGAAGACATCACCTACAAAAAATGTGATGGAGTAGCACGAATTGCTTTTAACCGTCCGGATGTGCGTAATGCCTTCCGACCAAAAACGACAAGTGAGCTGCTAGATGCATTTCACGATGCACAAGAAGACACAAGCATAGGTGTTGTTTTGCTTTCGGCAGAAGGCCCAAGCACCAAAGATGGGGTTTACTCGTTTTGCAGTGGTGGCGACCAAAAAGCCCGTGGACACCAGGGTTATGTTGGAGACGACAATTACCACCGACTAAATATTTTAGACGTTCAACGACTCATACGTTTTATGCCAAAGGTTGTAATCGCTGTAGTGCCAGGATGGGCTGTAGGTGGAGGACATAGTTTACATGTGGTATGTGACATGACCTTAGCCAGCAAGGAACACGCTATTTTTAAACAAACGGATGCCGACGTCACAAGTTTTGATGGTGGATACGGCTCTGCTTACTTGGCTAAAATGGTTGGTCAAAAGAAAGCACGTGAAATATTCTTTTTGGGCAGAAACTACAATGCCCAAGAAGCATACGAAATGGGAATGGTAAATGCCGTTGTGCCCCACAAAGAATTGGAAGACACTGCCTATCAATGGGCGCAAGAAGTGTTGGCCAAATCACCAACAAGTATCAAAATGTTAAAGTTTGCCATGAACCTGACTGACGATGGTATGGTTGGGCAGCAGGTTTTTGCAGGAGAGGCAACGCGACTAGCCTATATGACTGATGAAGCGAAAGAAGGCCGTAACGCATTTCTTGAGAAACGAAAACCAGACTTCGGTAAAGACAAGTGGATACCTTGATGATTTTGAATGTCTGATTGTTTGCATGAAACAATTGACATTCGTCCTATTGGTTACCGCTTTGTTAAGCGAGTACTTTCAAAGCATTAGGTAAAACTTCTACCGACACTTGATCCACTTTTTCGCTTGGCTCTCCATCTAAATGCGTGTAAATCATTCGATTAAGCCGAATTGATGCTTTTCTTATTTGACGCCTAGTTATCAGAACGTTATCCCACTTCATAAACAAACAAAGAGCTAAATAAGGCGCTTGATAGACTTTGGGCTTTTGCAAAAAAACCAAATCCAATATGCCGTCTGAGAATGACGCTTTTGGCGCTACATAGAAATTATTCCCCCATTGCCGTCCATTGGCAATACTTAACAAAAAGCCGTCAGATTCAAAAGACCCTTCTTCCGTTTTTACCTCAAAATGCAAGTTTTCTGCGCCACCAAAATCTTTCATTATAGCTCGGGCGTACGACTTCAACCCACGTTTACTGAGCTGAGCAAAAGAATGACTCACTTTGGCATCAAAGCCCCAGCCTGCCACGTTTACGAATACTTTCCCATTCATTTTGCCAACATCTATCGCGTGCTCCGTTGCCGTATTGAGTTGACGCAAAGCTGTCTCTATCTTTGTCGAAATTTTGAATTCTCTTGCAAATCCATTTCCACTCCCCTGTGGAATTATTGCCATTTTAACTCCGGAATCTATAAGACAAGAAGCAACGGCATTAATGGTTCCATCTCCACCTATCGCCACAACGGCATAGCCATTATTATCTTTAAAGACTTGAATGGCATTGGGTAAATCGTCAATAATCTCCCAGGTATATACTTCATGCGAATAGATGGCATGGTTAAGATATTTTTTGATTAGCGCTGGAACACGCTGTTTAGATTTACCACCAGAAATTGGATTAACAACAAACAGAAGAGGTTTCTTGCCTGCCATTACTTAGTGAGTTAGGGCATACTGCACCAAGTTGGCACCCATTTTCAACGCTTTTTGACGCGTTTCTTCCGAATCGTTGTATACACCCGCGTCTTCCCAACCATTTCCCAAATCACATTCTACATCGAAAAAACATACCAGTCTTCCTTTGTACAATAATCCATACCCTTTGGGTGATTCCCCATCATGTTCGTGGATTTTAGGTAAGCCATTAGGGAACTCGTATTTCTTTTTATAAATGTCGTGGGTAAAAGGAAGTTCCACAAAATCGAGTTCAGGAAAAACCTTCTTCATTTGTGGTCTGATGTACTTCTCTAATCCATAATTATCGTCGATATGTAAAAATCCTCCAGCCTCAAGATAACTGCGCAAATTATCAACGTCTTTATCTGAGAAAACCACGTTACCATGGCCTGTCAGGTATATAAATGGATAGTTGTAAATATCTGTACTCGACAGTTCAACCACTTGGTCTTGTGGGTCGATGTTAGTGGCTAAATAGTTGTTGCAAAATTGAATAAGGTTGGGCAACGCAGTCCGATTCGCATACCAGTCTCCCCCACCACTATATTTTACCTTAGCAATTTGAAATGAATGTCGTTTGGTAAATGAGCTACTCCCAAACAAAATCAAACATCCAACAATGAAAATTCTATATTTCATACAACTATAGGGTAACGTAAAAGTGGTTGAATAAAGTACCTGCAACAACAGCAGCTGTTTCAGTCCTATATCTTGGCAAACCTAAGGATAATGGGACAAAATTTGCTGCTTCTGCGGCACTAACTTCTGATTCGGAAAAATCTCCTTCCGGGCCTATACAAATGGTCACAGAAGGATGAGTGGCTTTGGCATCTAATATCGTCTTCGATTTATCGAAGCAGTGTGCTATAAATTTCTGACTTGATTGGTCAGTTTCTAAAAAGTCTTTAAACTTTACTTCAGTTTCTATTTTTGGCAACCAAAGGTTTCCAGACTGCTTCATAGCCGAAACGGCTTTTTTCCAAAGTCGTTTTTCGTTGAGTCTAGAACGTTCTCCTTTTTCAGTTTTGATAAACACAATGTGCGATACACCAATTTCTACTAGCTTCTCTACCATCCATTCCATACGATCAGCACTTTTGGTAGGACTAACAGCCAAGGTAAGTGCCATTTTCGCTGAGGATTCCTCTTCCTCCACTTCAATTACCTCGGCAACAACATGCTTTTTAGCTTCGGTGATACGACACTTCAACTTTTTACCAACGCCATCAAACACAAGTATTTCGTCACCCACAGATAGGCGCATTACTATAGTGCAATGGCGACTCTCCTCTTCGCTAAGCTCTACGACTGCATTCGTGATATTTTGACTATAGAAATGGTGCATAGGTGTTTAAACCAAGTTAGTGTCAGATATGGCCTTCATTCCGTCAAACGACTTGGGTTTAACCGATTTCACCCAAAACAGACTTATGAAACCAAGTATAAATATGGTACCTAAAATAATTATTGCGTTACGCATACCTCCTAAGTGGCCGTTTGCAAAACCAAATAGAAAAGGCCCAATGATTAAGCCTATCTTTTCTAATACATCGTAAAAACTGAAGTATGAAGCATGGTCTGTTGTTTCAGGTAGCATCTTTGAATATGTAGATCTACTCATTGATTGTATTCCGCCCATTACAAATCCTACTCCAGCAGCTAGCACATAAAACTGACCCGGTTCAGTTATGAAGTAGGCCCTCACGCAAATTAGGAACCAAAACACTACGGATATCTTAATTACAGCGATGTTTCCAATTTTCTTAGACAATCGCGACATGACGAGTGCTCCCAGAACCGCAACAAGTTGAATCAGAATAATACTCACGATCAAACCTGTTTTATCAGGTTCTCCAGTCGCCTCATCAATTGGCCAATTGATCTCTGTGTCGGCAAAGACCACGGCTAAGAGCATGATGGTTTGAACCCCCATGTTGTAGATGAAAAACGAAAATAAGAATCGTTTTAATTGAGGCTGTTCTGTCAATTGGTTCCACACCTTTTGTAACTCTCGGAAACCTTTGTAGATATACCCTTTTTCTTTGTCTGGCTTTTTGTCGTATACGTTATTTGGTAATCTCAGGTAGGTGAATTGTGCAAAACCAGCCCACCACAAACCAACAGCAATAAAGCCTAATCGGGTAACGCGACCACCATCTTCAGGGAATATCTTGAGTGCTACAATGATGGATATGAGCAACAGAATACTTCCGACATATCCTAACGAAAACCCTTTCGCACTAATTCTATCGTGCTGATCTGGTGTAGCGATTTCGGGTAAATAAGAATTATAAAACACCAAGCTTCCCCAGAAACCGATGCTGGCAAAGAACGGAGATAACATACTTATTTCAAGGTGGTTAACGTCGAAAAAGAACATGGAAATACACGACAATGCTCCCAAATAGCAGAAGAACTGCATAAACCTTTTCTTATTCCCCAAGTAATCGGCAATACCACTTAGCAGCGGGACAAGAAACGAAACGACAATGAACGAAACTGAAAAAACGTATGAGTACAGCTCAACGTTATTAAATTCTCTTCCAAAAAACTCGACTGTATTAGCTGGTAAACCTGGCAATGACTCCGTTTGAGCCAAGAAGAACTTTGGAAATACAACGGAAGTAATGACTAAATTGTAGACCGAATTTGCCCAATCATAAAAAGTCCAACCATTTATAATTTTGGAATCGTTTTTAACTATCATCTAGGTCAAAGAAAGTCTTTGTACCCGAACTACGCAATTAATTTTTGAATAACAGAATTACTGAATAATAGAATAAATGAGTTGTACGACTTCGACTTATTCAAGTCTATTCTCTCTTATCTGTTTTCTATTTTCCTAGAAAACTAGGCCGCCTGTTGTTGAAACTTATTTAGTTTGGTTTCAGCATCCTTTAGCGACACCTTAATGACCTTGGTTGACTCATCCGAAGGTGACTCATACATGTAGTCTAGCAAAAGTGCTTCGCACATAGAACGCAGCCCTCTTGCACCCAACTTGTATTGCAATGCTTTGTCTACGATATAATCAAGCACGTCTTCACCCATTTCTAAGGTTTTACCTTCAAGCTCAAACAAACGTTGATACTGCTTCACCAACGCATTTTTAGGCTTTGTCAAAATCTGCAACAATGCATCTCTATCCAACGCCTCTAAATTGGTGAGTACCGGAAGTCTTCCAATAATTTCAGGAATTAAACCAAAACTTCGTAAATCAAAAGGTGACAAGAATTGTAATATATGATCACGATCGTTGGTAACCAACTGCTCCGATTTTTTCTTAAAGCCAACTTTAGAAGTAGCCACACGTCTTTGAATAATTGATTCAATACCCTCAAAAGCACCTCCACAGATAAACAAAATATTGCGTGTATCTACGGCAATGTATTTTTGGTCTGGGTGTTTACGTCCACCTTGTGGCGGCACATTGGTTATGGTACCTTCCAACAACTTCAACAAACCTTGCTGAACGCCTTCACCACTTACATCACGTGTGATGCTTGGGTTATCACTTTTACGGGTGATTTTATCCATTTCATCGATATATACGATGCCACGCTCCGCAGCTTCCACATCATAATCTGAAGCTTGAAGAAGCCGTGTAATAATGCTCTCTACGTCTTCACCCACATAACCTGCTTCTGTTAGAACGGTTGCATCGGCAATACAAAAAGGAACCTTCAAAACTCGTGCTAAGGTTTTAGCAATCAATGTTTTACCAGTACCAGTTTGCCCAACCATCAAGATGTTCGACTTTTCGATGTCTACATCATCTTGATCGTTCTTTTTTGTTGCCATCAGTCTTTTGTAATGGTTATACACCGCTACAGACAACACTTTTTTTGCATCGTCTTGACCGATTACATACTCGTTAAGATGGGTGGTAATTTCTTTTGGTTTGAGAAGGTCAACTTTAAATCCGCTCTTCTCGCCAATCTTCTTTTTGTGAGATTCTTCCTCGCCTAAAATACGATGGCCTTGCTCGATGCACTCATTACAAATGTGTGCATCGATACCAGAAACCAAGAGGCCAACCTCTCCGCTTTTTCTACCACAAAACGAACAAATGATATCGTCTTTGCTCATTTTACTTATGATTTAGGTTTTGCGCGCATCAGTATGTCGTCAACCATACCATATTTCTTTGCTTCGTCGGAAGTCATCCAGTAATCTCTGTCAGAATCTGCAGATACTTTCTTGAACGTTTGACCACTGTGATGTGCAATGATGTCGTATAACTCTTTCTTCAGCTTCTTGATTTCATTCACTGTTATCTCCATATCAGTTGCCTGACCTTGTGCACCACCCAAAGGCTGGTGAATCATAGTACGTGAATGCTTCAGCGCTGTACGCTTACCTGTTGTGCCTGCACATAATAATACGGCAGCCATACTTGCAGCGATACCTGTACATATTGTCGCTACATCAGAATTGATGTACTGCATGGTATCATAAATACCTAAACCTGCGTATACAGAACCACCTGGGCTATTAATGTAAATCTGAATATCTCTGTTAGGATCTGTTGAATCTAAGAACAACAATTGACCCATAATGATATTGGCAACTTGATCGTTGATAGGAACACCTAAAAAGATGATGCGATCCATCATTAATCGAGAGAAGATATCCATTGAAGCAACATTTAGTTGTCGTTCTTCAATAATATTTGGGGTTAAACCAATTGGTTGCATGCTGCTTTCGATGTAGTGATCTACATGCATGCTATTCATCCCCATATGTTGTGTAGCGTATTTTTTAAACTCTTTACCGTAATCCATAGTATATAATTTTTACCAAAACAACGTATTTTTTTTCATTAAAGCACAGTGCGCTTATCTGAAAAAATAGACAATTGATGGTCAACTGAACAGTCTACAAAAAGGCGTTGTTTTAGATAAAAAACAAATGCCTAGTGATTATGTTCATGATTGTGTTTCTCAATCATTTTATAGAAAGCGTCTAACGCGATTTTTTTGTCTTTAACAGTGATCATCGTTTTTACGTGATCTGTAACTTTACGGTCGATAGCGATATCGCCAATCTTACGCATGTAGTTTTTATCTTCCTTGTTTTTCTCTTCGAAGTATCGAATAGTTTCCAAGTCAGGATTGTTCATACCATACTGACGTAACATTTGAGCCGTATAACCTACAGAAATTTGGTTAACGTCTTCTTGTGTTACTTCCAATTTAAACTCAGCAACTACCTTCTCCATGATTAACTGGCGACGTAATTGGTCTGACTCCTTACCGTACAATTCGTCAATGTTTTCCGTATTGTAATTGTCTGGATATGTTTTAACCAACCAACGCTTCAAGAATGCGTCTGGCAAGCTGATTGATTCATGTTTGTCAGAAATAAGATGTGACACAGAGTGATCCAACTGATTCTCTGCCTCAGATTTATAGTACTGTTCGATGTTTTCAGACAACTTGGCCTTAAACTCGTCTTCAGTTTTAACGGTGTCTTTACCTAAAACCTGATCGTATAGATCTTGACCTAAGGTCGCTTTTTCGAATCTTTTAACTTCAGTGATTTCTAACTTGAAGTCTTTATTTAAATCCTTTATGCCTTCTGCTGGAAGTTCAACCGTGCTGGCCAACACTTTTTCGTTATCGTTAAAGAATTTAAAAATGTCAACGTTAACAACATCACCTACTTTTTTACCAATAAGTGCCTTTTGCGTTGGCTTGTGTTTTACCATTTCTAATAAAACCGTAGATTCTTTTTCTGCTACTCCTCCCTCAAAAGATTCACCTTTTTTGTCGAGCTCAGTTAAAATACCTTTTACCGTATCTTGATCGCCTTCCGTTTTGTCGATTTCCAACATTTTACCAAAACGACGCAAGTTGTTGTCCACTTCCTTTTCTACTTCGTCTTCAGGAATAGTAATTTGGTAACGGCTTAACTTGTCTTTTGCGCTGATGTTTAAATCAAACTTCGGTGCTAAACCTAGGTCAAATTTAAAAGTAAAGTCACTAGGATTTTCGAAGTCCATATCGCTCTGGTCATCAGAAGCCAAAGGCTGACCTAACACGTCAATCTTATTATCCTCAAGATGTTTAAACAAAGACTCACTAGCCAGTTTGTTGATTTCGTCAACAAGCATAGATGGTCCAACCATTTTTTTGATTACGCCCATTGGTGCTTTACCAGGTCTAAAACCAGGAATGTTTGCACGGGTGCGATACTTCTTTAATTCTGCGTCTACTTTTGGTTGATAATCCGCTGGATTTAGCTCAATCGTTAGCAACGCATTCAAAGCGTCTTTTTCTTCAAATGTTACGTTCACGTCTTAATGAAATAGTTAAAGTTGAGTTGTGTTAAGAAAAAAAGTGCGGGTGAAAGGACTCGAACCTTCACGCGGTTAAGCACTAGATCCTAAGTCTAGCGTGTCTACCAATTTCACCACACCCGCAGTGTTATTTTTAAGGGTCGCAAAGGTAAAAATTTATTAGAAATATTTTAAATAAATATTTATTTTTTCTATAAGGGGTTGCCACCCCTTTAACCTTGGCTTTCCTGATTGTTATCGGGATGACTTAGTTTTTACTCGCTTAGGCTTATCAGCCTATAACCGATTTTCATTTTTGAGACCAAAAACTAAACAAAAAGTCTTCCCAAAAATATGACTCCCTTCGCTCCACCCATCGCCGCCCCCCATTTTTGGCAGGCCTCGCTCTTATTCAATGACAGATAAGCGGTTTAAATCACATTCCCACATCTCAACTCTCAATTGTCAATTATCAATTGACAACCCATAAACATAATAATGCTCCGACCTCAAAACCACCTTATACTGTAATTCACGTACGTTAGTTTGATGTTTATCAATAATCAAATACTCCGCTCCCAATTGATGCAATGAATCAACAAACTTGACATTCACCTCCGAGTTTCGTATGGCCCAACCCTTGCGGTGAGCGAAATACATGTTTTGTGGTGTTGTGCCCCCATTTATAATTACAAGATTATCGTTGGGTACAACATTTTCTAGTGTCGACTCAAGTTCGAGCTTATACAATTCTGAATCACGTAAGAAAAAATCATGCTGTTGGTTGGCTATACCTTCAATAACGACAACACCAAGTATAACGTAACCAATATTTTTTGGCAGCTCTGCTAAAAAACACGCTGCAACCAATGCCATAATAGGTGCGAACGGAACGATGTAATAACTATGTGTTGGAAACACACTGCCGGTTTTTAAAATAAAAAAAACAAAAACGACGCTTATTGAAACTAACGCCAATTGTAACAACCGATTGCGACCTTTGACTACATAGAACAAACCCAACAAAAAGCAACCAAACGCAACAAAGGAATTGAGTGACGAGAAATAAAACTTTTCAAATAGATTGGGCAACACCGTGCTGATTTCTTGGAAACCTTGGCGCAAGGTTTTGGGGAAAAACAATTGGTAATCGTAGGCAGCATACACGTGCGGCAACCAATAGAAGTACCATAGCCACACAAAGCATAAACCAATTAATCCAGCAAAAGCCACATGAAAGATTCGGGCACGTTTGACTGAAGTAATCCATGGCACAATTACCAAACCTGCACATAAACTGAGCGCCGGTATTTTGCTAAGCACGCCTAATGTGGTAAATACAAAAAACAGTACAAGCTGAAACCACTTACCCTCCTTGAGGTAAGCATGTCCCCCATACAATCCTACAAAAACGAGTGACACACTAAAGGTATCTGGCATGATTTTGCGGCTATAGGCAAACCAGAGCGATGTTAAGGTGATTAGCGTGGCATAAAAGGCAATATTTTTATTGAGCAGTTTGATGATCAGCTGATGGAAATAAAAGAGCCCAATGGTAGAAACGATTAGATTGACCCAACGGCCGGTCCAATGATTGAATCCAAACAACTTTGACACACCATAGATCAGGTAATTATATACCGGAAACTCTGACGTCATAATTCCTGACTTCTCCCCTGCTATATCAATCGTAGGGTAGCGGATGTCGGCTTTATCTTCATAAAAGTTACGTGCCACCATATTGGTGAGTGACTGTCGCCAGTTATGCCCAGATTCCAGCGGCGGGTTGGTGATACCTATCAACCGGACAACAAAGAACAACAACAGCCAAAAGCGGATGTCTTTAAAAAAGGGTTTTACGAACTGGTTGAAACTACCTTTCATGGGTAAGGACCAAACATAGGCATTTCCTAATTTTTAATGCTTAATGTTTAATTTTTAATTGCTTTTTACACTCTCCTAGGCTCGCCATATAGAGAAAGTATAATTTCATTTAGGGACAACATGTGTACACATTGAATTTACATCTTAGATGTGGGTTATTGGTTTAACCATAAAACTTTTGACGTTTATACCTCTTTAGTAAAATAGAGCTGGACAGGAATCACAATGAATAAAATTTTTCTTTTAGTATCTTGTGCAACAGAAAAACCAATTCATGATTAAAAAGAAATTCACCAAACTAATTGGCCTGTCATTTGAAGATTTTATATCATATCGAAAATCTGGTGTCATAATTGCCCAAGATGCAAGATTAATCCCGCTACTTAAGACTGGAGATGAGGCTGCATTAACCTCAATCTTTCTGACTGCAGTACGATTAATAAAAGAATACAGGGATTCCATATTTAAAGAACTGAAAATTAGTCGCGGAGGCACTCCACATTTCTTTACAGAAGTTGTGTTTAAAGATGTTGATGAAAGATCGAGAATTGATGGATTGATTATAGTTGTTTCAAAAGGCGTTATAAAAGATGCAACAGTCTTTGAAATGAAAAACAAGAACAATAGCGTTGACAAAGACCAAGTTAATCAATACATAGGTCTTTGCAAAAAATTAGGAGTGAACTCTATGGCCACAGTGTCAAATGAATTTGTTTCTGACTCTAGTCAATCTCCGGTTAATGCAAAACCACCAAAGAATTTCTCCCTTTTTCACTTCTCGTGGACTTATTTAATGACCAAAGGTCAACTGCTGTTATTTAAGAATGAAGCGAATATTCAGGATGAAGACCAGGTCGAACTTATGCGCGAGGTCTTGCATTATTTTGACAACCCTGCTTCTGGCGTAAATGGTTATCATATGATGAAGCCAGGATGGAAAGAGACGATTGAAAAAATCAACAATCGCATTCCGTTAAAGGTTTCTGACACATGTGTTGAAGAAGCAGTTACAAGTTGGCATCAAGAGGAAAAAGACATGGGTCTACTTCTTAGTCGTAAACTTGGAGTTTTTGTAAAATCCACATCCAGATCTAAGGAAAGTATCAAAGAAGACATACGAAGAATAGTAAAGGATCAAGAATTACATGGAAATTTAAGTATTAAAAACTCTGTTTCCGACATTAAGCTACGCGTGGACTTTGAGGTAAAAACTGTATCTATGTTCGTTAAGGTAATGCCGCCATTAGATAAAGGAACAAAAGCGCGAATCACATGGATTGCAAAACAACTAGAGAGCGCTCAAAATAAAAATAATGATGCATTCTCAGCAATAGAGAATGACTTACTAATTGAAGCAAATGTCAAACATGCCAGAGAACATATCAGAGTTCCAATTTCCAATCTAGATACGTTACATGAAGATGTGAACGGACGAGAAATACAAGCTTTCAATATAGTTTTACTGTCCAAATTTGGCGCAGGATTTGGTAGCAATAAAAAGTTTATAGTGCTAATTGAAAAAATGATACTCGGTTACTATGCTGGCATTGTTCAATATTTGACTAACTGGAATCGCCCTGCTCCGAAATTATGAATCGAGTGAAACAGACAAAAGTTCCAGCAGCAAAACCATACCAGATATAAAGTTTCAAAACAGAATACTAAAGTATTTAAACAATGAAACTAATCACATGGAACTGTAATATGGCGTCTAGAAAAAAGGCTGAGTTTATTTTGGCCAAGAAGCCTGACATTCTTATCTTTCCTAAAAGTGAGCACCCTGACAAATTAAAGTTCAAAAAAGGCTAAAGTCCCAGACCACGCTATCTGGTATGGTAATAACCTTAACAAAGGATTGGGTGTTTTTTCTTATTCAAATTTTAACTGACGTGTATTCACATTACATTGTATCAATGACATTTCCATCAATCCCTTTTGACAAATAACAGGGAAAAGAATGGTCGATGGTCGAGTGATAATTGTCAATCTGTTTTAACTTTGGGTGATTGACAACCTACAGGTTTGTCAAGCTTATATTTTTATTATTGACAATACGGGCAATTCGCATTAATTGTGGTGTGCGTAGGTGAATTAACCGCAGAATATTGGAGATTTAAGCAAAGAAAAATTAATGCGTAACCCAAATGTACAAAACAACATTAGCCCTGTTTTCAATTCTAATTTCTCTGGCTCTATCATCATGCAAAAACAAAATTGAGTCCACCACACCAGAGATAAAAAACATAACCGAAAGCGTTTATTCGTCAGGTTATATTAAAAGTAAAAACCAATATGAGGTTTTTGGCAAGCCGAACAATATTGTTAAAGAAATTTTTGTAACAGAAGGCACTCCAGTCCAAAAAGGAAGTCCGATTTTTCAAATGGAAAACAACACACAACAGTTGTCTACCGAAAACGCTAGACTCGCTTCTATCGCTGCCGACTTCCGGATTAACAACAGCAAACTACGCGATGGCAAAAAGCGGTTGATTTAGCCCAAAAAAAACTGGTGAATGATTCCATGCAATATGAAAGGCAGCAAAAACTTTGGGATAAAAACATCGGCACTAAATTGGAGCTTGAGCGAAAAGAATTGGCTTACCAAAACTCCAAAGTTGATTTAGCCAGGGCCAGAACAAATTACGATGATCTTAAACGTCAGCTTAAATTGGCCTCAGATCAGAGTAAAAACAATTTGGAAATCGCCAAATTACTTGAGGATGACTACATCGTTAAAAGCGAAATTGATGGCGTTGTCTATCGGATAAACAAAGAATCAGGTGAGGTCATAAACACCCAAGAACCTGTTGTTATTATTGGTACTGAGGAATTCATTATTGAATTAAGTATTGATGAATTAGACATTGTTAAGGTCAAAAAAGGACAGCAGGTAGTCATACGCATGGACAGTTATAAAGCGGAAGTTTTTGAAGCTAAAATTATTGCAATCGACCCGATGATGAACAAACGGACGCGATCATTTCAAGCCGAGGCCATTTTCATTACGAAACCCAATGAACTTTTCCCTAATCTTACGGTAGAAGCAAGTATTTTAGTTAACACCAAAGACAGTGCTCTAACCATACCAAGGCAATACCTCATCAATGATTCGGCTGTGTTGCTAAAGGGAGGTGAGCTTCAAAAAGTTGAAACCGGATTAATGGATTACGATTTGGTTGAAATATTGAACGGAATAGACCAGACGACAAGCATCGAATTACCTCAAAAATGAGACTAAAACACCTATCTGATATTGCCCTAGCACTTATGCTTGCAAGGTGGAAGCAAACCCTTGTTGCAGCCATTGGTGTTACCTTTAGCATAGCACTTTTTGTGACCTTACTAGGCTTCATGGAAGGTTTAAACAAATTATTAGACGGCATTGTGTTAAACCGAACACCGCACATTCGGTTGTATAACGACATACAGCCTTCAAAGCTGCAACCCATAGATATCAGCAAAGAATTTAAGAATTACCACAATTTTATTAGCTCTGTAAAACCAGGCAAGAAAAGGAGGGAAATTTACAATGCCCAACCAATAATTAATAAACTTGAAAGAGACGACCGTATTTTAGGCTTGGCTCCAAAAATAACCGACCAGGTGTTTTACAACCTTGGCAATATTGACCTTAATGGCGTGATTAGTGGTTTAGAAGTTGAGCAAGAAGCCAAACTCTTTGCCTTCAGCGATTACATTATTGAAGGAAAATATCAAGACCTTCAAACCATTTCAAACAGCATAATCATTGGACAGGGCGTTGCTGAAGTCATCAATGCCAAGTTAGGCGATGTTGTAACCGTTACTGCGGCTGGAGGGGAACAGTTCCCTTTAAAGGTTATTGGTTTTTTCGAATCTGGAATCACGGAGATAGACAAAGTACAAAGCTTCGCCAGTTTGTCTACCACACGGAAATTACTTGGGGTGAGCAACAACTATATAAGCGACATTCAGATTAAACTAAAAGACCTCAACATCGCCCCTACACTAGCTATCGAATATGAAGATTTATTTAGCCTTGACGCGGAAGACATCCAAACGGCAAATGCTCAATTCGAAACTGGAAGTGGTGTACGTTCTATAATATCGTATGCCGTTGGCATAACCTTGTTGATTGTTTCAGGTTTTGGCATCTATAACATTCTCAACATGTTGATCTATGAAAAAATGGATACTATCGCCATTCTGAAAGCTACTGGTTTTGCAGGTAGCGACGTAAAGAAGATATTTATTTCCATATCTCTAAGTATTGGCGTTGCTGGTGCAATAGGTGGTATATTTTTTGGCTTATTAATGTCTCTCGGCATCGATGCTATTCCGTTCAGTGCACCTTCGTTACCAACCGTAGACACCTACCCTATTGACTACGGCATCCAATACTATTCTATTGCCGTCTTGTTTGCCATGCTCACTACGTATTTAGCAGGTTGGTTACCCGCAAAAAAAGCAAGTAGGGTTGACCCAGTAATCATTATAAGAGGTAAGTAAATGGAAAATACGATAGCTTTAGAAGCCAGATCTATTTATAAGTCGTTTAATGACCCAGTTAAGATTGATGTACTAAAAGATGTTTCGTTTCGCGTTGATCGCGGAGAATACGCTTCGATTATCGGGCGGTCTGGCAGTGGAAAGTCAACACTGCTGTATATACTTTCTACCATGGATACTGATTTTACCGGAGAGCTCCTCATTGATGGGATTGGGGTTCGAGATAAAACAGAAAAAGAATTAGCCGCCATCAGAAATGAGAAAATCGGTTTCGTTTTCCAATTCCATTATTTACTCAACGAATTCACCGCATTAAAAAACGTCATGCTTCCAGGATTCAAGTTGAATAAGGTCAGTGAGGAAGAATTGGAACACAATGCTTACGAATACCTAAAAGATTTGGGTATTGAGACACTAGCAAAAAAAATGGCTTATCAATTGTCTGGTGGAGAGAAACAACGTGTTGCCATTGCTCGCGCAATGATAAACGATCCATTAATCATTATGTGCGACGAACCAACAGGAAACCTTGATAGCAAAAATGCAGACATCGTTTTTAACATATTCAAAGGCCTTACAGAAACGTATAACAAAACCTTATTGGTTGTGACACATGACTTAGATTTTGCCAAAAAAACAGGACGCATTATTGAATTACACGATGGAAAGGTTGTAAGCGATTAGCAAATGTGCCTCTAACAAATCTTCTAAACTTCAAGAGCGATCAACTTACTTATGTTCATTTTACCTTTTTAAATTCAGCTCTATACCTACCCAGTGATGCTACTAAACCGGTTACGCTATCAGCATCATTATAGATAAAAGTGCAAAATTTTTTAGATACGGTGAATTGAGTCCGAGTCTCAGAAAATATGGGATGACCGTTATAAAGTGTAGTGTCTCCTTCCTTGTTCTTTCGCCTCATAACATAAATACCGTCATGTTTGATTATTTCAAACATTTGAGAATCCTTCTCTCTCATGTAAGTCCCTTGACAATGATCTATGTGTATATTTTTTCTGGTCAATACGGAATCAATTGGCAATTCTAAAGATTCAGATAGGTCATCATAAATTTCAATGGCAGACTCTCTAAAAACTAAAATTAAAAGGTTGTGGTTATCTAAATTCTGGATTTGGTAATAAGCCATTTCATTCAGATGAACAGGGTCTGAGAGAAAATACGCGATCATGTCTTCTGTGGGTTCACCAAAGGTTGCATAGGTATAAAACTACTCTTTCTCTCTGCGGAGTTTATGAATGTAATCCATCACATTCTCTGAGGTATTCTTGTCTCTAAAATCTACACGTCTTTTAGCACTTCCATAAAGCCACCTTAACCTTAATACTATACTATCAAACTCTTGAGGGAATGATTTACATTTTACCAACATGTTCACATAGGCATCATCCTTGATTTGAATCGCATTGTTTCGATAAAAGAAGTACAACAAAGGCCCCTTATTTTTATAATCATCATAGGTTGCTTCTTTTTGCAACACCCTATGCACACAGGTATCATATGCTCTATACCGGTTGTGACCGTCATTCAGCTTAAAAATATTAAAGGCCAATTCTTCCTGTACTTGGGCCAACAATAATCTAGCCTCATCATTTGATTGCTTTTCATCGTTCCAAGCATCTACCTATAGAGCAAGTAGAATTCCGACAACAACCAAAACGATTTCTCCAAAGGCGTATAAAATGTATTTGCTGAACATATTGTCAGCCAACAACATCTTACGAATTTTTCTAAAAAATCTTAACATAGCTAACGGAGTGAGGGAATACACAAACTATCCTAGCCTCTTTACGAATATAGTATTCTCTTACATATTGACTCAAGACTCCAACCCACCCAGAATTAGACAAAAAAAGGGCGCTGAATTCAGCGCCCTTTTCAATTTCGTTAGTGTAAATGCTATTTCAACACTTGCATTTTCTTCGTTACTTCACTGTCTTTCGTCTTCAAAGTGTAGAAGTATACACCCGAAGTTAATTCAGATCCGTTGATTGTGATATCGTGGTTACCAGCACCTCTATATCCCATTGATTGAGTTGAAACAATTTTACCAGTTGCATCAGTAACTGTGCAAGTCAAATCGCTACCAGCTCTTAAGTAAACAACAACGTTTGTGTTATCACTAAATGGGTTTGGTTGGTTTTGGCTAACAACAAATACTTTAGATTCTTTGATCACTGGAGTAATCTCTAATGTATTCTGACCTAAAACGCTATCCATCAAATCTTGTACAGGTATAGCTGCGTAGTAAATTGTGTTTTCTACGTTAGGGTGTAAGTTACCTGTACCACTGTTCTGTAAGTTTGTTCCAGGATGAGCATCCATTTGGAAAATGAAGTGCACAAAATCATCAGTACGTTTAGTTAAACATGCAAATACCGCTTCTTGAGATCTAATCTGTGTTGCATTTTGCGTAGTTGCCCACGATGCTCCACCGTCTGTTGAGTAAGAAATATGTACATCTCTATAGTTGGCTAAGTAATCGTTAAATGTGAATTCAACTGGTGCATCCCAAGTAACGTAGATGTTGTTGTTTTTATCTACAGACAAACTTGAGTGTGTTGAGATACTTGTTCCACCATAACGAGCAGCGTAAGCTAAACCATTTGATGGGTTACCATCGGTACCCATACTGTTTGTTGTTTCAGCAGTGATGTCGTAAGGTGATCCAGTAGAAGATGGTTGTCCATCCATATCGATAGGTGTTCCACAAATTTTCCAAGTAGGTTGGTTTTCACTCCAGTGATACAAGTTGAAATAGCTACCTGAACGTGCTAAATCATCTGTAGTATCATCGTCAGAGTAACTTACTCTACCACCAGCAACGTGAACGTCACCGTTGTTATCAATTAATACGTCAACAGAACCATCATTACATACAACTGGATTGTTAGGGTCTACCAAGTAGCTACCCCATACAAAACGTGGGAAAGCAAATGAGTCGATGATGCTTGTTTTCCAAGTAGTACCAGAATCGGTAGACTTAAATAACGTTACGTCTTTATAACGTCCTGCGATTACAATCGCAACGATTGAGTCTCTCGCATCAATAGCGTAAGTATCTCCACCACCGTCAAGGTAACGTGAAGAATCGTAACCAGGTAATAAATCTAAAGACGTCCATGTTTTACCCGCGTCGTTCGACATTGCGTATAAAGTTGGATTTGTAATTCCTTTAATTGTTACATCAGGATCATCCGCTTGAGCAGCAAAGTTTACTAATGAGAACATTTTGTTACCCAAGTTTGCTGTGCGGTTCCAAATCATATTCCCGTCAGGGTGGGTTAATATTTTACCAGCATCGTTTGACCATGTAGTACCGCCTTTTGCAGAAGTACGAGCCATTTGTAATCCGCCTGCCGCAGGATCGTGTGCAATCGTATAAATACTACCATCTGGTAATTCACCAATTGACGGCCATCCTGTTCTTACGTTCTCTGTACGCAGGCTAGGTTCTGCACCCCAAGCTGTACCATTATAGTGGTTAACAGCTGATCCACGATCTGGCCAACTTGTACTTGAAGTACCAGAATATGTCCATGCAACAGTTATTGTTCCATCACCATGTAAAATTGCTCTTCGACCTATCGAAGCATTTGACTGCAAATCATAATACGTGTTACCAACGCGAACAAAATCGTACACCTCAGATCTATACTTACCGTGAGATACTGGAGTTGTTGCTTCTGCGTTTGGCGCTTGATCGAATCTAAAACCATCAACCGCATCCAATTGTCCTTTTTGGATCAACTGCTTTGCACTTGGCTGATGAAGTTCTGAAGGGGATTGTCCGTATGCTACAATCATTGTAGACATTACAGCGGATAAAAGTATTGCTCTTTTCATACTAACTAAATATTTCTCTTTTATGAATTTTATCAAAAGGTTGACAAATCTATACATTACTTGATTAATCTAACTACCAATTCTGTCAAAAGTTCACCATCTGCAGCCTTTCCGCCTTCTATTCCTTTGCTTTTCAAATCAAATTCATGCAAAATGGCGAACACTTCGCTCATTTTGGCAGGCTGGTAATTTTTTGCTGCAGCTACATATTCTTTTACAAAATATGGGCTCATCCCAATAGACCTGGCAATCTCCGTTGGGTTATTGCTTTTCTCAAAATGGATGAGGTGAATTTTTTTGAAGTAATTATAAAGGTTAATCAAAACCAACACAAACGGATTATCCTTTGGGTTTCTAGCGAAATAATTGACAATGCGTAGACTTTGACGCAGGTCACGTTTACCAACGCTTTTTGTCAACTCAAATACATTGTACTCCTTATCAATACCTCCACCTCGTGCAATATCATCAATCTCAATTGCTGTGCGTTCACCCATATTGGCCTTCGCCTTATCAATCTCACCGGTTATTTTTTGCAAATCACTACCAATGGTTTGAATAAGAATTTGAACCACTTCTGGACGGATGGTTAGCCCTAACGACTTTACATGCGTTTGAAGCCACCCAGCCACTTCGTTTTCATACAATTTATTAGAAGTAAAAACACCAAATTTCTTAAGTGCTTTGCCCAATTTGGTTGCTCTACTTACCTTTTTGTTTTTATAAAGAAAAACCAAAACGGTTGACTTGACAGGATTTTCGAGATACGACATGATGGCATCAATACCTTTTAAGAATTGAGCTTCTCGCACAATGATGAGTTGGTACTCAGCCATCATCGGAAACCTTTTGGCCGACGAAATAATATCGTTCACATCACTATCACGACCATACAATACTTGATAATTAAAGGACTTTTCGGCTTCGGTGAGCACCGTTTTCTCTAACTTATCGGCAATCTTATCAATGAAGTATGGCTCCTCACCTTCTAAAAAATAAACAGGTCTAAACGATCTGCTGTTTATATCGCCCATTAGTTTTTGAAAATCTGCTATACTTGCCACTGCGTTAATTGATAGAATAAGCGGTGCAATTTAACTGGGAAAATATTGGTATTAAAACACGTGTTGAAAAAAACAAACAGTATTTTTTCGATCCAATACGCAAACGCTATCTGCTTGTTACACCTGAAGAAGAAGTAAGGCAATGGATCATTTATCACTTAACCCACGAATTGGATTATCCTGCAACCAACATAGCAGTTGAAAAGCAAATCAAATATCTAAAGCGAAACAAACGTTTTGATGTATTGATTTATAAAGGTGGCGAACCAAAACTACTGATAGAATGCAAAGCGCCAAACGTTGCGATCAACCAATTAACGCTTAATCAAATTGCCACATACAACTTCACCTTAAATGTGCCTTACCTATTGCTGACCAATGGTGCTCAGCAACTTTGTTGTCGGGTAAATTCGGTGACTAAAACTTGTGAATTTCTAAGCGCGATTCCACCATATAAAAGTCTTTAAGATTAGGTTATTTTTGCCGAAAATTTTTCGACATGTCAATTCTTATTATTGTTGTTTTTGTTCTTGGTTATATTGCCATTGCTTTAGAGCATAACATTAAAATCGACAAGGCTGCTTCAGCCCTTGTTACTGGTATGGTTTGCTGGGCACTGTATGTGTTTACAATAGGCGGAACCGGTCACGAAATTCAGCATGTAATTGAACATGGAATTGACGGAATAAACTACCGGAATGGCTTAGTGCACCACCTATTCGATATAGGGAGCATCCTATTCTTCTTAATGGGTGCGATGACGATTGTAGAATTGGTTGACGCTCACGAGGGATTTGCTGTAATAACCAACCGCATCAAAACCACCAATGCCGTAACGCTTATTTGGATTATCTGCGTTTTAACTTTCTTCTTATCCGCGATACTTGACAACTTAACAACAACCATCGTAATGGTTTCGTTGCTTCGTAAACTCATAAAAGAAAAAGAGATGCGCTGGCTGTTTGTTGGTATGGTTGTCGTTTCAGCGAATGCAGGTGGAGCATGGTCTCCAATTGGTGATGTTACCACCACCATGTTATGGATTAAAGGCCAATTACCACATGTTGGACAAATGGTCGTTGACCTGATTATCCCGAGTTTGGTTGCCATGATTGTACCACTGGGTATTTTAAGCTACACGCTTAAAGGGAAGCATTTGGAACGCCCAATGAAGTCAGAAGGTGTTGAGCATTACATCAACCCAACAACACAAAATGAACGCATATTGGTTTTTGTTCTTGGTGTGTGTGGTTTGTTGTTTGTACCCGTATTTAAAACAGTTACACATCTGCCTCCGTTTATGGGGATGATGTTAAGTTTAGGTGTACTCTGGATAGTTACAGAAGTAATCCATCGAGCCAAGAACAAAGAAGATAAACACGAACTTTCTGTGATTGGTGTACTCCAAAAAATTGACGTTGCTAGTGTTTTGTTCTTTTTAGGGATACTTTTAGCTGTAGCTGCCTTGCAGGAATTTGGTCATTTAAATGAATTGGCCGCTGCGCTAGATCAAAAGATTGGAAACATTTACGCGATTAACGTAGTAATCGGTTTCTTATCCTCTATAGTAGATAACGTACCTTTGGTTGCTGCGGCACAAGGTATGTACGAAATACAGCCTGAGGGCGTATTCGCTGCTGGAGGTAAATTTTGGGAGTTCTTAGCCTACTGTGCTGGTGTTGGTGGAAGTTCTTTAATCATTGGTTCTGCTGCTGGTGTGGCTGCAATGGGTTTAGAACGTATCGATTTTATATGGTACCTAAAGAAAATCAGCTGGTTAGCTATAATCGGTTACCTGTGTGGTGCGGCAACTTACTTCTTGATGTACGCTTAAGCTTTGATAGCAAACAAAAAAATAGTTGTGGTTTTACCCGCTTACAATGCGGAGAAAACTTTGGAAATGACCTTTAACGAGATCCCTTTCGATATCGTTGATGAAGTTGTTTTGGTGGATGACGCGAGTCGAGACCATACGGTAGAAACGGGCAAACGTTTAGGAATCAAACACATTGTAAAGCACGAACAGAATCGAGGCTATGGTGGCAACCAAAAATCGTGTTACGCAAAAGCCATTGAACTTGGTGCCGACATTGTTGTGATGTTGCATCCAGACTACCAATACACGCCAAAATTAATAAGAGCGATGGCTAGCATAATAGCCAACGATGTATACCCAGTGGTGTACGCTTCAAGAATATTAGGAAATGGTGCGCTAAAAGGTGGCATGCCCATTTACAAATACATAGCCAACCGTATTTTAACACTGACTCAAAACATTCTAATGGGTCAAAAACTAAGTGAATACCATACGGGTTATCGCGCATTCTCTACCGAAATATTCAAAACAATAGATATCGAAGCAAATTCGGATGACTTTGTGTTTGACAACGAAATGTCGGCGCAAATATGTTTTACCGATTTTGAAATTGGAGAAGTTACTTGTCCAACGAAATACTTTGAAGAAGCATCTAGTATTAATTTCAATAGAAGTGTAACCTATGGGTTAGGTGTGTTACGTGTAAGCCTAATGTATCGATTACAAAAATGGGGCTTAGTGAATCGCCCAATTTTTAAACTAAAGGATTAATCGCAGTACTTGGCAAGGTGATTGGCTCCCATTGCTCCGGCACGTTGCATACTCTTACAAGCCTCTTCCCTTTTTTTACTGTTAAATTCAGCAACACCTTTATTGTAATACGCTAATTCTGCATCTTCAACACCAGTTACTAAACTATTTTGAAAAGCCATAATAGCTTCATCATAGTCCTTTAATTCTAATAGATTGTACCCCAATTCGAACCAGATTTCTGGCAGTTTATTGTCAATAGCCAGTGCTCTTCTAAAGTCTTCAATTGCCGCTTGAGTTACACCATTGTCATTGTACAACATAGCACGAGTAGTTAAGGCCTTTACGTTCCTGCGATCATTTAATATAACCAAGTCTAAATCGTCAATGGCTTGCGTAGTTTGGCCCGTATGGCTATACAACTGAGCTCTAAATAAGTAGGCTTTCGTGTATTGTGGTTTCTTCTCAATACACATCGAAATATCGTCTATAGCACCAGCCGTATCGCCTAAAATTAATTTCACCTCGCTTCTGCTCACATAACCATCTGCATCTATCGGCTCTAAGCCCGACACTTTTTTATAATCTTGATCGGCTAACGCTTGCAAACCTTGCTGCTGATAGTATTCTGCTCGAGCCAAATAGCCTTGCGGATCTTTTGGTCGCATCTTAACGTATCTATTGAAATCAGTAATAGCTAACTTATGATACCCTTTCGCATTGTACACAACACCTCTATTAAAGAAGGCTATCGCAATACTCGAATCCAATTCAATCGCCTTATTAAAATCAGCCAACGCCTTGTCGTATGTAAGCAATTCGGCAAACACACTTCCTCGACCGTAATAAGCATCCACTAAGGTTGGGTCGATTGCCAATGCCGAGGTATAGTCTTTGATTGCTCCAAGCGTATTTCCCTCCTGCATTTTCAAATTTGCCGCTTCCATCCATTCCTGTGAGGTTTGCGCAATAGAAATCAAAGGAATAAATAGTAAAAACGTAAACAGTTTTCTCATAATATACAAAACTAGCTAACGACGGGCTATAGCGCCTTAGTGCGTTATACCAAATAGAATGACTTTGTACAGTAATTCGTACAAGGCCAAGTATGTGTATTTCGAAAGGTTTAAAACGCATTTTGTACGTTTGAACTTATGGATTCGAAAAAAAGTAAGTTATTCCTTATTCTCGGTGGAATATTTATTGCCAATGCTTTGCTCGCCGAATTGATAGGCGGCAAGATATTTTCTGTAGAAAAAACGTTGGGCTTGCAGCCTGCGGGCATTTACATATTTGGCAATCACTTACCATTCAACCTTACGGCAGGGGTATTGCTTTGGCCTGTTGTTTTTATCCTTACAGACATCATTAACGAATATTTTGGCAAAAAAGGGGTACGCTTTCTAAGCTACTTCGCTGTTGGACTAATTAGCTATGCCTTTGTTATGATCTATTTTTCGATTGGATTGAAACCAGCCGATTTTTATATCTCTAGTCAAGCACAAAACGGTATCGCCAACATGAATAATGCTTTTCAATATGTGTTTGGTCAAGGACTCTGGATAATAGCAGGCTCCCTGGTCGCGTTTTTAATTGGACAAATCGCAGATGTGACTGTTTTTCAATGGATTAAACGTATTACAGGAGAAAAGAAGCTATGGTTAAGAGCAACCGGATCAACCCTCGTATCTCAATTCATTGACTCCTTTGTTGTATTGTTTATTGCCTTCTATATTAGTGGTGTGATGCCGCTAAAGCTGGTAATTGGTATTGGCATTGTCAATTACATATACAAGTTTATAGTTGCCATCATTCTGACACCACTTTTGTATGTAATCCATAATTGGATTGACAAATTCCTTGGGCATGATGTTGCCGCTCAAATGTTGGAGCAAGCTAAAAAAGAAGCATAAAAAAACCCGAGGATGCTTCCACCCCCGGGCCGATAATATTTCACCTTTGATTAATTCTTTATCAAACGTTGACGAATCGTTAGTTCGTCGCTTTGAATTTCAATAACATATAAACCATGTACAATAGTCGTCAAATCAACTGAGAAAGCGCTAAGATTATTTGTAAACATTGCAACATTTTGCCCATCTACTGTATAGATAGTTACACGTGTTTGAGATTTAACCTCATTTGACCACTCAATAAACAACTTATCTTGCACAGGGCTCGGGTACATTTTAAGACCCAGTTTGGCTAATTCTTCAACTGAACTAAAGTCTGGAATATCTAATTTATCCGTTGCCTTAGCCTTACAGTCATTGTTATCGGTAACTTCTAACTCAACATTTACTGTTTTGTTTGAGCTGGATTTGTAATTGTGTTGTGGCTCTTGTAACACACTAGTAAAACCATCGCCAAATTCCCAGAAATACGCCTGATAATTTGAGTTGTCTGGTTTAAAAGTATAGTCGCTACCCACGTTGGTGTAACTAAACTTTGCTGTTGGCGTGGGTACCACAGAAAGGAATATACTTTCTGAACTTGCTTCACAAGCACCTTTTGTTACCTCTACAAATGCGGAGTCTCCATCATTGAATTGGGCTTCAAAATAAAAGCTGTCATTTAGGGTTGCTCTCAAACCTCCATTGACATAAAACTTATACGTATCGTTCCCGCTTGAGGCGGTAAACTTAATGGTATCACCTGTGCAAAAGGTGTTACTTGGTTTGTTTGTTCTAAAACGCAGACCAGAAATCTCATCAATATGTATTGGGAACGTTAACTTCTTAGGTGGACACCCAATAAAATTACTGTCTGTTACCAATATGGTGTAGTTACCTTCATTTTGAGGAGAGAATTTAAAACTGGTATCTGTAAAACTTCCACCTCCTTCAAAGGCAAGTGAATAGTGCTCGTTTGCCAAACCATTGATGGTCACACTGACTTCATCGCCTTTACAAATGTTTGTATCAACTTGTATGCTTGCGTCCAGCGGACTGCACTTCCCTGTTCTGCACACTTGTTTTGTTACTTCACTATAAAAACATGGTGCTTGCGTAACAGCGCGTACCCAAATTTCGTAATCTTCTTCCGGGTCAAGACCAATTAACTTATGAGTATTACCCGAACTTCCACTCGACGGTGTGTTCCAAGATTTCCCTTTATCGTTACTCACCTGAACACCATTGTGGGTCGACAAACCTGACCAGTCGTAAGTAACACTGAAAGGTTCGCGGTTGGTACATACCACTGTTGGTGCCACATCACGATCTATACCTTTATACGAGATACTGTTAGAATAATCACTCAAGCATCCGTCACTTGTCCAACCTCTTACTTGGTAAGATGCGCCAGAATCTATGTTCACATTAAAGGTAACCGCGGTAGATTTACCTATCTCTGCTTGGTCTTTATACCAAATCAAACTATCAAAGCCTGTGCTTGATGTCAATGTAACCAAAGCCCCTGAACATATAGAGTCGTCTGTATTCGACGACGTAATGGTCGGTGTTGGTACATCAAAATGTTTTACGGTAATTACGTTACTCACGCGTGAGCAATCACCAGATTTAACGGTAACAAAGCAACTCCCTGTATCTTTAGCATATATTGTATTGCCACCTGTATAACCGGTAGACCATGTGTAGCTATATTTTACGTTAAAATTAGCCGTCAGTTTTACAGAATCTCCTGGACAAATTGTATACGTTTTAGACCCTGAAATAAATGCGGTAGGCGCTTGAAGCACCTTGATTATCTGTGTATCTGGCTGACTCCAACCGACTGAATTTTGAACTCTTAGTATGGCAAATTTGTTGCCAAAACCTGAGTACAATGTGGTTGGGTTTTTCGCAGTAGAGACAGAAGGACTCCCTCCAGGGAATATCCAAGAATATGCGGTTGGTGTATTTGTTCCACTGCCAAGTAAAGCTACTGACTGACCTGCACACACCAACGTGTCTTTTGCATTTGCCGTTGCCACTGGAAGTCCATCCAAGTTCATCGTAAATACCTTCGCGTATATTTGATCTCCACTGTTTCTTCCATCAGCGTTAGTAGCATTCACTACTGCGTAGAAGTTAATCTTGCCCACGTTAGACGATGGTGCTTTCCAATCAAACTCCCATTCGGTTGTGTTTGAACTTGTTGACGCAGTACCAGCATTGGTATGCTCTACATACTGGCGTGTTTTCCCAGAATAGGTTTTGGTTCTTTTTTGTGTTCTGCTACTGGTGATCGTAAAACTGCCAGCAGGCGCTTTTGCGGAATCATCCAAAGCAGTGATACTAAATCCAAAACGCGACTTAGAAGTTTGCTTGTATTTCAGCGTTAGCGAATATGTCGAATCTGGTTTATAACCGTTTGGTCCGCCAGCAAAAGAAAGGGTGAAATCCGAAAGAGATCCTCCACCACCGTTTAAAGAAGTACCACTATGACATGAGGTACAATTGTTTTCGGATGGAGCATTGGTATATCCTTGAACACCTCCACTTCGATAAGTGAAAGATTTTACCGACACCAATACTAAAGCCAACGTAAATGATAGGGTAACTATTTTTTTCATAGAATTTTTAAGAGACTACAAAAGTAAACGGTTGACAAGATTTAAAAAGGAATGCGGATAACCAGACAATAACTTTACACTAGCGTAACGCATTTTGCATAATCTCTGACAGCAGTGCGTCCTGTGCTTCACCTGCAGTTTTAATCTTAATAAAACTCCCATCTCCATTCTTAGAAAGGTTCTGCATAAATGCCATAGCTTCTTTGTTTTTACCAAATCCAACAACAGTAGTTATAATACCCACTGAGGCATGTGTTTGCGCCATTGAGTACATATCGCGCTGTGTATAATCTGGCGAATTAAACAATCCATCGGTTGCCAAAATCAATTGGTTGTTACCTCCAGATATGAAATTTCGCTTTGCAAACCGATAAGACATAGCCAAGCCTTCTGCTCCGTACGAACGGCCACCAGGGGTTAAAGAGTCAATCACCGCATTGATGATGTCCTTCTTATCACCTGTTGTAGAGGCCAACCGAACTTGTGCATGTTTTGAATACACGATTATGGTAACTCTGTCGTCAGCCCGCAATGCAGTAACTACGTTTTTCATTGACAATTTAAGCATGTCCATTTTTTCGTTTAGCATCATACTCGACGACTCGTCAATCAAAAACACGACGTTATTAGAAACATACTTTTCAGGATTTAGTTCTCCAGACGATGAAAAATCTTCTTGTGGTGTATTGTCCACAATCGGAACCGTGTCAGTCTCTATTACGTCATTAAAAACGGTTTCTTCTTCTTGTGCAGAATCACCAGACTCTTTAACCACCATAACATCACGCTCAATAATGGTTTTTCCTTTAAACTTCTCATCCATCTTTTTCCTCAATCGTTCAATGGCATCTTGATCCGTTTCCTTTGGCTTATCAATTTCAACGATTTCATCGGGAACTTCTGATTCTGGCACTTTCTCAATCACGTCAAACTCGCGTGGGCTGCGTTCTATTTCAATGACTATTTGTTGTGTCGTTTTATTGATATAAACAACGTCTTGTTTGGATATATAACCAGGCTTACTAACGTCGATTTGGTATAATCCAGTGCCCACTTTTTTTAACGGAATACTTTTTTTCCGAGTACGTTCAACAAAGAAGTTCTTATTTGGTCCTACCAGAAGTAAATCTACTCCATTGAGTATTTCTCCAGTGACTTTATCTTTAATGATTACTTCCGCAATTTGAGAGGTTGCCTCTTCTTTTTGCTCCTGCCCCATGTTAGGGCAAGCAATGTGCGCATCTGGGTGAAAACTAGAAATCTTGCCTTTCAAACTAAGGTAGACTGGTTCATTCCAACCACTTAGGTACAAGGGTTGTTGTACACTAAAATTCCCTAAGTTTTCGGTATAGTAAATGGCTTCAATCTCAACCGTTTCACCGGGCATGATATAACCATCCGGTAAATGAACATAAAGGTTGCGCTGATATGGAATCGGCAAAAACAACATCTTCTTTCTGCTGGTGTTTGTGAATGTTAACTGAGCCTTAGGATTATTCCACAACTTCACTTTCCCATAATTATAGGAGTTTGGTGAAAGCTGTTGAGCAAACACAGCTTGGGTAGTCAATAAAATGAGTAAGACTCCAAAACCTCTATAAACCAATCGCAATAGCATGTATAATTTAACGTTGTAACTTTCGGATTAATATGCGCCGCATTGCATTCTTATTTACAAATTGTTGTTAAGCAGATTGCTGTACATAACGAAATTTTAAAATAAAAATGTTTGCTTTGGCAAGTATCCGATAAAATACAATCAAAAACCAGTCCACTGTTGACCAACTGCTATAAAATTTTAGGCGTTTCCAATTTTGCGGATGAATCGTTGATTCGGAAGGCTTATATAAAGCTCGCAAAGCTTCATCACCCAGATGTTGCTCCAAACTCAGACGGTGAACGCTTCAAGATTATTTCAAAAGCTTACGACACCTTATCAGACAAGAATACGAGATACTACCACGACGTTAAACTGCGGTATTACTTAGAAACTGGTAATTCACGAACCACTCAGCGACAATCACCATCTAGCGGAACGAGAAAGGGTCAGAAAAAGCCAATGTCGAGGGCAGAATACATGGATCGTAAGGCGCGAACCGAACGAATCAAATTACGCATGGACATGTTGTTTTACCAGCGTCAAAATAATCGTTTACCCTATCCTGCCAGAATATTTGGTTGGGCAGTAGTGTCGTTCGTTGGTTGGCAACAAGTGTATAGCAACTGGTTTGTTGATGAAGAATCGTACGACCACATGTTTGCTGTGTTGGGATTCTTTCTATTTGTGTTTGCTTCCCTTGGTATGTACTCTCATTTATACAAGATGTATAGATTTAGAGCCTATTCTGGCAAGCAGAAATTTGCTTACCTAAGAAAAAGTACCATTACTTGGTTAGCATTCTTATGCATTGGCTTAACAATTTTACCGACGCTTAACGCTTACCGCAAATCATACCACCTTAAACATTATGGCAAAAATGCTATTGTGTCGTATAGCGACGTGGATGGTTTGGGCGAGATTGAAATTTTATTTACGCCTATTGGAGCCCAAAAACCCATTGTCAAACGGATGGATTTAAATGAAAATGTGATTTGTGATGAACAGCACCATTGGGTTTTGATTCGATTCTCAAAAGCAAACCCTCGCATCATGGAGTTAGTAGAACGTGACTCTCCGTATTATTTCCCAGCTCCCTTGAATTGATGGTCCTTGTCTTTAAACAGCACATTAAACGTTGTTAAAGACCCATACGCTCTGGTTACATATTGCTGCAATCCTACCTTATCTGCATCAGAAAGTGATTTATGCGAGTTGATGTTTTGCTCAAGTACACGCAATCGATCTCGTACCATAACAATTTTATGAAAGAAGGTGTCAATTGGTATTTCTTTTACTTGCAAATTTTCGTCTTTGGGTTCTAGTACCAACAAGCCTCCTTTAAACTTATCTGCAATTTCTACGATCTCTGCAGTGTCTGTATGTTTGGTTAAAATTCGATACAACATGTCTTCAACCTCGTCGAAACTCACCATATTGGTTGGCTCTTCAATGGCCTCAATGACTTCAATTCCCTCCTCAATACGTGGAATTTCTCGCAACCCACCTTCAAAAAAACTTATTGATATAAACTCTACACCTACACGACAAATGATACCCTGACCATACGTATCGTGTTTTATTCTTGTTCCAATTGTTAAATTATCCATTGTAATTTGTTTTTACCTCAAAATTAATAATTGAACTCGTCTAAATTTGCCTCATGGAGTTTTATTCTTCTGGTAAATTGATGCTCACAAGTGAGTACATGGTGTTGGCTGGGGCCAAAGCTTTATCGATCCCAACTAAACGCGGGCAAACGATGCAAGTAACTCCTGCGAACAGTGCCTTCATTCATTGGAAGTCAATTGATCATCAAGGCAATTGTTGGTTTGAAAATGAATTTTCCGTAGCCGAATTCTCGGTCGCGGTGTCCGTTAACTCCTTGGTTGAAGATAGACTTTCTGCCCTATTTAAATTTATATACGACCAGTCATCCGTGTTCGATTCAGGACAGGGATTCGACATTGTTACCACACTTGAATTTGATCGACTATGGGGCCTTGGATCAAGCTCAACGCTTGTTGCTAATTTGGCTAAATGGGCTGAAGTTGACCCTATTGACTTGTTGCACGCAGCCTTTAGAGGAAGTGGTTATGATGTGGCCACAGGTTTGGAGGATCATACCATATTATATCAAATCGAAAACGGAGTTGCCCATTGGGAACAAGTAACATTTCAACCGGATTTCAGCCATCAGATATTTTTTGTTTATCTCGGAGAAAAGAAGATTTCTGAAGATGAAGTATTGAAGTTCGACGCTAAAAGTATTTCAGCAGAAGATGTTGCGTTGTTTAATGACTTGACAGATGACCTTATGACATGCGAAACCCTCACTGATTTCTCGTACATCATGACTTCCCATGAACGTGAACTGAGCGACATCCTTAATCGTCCAACAATTAAATACCAACGTTTCCGGGACTATCCATTTGCAATTAAATCATTAGGTGGTTGGGGTGGTGATTTCATTTTGGTTGTAGGCAACCCAGATGACCAAGACTACTTCAAAGAAAAAGGGTATGACGTTATTTTATCTTGGGATGAGATGATACAATCGTAAGCCGTACCAAGTCCAAAAACCGAATTTGCTTCGGGTAATAATTCTAAACAAAATAGTATTGACCTTTGTTATCTTCGCGTGCTCATGAAAGGAAGTGTTAAATGGCAAAGCCCAAGCAATATTGCTTTGGTTAAATATTGGGGAAAAAAGGGATTCCAAATTCCATCGAATGCCAGTTTGAGTTTCACCTTATCGAATTGCCATACGACCACCGAATTGCGCTGGTCGAAAAACGAAAACACAGATGTTTCCGTCTATCTAGACAACGTATTAAACGAGGGTTTCAAACCGAAAGTCACCAAGTTTTTTGATCATGTGAGTGAATTGTACCCTGTCTTGAAGACTTTCAAGTTTGATATATACACGTCAAATACCTTTCCACACAGCAGCGGAATAGCCAGCTCTGCCAGTGGCATGAGTGCTTTGGCACTTTGCACCTGCAGTCTTTTAGAGTCAATTGGGAAACTAGACAAACCGTTCTTCGAAGAAGCAAGTAACCTTGCGCGTATAGGAAGTGGAAGCGCAAGCCGATCCGTTTTTGGCGGATTGGTTGAATGGGGCGAGCACCCTAAATTTGATTCGAGCAGCGACAAACACGCCTCACCATTCACTGAGGCTCATCCTGTTTTCCACAATTATCAAGACACCATCTTACTTGTACACGAAGGTCAAAAATCTGTATCTAGCACGGTTGGTCACGGCTTATTAGACTCACACCCATTTAGTGAGCAACGGTTTAAAGTTGCGCAAGAAAACATGGCGAAGCTTAAAGATATTTTAATACAAGGTGACCTCGCCTCTTTCACAGAACTAATTGAATCAGAAGCACTTATGCTTCATGGTTTGATGATGACGTCGAATCCGTCATTTATACTAATGCTACCAAACACGCTCGCGATAATTCAAAAAATTCAAACTTTTCGCAAACAAAACGACTGCCATATTGCTTTTACTTTAGATGCTGGGGCAAATGTGCACATGCTTTATCCAGAAAAGGATATTGACAAAGCTCAAAAGCTGATTGACACAGAACTTGCAGCACTTTGTGCAAATGGAAAGTATATTTGCGATAATGTTGGGAAAGGCCCCGAACAATTAGAATGTTAAAAGAATCACTTTTTTACGCTAAGATTCTCCTTTTTGGGGAGTATGGAATCATACAAGATTCTATGGGTTTGTCTATTCCTTACAACTCGTTTAAAGGAAGTTTAAAATTTAATCAAACACTAGAAGGTGTTGCTCTTGAATCTAATGAGCACCTGCAGCGATTTGGCACCTATCTTACCGAATTAAGCGAATCTAAAGAACTGTCGTTCGAATTTGACTCAGAAAAATTCGACATAGATGTAGCCGAAGGAATGAGTTTTGATTCAAGCATTCCACAAGGTTTTGGCGTAGGTAGTTCTGGCGCTTTGGTTGCCGCTATTTACAACCGGTATGCCAACGACAAAATAGACTTTGATACCAAACCAAATAGCAAGCAAATCTCAAAGTTAAAAAGCATTTTTGGCCAAATGGAAAGTTACTTCCATGGCAAGAGTTCTGGATTAGATCCTTTAATCTGTTATTTAAACCTTCCGGTTTTAATTAAATCGAAAGAGCAGATGGGAACCGTTGGTCTTCCGACGTCAAATAGTGAAGGGAAAGGTGCTATCTTTTTGATTAACAGCGGACAACCAGGAGAAACGGAACCTATGATTAACATTTTCATGGAGAAAATGAAACAAGAGGGTTTCCGCAATATGCTTAAGCAAGAATTTAAGAAGTACAACGATGCCTGCATTCAAGCCTTCTTAAAAAGAGATATGGCTCCATTGTTTTCTAACATCAAGTCACTTTCTAGTTTGTTATTAAAAAATTTCACTCCAATGATTCCTAGCATGTTTCACAAGCTGTGGAAGGAAGGCATTGAGTCTAACGCCTACTACCTCAAATTATGTGGCAGTGGCGGAGGTGGATACTTCTTAGGTTTTACACAAGACTTAGATGAAGCTCAAAAACGCCTTAAGGATTACCCACTAGAGGTTGTATTTACATTCTAACTTTGGCCTTACTTAGCCGTAAAAAACGTTATTTCCTTGTTAAAGTTTTAGGACTGTTATCGATAATTCGATGGCCAAACGTGTTGTTTACAGCGCTAACGCAATATATCGCGGCGATCTATGTGTTTACCCCTAATCGCGGTCATTGGGAAGTACTAAAAGATTTTGAATTACATTTTATTGTTGCTGCATCTAGTTTCATTATTGCTGCTGGTTTCATCATCAATAGCTTTTACGATCTTGAAAAAGACTTGATCAATCGGCCACACAAAGCGCTTTTCGATCGCATCGTAAGCAAATCGTTTTGTTTAAATACCTACTTTGTATTGAATGGGATAGGGCTCACATTTGCCCTCTTTACTTCCTGGCGGGTGTTTTTATTTTTCGCCTTTTTTGCATTCAGTCTTTGGTTTTACTCTCATAAGCTGCAAAAAGTACCTGTTATCAGAGAACTAACAGCTTCTATCCTATCCGTACTGGCTGTATTCAGCCTTATACTGTACTATCAACACCTAAACTGGATAATGTTTCTTTATGGAGGATTGTTTATGTGTATGTTACTCAACCGCGAAATAATCAAAAACCTTAAAAATATTGACGGAGATATTGCCGTCGGTAATAGCTCCATCTCCACACACTGGGGAGAAAAAGTAAGTAAGAATATATTCGGAACCGTATCTGTGATTATGGTTGGCGGATTGTTATGTTTTTACCATGCCGTAGAAGGAAATCACGTACTAATTTTCACCATTTTCATCAGCTTTTTATTGCTCATTACTTGGGGGATATTGATAACCAGTAATCGCAAACAACAGCTTTTCTGGGCCCATCGGTTGTATAAAATTATGATGGCCGTGAGTGTCCTGTACTTAATTGTATATTAACGAGTTAGCAACTTACTGTGTCGCTACAATTTCACAATTTTCTTTTGGTAGGTTAGTCCTAATTCATCTGTGAGATACAACATATAAACCCCTGGAGACAACTCGCTTAAGTTCAACGTTTGTATCGTTTGTGTTTTCAGATCCAAAGACTTTACAACCACAGTGCCATTCACATCACAAACGTGCACGTCGGTAATCGTAACTCCTCCACTTTTAATATGAATTATTGACTCTGCTGGATTTGGATAAACACCAATATCAGAAACAAATACATTCTTTACCGACAACCACAACATGATCATGGTATCTGTTCGTACTGCACATCCTGAGTCTGATACAAATTCTAAGAATGCTGATTGGAAGACCGAATCCACTTTATACCCTACAACAGGTAATGATGAAAAGGTATCAATAAAAACGGGTGCTTCATTCTCATCGACCATAAACAACTTAAAGTAGGCACTGTTATTCATTTTACCATCGACGTACACCTCAAATCCTTCAGTTAAATTTCCTGCGCCTTTGGCTTCATCAAATTCTCCATTTGGTTGCTCGTTATTGTCTATTGACATACTTGCTGTATTGACGCAGTCGTTGGCATTGGTTGACGTTACTTCATAAACGTATCGACCTGGAATCTCAGAGGTAAACTCTGGATTTGGGCTTGTTGAATCAGAAAGACCCACTGAAGGCTGCCAAATAAGTCGCACACTTGTATCTCCTTCAACCTGCAATGACGCCATTTCGCCAGCGCAAACACCTAAACGTGTTGGGTTTATTGACACTTTAGGCAGGGCATGTACGGTCACGGTAACCGAATCTGCACCTGAGCATCCTGTAGCTTTATCCTCCACTTTGACCCAATACTTTCTTCCCAAAACGTCAAAGAAAGTAGGATTGGACAATGTCGAATCATTTAAGCCAGTTTGAGGGCTCCAAGAAAAGCTATACGGAGAAGTTCGAACACCAATTTCTACTGAATCTCCTGAGCAAAGTCCTACACTTCGCTTTAGTGTTGTTAGTTGAATATCTGGGTTAACATCTACCGTAATTTGTACTGCTGAAACACATGAATAAATTGTGTTAGTAGCTGTTAGCTCCCAGGCAAATTGACCTGTATCACTTGCCGTAAAACTAGGATTTGAAACAGTTGAATCAGAAATGTTGGTCGCATTAGACCAATGATACGACTCTTGGGTTAGGCTATCTCTACCTAGCGTAATAGTTGACCCTTTGCAGAGGGACCAAGACGTTTGGACCGCAGAAAGATCTGGTTTATCATAAACCGTTATTGACTGTTCGGTAGAATTAAACCGAGGACTTGTAGATGCTATCCTAATTTTATACCCTGAGCCACTTACTCCAGCTGGCATTTTACACCGAATTAATTTCGGCTTTTCTTGCATTGTAACACTGCCAATAACAGTGGTTGTTCCAAAATTTCCTTGACTATTTGACAACTCTACTTGAAACTTGTTATTAGCGTTGTACGTTCCAATACCATTTGCTGTAATAGACATGTTGACGTCAAATGAATCTCCTGGACACGCTGCTGCACCCGAAGTTGGTTCAACGTAATGCAGTTTATGAAATTCCATTTTGTTGCAATAGTGACACAGCAAAATAAGCAAATCAGTTGCTTCATTGACCACCATACCTGCGGGTTTGTTGTAACCTGTTAGCTTGGTTAAGTTATTGAAGTTCTTATCACAACGGTACAAGTAACTATCTTCCCAATTTGTCAGAAAATAATTGCCTTCTTTATCCTGTACAATACTGTTTAAGCTATCTACACCAGGCGTAAAAACGGTCGTTAATTTCCCAGATGAGGTGTCGACTTTAACTACTTTGGCCAAAGAGTCGTCTGTTACTACGAGCAATTCATTCTTATCGTTAAACAACAAACCTCGTGGCCGATTTAAACCACTTGATACGAGTGTTGTATACGTTGGCGTATAAAACGGTGGTGGTCCAACCTTACCTTTTATTATACGGCCAGCACCAACATCCGAAAGGTAAAAATATTGCGGATCTCGAGGGTCCATTTCGATGTCTTCAATCTCTGACCAACTCAAGGCGGAGATATTAAACGAGATGATTTTATTATACCCTGTTGCATCATATACCACAATGGTATTATCGTCGATGACGAGTAACCCTTTATTGCTACCAACCTTGCCTACCACTAAATCTCTTGGATCTTTCAAGCCTGTTGCCACTGTGCTCAGTTTGTAGTTAGAGTCTAATTCCAAAATTTTCCCATCACCTCTATTTGTTACCAAGTACGACTTCTTATCTGGATTGTATGCTACACGATACGGCCTACTGTATTGACCAAACAAGGAGGAGGTTACAAGGATTAAACTGAGTAAGGCTAAGGACTTTTTCATGGTGTCTGTGCTTTGAGAAACTGGTTATATATAATGGCTATTCCTTCGTCAAACGATCGTGGTTCATATCCCAATATTTTTCGACTTTTACTTAAATCAAAACCTGTTATAGGCGGCCTTTTTGCCGGTTGATTTAAACTCAGGCTATCAATTTTGCTGACATGTTCCATACTTAGACCAAAATAATCGGCTACTCGCTGCACCAATTGATAAATATTCATTTGATCCTTCCCCGAAATATTAAAAATTCCTGTGGCCCTTTTCTCTGCTATTAATGCACATCCAATGGCCAAATCCTCTGCCAATGTTGGTGAGCGAAATTGATCATCCACCACATTTATTTTTTTCTTGTTGGATAAACTTTCACGCGCCCACAAAACGATGTTGCTTCTGCTCATATCCGCCACAAGACCATAAACCAAAACAGTTCGTGCAATAGCCCACGACGTAGCTTCATTTTGTACGATTTCTTCAGCTTTCAGCTTAGAGTGCCCATAAATGCTTAACGGTTCTGTAACAGCGTCCTCAGCATAAGGTCCGTTCTCACCATCGAAGATAAAATCGGTTGATACCAAAATCATGTGCGCATTAACCATATTGGCTGCATTCGTGATGTACTTGGTTGCTGTGACATTGAGCAACTCACAGGTTTCAGAATCAAGTTCACAGGCGTCAACATTGGTCATAGCAGCTCCATGAATGATAACATTTGGTTGGTGTTTGGCAATGACTGCTTCCACTTCCGCTTGGTTGGTGATATCCATTTCTGCATATACGTACCCCTCTGACGCAGGATGCCTATTTGCCCCTCTTGCTGTTGCTATTAACTCTACCTCAGGATTCTGTAGATACAAGTCTGTAAGCTTTTGCCCCAACAAACCATTACTTCCAGTAACTAATATTTTTTGCATACGTGATACACAAATCACGTTCAATAGTAGGCCAAATACAAGAATCTAATGCAAGATTAAAACCATGTTACTATTCGTGCTAAGACATATGTACGACATTAGCTTACGCAATAAATCGAATTTCAGAAGACATCTTACCTCACTGTTTCACGGAATAACGTACAAACTTCTCTAGCTTCCCTTTGTTGCGCTTATCAATGAGCTTGTCGATATGGTCGTCTTGTTTAAGATGAGATTCGTTCTTTATAAAATAATCTAACACAGCATGGGTTCCAGCCATACTTCCTTCTAATTCGGAATAATTAGCTGATTTAAAGTAATTTACAACCCATGCAGCCATAAAGATGATAACCAACTCAGGACTAGATTCATAATAGGTAATTACATCTTTATTGATGGATACCTCAACTGTTGGTGTTGCCTCAATCCACTTCGACAGAAAATCAGTAACAGCCTTTCGCTTAACCAAATCCACATTGCACGAGGTATTCATCAAATAATCGAAGCAGGCGATTACGGTATCGTGATATTGTGTAAAGTTAGTGGTGGAATCGAAGGTATAATCAACGGGTACCGTTACATCTTGAGCTGATGCCGAAAACACAAAGAGTGAAAGAAATGATATAAAAAGTGAATTCTTCAATTACGGTATAAATGTATCTGTTAGACTTGGAAAGTCAAAACCGCAATCCATATCTCCACAAGTTACTTTAATACACTAATGCGCACTTTTTTCTTCTTTAAACGACTGTTATTCAAATCTTGAATAAGCTTTTGTGCTTTAGTACGCGGAACTGAAACATATGCGCAGGTTTGTTTCAATTCAATTACCCCCAACTCCTCTGATGATAATTTGCCTTGTTTAAGAAACAATCCGGCAATGTCGCCTTTAGAAATTTTGTCTTTCCTCCCGCCAGATATATATAAAGTTTCCCAATCTTTATTAAGTTGCTTGGTGGATGATTTAACCTTAAATACCTCATCATATTTTACAAAACTTGGTAATTCCTCTTTCTCCCATTTCAGCACGTAGGCTGTACCTTCACTATTCATTCTTGCAGTTCGTCCATTGCGGTGAATAAATTCATCGGGTCGTGGAGGTAGCTCAAAATGGACAATGTAGTCGAGTTCAGGAACGTCAATGCCACGAGCTGCTAAATCAGTAGCCAACAAAATACGATGTGTTCCGTTCCTAAACTTAATGAGGGCTCGTTCGCGATCACTTTGTTCAAGACCTCCGTAAAAACAAGTATGATCTATCCTATTGGCTTTTAGTGCATCACTCACCTTTTTTATGCTGTTCTTCAAATTACAAAAAACAATTCCATTGCCATCACCAACCTGTTGAAGCAACTTTTTAATTGAATCGAGTTTATCTTCATTTTTAGAGACAACGAGTTTTACCTGAAGTTGCTGGCTAGTTTTTCGAAGAAAATTTAAATGTTTAGGATCTAGAATGCCCACAAACTTTGGCACTTTTACTTTTTGTGTCGCAGAGGTCAAAATCTTCTTATCCAAATTTGGCAGTGCTTCTACAATTTCTTGCATCTGCTCGGTGAAGCCAACTTCTAATGACTTATCAAACTCATCAAGCACCAATATTTTAATATGATCGGTTGCTATTGTTTCTCTTGTCAAGTGGTCGGATATTCTACCTGGTGTTCCAATGAGGATGGCTGGTGGATGTTGAAGATCCAATTTATCCTTGGTCCCTGCCCTACCCCCGTAAACCGCGTTGGTTTTAAAGCCACTCCCCATTTCTCTCACCACTTGTTCGATTTGTATAGCAAGCTCTCTAGATGGAACTAAAATTAATACTTGAACCGCTTCAAGCGAAGGGTCAAGTAAAGGCAAAATGGGCAACAAAAAGGCCAACGTTTTACCTGTTCCCGTTGGAGACAACAACACCGTATTGGGATGATTTGATATTGCGTCATACGCCTTTTCTTGCATGGTATTGAGAGACTCAATACCGAGTTTTTCTAGAATTGCTGCTTGACTTTTTTGTGCTGATGCCATTATGCGAAGGTAGGGATAGGTAGTGTTTAATCATTCATTCGGGTAGCTTATTCAGATCGAGATTCACCCATCCTAAACATTAATTTTTGATTGGCTATGTTAATGCCTCAACTCGATTCAAATTCATGGAATTAAAACCATGTGGCAAAATATAATCTAACGCCTCCGACATTAATCCCTGCCTTTTTATTGTTTCATCAAACAAACCATAGCCTAGCTCTGCTCGGTTGTGATCAATATACCACGTGTGATACCCAAACCATCCCACAACTCTTGATTCATCTAAAGTAAGCATTTGAAAATATTCAAACTTCCTATTGTGCGTTGAAAGCCCTTCGGCATACTTTTTTTGTTCACGCACTAATTCTTCTACGTTCGACAGCCCTAAAAATTTCATTTGAGATTCATTATCGTATGTCGTAAAAACATACTTCATTACTTCCGGAGTAATTTTTCTTAATACGAGTCGTGCCGTTTTTATGGTATCGAAGTGCATGTAGCATCAAAGAACACCAAAAATTGGTAGAAATCAGTATTTCCGTTAGTCAGTAGTTTTTTCAAAACGAAAGAATATGTTTTGACTTTATGCCAGCAACTCGGTAACGGCTGTTTTGGCAGACGCCGCAGCAACATGCACCGACACCCAATCATTCCCATCTGAATACGGCCCACCGGCGAAGAATATTTTATTACCAACAGACTTCCCGCCTGGCCCAGCGCCTATGATAATCACCTTACCGCTAAATTTTGTTGCTACAAAGTCTTTAGCACATCCAGACATTGCCCCTTGCAGAGGAACTCCTATTCCCAAAATACCGCATAGTTTTAAAAAATCCTTCCGATTCATTTTTAAGATGATTTAACTACCACGTAATATTAACTTTTAAACATCAAACTGCAATGTAAACGCGAGACCATAAAACATAAATGTTTACGCGACTTACATTGTGGCAACACTTCCTTGTATACATTTGAACCAGTGAAAGTTTTTGGCATCTACACCTTCTTGATTGTAACGTTCATTTTGAGCAGCAGTATGGTTCAAGCGCAATCACCTGTAGATTATGCTCAGATCGAAAATTGGGCGGCTACACCGTTTTCATATCCGGCTTCATTGAAACAAATGGTCGTAGACTCATCGTTTAGAGAAACAGACGTGTTTTATGTATAC
>JAIBDD010000042.1 GCA_024679565.1 Bacteroidota bacterium | reverse complement strand
CACTTGTCATTTAGATAAGGTGCAAACATTTGTGCATACCGGAATGGGATTAAGTTTCGACTCGGCATCCCGGTCAAAGAGCAGTGCTAATCTTAATTCAAACCACTTATTACACGACAGTATACATAACTTTTACTATTACCCGCATTGGGTAGAAGATAAGCTGTATGTTACTGAATTTAGGTTACACGATGCAGATACTGTTTATAAAAGAACCGAAGAAATTTCCTACATCATTGGCTCTGGTCAACACACCAATAGTCATCTAATCAAAAAGGGTAATTTTATTGTCCAAGCTCCATTCACATGGTATGCGCAGAAAGAAAAATTAGACTTTCCTCCTGGGTTCGAAAACGGGGCGAACAGTCGGTTTAGTCGCGTAATAGATCAAGAATGTGTGAGTTGCCACAATGGCCTGCCAATCATGTTGCCAGGTAGTAAAAAGGCATTTTCATATGTGCCAAATGGTATCGATTGCGAACGGTGCCATGGACCTGGCTCATTGCATGTTTCCAATAGATTGACGGGGGTGGAGCCAGAAGGTGAAAATGATTTTGCGATTGTTAACCCTTCTAAACTGGATTGGGAACGGCAAATTGATGTTTGCCAACGCTGCCATCTGCAAGGTAACAATGTGCTTAAACCAGAAAAAACATTTAACGACTTTAGACCAGGAATGGTTCTTTCAGACGTATTTGAAATATACCTACCCGAATATGAAGGTGACCAACAATTGTTTAACATGGCCAATCATGCTGATCGGTTTCAACATAGTCAGTGTTTCATAAAAACGACGGAAGCTGGGCAATCGTTCACCTGTATCACCTGTCATAACCCACATGTAAGTGTTACAGAAACAGTATCTATCACTTTTAATAAAGCGTGTATCTCTTGTCACCCAAGTCAATCCGATTGTAAAGAGTCAATCACGGTTAGGCAAGCTAAACGCGACAATTGTATCACATGTCATATGCCCAAAAGTGGGACAGAGGATATACCTCATGTTACGGTGCACGACCATAAAATTGCCATACACAATAGCACAAAGCAAAAAGAAACTCAACGCGTTGTTGGGCTTTACAGCGTAAATAACCCTAACCCTGAAATACATACACTGATTGAGGCCTATTTAACCTATTACGAAAAATTTGATCCATTACCCATCTATCAACAAAAAGCATTTGAGTTGTTAAAAGAGTCTGATGACGTGGGTTTGTGGATTCATTATTACTATCAAAAGCAAGATTGGCCCGCGATAGTGGACCTCGTAAATGATGATAAGCTACCCGAGCTTAAGCCGGCTTTGTTGTGTTATAGGGTTGGGAAAGCCTTTAATGGTAGTATGCTTTACGCAAAAGCAGCGCAGTGGCTTAAATTGGCGGTTATTAATGACCCCAATGCTTTTGACTATAAAAGTGAATTGGGAGCGGCGTATCTCAAATTGGATAACTTCATTGAAGCCGAAAAGGTGTTGAAAGCGTCAATCAGCCAATATGACAATTACGTCCCAGCGTACAATAACTTGGGATATTTATTCATTCGCACCGGTAAATACAGTCAAGCAAAGAAGACGCTCCTTAAGTCATTAATATTAAACCCAGATAATATCAGAGGAATGGAAAACCTGGTTTTATTGTTTGGACAACTATCTGATGCGGATAATGAGTTGAAATGGATAAAAAAGATTCTTGACCAAAATCCAACTCATGACGCTGCGCTGATGAGATATTCACAATTAACAGCGTTACAATAATTCAAAATGGGATTATCTTCGCGACAAATTATTAGGTATGGCAATTATCATTACTGACGAATGTATCAACTGTGGGGCTTGCGAGCCAGAATGTCCGAACAATGCAATTTATGAAGCGGGTGCAGAATGGGCGGTTTCTGATGGTACAGGTGTTTCAGGAAGCTATAAACTAATGGGTGATGTAACGGTAGATGCCGATGCAAAACAAGAACCAGTTTCCGACGAAGTATATTACATCGTTCCAGATAAATGCACCGAGTGTCAAGGTTTTCATGAAGAACCTCAATGTGCTGCCGTTTGCCCGGTAGACTGCTGTGTGCCAGACGAAGATCACGTCGAAACAGAAGAAGAATTGTTAGAACGTAAGGCGAGATTGCACCTGTAAACAATGGGAGCAAAGGGTCAATGTTTATTGTCTGTTGTTCCGGTTCGTTCCGAAGGTAAAAGTCAGGCAGAAATCGTAACCCAACTATTGTACGGAGAAACCTATACGGTCATAACACGCCTTCCAGAGTGGTTGGAAATTAAAATTGATTTTGACGGTTACCAGGGATGGATAAGTGCAAATCAATTCAGTGAGCCTCAGTTCAAACCAGAAGGTGTCGTTTTACATAATAAACTGGAAGTTATTGAAGATGTTATTGTCCCCTTTGCTGGTAATTTGCCAAACCAAACTGGATATGCCCCAGAAGACATCACTGTATTAGCCAAAAGATTACTTGGCAGCCCATATCTATGGGGAGGTAAAACATGTATGGGAATTGACTGCTCAGGTTTTGTTCAGGTCATTCATAAAGTGAAAAACATTCGTTTACCACGAGACGCCTCGCAACAAGCTAAGATGGGCGTAGAAGTTGACTTTCGAAAACGGAAAGCTGGAGACTTGGCATTCTTTGGGAATGCAAAAGGAAAGGTAAATCACGTTGGGTTGTTGGTTTCTGAAAATGAAATAATTCATGCTTCAGGCGAGGTGCGTATCGACCCGTTTTCAATTCATGGAATAATCCATGGCGTTACAGGAACGCAAACACATGAATTGTTTGAGATTCGTCGTTTGAAATAAACTTGCATTATCATGGTGTTTTAATCATATTGCATGACCTTAACATGTAATATGAAACGATTAATCGGATTAGTGATTTTCACTTTTAATTCTCTTCTACTATTTGCACAGGATGCGGTTGAGAAAGGCTTAGATGAACGCATAAACGACAAGTTTAAACCCATTTCGGATGCTTGGTCGGGTTTTGTTTTTACGTCAGTTAAAATCACAGACGAGGTGTCAATGCCTCTTGTTATTATCCTCCTTTTACTGGCAGGACTCGTTTTTACAATTGTTTTCAAGTTTGTCAACGTCCGAAAGTTCGGTATCGCTGCCAATATAGTTAAAGGCAAATATGATGACATAGATCACGCAACAACAGAGCCTATGAAAGGTGATGTTACTCCAGGAGGCGACTCTATTGAAACGATTCGTGTTGAAGGACATGATGGCGAGGTTTCTCATTTTCAAGCATTAACTGCAGCACTATCTGGTACAGTAGGCTTAGGGAATATTGCTGGTGTTGCTATTGCGATATCGTTAGGAGGCCCTGGTGCTACGTTTTGGATGATCTTGGCCGGTTTGATTGGCATGTCATCAAAGTTTGTTGAATGTACGCTTGGAGTGAAATATAGAGATGTTGGTGCTGATGGAACCGTATATGGAGGGCCAATGTATTACCTCAAAAAGGGCTTGGCAGAAGTTGGTAAAAGCAAATTAGGTAAAGTTTTAGCAGCCATTTTTGCTGTTATGTGTGTTGGCGGATCATTTGGAGGAGGAAATATGTTCCAAGCCAATCAAGCTGCACAACAGTTCAATACCATGCTCGGAGTAAATTCTACTTCAGCAGGAGTGGTATTTGGATTATGTATGGCAGTTTTAGTTGGCGTAGTTATCATTGGTGGGATTAAACGAATTGGTCGAATAACCGAAAAAGTGGTTCCATTTATGGTGGGTATTTATTTCTTAGCTGCCGTTGTCATCATCGGAATGAATATCGGTAGTGTTGGTTCGGCATTTGCACAAATCTTAGATGGCGCTTTTAACGCCAAAGGAATATCAGGTGGTTTGCTTGGTGTTTTGATAATCGGTTTTCAACGGGCTGCTTTTAGTAACGAAGCTGGTGTTGGGTCTGCTGCAATTGCTCACTCTGCAGTGAAAACAAAATATCCAGCCTCTGAAGGACTGGTTGCGTTATTGGAACCATTTATCGATACGGTGGTAGTGTGTACAATGACTGCTTTGGTTATTATCATTAGCAATGGAGACGGAAGTATAATGACCTATGGTGTTAAGTCGCCAGACGGTGTATTGGCTACCTCTAAAGCATTTGCCTCTGCTATTCCATGGTTTCCCTACGTTTTGACCATAGCGGTAGTGTTATTTGCCTTTTCTACCATGTTGTCTTGGTCTTATTATGGACTTCAAAGTTGGTTGTTCTTGTTTGGAAGAACCAAGAAAGCCGACTATGCATACAAAATTCTATTTTGTTTATTTATTGTGGTTGGATCAGCTGCGAGTTTAGGTGCTGTTACTGATTTTAGTGACGCGATGATTTTTGCCATGTCGGTTCCAAATATTATCGGTCTATTTATACTTTTCCCTAAAGTAAGAGAAGAATTGAAACGATATTTGTTGGCAATAAAAAATAAGTAATGGGAGGAGAGGCCTCACAATCATTTAAGATACTATTAATCGCTTCGGAAATACTAATTCCAGTAATTGTTTTCGTTGGTGCTTACTTCATATTGAAACCCTATTTCAATAAAAAGGAAGAAGAAACGAACGACGACTAGTTGGGTGATGTACCGCGCTGAAACCAGCGTTTTAAGAAATGCTTTTTATTTGATTTCTTGGCGGTGCCAAGTGTTAAGTGAGGTAAACTTTTGCTGTCGTTGGCATCAATTTCTTCCATCACAAATTTTAAATCACCAAGCAATATGTACGCGGGTTTAAATCCAATCATACGCAGTTGAACACTGCTGTCTAGTGGGTTGATAATCAGCATGGTGGGGTACTGGTTGACTTGATATCTGTCCTTTATTTTCTTTCCAGCGACTTGATCTACATCTATTTTAAGGGAAATGGCTTTCTTATCCAGATAGTTGCCAATACTTGTATCCTGAAACGTGGTTTTTTCCATGTCTATACAGGGTTTGCACCAATCCGCTCTAAAATCGACAAACACGAATTTATGCTCTGCACGAGCCTTAGCGATTGCATCTGAAAAAGACAAATCTTCAAACTGTACTTGACCATTAGTCGTTAAAACGGATAGCAGAATAAATGTTGTCAGTAAGCTTAATTTCATGAGTACAGTGTACAGTATACGGCGCAATAATATTGATTCCTAATATCCACAACAATACATTTGATGGAAGGTAAATGCAATATACAAACTATGCAGAGGATGCGCTAGGGGAACTACATAAACAACCGACCCGTTTAGGTTAGTCTTGATTTACTATTTCTTGAGGTTCAGCACTCGTTGTAGCTTCTTCAACTTTCGTATTGAACAAACTTCGTTTGAATACAAGTATAGAGATCAGGCCTACACTTATGGCAGCATCTGCAATATTGAAAATTGCACTGAAAAAGGTAAATCTGTTACCACCTATAATAGGAAACCATGAAGGGTAATGTCCATGAAATAATGGGAAGTAGAACATGTCAACCACTTTGCCATGAAAGTAAGGTGCGTATCCATTGCCTTCTTTACTCCATTCGGATAATCCGAATCCTCCGTCGGTAAACCATTGGCCATAAAAAACACTATCAATGATGTTGCCTAAGGCGCCACCTAAAATAAGCGCTAAAAGTACAACGGTAATGTTAGCTGCTTTCATTTTAGCTTGAAGTCGTAAGTAATAGATGATTCCTGTAACAGCAACCAAACGGAACAAGGTGAGTACGAGTTTACCCCAAGTGCCAGGTAATTCTAGACCAAAGGCCATACCGTCATTCTCCGTGAAATGAAGTCTGAACCAATCACCAATTACGTGCTTTTCGCCCAAGGTTCCGGGTATCATAGTGGTTTTAACCCAAAATTTCAGGAATTGATCAGCCGCCAGTATTACAATGACGATGGCCGATGCCAGTAACAGTTTGTTACGTATAATTTTTTTAGAAGCGTCCAATTACTTGTATTGGTTCACTTTAGCTTCCATACTTTGAGTAGTATGAGGAACTGCCTTCAACCTTTCCTTTGAGATTAACTTACCCGTTACACGGCAAATGCCATAGGTATGATTTTCTATGCGAACTAATGCAGCTTGTAAATTTTGAATGAACTTTTTCAAACGTGCAGCCATTTGAGAAATACTCTCTTTCTGCATTGTTGAAGATCCATCTTCCAACGTTTTATATACAGACCCTGTATCGTCAGTCCCATTTTCGTTACTTGTTTGTAACGACCTTAATAGGTTATTAAGTTCTTCAGTAGAAGAAGCTAATTTTTTTTCTATTATCTCCTTGAATTCTTGGAGTTCTGTGTCGGTGTAACGTGACTTTTCTGATTCTTTCATTTTCAATTTTTTAAGATTTACGCAAACGTACTTTTAAAATGTCCTGGTTAATGTCGATTTCTTCCTCACTCTGTAGACCCTCGTCAATAGTGATTTTATTTGCTAAAATTTCGCCGCGAATGTAGTCATTAAACGCCTCAATTGCAATATTTATTTTGCTGTGTGACGATAACGCAACATCAATATAATCAGTCACTTGAAAGTCTTTTGTCTTTCTTAAGTTCTGAATTTTATTTACTATTTCACGTGCGATTCCTTCTTGCTCTAATTCTTCTGTAATCGTTAAATCCAAGGCTACTGTTATACCATTTTCTGACGTTACTTGCCAACCCGGCATGTCGGTAGAATTTATGGTTACCTCGTCGAGAGTTAAATCAAATGATTCTCCGTTGTCTAAAGACAGGTTTAAGCTACCTGTTTGCTGCAATGCGGCAATGTCATCCTGAGATAGTTTAGCACAAGCGGCGGCAATAAAGCGCATATTTGGGCCAGCCTTTGGGCCTAGTATTTTGAAATTGGGTTTTAACTCCTGAACAATTTGAATCTCGCTGTCCTTGGTTAGGTAAGCTATTTCTTTAATGTTTACTTCCCTTTTAATGATGTCTGCAACTGACTCAATGCGTTGCTGTTGCTCTGCATCTTGAACAGGAATAAGTAATTTCTGAAGGGGTTGTCTTACTTTAAATCGCTCTTTCTTACGAATAGCTAACACCATTGAAGTGATACGTTGAGCGATATCCATTTTCTTTTCAAGATCAAGATCAATCAATTGGTCGTTTGCAACCGAAAATGAGGTGAGGTGAACCGAATCGCCATTAACGTTCCCTGTTAAGTCTTGGAATAGTCTATCAGCATAAAATGGGGCAAAGGAGCTCATTAATACAGACAGTTCTTTTAAGCATGTATACAGCACACCATAAGCGGTGTCTTTATCTATTGGGTTGTCGTTTTTCCAAAATCTCCGACGACATAGGCGAATATACCAGTTACTCAAGTGTTCAATAGTGAACTCTTGTATGGCTCGAGTAGCTTTGGTTGGCTCATAATCATCCATCGATTCTGTAACCGTTTTGGTTAAGCTGTTAAGCTTTGATATGATCCAACGGTCTATTTCTTGATAGTTGTCTGTGTTGTTTTCTTTGAAAGCATATCCATCGATGTTCGCATACAGCGCGAAAAATGAATAAACGTTATATAACGTTCCAAAGAACTTACGTTTCGTTTCGTCTAAACCTTCTTGACTGAATTTTAGATTATCCCAAGGAGACGCATTGGTAAGCATATACCAGCGCACAATGTCAGCGCCGTAGGCATCCATGGTTTCAAATGGATCAACCGTGTTACCAAGGCGTTTCGACATTTTGTTGCCGTTTTTATCCAACACCAATCCGTTTGAAATTACATTTTTATACGCCACTGAGTCAAATACAAGCGAACCAATAGCGTGCAAGGTATAAAACCAGCCACGTGTTTGATCCACACCTTCTGCTATGTAATCAGCAGGAAAGGATTGTCCATTGTCGATACGGTCTTTGTTTTCGAAAGGGTAGTGCCATTGTGCATATGGCATTGATCCAGAATCAAACCAAACATCTATCAGGTCCGACTCCCTTTGCATTGGTTCTCCTGAGTCTGAAACCAATACAATTTGATCAACGATGTTTTTATGCAGGTCTACTTTGTCGTAGTTTTCGTCAGACATGTCTCCGGATGTAAAGCCTTCGAATGGATTGGTCGACATAAAACCTTTATCAATTGATTTCTCAATTTCAGGCATCAATTCTTCCAAAGAACCCATTACTTTTTCTTCACTACCGGACGTTGTTCTCCATATAGGCAGAGGGATTCCCCAAAACCGTGATCGAGACAGGTTCCAATCATTTGCATTTTTTAACCAATTACCGAATCTACCTTCTCCTGTAGATTTAGGCTTCCAATTGATGGTATTGTTCAAGTCAAACATGCGGTCTTTAACCGATTGAATTTTAATGAACCAAGAATCTAATGGATAGTATAGGATAGGTTTGTCGGTACGCCAACAGTTTGGATAACTGTGGTTGTATTTTTCAACTTTAAATGCTCTGTTTCTCGTTTTTAGTTCAATGGCTAATTCAACATCAACAGATTTGTCTGGAGCTGTTCCATCATCGTAATACTCGTTTTTAACGTACTTGCCTGCGTATTCACCCATCACTGAAATGAACTTACCTTGAAGGTCAACTAACGGGATCGGGTTGTTGTTCTCATCCAAAATCAACAGAGGCGGAACTTCAGGTGTAGCTTCTTTCGCCGCCTTGGCGTCATCAGCACCAAAGGTAGGGGCGGTGTGTACGATGCCTGTTCCATCTTCTGTGGTTACAAAGTCCCCAGAAATTACACGGAAAGCGTTTTCAGGGTTTTCGTAAGGAAGTGCATAATTGAAAAGCTGCTTGTATGTCAATCCAACTAAATCGGCACCTTTAAAATTACTAATAATTTGGTACGGGATCTTCTTATCCGTTTCAGAATTGTAGGTAAATGCAGCATCTGCTTCTAAGGCCTCATATTTACCTGTAAATTGCTTGGATACTAAGTTTTTGGCCAACACAACGTTGATTGGGTCGTGGGTATATTGATTAAACGTTTTAACCAAAACATAATCTATTTTGGCTCCAACGGTTAATGCCGTATTTGATGGTAAAGTCCAAGGCGTAGTCGTCCATGCCAAAAAGAATATCTCTCCATCAACAGAACTCCAAGGTTTTGAATCCCCAACGTTTGCGGTGTACTCAAACTGAGCCACTACAGTCGTGTCTGTTACGTCTTGGTAGGTGCCAGGTTGGTTTAACTCATGAGAGCTTAGTCCTGTACCTGCCTTCGGAGAATAGGGTTGAATGGTGTACCCTTTATAAATATTCCCTTTATCGTATATCTGTTTTAACAACCACCATACACTTTCCATGTATTTGGGTTTGTAGGTAATATATGGATCCTCCATATCGACCCAATAGCCCATTTGTTGAGTAAGCTTGTTCCAAATGTCGGTATAACGCATTACAGCCTTTTTACAGGCTTCGTTGTATGCCTCTACCGTTATGGTTTTGCCAATGTCTTCTTTTGTGATTCCAAGCTCTTTTTCTACGCCTAATTCAACGGGCAATCCATGTGTATCCCAGCCCGCTTTTCGCTCTACGCGATAACCTTGCAGTGTTTTGTATCTACAAAAGATATCTTTGATGGTTCGGGCCATTACGTGGTGAATGCCTGGCAATCCATTTGCCGATGGAGGGCCTTCGAAAAAAACGAATGGTTTCGACTCATCTCGAGTGCTAACACTTTTAGAAAATATGTCATGCTTCTTCCAATATTGTGCAACTTCTTGCTCAATTTGTGGTGAATTCAGACCTTGATATTCCCGATATGTTTTATTGCTAGAATTAGTGTCAGACATGCTATCTCGTTTGAGGAAGCGGCAAAGGTATTAATTGAGAATTAATGATTAACAATTAACGATTAACAATTGGTGATTAATGATTAACGATTGATGGTTCGTGATTAATGATTAATGATTATTGATTAATGATAGATGGTTTACGATTGGTGACTTATATGTCCCTTATTAATTTTAAATTCACAATTCATCATCCATTGTTCATCATCTATTGTTCATCATTCATCATTCATTGTTCACTATTTCAATTTTAAATGACAATGCTTAACATTGAACGGACGAGTTTTTATAATCTATCATGAAAAACAAAACAGCGATTTGGACATTTACAGCTGCCTTGGCTGGATTCCTATTTGGATTTGATACCGTTGTCATCTCTGGCGCGAATCAGCCTATTAAAGAACTATGGGGGTTGACTCCACTGTTGCATGGAACCTTTATCATGTCCATGGCGTTATGGGGAACAGTTGTGGGCGCTTTGTTTGGAGGAATACCAAGCCAACGATTTGGACGTAAGCCTACCCTTGTTGCTATTGGTGTTTTGTATTTTATCTCTGCTGTTGGGAGTGGTTTAGCTCCTGATCCAATAAGTTTCTCCATTTTTAGGTTCATCGGCGGGTTAGCTGTTGGTGCTTCTTCAGTTGCTGCACCAGCCTTTATATCCGAAATTGCAATGGCCAGCAAACGTGGACGGCTGGTTGCTCAATACCAGTTCAACATTGTTCTCGGTATCTTCATCGCATTTTTGTCTAATTATGTAATCGCCCAAATAGGAGGGGAGCACGATTGGAGGTGGATGCTAGGCGTAGAGGCCGTACCTGCATTGTTGTATATTTTGCTAGTATTGAAGGTGCCTGAAAGTCCGAGGTGGCTAGTCACAGCCAAAAAGGATTCAGTGGCTGCACTTGCCGTCTTAAACGAAATGTTTTCGGAAGATGAAGCCAAAGCTGAATTGGAGTCAATCATAGGCCATCAAGTGACTGAAAAACGTGTTTCCTTGATGGATAAAAAGTATAGAAGGCCGATTGTTTTGGCTTTTTTGCTTGCCTTTTTTAATCAATGGTCGGGTGTGAACTTTATATTCTATTATGCGCCTCAAATTTTAGAGCTTTCTGGATTTGCTACATCGGAGTCTTTGCTGAGTAGTATTTCAATAGGAGGTATAAACCTCATATTTACCTTGTTGGGGATGTACTTAATCGACAAGCTGGGCAGAAAGACCTTGCTGGTTTATGGGTCGATTGGCTATATCATCAGTTTGATTGGTGTCGCGATGGCATTTAAAACTGCCGCAGCTCCGAGCACCATTTTATTCTTTTTGTGTTTGTTTATTGCCTCTCATGCCATAGGGCAGGGTGCTGTGATTTGGGTATTTATCGCAGAGATTTTCCCTAATAAAGTTAGGGCATATGGTCAATCCTTTGGTTCAGGTGTTCACTGGGTTATGGCTGCAATAATCACATTGATTACCCCGGTGTTTCTGGATGGTAAAGATGGTATATTGAAAGATGCACCTTGGGTCATTTTTGTCTTTTTTGCTGGAATGATGGTGCTTCAACTCGTTTGGGTATTGTCGAAAGTGCCAGAGACCAAAGGACGAAGTTTGGAAGAGCTGCAGGAGGAATTGACAATTGATAATTAACAATTAACGATTAACAATTAACGATTAACAATTAACGATTAACAATTAACGATTAACAATTAACGATTAACAATTAACAATGT
>JAIBDD010000026.1 GCA_024679565.1 Bacteroidota bacterium | reverse complement strand
TTTCTTCCATTAGGCTTATCAGCCTATAACCGATTTTCATTTTTGAGACCAAAAACGAAACAAAAAGTCTTCCCAAAAACATGCTCCCCAACAGTGGCCAACGCGTCCCCCGCATTTTTGGTGGGTCATGGCTCATTGATTTATGCATGATTTAAGATGACCTTTGCAGTTTTCTGTAGAAATCGAGAAAGGCTTATGTGTACTGGCCTTGCGTTAAGCAGGCAGGAAAGCGAAGCGGCTTTGGCTGCGGGGAAGAAAAGACTTTCGTAGAGTTCAAAGAAAAGTTCAGAAGTCTTGATTTTTTTGTTTCGTTTTTTCATCAAGGAAAAAATGAAATCGGGTTATAGGGCGGAAGCCTTAAGCAATAAACAATCAAGGAAAAAATCAATAAAAAACCATCGACATCAAACCCGTTGCCATTATGTACTTTACAATAGCACTAAGCCGGGTGAAGTCTGATTTTACTCTAGATTTATACGTTAAATACAGCAGTATTATCATTGGAACTACCACGCATAAAACATGGTACACCAATACGACACCAAGAATTGGCATCTTAAATTGATTCATCGTCCATTGCAGCAATAGATTACCGTAGGAAACCAACACAAATACAATAGTAATCATCGCAATCGTTTTGCTTTGACCTAATCCTGCAAGCACTGGGAAGGTCTTATAACCAGCACTAGAATCTCCATCAATGTCTTCCATGTCTTTTACAATCTCTCTGATGTACGTTACCAAAGCAGCAAAACCGGCATAAAAGATAATCAGTTTATAATCCTGTGACTTAAAAATTAAATAGACTACATAAACGCTAAAAGCCGCCAAAAGGCTGACCGTGAAATTTCCAATTAACGGAAGTCGTTTAAGCCACAAACTGTAAAATACAAGGATCAACACCACGAGCAAATAGTAGTAGAAGAGGTCTATTGACACAATAAAACTCAAGCCAAGTCCTAACGCCGTTAAGCACACATAGGCAATCCAAAAACTACCCTTCGACCAACTGGAAACGTACTGTTTTTCTGGTTTATTAATCAGATCTGCAGACTGATCCATCCAATCATTAAACAAATAACCACCGGCTGTAACACACAGCGAAGCTGCAATTAACAGCACAATTGTCTTGTTGATAGGTGGGTGATTAAAATCTATAAAATGATAGGTCACCAATTGCAGAACTGCAACAATCAGGAGGTTTAAAGGTCGAAAAACCAGTAGTGATTTCAAGGCTTATTTTTTAGGAAATTTCATCCTGTAATCAACAGAAATATTACCCTTGCTAATGTCTGTCAATTTGCCCTTTATAAGCCTGCGTTTTAGAGCCGAAATATGGTCAATGAATAATACACCTTCGATGTGGTCGTACTCATGTTGAATCACACGTGCAGTCATCCCATCAAATGTTTCCTCATAGGTATTAAAATCAAGGTCCTGAAATCTAATCTTAATGCTTGCGTTTCGGTCCACATTTTCTCTAATATGTGGTATGCTCAAGCATCCCTCTTCGAAGGTCCAAGCATCATCATATTCGTCTAACATTTCTGCATTTATGAACACCCTGCGTTGCCCGTCAGCTTCTTCGTCGTACATATGCGTACTATCGATAACAAATAACCGAATATCTTTTCCAATTTGTGGGGCTGCAAGACCTACCCCGTTTGATGCATCCATGGTTTCCATCATGTTTTCAACCAGCAGATTCAAATCAGGGTAATCACTGTCAATAGGCTTACACATTTTGCGTAAAACACCATCACCAAAAGCACGAATGGGTAGAATCATATTCTATTCTCTAAATAATCCTGCAAAATTAAACTTGCACTCGTGGAATCCAACAATGATTTGTCGCGTCGTTGTTTCTTTTTCACTCCGCTGTCAATCAGTGCCTGCATAGCCATTTTAGAGGTGTACCGCTCATCACAACGTGCAAAGGGCATATTGGGTAACTTTTCCTTCAGCTTATCGATAAATTTCAGTATCTCTGACTCCACGTCTGACAGTTCCCCAGACATTCTAAACGGCTGTCCAACCACAATTGTTTCAACTTCTTCTTTATTACAGAAATCGTGAATATAATCTACTGCTTCTTTATTGCTGACAGTTGTCAGAGGGCTGGCAATTATCTGAAGTGGGTCTGTGGAAGCAATGCCCACACGACGCATTCCGAAATCAATTGCTATAATTCTTGCCATTGGTGCAAAGAAACGCAAATATGCTTGAGGATGAAGTATTTAGTAGAAAGGCATGTTGATTCAGAATGCATGAGATACATCACAAACCTAATCACAATAACCTGTTCATGTTGAGATTAGTCACTTGACCTTTTACGTGGCTTTTATGGTATACTGTTGATAGATAAAACAAACACCATACAATCTGACGGTAGTTACTTACTGTGCAACAACAATTCTTTGAACTACTAAATCTCTTCCAACCAGCATTTTACACAAATATACCCCCGGTTTAAGCGCAGATACATCTACTTCAGATTGATGTGCTCCAGCATTTGGCAAAGGATAAGATTTCCTATATCGAGTGTAAACTTCCTCGCATTAACTATTGAAAATTGCGTTTCTGATAAATAACCAGTCTGGTCAGTGTGAGATTCAGTTTGAGTTTGAGAATGAGTAATTTTCGTACTCACACCCAAACTCATTCTGATAGTTGTACCCAGGGCCGGGCTCGAACCGGCACGTCCGAAGACATTGGTGTTTGAGACCAACGCGTCTACCAATTCCGCCACCTGGGCAATTTGACTTGGTAGTACCTTTTTAAAGGCGTGCAAATTTATTTATTGAATCCCGTATACGCAACAGATATTTTCGTTGTAAATAAGATTCTTTTATTTCTTGTAATAGAGACTCTTCTTTGGATGGCTCATAGCCAGAAAGAAGTGCTTCCAATTGCGTTTCAAATTCGGCTTCCAACTTCTCAAAATCTGCCGTGACTTGATTTAAACCGTCCTTATCATCCGACATACCAACATCCATGATGCGCTCATTCCACTCCATCATTTCCATTAAGAACGTCGGAGGCAACTTATCATCATGGCTTACTGAATGGCCTAACAAACCCAGTACATAAGGTATTCGTTCACTGCTCTCAGACAATGTTTTATAGGCTTGGTTATTTATTGAGGTTTGCATCAATGCTTGCTCATAGGCCGCATCATCGCCAGCTGCAAAATCCGGATGATTCATTTTTGCAAACTTAAGATATTGCTTTCTTAGCTTTTCAGCATCTACAACAAATGAGATTGTTATGCCAAAGTGATCAAAATAATTGGCTTCCAATGTTATAAAAACTTGGATTTAATAATTTGCCAGATATCGTTACCCATCGTAAGGGCCATTAGCGTTAACAAGATTCCCATACCGATGTATTGGGCAACTAATAGAACTCTTTCTGGTGCGGGCTTTCCAACAATCATTTCGTATGTTAAAAACATCATATGACCTCCGTCTAAAGCAGGTATGGGTAGTGCATTCATAAATGCCAATGCCAACGAGATCATCGCTGTCATGCGCCAAAACCAACCCCAGTCCCAAGTACCGCCAAAAAATTCAGCCATGCCAATTACACTTTTAACCTCCTTAACTGGAACGTCACCTTGTGCCATTTTAACCAAACCCAACGCGTTATAATACACCGCCTCCCAACTCTCTTTCCAAGAATATGAGATGGCAGACCCTAATGTGTATTTCATACGGCTGTCTGGGTAACGTGCAATTTTTGGTTTAAATCCTAAAATGCCATTGGTATCTATACTTGCCTTTACATTGGTAGACGCTTCGCCTCGCAAATAATCAATCGAAATCTCCCCGCCTTTATTCGCTTTTAGCATTTTAGTAAAGTGCGTAAAACTCTGAACCACAGTATCATTAATAGACGTAATTCGGTCGCCTTTTTGCAATCCCGCATCAAACGCTCCTCCCCCTTCTTTAGGGTCTTCCTTTAAAAACACTTGACTCTTAGAATCTATAAACAATCCTTTAGACCGTGATAACTGCTTAAACAGATTACCTGGAATTTCTATCTTTTTTTGCTCTCCTTCTCGTTCGATAACCATCTCTCCGCCAAAAACCGCTTCGTACGTTACAAAGTCAACAAATCGCTCGTATTCGTTACCATTCAACGAAACCAGTTTGTCTCCATCACGGAAACCAAGATCATGCGCCAGTTCTCCAACTAAGATGCCATCTTGATTAACCGTATCAATGGTTACAAAATTTTTCTCGTACCCTTTAAGGACCAAAACATAGAATAAAAATCCTAGAATCAAATTCATGACAATTCCTCCAATCATTACGATGAAGCGTTGCCAAGCGGGTTTACTTCTAAATTCCCACGGCTGAGGTTCTGTTTTAAGTTGCTCTGTGTCGACAGATTCGTCAATCATTCCTGCAATCTTTACATATCCTCCTATTGGCAACCAACCAATTCCGTATTCCGTGTCTCCTTTTTTGAAGCTAAATAACTTCTTACCCCACGCATCAAAAAACAAATAGAACTTTTCTACTTTGATACCGAAGGCTCGTGCAGCTAAGTAATGTCCTAATTCGTGAAAAGTTACTAAGATGGCCAATGCTAAAATTAGCTGTCCGGCCATAATTAATCCTGTCATAGTTTATCGTTTATACGATTTTAAGGCTGCGAAAATACAACGTAAAGACGGCCTAAGAAACTGGGTTTGGATGGAATGCTATATTTAGTGGACAATTACCTCTAACAGACTGGCTCGAAAACAATTATAGTTTTTGTTAAAAAAAAGAAAACAAAAGTTTTAGCTTTGCGTTTCTTTATTCTAATGGTCTCGTGGCCGAGTGGCTAGGCAGAGCTCTGCAAAAGCTTCCACAGCGGTTCGAATCCGCTCGAGACCTCAAGTAAATCCTGACCAAACTGGTCGGGATTTTTTGTTTTTACCTCGATTGGAGCTCGCTCCTAAGAGAAGGTGAAAACGAAAAAGACAAAGGCTACCGACAGGTAGACTGGATTTGCTTGTACACCTAATTAATCGTTCACCGGATGGCGGAGCAATCCGCTCGAGACCTCAAGTAAATCCTGACCAAACTGGTCGGGATTTTTTGTTTTTAACTCGATTGGAGCTCCCTCCTAAGAGAAGGTGAAAACAAAAAAGACAGAGGCTACCGATAGGTAGGCTGGATTTGCTTGTAAACCAACAAAATCGCACATCGGATGGCGGAGCAATCCGCTCTAGATATCAAGCAAATCCTGACCTTTTGGTTGAGATTGTCTTGCTTTACAACTACTAAACTCTTCTCAGAATTCTATGAATGGCTTATCACAGTTTAGGCTTATCAGCCTATAACCGATTTTCATTCTTTTGAGCCAAAAGAACGAAACAAGAAAAACTCTAAAAATAATATGCCCTTCGTTTTGGTGCGCGCACTTCCACCTCCTCATCAAGGCCACCAAAACCCGCCATCACACATCGCCGATTATTTTTGGCAACACCGCTTCGAATTTTAATTGATTATCATAACGACGCAGTTGAGAATAGGCACAACAGAAATGCGAGCCGGCTGCTGGGTGAATTGATGAGGAATTACAAAATCAATAAATGCGCTTGCATTTGTTCGCTGAAGGCGGACTCTCATGTATTAGATTTTGTTTATCGTCATAAAGGGCGGGAGGATAGCATATTTGTGTTAAGCGTTTTTGCCTACTTTTTGAGCCCAAAAAGTAGGAGCGGGTTATAGGGTTGATAAACCCTAAGCGAAGAAATGGCGTGGTTCCTTGTAGTCAAAACATTCCAAAACCTAGATTCATTTCTCGTATTTACCCAATTCCACTTTAGTCTTATTAATCATTTTCTTTTTCTCAATGATGGACGATTGTTTTTTCCTTTGAGCATCTGCATTCTCAACCAAGTCCTTTTCACGTTTTTCGATGGTTTCTTTGGCTCGTTTAATTTCCTTCTCATAGGTTTCCTTATCCTTAACCAAATTCCTTTTCTCCCGTTCTAATTTGTCTAACTCTTTTGACTCTCGATCTAAACGTTTAGACACGGCGTCGAAGGCGGTGCTCGTAGCGAACTTTTTAAGCAGCGATTGAATCGCTGGGCTTTTATCTGAATTATAATGGTAATACTGATTTCCAGACTTCAAAAACACACTTAAATAAACACCATCGGGCGTACTATTAAAATTCGAAAATACGTGAATAGCCGTGTCTTCTACAGCAAGGTATAAGCACATTTGAACTAACCAAGTCACTTGATTTTGGCACTTTTAGTGTTTTCCCGCCATATTGTTTCATTAATTTCTCCCAGGCCCGTTGTGCTTCTTTCGCCTCAACTTCAGGAATCAAAACTTTAAAACCACTCTGAATCCCTTGACTCATATTCAATGTCACTGGTGCTACAGAAGTTACCTGAGCTTGCGACATAGATGTTTGTGCAACTAACACGGCAATAAAAACTAAGTGCTTCATATGTTCTTTTCTTTATCCAAATATGTTATTCGCCATCTTCATGGCATCGTTGAATCGTTTTACATCTAAACCATGTGATACGCCATTGTTGTCAAGATATTGAATCAAATTTTCGGTCGGCATGTTACCAACTAAATGGTCTTCTGCCATCGGACAGCCGCCAAAACCTTTGATGGCCCCATCAAACCGCCTACAACCGTTTCGCCATGCTGCATCCACTTTTTCCTCCCAATCGTCAGCCCGGGTATGAAAATGTGCTCCGAATTCGGGATTAGGGAAACTAGCATTTAATTGTTTGAATACAGATTGAATTGAGTCTGCATTTGAAACGCCAACAGTGTCACTAATCGAGAATGAATCTACCCCAAGGTCGGCAATTTTACCTACCCACTCTTCAACAATCTCAGGTCCCCAATAATCTCCGTAATTATTACCGAATCCCATTGATATATATATAACAACTTCTTTGTTATGCTCGCCAGCGTAATCTACTAAGTATTTCACAACCTCCAGACTATCGGCAACGGAAGAATTGGTATTTCGTTGCTGAAAGGTTTCAGAAACAGAGAAAGGAAATCCTAAAAAATCAACCCGTTCGTGTTTTACGGCATCTTCAATCCCACGTTTATTTGCTACAATGACGGAAAGTCGCGAATCACTTTCGTCAATCGAATCAAGGACTTTTTGCGTATCGCGCATTTGGGGAATAGCTTTAGGCGAAACAAAACTTCCGCAATCCAACGTATGGTATCCCACCTTTAGCAGCGCATTGATATATTCGATTTTGGTTTGTGTTGGAACGAACCACTCCAAACCTTGCATTGCATCACGTGGACATTCAATAATCTTAATATCCATTCTACTTCACTAAAACTCGTTCGTTTATTGTTGTTTTTACGCCTTAAATTGGCGTGTACATGCTTATTACATCAGCCTTTGTTCATATTACATCACAGCTGTTTGCTTTTCATCTCAAAAGTACCATTTTTGCAGCGTTTAAAAGAGAAGCAAAGAAATATCATGTCTCAAGAAGAGCTACCTAAATTAGACAATGATTCAACTATCGAAAATGTTGAATCTACTGATCTAAACCCTACTCCGCACAATACAGAATCTAACGGTGAAACAAATACCGAAGGTCTAACCAATGCTAGTGTTGAAGCTGATCCAAAAAGTGAATCAGTAACGTCTTCTGTTGAAGATAAAACAACAGAAGAATCGGAACCTGCCAAACCTGAGGTGTCAAAAACAATTGATTCGGATACTACAGAACCCGAATCAGAGGACGAAAGTGAAGCAGATGACGATGATGATGATGAAGCATCAGAGACTGAAATTGATTTAAATCTAGATCTAGAAAACTTAGATAAAGATCAACTTTTAGCACTTGCGATTGAGTCAACACAAAAGCTCACCACTAGAGATGCATTTAATCGCTTGAAACAAATCAGATCGATTTTCAATGATTTACTTCGATCAGAAAAAAAACAAGCCTTACAAGCACATATAGAAGCTGGCAATGAGGCTGAAGCATTTAGTCATGACGATGCTTCGTATAGAGATAGATTTAAAGACGTTTTCAATTTAGCTAAGAATGCTAGGCTCGAAGAGAGACAAAGAATTGAAGAAGAAAAGATTAAAAATTTCAAGAAAAAAGAAGCGCTGCTCGAGCAGTTAAGAACCATAACAGAATCTGACGAAACGGAAAAAAGTTTGGATGATGTGAAGGCGTTGCAACAAGAATGGCGTGGCATTAGAGTTCTACCAGCAGACAAAGTTCAGGCGCTATGGGATTCGTACCATTTTTTACTTGACAAATTTTACGACAATCACTCTATCAATATAGAGCTTAAGGAGTTAGATCGAAAAAAGAACCTTGAAGTTAAGATCGACCTTACCAAAAAAGTGGATGCGTTAAGTACCGAAAACTCTTTAAAAAAGAGCTTTATTTTGCTTAACAAATACCAGGAAGAATTTAGAAATACGGGGCCCGTTCCTCGTGAGTTCAACAAAGAAATTTGGGAACGTTTCCGAGAAGCCTGCGACAAAGTATACGAACAGAAAAAAGCTGTTTTTGATGCACTTGAAGGTGAAAGAAATAAAAATTTAGAACTTAAAGAAGTACTGGTTGAAAAAGCAAGTTTAATTGCACAAACCAGTGCCAAGAAAGTAAAAGACTGGAAAGAAAAGGCTGCTTCGTTAGATAGCCTGATGGAAGACTGGAAAAAAATAGGTCCTGTTCCACGATCAAAAAATGAAGTGGTTTGGAAAGCATTCCGAAAGTCATTCAACAACTTTTATGATAACAAAAGCGCATTTTTCAAGCAAATAAATAATGAACGTAAGGCCAACCTTATCATTAAAGAAGATATCTGCAAACGTGCTGAAGAAGTAAAAGACAGTGAAGATTTAAACTTTGCCACGAACGAACTCAAGAAATTGCAACGTGAATGGAAAGAAGTTGGTCCAGTGCCCGACAAAGTATCAAATGCCATTTGGAAACGTTTCAGAGCTGCTTGTGATGAGTTTTTTGAGAAAAAACAAAAGGCTTTCGAAGGCAAAAAAGAAGAAGAAGTCCAAAACCTAGAAACAAAGGAGTCGTTAATCGTTAAGCTTAGCAGCTTACTCAAAACCAGTACGTCAGAGTCGATTTTAAACGACCTAAAAGCCATTCAGAAAGAATGGAATCAGGTTGGTTTTGTACCTATTAAAAAGAAAAAAGACATTGACAACCGGTACCGCAAAGTTTCAGACGATGTATTTAACAAGTTTAAGTTAGACCGTCAGAGCTTGAAACAAGGTCAGATAAAGGCACATTACTCAAACCTATCACAATTGCCATCAGGTAATCAGAAGTTGAAAGATGAGGCCTTTAAAATCAAAAAGAAAATGTCGTTCTTATCTAGTGAAATATCTACACTAGAAAACAATATGGAGTTCTTTGGCCGCTCAAAAGGTGCTCAGAAGTTGAAAGATGAAATTGCTGAGAAAATCGAAAAAACGAAAGATCAATTGGCGAGATTAAAGGCTGAACTCAAAGTAATAAAGTCAGTGAATGAAAAGCCTGCAGCCGAAAATGCAGGTAACTCATAAACCATATTCGATTTTAAAACGGCTTAGGCTGTATGCCAACTTTTTGGTAGGGGCAAAATCATGGAGGTCAATTCATAGTCCCTTCATATTTGATTTTGCAAAACATGTAAAGACCTCAGAACTAGACTCTTCCACGTATAAATCTATTGAACAGCTGCGCAATAAATTGCGCAAAGACAAACGTGTCATTACGTTTAAAGATTACGGATCGAATGGTATTGACCGAACACGTACAGTTGCAGAAATAGCCAAAACATCGGCCAAAGCTAGAAAGCAGTGCGAAACACTTGCTAAAATGGTCACCTATTTAAAACCGAGCATTGGTCTTGAATTAGGCACATCGTTAGGCATCAGCTATGCCTATATGGTTTCAGCCTCTCCAAATACAACATTCACCACAATCGAAGGCGCCAAAGAAATTGCAGAAATCGCCTCTGCCAATTTGAGTGAATTGGGCTTTTTTGGTAACATCAGAGTTGGCACATTTGATAAACACTTGCCCTCAATTCTTAAAGAACTTGGGGAAGTTGACTTCGTTTTTGTTGATGGAAACCACCAAGAAACCAGGACGATGGATTATTTCAATCAAATCGTAAGTCACTTATCACCAAATGGTTGTATCATATTTGATGACATTTATTGGTCTCAAGGAATGACAAATGCTTGGAACCAAATTAAAGCAGACGACCGTGTTTCATTAAGCCTAGATTGCTTTCATTTCGGTGTTGTCTTTATTCGTAAAGGTGTTGACAAGCAGCACTTTACTGTTGCACTTTAATCAACTCCTTATCATAGGTTTTAGCCACAGACTTCCAGCCGTAATTTGTCACTTCTGAACGATACGTATGTGCTTTGTAATTTGAGACTGAACCTTTTAAAGTATCATAAAAGGCGTCGTCTGATGAATAAAACACGTCCAATTTTGCATATAGGTCGCTGTAAGACAATCGATTAGGCAACAAAGGTTGTACCCCACAGTAAATGGCCTCTAACACACTTAATCCAAAAAATTCTTGATTTGCGGTGACAGGAAGAATGTTGCACCGCCATAATATTTCGTAATACGTTTTTCTGTCTGCAACAAAACCCCAGTGTTTGATGTGCCGTTCTAGTTGATTTTCGGCCTTGCTAAAAACGCTCGGGCTCTTACTGTATTTTTCTCCTGTTACATATAAATCGAACGTATACCCCTCGTCGCTTAACCGCATCAGCGTGTTAAAAAACAAATCTGGATTTTTATCATGTTCCCATCGGTGATTCCACAATATTGAGGGAGTGAGGTCCTTATCCATTCTATTCGAATCAATTGTTTCTGTGTCGATGCCTAACGGAATTATTTTGGACTTCAATCTACATCTATTCGCTTCTTTGACGTGAAATGCTGCATCCGGAAATAGTTTTAAAAAGACCTCCAACTCCGAAAACCAAATATCTCGATGAAACTTCGAATTAAACCACACCCAATCTGCTGCAAGCATTGATTTATAGTTTATTAGGCCGTAATGAAGGTCTCTATTTTTATCAGAATCCGAGGTTTGAAAAGGATAAACCACCTGGTTCTCGTGCATATATAGAATAATTTTTACGGAACGGTATTGCGGAAGTAATAGTGATTTAAACACGGCTACATCCAGCATGTCTGTAACCAAGAAAACATCAATTTGTATACTAGATTGGTTAACCTCCTGTGCGAGTTGAATAGCGCCAGCTCCCATGCGCCATTTCCAATGTCTGCCAGGCAGTGTAAATGTGATGCAGTCTTCCGAAAGAAATGTACATAAAGCATCTACCCAAGTTTTGTGGGATCCAGAATAGAAGGGTTCTACAATCGCAACTTGCATATTAGAGGTTAACGCATTATTCCGCGTTGATTTAATGCACGTCGATAGGCAGACCGGTTGCGTTCATGCTGCGCATTGGTTTTCGCAAAGGAATGATACCCAGAAAAATCTGCCTTTGCACAAAAGAACATAAATTCTGTATTCGCTGCATTTAATACCGCGTCAATCGCCTTGGTACTTGGCAATAAAATTGGGCCCGGTGGTAACCCTAAATTTTTATACGTGTTATACGGGCTCTCAACTTCCAAATCTTTGTACAGTACTCGTTGGCGGCCTTCTTCGTTTATCAAATAACGAATCGTAGGATCAGCCCCTAACGGCCAATTCTGCTGCAGGCGATTTAAATATACCCCAGCAATCATGGGCATTTCGGTATCCATCATCGTTTCAGAATCAACAATACTGGCTAAAATAACTACCTCATTGGGCGTTAAATCAATTTCTTGTGCTTTAGTAGATCTTTCATCGTCCCAAAAGGCTAAGTGTTCTGTTACAAACCGCTGAACAACCTGGTCTGCCGCTGTTGCCCAATTAAAAAAATAGGTGTTTGCAATAAATAAACATGGCCAACTTTCAGTATTGTAACCCAAACTTTCAACAAGAGAATCATTTTTGAACATGTTCATCAAGTCCAGTGAATCAATCTCTAATGGTTCAGCAATTTTTGAAAAAATCTGATTGCGTGCTATGCTTCCAGTTAGTATGACTTTAACGTCTTTGGTTTGGCCAGAGCGTAACATGTTAATCAAATCTCGATTACCTAAATCACATACTATTTCATATTTCCCAGGTCTAATTTTATTTGGAAGGTTCATTTCCTTAGCCACCCGATCAAACGATGTTTTGCTAATCAAAATGGCGTCCAAGCCGTTTAACAAAGAATCGTATGTCCATCCAGCCCCTATATACAGGTCATGATTGGCCTCAGGTATATCCACCACATTATCCTTGACAACATAGGCGTAACCCAGCCAGGCCAAAACGCTACCAATCAGGACTAAACAAAGAAGCCCAATAACTACAATTTTTCTCATCTGATAGAGGCAAATATACAACCCAAAATCATCGGTAATAGAAGTCATTAATAATGTAAATTTGCAACCATTAGATATGAAGATAGCACTGCTAGGATACGGTAAAATGGGGAAGGCAATTGAGCAAATTGCCGTTAACAAAGGCCATACTATTGTTTTAAAAACAGACAGTGACACCTATACGGTTCAGGAGCTTGCGGCTGCAGATGTAGCCATAGAGTTTAGCACTCCAGATTCTGCGTTAACCAATATAAAAAAGTGCGGAGACGCTGGCGTCCCAGTGGTTGTTGGAACAACGGCTTGGTACCATCAATTTGAAGAAGCTAAAAGCTATACAGAATCAAAACAAGGAGGCTTATTCACAGCCACAAACTTCAGTATCGGCGTTAACCTATTCTGGAAAATAACAGAACAAGCAAGTAAACTGTTAAGTGACTATTCAGAGTACGAACCTAGTATAGACGAAATACACCACACACAAAAACTAGATGCGCCTAGTGGTACGGCAATTACTACTGCCGAAAAGATGTTGAATCAACTTGGTAGAAAAAACGAATGGGTTCATCATGAAAATGGCATTGGCTCTATTTCCAATGAACTAGAATTGAGTGTTCGTTCGTTCAGGGAAGTAAATGTACCTGGAACGCATACCGTAAAATTTGGAAACGACATAGACTCAATCGAAATAACACATACAGCACATAGTCGACAAGGATTTGCAGCCGGCGCGCTTAAAGCAGCAGAATTTATGGTTAACAAAACCGGCATATACACAATGAACGACTTACTAAACTTATAATTGAAATGAATTTTAACCCTATAGACACATTTAAAGAATTTAGGACAAGAACGAAGATTGTTTTAATCGTCTGGACCGTTTTAAACTTATTGATACTTGGCATTTTACTCTTTGCCGCAAAAGCACCCGTTGTAGGAAGTATTATATTTTTCCTCATTTGGGAATTGGCAGTTTGGGGATACTATGTATATCGTTACAATTTCAGGCATTTACATCGTGTAGGAGAATGGGTGGATGCCATCATGTTCGCCGTTATAGCGGCAACTGTAATTCGAAGCATGTTTATAGAGCTGTATCAAATTCCAACGTCATCTATGGAAAAGTCATTACTCGTTGGTGATTTCTTATTCGTTAATAAAATGAGTTATGGTACACGACTAACCATGACGCCTTTAAGCTTTCCGTTTGCTCATCATACCATGCCATGGATAAATACCAAGGCATACTCTGAAGCTATAAAGTTCCCGTACTATAGGCTACCAGGTTTCGGGAAAATTAAAAATGGAGACGTTGTGGTTTTTAACTGGCCAGATGAACGGTTGGGCAGACCGTTAGACAAAAAGGAGAATTATATAAAAAGGTGTGTTGCAATCCCGGGTGATTCTATTTCTGTAAAGCGTGGTGTGATTCACATTAATGGAGCTCCAGAAGACGTACCTCCTATGCGTCAATTCAGTTATTTGGTGCGTAAAAACACCATGGGTGGGATGGGCAATAAGTTTCTAAAAGAACAAGATATTACTGATTATGAATTGGATGGTGATTCCACAATTTATTTGATGCAATTAAACGACGGAAACCGACCTAACGTTCAGAATAACAGCTTAGTAAACACAGTGGACACGGTTTTACATAGGCCTGGACAAAACGACGGCAACTTGTTCCCTGTTAGCAAACAACACAGTTGGAGTAGAGATTGGTATGGACCTCTATACGTACCTAAAAAAGGGGCAACTGTAACGTTGACCAAAGGAAATTACGAAATGTATGAAAGACTCATCCAGGTGTACGAAAACCACCCTGACTTTACAACACGCGGTGGCAAGTTTTACATGGGTCAAGAAGAAATAACTGATTACACCTTCGAGTTGGATTACTATTTCATGATGGGAGATAATAGACATTATAGCTATGACTCTCGTTTTTGGGGGTTTGTACCTGAAAATCACGTTGTAGGCAAGGCTTGGTTTGTCCTGTGGTCTATTCGACATGATGTCAAGAAATTCACAACCAAGGATGGTCAGCAAGTCGAAAGTCGGAAGTTCGACGGCATCCGATGGAAACGATGTTTCATGGGAATTAAGTAATGGAACGAGGGAATATGCGTGTTGTGTTCATTGGAACACCAGAATTTTCAGTCCCAAGTCTTCAAGCGCTTCACAACGCTGGATACAACATTGTAGGTGTGATTACTGCTCCTGATCGAAAAAGCGGAAGAGGAATGAAGCTTCAACACTCTGCCGTAAAAGCATATGCACTTAAACATGATTTTAAGGTCTTGCAACCGACAAACCTTAAAAATGAAAAATTTCAAGAAGAACTGGCAGCTTTAAGAGCTGATATACAAGTGGTTATTGCATTTAGAATGTTACCTATAGCCGTTTGGGATATGCCTAAATTTGGTACCATAAATCTACACGCTTCGTTACTTCCCAATTATCGAGGTGCTGCACCAATTAATTGGGCGATTATTAACGGAGAAAAGGAAACGGGGTTAACTACTTTTAAACTCAAACATGAAATTGATACTGGAGATGTTCTGAAACAGGTCAAACTATCCATCGATAAAAATGAAACAGCCGGCACACTCCATGATCGCATGATGGTTGCAGGTGCCGACATAGTGGTTGAGACCATTGATGCTATAAGAACAGAACGTATCGAGGAGCATCCGCAATCATTATCTGACGAGATGCACTCTGCACCGAAAATATATAAAACAACTTGTGAAATAGACTGGGACAAACTAGGTGCAAGTATTTACAATCGTGTTCGTGGTTTAAGCCCCTACCCGACCGCGAGAACCGTGCTCGACGGCAAAATATTAAAGATTTACCGATGTACGTTCGTTCCTGAAAAACATGCTCGATATCCAGGAAACTTCATTACAAACGGAAGTGATTATCTAGGGTTTTATTGTCAAGACGGATTAATTCAGCTAAACGAGGTTCAATTGGAAGGCAAAAAAAGGATGGATGTAGCATCTTTTCTAAGAGGAATTAACTTGTCGTGATTGATTAAAAATTGGGTTATTAAAAATAGAATCACACTATATTTGCACAAGACATTGCTCCCGTAGTTCAACTGGATAGAATATCGGATTTCGGCTCCGACGGTTAGGGGTTCGAATCCCTTCGGGTGCACTTGCTAAATAAGACCTCTGAAGACAAATTCAGGGGTCTTTTGTTTTGGGAGGAATTTGGGATTCGGACTCGCGAAGGCCTGGGGTTCGAAATGTATTCACGAATGCCTTTATTAAAAATAACAAGCAATGAGTAATCCCTTCGGGTGCACAAAAAAGGGTTGCTTTGCAACCCTTTTTTAATTCTTAATTTTTACTGTTTAATTCTCAATTAACCACAAAATTGACAATCTAATTTATAATCACCTTCAACTGCTAGCAACCAATCGCCAAAAGCGAAGCGTCCTAATGCTCCAATTGTACATTATTAATTGTCAATTATACATTCAATCAAATATCTTACCCGGATTCATAATTCCATTTGGATCAAATGCTAGTTTTATGCCACGCATAATTTGTAAATGGCTTTCGGTCATAACCTCGTTCATGAACTTTTTTTGTACATAACCAATGCCATGTTCACCGCTAATAGTGCCTCCCAGGCGCTTACACAGTCTAAATATCTCTCTAATTCCTTCTTCTAAGTGCGATCCATTCCATTGTTCATCTGTAAGATTATTCTTTAGTATGTTTACGTGTAAGTTTCCATCACCCGCATGTCCATAACATACGGATTCAAAACCATACTCTGCTCCTATTTCCTTCACCCCAGCCATTAAATCAGCCAAATGACTGCGCTTTACAACTGTATCCTGTTCTTTATACGTTGAGTAAGTTTTCACCACTTCACCAATACTGCGTCTGATGCTCCACCAAGCTTCTTTCTGTTCGCCAGAATCTGCAAATAATACTGAATCGATGCCATGATGTTCTAATAACTCACTTATAGATTCGCAATCCGCATACAGTTGATCCATGTTATCACCATCGGCCTCAATCATTATGGCGGCTTCACTCCCGCTTACCATCGGGTTATTAAAACCAAGTTTATCACAAGCCAAATCAATTCCTTTGCGCTCCATAAGCTCCATACCAGAAGGAACAACACCTGATTTCATTATATCGGAAACTGCTCTACACGCCGTGGTGGCTTTAGCAACATTGGCCCACAACAACAAATTATGTTTGGGTTTGGCTAAAAGTCTGACCACAACTTTGGTTACAATACCTAACGTGCCTTCACTGCCAATAAACAACTGTGTAAGGTTATATCCGGTAGAGTTTTTCAGTGTATTTGCTCCTGTCCAAACGACCTCCCCCGAGGGTAAAACAACCTCCAGATTTAGTATATAATCTTTCGTTACTCCATATTTTACTGCTTTAGGTCCACCACTATTATGCGCTACATTCCCTCCGATGAAGCACGAGCCTTTGCTCGCCGGATCTGGTGGATAGAAAAGTCCTCTGTTTTCAACGGCTTCTCTTAAATTGTGGTTGATAACACCGCTTTCAACAGTGGCCTGCATATTGGATTCGTCGATGTCTAGAATTCGATTAAAGTTTTCCATTGACACCAAAACACCTTTGTTTATTGGTAAGCTTGCTCCGCTTAATCCTGTCCCTGCCCCACGTGGTGTAACGGGTATTTGATTACTATTACAGTATTCCATCAATCGACTAAGTTGATCGACGTCTTTGGGTTTGACTACAACGTCTGGTTGAAATACAAAATCTTCGGTCTCATCGTGCCCGTATCGAATTAAATTATCGTCATCGAAATAAACGACTTCTTCGCCCAATAGATTTTTTAAGTCATGCAGTAAATTCAAAGTTTAAATATAATTTTAGTACCGTAATCGAATTAATTATTATCGCATCACAAAATACGTATTATTGAACAACAAAATAAGAAGCATGATTAGACAATCTATTATCTATACTTTATCTCTTTTTCTAATGGCCTCTAGCGCAATTGCACAGAAGCCAATTACGCTAAACGATATTTGGGCAAGTGGTGTATTCTACCCCAAAATGATAAGTGGATTTATCAATCTAAATGACGGTAAATCGTATGTCAAAATGGAAAAAGATGCTGATGGCAATTCTCAAGTTGTTCGATACTTATATACCACAGGAGAAAAAACTGGCATTGTTATCGATGGAAGTAAAATTGCAGCCGCTAATGGTATGCAATATTTTGCCTTCGGAAGCTTCACATTTAATGCTGATGAGACAAAAGCGCTAATCCCAGTAAACACCCAATCCATTTATCGGCATTCTTCAAAATCGAACTATCTTATTTGGGATAAGTCTACGAACAAACTTAGTAAGGTTGCTGATGAAAAAATTAGGTATGCTACATTCAATCCACAATCAACTAAGGTCGCATATGTGTTGGATAACAACTTGTATGTCAAAGATTTAAAGAAGAACAAAACCAAAAGACTTACTAAAGATGGGTCGCATAATGCCATAATAAATGGCGCTGTTGACTGGGTATACGAAGAAGAATTTGGTATGTCACGTGGCTACGAATGGAATGCTGACGGCACCCAAATTGCGTATTACAAATTTGATGAAAGTCATGTAAACGAATGGGACATGGAAGTTTACGGGAACTTATACCCCAATCACAATAAGTTCAAATACCCTAAAGCAGGTGAAGCCAACTCAACTGTAGATGTATATATCACGAACCTTAAAAACAAGGGTAAAAAACTAGAAATTGGAAGTCAAAACGATCAATACATCCCTCGAATTAAGTGGACAAAAGACCCTAACAAGCTTACCTTACAAAGGTTAAACAGGCACCAAAACCACTGGGAAATGCTATTGATTGACGCTAAAACCCGAGAAGTAAATGTGAGTCTTGAAGAAAAAGACAAACACTATGTAGACATTACTGACGACATTATCTTTTTAGACGATAAAGAGCATTTTGTTATTAAAAGTGAAAGGTCTGGTTTTTGGCACTTGTATCTGCACAAAGTGGACGGGCCACAAGTAGGCATAATTACACGCGGAGAATGGGAAGTTGACCAATTGCTGGGTGTAGACGAAAAGAATGGGAAAGTATACTTTTCTAGTACCGAGGTATCGCCTATGGAAAGGCACGTCTATGCTGTCGACATTTCAGGAAAGAACAAAAAACAACTTACAACAGGTAAAGGCACTCACCGTGCCGTATTTAGCAACGATTACTCCACATTCTTCCATACATACAATACTGCTGCAACACCTCATGTGTATAGCATCAACAACAATAATGGAGAAACAGTGCGCCTGTTGGAGGATAACGCTGCGTATAAAACCAAGTTAGCTGAATATAAACTTGGCCCTATAGCCTTTGAAAATATTGACTTAGAAAATGGTGTGAGTTTGAACTCTTACACCATAAAACCAGCAGATTTTGACTCGTCTAAACAATACCCCCTTTTGATGTTTGTATATGGTGGACCAGGATCCCAACAAGTAAAAGACAACTGGTTATGGCACAATTACTTTTGGCACCAAATGTTAGCCAATGAGCATGGATATATCATTGCAGTAGTTGACAATAGAGGCACTGGAGCAAGAGGCGCTGCCTTTAAGAAAATGACCTACTTGCAATTAGGAAAATATGAGACCGAAGACCAAATTGCCGCAGCAAAGTATTTTGGAAAAATGAGTTTTATCGATGCCTCAAGAATTGGTATATGGGGATGGAGCTATGGCGGATACATGAGTAGCTTGTGCCTTACTAAAGGTGCCGATGTGTTTAAAGCGGCTATCGCCGTTGCCCCGGTAACTAACTGGCGTTATTACGACAATATTTACACCGAACGGTATATGAGAACCCCGCAAGAAAATGCCGACGGATATGACAATAACTCACCTATAAACCATGTCGAAAAATTAAAAGGGAAATACCTGTTGATACACGGTACAGGAGACGACAATGTTCATTTTCAAAACACTGCAGAAATGGTCAATAAGATGATTCATCAAAACATTCCATTTGATTCTGAGTTTTATCCAAACAAAAATCATGGCATTTCTGGTGGGTACACCCGTTTGCATTTATTCACACGAATGACCAACTTCATATTAGAAAACCTGTAATCTTGTTTTTCTAAGTACAACGTCTATTTTTACAAAAATTAAAAACAGAAATTTATGAGCGAAGAAGAAATTTTAGAAGAATATAAAGACGACGCGCTTCCCGATAATATTAAAGGGCATCCAAAGGGCTTATACTCTTTGTTCTTCACAGAAATGTGGGAACGGTTTAGCTATTACGGAATGCGTGCATTGTTAACCCTGTATTTAACGGCAGAGTTGATAAACGGTGGTTTCGGAATGGACAGAGCGGAGTCTCTTAAAATCTACGGTATATTTACTGGTCTAGTGTATCTGACCCCTATCATAGGTGGTTGGTTTGCAGACAAAGTGATAGGGCAACGTAAGTCTATTTTTATCGGTGCGTTTACTATGGCCATTGGCCAGTTCCTTTTGGCCGGTAGTGGTATGCAATCACTCGATGCCGAAGGCATGCGTCTAACACTCTTTTACCTCGGATTAGGAACATTAATTCTTGGTAATGGTTTCTTTAAGCCAAATATCTCTACGATCGTTGGTGATTTGTATGACAATGATGATCCAAGAAAAGATGGTGGTTTTACCATATTCTATATGGGTATCAATATTGGGGCATTTTTATCTCCCTTTATCGCAGGAACGCTTGGAGAAAAAGTAGGCTGGCCATGGGGTTTTGCTGCCGCTGGTGTTGGAATGCTTATAGGTACAATATGGTTCTATGCAAGACGTTCAACGCTTGATGGTCTTGGTTTACCTCCAAATAGAAAAGAAGGTCAAACCGAACTCATCAGAAAAGACTGGATGGATATCATCCTGTATACCATCATAAATTTCGTACTGGTTCTGTTTGTAATTAAAGGAATCGGCAGTTTGCCTGAAATAGCACAAACGATAATTACATGGGTCATCGGACTTGGTGGATTATTATTCTTGGCGCTCTCCATATTTAAAGGGACGGAAGGTAAAACGGAATGGTCGAGGGTTTTTGTTATTCTGGTCTTGGCCATGTTTAACATCGTCTTTTGGGCTGGATTTGAACAAGCCGGAGGTACTTTTAACCTATTTGCTGAAGAGAACACAAACAGAATGATTGGTTCTTGGGAAATACCGACAACTTGGTTTCAAAACATCAACCCCATTGCGATAGTTCTTTTTGCTCCTTTGTTTTCGATGTTATGGATAAAACTTTCGGCATTAAAAAAGAACCCAAGAACACCGGTAAAGTTTGCGATTGGCTTGCTATTAGGTGCTTTGGCTTTCTATATCATGACCATGGCGTCAAACCTTGCTGCAGGTGGAACCTTGATAAGCCCGATGTGGCTTGTTGCTGTATATGTGATTTTGACTTTAGGCGAGCTTATGCTCTCCCCTATTGGCTTATCTATGATCACAAAGCTGTCACCTTCGAAAATCACATCGATTATGATGGGTGTTTGGATGGCCAGTTTTGCACTAGGTAATTACTTGGCAGCGACTTTAGAGAGTATCTTACATACCTATCAATTTGAACTATATCCATTCATTACGTATTTGATGCTTGGATCTGCTGTAGCGTTGTTACTATTATCGCCGGTACTGAATCGATTAATGAAAGGTATACACTAAATGATAATTGACACTGTTTCAAGGAATATAGAAAACAGCCAAAAAATAAGCTAAACGAACAAATCGATTAGCTTAATAATGCCTTTAAAACCGCAGATAATAATCTGCGGTTTTTTTATGTCAATCATTTTAAAATCAGCAGTTTAAATTGTGCGTGTCTTGTCTAAAAAAACATCAAAAAGACTACTATTACCGACCTTCAGCGCTTAACTTTGTGGATTCGTAAAAATTACACTCACCCTGTGAGTGAGGTGGCGAAGCTTTATTCCTTGGGCACAGACAATACTATTTTGAATACAAAAGATTTATCAAACACAAAAATTGCGGTAATTGGACTAGGCTATGTTGGTCTTCCCTTGGCTCTAGAATTTGCCAAGCAATACCCTGTAATCGGTTACGACATTAATGAATCGCGAGTAGGCGAATTGATGGGTGGTAAAGACCATACACTTGAAGTAGAGGAAGACGAACTTTCTTCGGTTTTGACCCAAAGATTGCCTACCGACAAAGGACTCTATTGCTCATGTGATGGTGCAGACATTGCTGACGCAAATTTTTACATCATCACCGTTCCAACGCCAATAGATGAGTTTAAGAGACCTGACCTTACTCCGCTTATTTATTCTAGCAGAGCGGTGTCAAAGTATCTTAAGCCAAACGATATTGTTATATATGAGTCAACTACCTACCCAGGGTGTACTGAAGAGATTTGTGTACCGGAACTGGAAACAGGAAGCGGTTTAAAATTCAACCACGACTTCTATTGCGGCTACTCTCCAGAGCGAATCAATCCAGGAGACAAGATTAATACACTCACAAAAATTCAAAAAATCACGTCTGGTTCGACTCCTGAAATCGCAGAAGTTGTCGACCAACTATACAAGTCTATTATTACCGCTGGTACCTACAAAGCTCCTTCAATGAAAGTAGCCGAGGCGGCTAAAGTGGTTGAGAATTGTCAACGAGATTTAAATATCTCATTCGTAAATGAATTGGCTTTAATATTTGACCGTGTAGGAATAGACACCAACGACGTAATTGAAGCCGCAGGCACAAAATGGAATTTCCTAAAGTATCGACCGGGTTTAGTTGGTGGACACTGCATTGGTGTTGACCCCTATTACATGGTACACAAGGCAGAACAATTGGGTTATTACCCAGAGGTTATTAAATCAGGAAGACGTGTTAATGAACATATTGGCGCTTTCGTTGCCAATAAAGTAGTCAAATTGATGATCTCCAAAAACATCTCAATCAAAGATTCGGACATGTTGGTGCTTGGCATCACCTTTAAGGAAAATTGTCCGGATATTCGAAACTCCCGCGTGATAGACATCATTGAAGAATTACAAGGCTTTGGTGGAAAAGTGACCGTGTATGACCCTTGGGCTAATTTTAAAGAAGTGAAGGCAGAATACGGTGTTGAAATCGTAAATGAACTTCCGAACAAAAAGTTCAAAGCGATAATAAACGCAGTAGCCCATCAAGAATTTGAGTCTTTAGATTTCGACGAAATAAAAGATGAAACCGCAGTAGTGTATGACGTAAAAGCTACAATGAACAAGTCTATAGTGGATGGCAGACTCTAAGCCAAAAATACTCATTACCGGTATTGCCGGTTTTATTGGCTTTCATTTGGCCAAAAAACTAAATGCCGTTGGCTTTCAAGTATATGGCGTTGACAATCTTAACGACTATTACAAAGTTCAGTTAAAACTTGACCGCTTAAAAGAACTAGGTATAGAGGTAGCCAAAGAAAACAACACCTGGATTGCGAGTAAAAGCAAAGACATTCAATTTCTAAAAATAGATTTATCGAACACGTTGGAGATTGGACAAGTATTTGACAGCATTCAATTTGATGCCGTCATTCACCTTGCTGCTCAACCAGGTGTGCGCATGTCCATCACGCATCCTGAAATATATTTCCAATCAAACCTAACAGCGACATTTAACTTATTAGAACAAGTTAAAAACAATCCTAACAGCGTTCTTTTAATGGCATCTAGTAGTTCCGTATATGGACATTCGGACAAGACACCTTACACCGAAGACCAACAAACCGACAAACCTGTTTCATTGTATGCTGCGACGAAGAAAAGTACAGAGGTCATCGCACATTACTATGCCCATCAGTATAAAATTGACACTTCGTTACTTCGCTTTTTCACCGTTTACGGTCCATGGGGCAGGCCAGATATGGCAGTGTATGGCTTTTTTGATAAAGTCATGAATGGCCAAGAAATAAAGGTATTTAACAATGGAGATCTCAGACGTGATTTCACCTACATCGACGACATCGTTGACAATCTTCACTTACTATTGGTAAACCGATTAAATGCATCATCAAATAGTGATACGAAAAGTTATGAAGTCTATAACGTAGGCAACCAATCACCGATTAAGCTGATGGATTTTATATCTTTGATAGAAAAAATTACAAATAAAGAAGCCAACAAGGCGTTTTTGCCTATGCAACCTGGAGACGTATTTGAAACATATGCTGATTCTTCGAAAATAAAAGAGTTATTAGGTTTTGACTACGCTACACGGTTAGAAAGCGGGTTAACTTCATTTTACAATTGGTATTTGGAGTACCATGGAATAAAAACAAAAGAACTACAATCCCATGAATAGATGGTTATATATACTGGTGCTACTAATGAGCTTCACTTCGGTGAAATCTCAAGTATATCAGCAAGATCAGATTGAAGCCGCACAAGCTGCGTTAGCAGATGCCGGAGTTGAACAAGATGAGGTAAAAAGACGTTTACGCGCCAAAGGCATTGATTTAGACAATATCCAATCAGAGCAGTTGGGGACCTTAGAAGCTAAAATTCGCGCAGTCGTTGAAGAAATTCAGCAAGAGCAAGCGGATGAAGAAGAAGCTAATGCCGAAAACACTGAGAATACATCTGACGATTCAGGTGGCGAAACACAAACCCCTGCTAAAGAAAAAGTTGTTTCATCAAAAGTTCAGCCGAGTGAAGAATCGCTTAAACCGATTAAAGATCTGACTTCAGACTCTATTGAATCCGAAGCCAAGGATAAAATGAAGATGTTAAGCCGTAAATCAGCCGATGAAGTGATACGGCGCATGAAACAGGGTGCGACATTGGATGAAGCCATTTACGACGTGTTAACAGAAGAAGAAAAAAATCAATATTCGGCACAAAGTAGTGTATACGGTATGGATGTCTTCATTAACAAATCATTAGACGTTTATCGAACAACATCATCTGCTACGACTCCCGACAGTTATGTCTTAGATGTAGGCGACAAAATCGCCATAAACATTTTCGGAGCATCTCAAACCGACTTATTATATGAAATTCAGGATGACGGCTTTATTCGTCCAAGAGGTATTGCCAAAATCTATTTACGAGGGGTATCGTTGAAAAAAGCAAAAGCGCTTTTACTTGGAAGGTTTCATCAGAGTTATGTATTTAGTCCTGGGCAGTTTGAAGTAACACTTCACACTGCAAGAACGATTACGGTAAACATCTTTGGGGAGGTCAACCAACCTGGTAGTTATACGATATCGGCATTAAACACCGCCTTAAATGCTATTATCGCAGCAGGCGGACCAAGCGCAGAAGCAAGTTTGAGGAATATCGAAATTCGGTCGTCAGGCAAAAAACGAATTCTGGATGTGTATGAGTTCATGATTGACCCGAAAAAGCAATACGACTTTTATCTTAGCAATAACGACCTTATTTACATCCCAAAATTTGAAAAGCGTGTTTCGTTAAGCGGCGGTGGCATTCGAAGGGGAGCTACGTATGAATTAAAAACCAACGAGAACTATAAGGAAGCTGTTCGTTGGGCTAGCGGTTATTCTACGAATATTTATGGCGGATTGGTTCAACATGTCTCGACAACAAGTGGTGAACAGGCAATAAAGGATTACAGCTTATCGGAAATAGAAGCAGCTAAGATTGCCCTGAATGATGGTGACAGATTAATATTTCACAGTAGTCTGAAACAGTTCGAAAACTACGTGAGCATCAGTGGTGCAGTAAGGCATCCAGGTAATTTTGAATTAATGGACAACATGAAACTTTCAGATGTGCTGGAGAAAGCGCGGTTGGAAAAAGAGTCCTATAATCAAATGGCTTATTTGACACGTAAGAATGTGGATGGAACATTTCAATTGAAACGGGTTTATGTAGAGGACGTATTGGCAAATCCAAGTTCAGAGAAAAACATCCCCCTACAACATGAAGATCGGATTGTACTATATACAAAATCCCAGTTTGTAGACAATTATAGCTTTACGATATCTGGTGCGGTAAGAAGTGGTGGACAACATTTTTGGGATCCATCAAACTCGATCACTTTATATGATGCCATTATGATGTCTCGTGGATTTCAGGGTAAGGCGACCAACTTCGGTTATATCATCTCCTCCCCTCCTGGACAGCCATTAAAAAGAGAATATAGAATCGTTGATTTAAAAACGGCATTTGAGAATCCAGAATCTGCAGAAAACGTAACCATTAACCCCAACGATCGAATAGTTGTACCCAGTAAGACCAATTACATGGACCAGTATTACGTTCAAATATCTGGAGCGGTGCGAAGTCCTGGACAATACGTGTTTGATTCTACCTTATCATTTAAAGATATTCTCGTAATGGCAGGTGGTTTAAAGATGGAAGCAGCCAGTAACAAGATTGACATATTTAGGCTTAAGGTTGAAAACAACGAACCCACAGAAACGTATGCAACGACAATAGAAATCGATCATGACTTGAACGCATTACAGGATAACATTCCTTTTGAAATTAAACCGTACGACCATATTGTTGTTCGTACCACACCTAATTTTGAACCTATTAAGTATGTTACCATCAATGGCCAAGTTCAATACCCAGGCATCTATGCTATCATGAAACCCAATGAAAGGTTAAGTAGTATTATTGACCGTGCTGGTGGGTATACGGTTGAAGCTTTCCCAGAAGCAGGAACATTCTTCCGTGGATATGACAATATTGGGTATGTGGTTACGCGAATGGATTTACTGGAAAAGAAACCACACGACTCTCGATTTAACATAGCAATTAAAGAAGGTGATGTGATAAACGTGCCGAAACTGATAGACATTGTACAAATCGACAAATTGGGTACCAACGCCGATTCCTTTTACATTGCAAACAGTACAGGTGGAAATGAATTACGCATCGTTGTCAACTATTTCAATCGTCGTGCGAAATGGTATGTCAATCAATATGCTGGTGGTTACAGTAAAGACGCAAAACGCAAGAAAACAACAGTGACCTATGCCAATGGTCGTGTTAAGAAAACAAGAAGTTTCTTATTCTTTAAAATTTACCCCAAAATAAAAAGAGGTTCTGAAATACACTTAGCGCTTAAAATAAAAGAGGAACGTGGCATCGATGTCCAACCTGAGAAAAAGAGCTTGTTGGAACGCATGACAGAGTTGAATGCTATCACAGCAATCACAACCTCCATCATGTTAACCACCCAGACCCTCATCGCGGTAGTCAATGGAACGAAATAAGATGGAAGAAGAAAAGTCCTTAAATATTTCTGTCATCCTCAAACTGGTGAAGACATACTGGTCTTTGGTCTGGCGAAACAAGTGGTGGGTTGTTCTAGGTGCTTTTCTACTATCTGGTATTATGGTTACCAATGCATGGCTGACCCCAAAAAAATATAGCGCTCCATTAACTTTTGTTATTAACGAAGATGACGGTGGTGGTGCAGGAGGAATTGGCGCAGTTTTGGGTGAATTGGGGTTTGGTGGATCTAAATCTGGACACAATTATGAGAAGATTTCACAATTAGCCACTTCAAGGTTAATTTTAGGGGCAGCACTGTCTTCTCAGACATCAATAAAAGGTAAGAATGATTATTTAGGAAACTTACTTATTGATATTCTTGGCTTGGAAGTAAAATCAAAAGTAGGGAATATTGACTTAGCAGGATTTAGATTTACAGCAAATGCTGATTCGACTTACGTTGAACACGAAGAACAAGCAATATTAATACTCTCCAAAAAGTTAAAAGGAAACCCCCAAAAAGGCGTCGAGGGTTTAATAAGCATAGACTACGATGACGAGAGTTCCTTTCTAAACATCGTTGGTAAAACAGAAAATCCTGATTTGAGTATTGCGCTTGCCAATTCATTATATGATGTATTAAGTGAGTTTTACATCCACAATACCATAGAAAAACAAAAGGCGACATTCGAACATGTACGCACAAAAGCAGATTCAATTTACGGAGAATTAAGGTTAGCTGAGCAACAATTGGCACGCTTCCAAGATCAGGGTAAAAGCATCATATTAAGATCTAACAATCTTCCCCGACAGCAATTAACACGTAAAGTTGAGATGTTGTACATCATGTATGGCGAGGCTATCAAAAATCAAGAACGTGCAGAATTTCTTCTAAGCAGTGCTACTCCATATTTTCAAGTAATTGACAGGCCTATGGGTCCGTTTCAACCAACAGGAAAATCAAGAATGAGAGCTTTGATAGTTGGAGGCGCTCTGGGTGGATTGTTGGCTATCGCCTTTTTTATTGGCAAACATTGGTTGGAAGAAAAACTTGAACAAGAGAGGTTGGGTGCATAGGGCTATTAGCGTTTGGCGTTTGACGTTTGGCGTTTTGGCACATTGGTGCGTTAGCATTTTGGATGATGAACAATTATCAATTAATTATTTACAACGATTGTTTTCTACAAAGAGAAGCGAGCAATGGCCACACAGAAATGCGGGCCGGCGCAGGGGTGAATTTAGGAAGCCTTAGAAAATCAATAAAAGTGCTTGCATTTGTCCGTTAGTTAACGGAACCTTTTATTAGATTTTCTTGGTTTACGAAAGAGCGCGTGGATAGCATATTTCTGTGAAAGGCTTTTTGTTTATTTTTTGGCCTACAAAAAGTAAAACCAGGTTAAAGGGCTGGTAGGCCCTTAGAATATAAATAATAATATTATTAAAAATGCCTAAAACCGCACTTATAACAGGCGTCACTGGTCAAGATGGTTCCTACTTATCTGAGTTCCTTCTGAAAAAAGGATATACAGTTCACGGAATAAAGCGAAGAAGTTCGTTATTCAACACTGAAAGAATTGACCACATTTATCAAGATCCCCATGTAGACAATCGTAAATTCATTTTGCACTACGGTGACCTGACGGATTCAACGAACCTTATACGGATTATAAAGGACGTTCAACCCGATGAAATTTACAACCTTGGTGCGATGTCACACGTAAAAGTTAGTTTCGACTCTCCTGAATACACAGCAGATGTCGACGGTGTTGGAACGTTGAGAGTTCTCGAGGCCGTTAGATTACTTGGCTTAGAAAAGAAAACGAAGATTTATCAAGCATCCACCTCTGAGTTATATGGATTGGTACAAGAAGTTCCACAGTCTGAAACTACTCCATTCTATCCAAGAAGTCCGTATGCTGTTGCAAAAATGTATGGTTTTTGGATTACCGTCAACTATCGTGAGGCATATGATATGTACGCGTGCAACGGAATTTTATTCAATCATGAGAGCCCGTTGCGTGGGGAGACTTTCGTTACGCGTAAAATCACTCGTGCAGTGTCTCGTATTGCCTTGGGCTTGCACGATAAGTTTTATCTTGGCAACCTAGATGCCAAACGCGATTGGGGACATGCCAAAGATTATGTAGAACTTATGTGGATGATGCTGCAGCAAGATAAAGCCGAGGATTATGTAATTGCTACAGGTGTAACTACCACGGTAAGAGATTTCGTAAAAATGGCATTTGCAGAAGTAGGCGTAGAGCTTGAATTTATTGGTAAAGGTGTAAACGAAATAGCTAAAGTGCTTAGTAGCCAAAATTCTAACTACCCAATTGCCAAAGGCCAAGTAGTACTCGCCGTAGACAAGGAATATTTTAGACCTACGGAAGTTGATTTATTGATAGGTGACGCCACGAAAGCGAAGGATAAGCTGGGCTGGGTACCAAAACACAGTTTATCAGATTTGGTAAAAGACATGATGGAGTCTGACTTAGAACTATTCAAAAAACAACAAACCTTGCACGATAGCGGCTTTAAATTTATTCCGCAGAGTGAGGAGAAATAGCGATTAGCGTATTGGGTGGTTAGGTTATTTGGACGCTTCGCTTTTAGCGATTAGGTCGCTTCGCTTTGGGTCGTTATACTTTTAGGACGCTTCGCTAATTAGGTCGCTTCGCTTTGGGATTCTTCGCTTTTAGTCGCTACGCTCTAGATCGCTGCGTTTTTTGCTAACCAGCTAACAACCCAATACGCTAACTCGCCAACCACCCAATAGGCCAACATCAATGAACAAATCATCTAAAATCTACATCGCAGGCCACCGAGGCATGCCTGCGTGCCGAATTGAGAATTGTGATTTTTCTAAAAACCAAAGCTATGAATAAAAACAGTAGGATATATATTGCCGGCCATCGAGGCATGGTCGGCTCTGCCATCCTCCGAAAGCTAGAAGCGGAAGGATATATCAATATAGTTACTCGCACCTCAAAAGAGCTTGACTTACGTGATACGCATCAAGTAGCAGCGTTCTTTGAAATAGAAAAACCAGAATATGTGTTTCTTGCTGCCGCTAAGGTTGGGGGGATTCAAGCGAATAACATTTACAGAGGTCAGTTCTTGTACGATAACTTGATGATACAAAACAATGTCATTCATCAAAGTTATGTTCATAAAGTAAAAAAACTCTTATTCTTGGGCTCCTCATGCATCTATCCTAAAAATGCACCTCAGCCGATGAAGGAAGAGCATTTATTAACGGGTCTATTGGAGCAAACCAACGAACCGTATGCCATAGCTAAAATAGCAGGCATCAAGATAGTAGAGAACTATGCACGCCAATACGGATGCAATTTCACGGCGGTAATGCCCACCAACTTGTATGGTCCAAATGACAATTACAATCTAGAAAATTCTCATGTACTGCCTGCATTATTAAGAAAATTTCATCTAGGAAAGTATTTAGAAAACGGTGATTGGGATGGAATTCGAAACGACTTAAACAAAAATCCCATAAAAGAAATCTTTGGCACATCTAATGAAGAAGAAATACTTGCAGCTCTTGCTTCTTACGGCATTCAACACGCCAAAAGCGAAGCAACCCAACACCCAAACACCCCAAACACCCCAACCGCTATAGAGATCTGGGGCTCAGGAAAACCACTCCGTGAGTTTATGCACGTAGACGACTTAGCCGATGCGAGTCTTTTCGTCATGCAAAACTATGACGAATGGCAGTTTCTAAATGTAGGATCGGGAGACGAGATTAGTATCGGTGATTTAGCTTTAATGATAAAAGACATTGTTGGTTTTGAAGGAGAATTGATACAGAATACAGACAAACCAGACGGAACAATGCGAAAGTTGATGGATAGTGCATTGCTGAATGACAAAGGGTGGACGAGCAAAATTAAACTGTCAGACGGGATAACTACTGTGTATAAAGAGCATTATAAAAAGGATTAGATATCAAAAAATTGAAAAAACGAATTACAATAAAAGAAGATAAAACCTGGACTACCATAATTAAACCATCGAGGCCATTGATGGTATTAAACCTAAAAGAGGTTTGGGGTTATAAAGATTTACTCATGATGTTTGTAAAAAGAGACTTTGTTACCTACTACAAACAGACTATTCTAGGTCCAATTTGGTTTTTTATTCAGCCTATTTTCACTACTCTGGTATACGTTTTTGTTTTTGGAAATATTGCTGGTTTATCAACTGATGGGGTCCCAAAAGTTTTGTTTTACTTATCGGGAGTAACAATTTGGAATTACTTTGCTGATAGTTTTAACAAGGTTTCTACGACGTTTAAAGACAATCAACAGATTTTTGGAAAAGTTTACTTTCCTAGAATCATTACTCCATTGTCCATTGTTTCGTCTAACCTTATTAAGTTTACAATACAGCTGCTATTGTTTTTTGGTTTCTTAAGCTATTATTTAATATCTGGAGAAGATTCAATCTCGTTAAATTCTGTTGCACTACTTCTGCCTTTACTCGTCGGTTTAATGGCAGGTCTTGGGCTAGGTTTAGGTATGATGATTACATCGCTAACAACTAAATATCGAGACCTTGTTTTTTTATTGCAATTTGGAATTCAATTATTAATGTATGCTACTCCGGTCATTTATCCATTATCTACAATGCCCGAAAAGTACAAAATTTTTATTCAACTTAACCCTATGACAGGGATTATTGAAACATTTAGATATGGATTCTTGGGGTCAGGTAGCTTTTCTTCAATGCTACTGCTTTACAGTACCCTATCTACTCTTATTTTGTTACTCTTGGGCACATATATTTTTAATAAGACTGAACAAAACTTTATAGATACTGTATAAAATTATGAATGCTGAGAACGTAGCAATAGAAGTTAAAGATGTTAGTAAGCAATATCGATTGGGAGAAATTGGCTCAGGAACAATATCGAAAGATCTCAATAGGTGGTGGGCTAAACTAAGGGGTAAACCAGATCCATATTTAAGAATGGGTGAGGTAAACGATCGAACTAAAAAAGGTGGTGAATTCGTGTGGGCTCTAAAAGACTTAAATTTTAATATAAATCAAGGTGAAATTGTAGGGATAATTGGAAAAAATGGTGCCGGTAAATCCACATTGTTAAAACTATTGTCTAAAGTCACAGGTCCTACAACTGGCACCATAAAGGCTAAAGGGCGAATTGCTGCTCTTTTAGAAGTAGGGACTGGTTTTCACCCAGAAATGACTGGTAGAGAGAATATTTACATGAATGGCACAATCATGGGAATGACTCGAAAAGAGATTAATGAGAAGCTAGATGAAATAGTAGAGTTTTCAGGAATAGCAAAATACATCGATACACCTGTCAAAAGATATTCTTCGGGTATGACCGTTCGGTTAGGTTTCGCGATAGCAGCACATTTAGAACCTGAAATACTCATCGTAGACGAAGTGCTTGCTGTTGGAGATGCTGAGTTTCAAAAGAAAGCTATCGGTAAGATGAAGGATGTATCAGGTAAAGGCGGTCGAACGGTATTGTTTGTGAGTCACAACTTGGGCTCTATAGAATCATTATGTGCCAAATGTATTTTAATGAAAAATGGACAAATTCAGAATATTGGCCCTACCAAAGATATTATTGAAGAATATTTAAACATCGATGAAAATTCATTCTTATCAGCCAATGAAATAAAAAGAACGGTTAATTTAGATGACTGCAAGTTTAGTTTAGAGGATATTTCTTTCTGGCAAAATGGTACAAAACAAGTTGGCAATAGCTTCTTCAATGGATATCCTCTCGAAATAAAAATGCAAATTGAAGTAACAAATGATTTACCAACGTTTCAGTTTGTAGTAAATATCTATACTGAAAGTATGGTATTGCTTAGTACAAGTTTCAGAAACGAAAAGAAAATCATGGGAGAAGAATTAGAAATGGGAAGGTATTGCTTGAGCATTACTATGCCAAGTGATTTGTTTGTAGGAGGAAATAGATATTATGTACAACCCACATTTTCTATCACAGGTAAACATTTAATTCATGACATAATTTTGCCTCTAGAATTTGCCGAAAACGGTCTGTATGGAAGAATGATAATAGGTCAAACATATAATGGTGAATTAACCTTGCCCATTGATTGGAGTACCGAAAAATTAAATAATTGAAGACGTAGTAAAAGTAAGTTACAGTCATATTCAAATTTTTAATAAAATTTGAAATAAAGCCTTTCGAATACTCCACATTATTATCGTTAAAAAGTCAATTACGTATGAAAAAATTAATAAAAACAGTCATTGATTACTTCTTGCTGTCAAAGACACAAATACGTATTCAATCCAAAACAAAATCAGAAGTTCTACAGTTGATTGACAGATTGCATCCTATCAAGACGGATAAATCTTTAGTCAGATTGGGTCCTACTGATGACGGCGGATATTTGGTGCCGGATGATTTAGATGGAATAGAAGCGTGTATTAGCCCCGGGGTGTATGCGATTACGGATTTTGAGTATCACTGTTTGGATAGAGGGATGAACTTACTTCTTGCTGACAAAGCTATAGCAGAACTTAATATAAATGCGAGTAAGGATAGATATAGTTTCATTTCCAAATTTATTGGTGTTACTAACAACAAAGACTTTATTACACTTGATACATGGGTGAATCAATCCAATATATCTAAAGATGGAGACCTAATGCTGCAGATGGATATAGAAGGCTGGGAGTATTTTGCGTTTTTAAATGTATCCAATGAGCTACTAAAGCGCTTTCGGGTTATAATAGTTGAGTTTCATAATCTTCAAAACTTATGGATTCCAAGCTTTTATGCTCAAGCAAATGCAGTGTTTAGCAAACTATTTGAAACTCATACCTGTGTGCACGTTCACCCCAACAATTACGCTCCAATTCATACTTATGATGGTGTAGACATCCCACCTTTAGCTGAATTTACATTCTATAGAAATGATAGAGTCCAAAACAAAGGATATGCGGGCACTTTTCCTACTCCCTTGGACAGTGACAATGTAGTTAACAATCCATCTATTCATTTACCGAAGCAATGGTATAGAACATCGGTGTAGAAGAAAGCAAAACATCAACAAAATGCCAAGTACTATACTAAAATGAATTGAGATTTATAGCTATCGCATTAGTGCTGTTAGAGAGTTTTGCTAACCTGTTTTTATACAAATACGTTGAACGGCCAATTCTCAAACTGAATATTACTTTATTAGACTAAAACTTTTAAGAAGATTTAAATTCAATCAAAGGATGGGAAGTGATTTAATTTTTATAAACAGAAGTTTTAAGGGATGATTCGACTCACAATATTCGCTTGGACATTGTAGATTTAGAAAATACCAATAAAAACCCAATGAAAATGATTTCAGAAATTACAAAATTTGACTACATAGTTAGTTTTAGAAAAGATTCATCAGACGAAAAAGTTATAGCTCATAGTTTCGAAGAAGATATTTACCTTCCAGAGATTAAATATTTAACATTCAAAAAAAACGACGTTATAATAGATGTAGGAGCCCACATTGGATGCTTTTCGTTAATGTTAAATCATATTACAATGGATAAACTTAGATTTTTTTGTTTTGAAGCATCTAAAGAAACTTTTGATATTCTTGAGAAGAATGTGAAAAAAAATGATTTACAGGCATTTACAGTAGTTCATAGAGCAATGACATCAAAGGATAACACAACAATTAAGTTATACCATGATGAAAAAGAAGGGAATTGGGGCCATAGTGTTGTTCATGATTTTGGATCAACATATGAAGAGGTATCTTCTATAAATTTGGACAAGTTTTTGGTCAACAATAAAATTGAAACGATTAAACTAATTAAATTTAATTGTGAGGGAGCAGAAATAGATATAATAATGAATTTGTCAAGTAACGGTTTGAAGAAGATTCAAAATATGGTTCTACTTTATCATTTCGATTTGGAGAAGAATTATACTCTGACCCAAATCAAAGAAAAGTTAATAAAAAGTGGTTTTGCTATAGATGTAAAACCCACTTCTGATCTTAGAGGTTGGATTATTGCAAGCAGGGATTCAAAAATAAGACTCAGGTTGTTTAATGTTTTTTTGGATTTAAAAAAAGCACACTTTATCACAAAGAAATGGCTTAAAAATTTATTGTTTAAAGTGAAATGAAAATTGTATTAATAATTAAAGATTGGGATTTTATAAACCTAAAGCGACAGACTTTAAATTTTGATTATAAGTGGAATGATTTTCAATTTACTGAGGATCTGGATTCTAAATATGATTATGTAGTTGTGTTGGGTTTCGTTACAAAAGATTACAATTTATCTTGTGCTAAAGAGAATGCAATATTGTTAACTCAAGAGCCTCCAAATAGTAGATATAATTGGCTACCCAATTCTTTTAGCCAATTTGGAACAGTTTTAACCCAATTTGAATCAACGGATGACCATGTAATTAATCATCAACCATGTATCCCATGGTTTATTAATAAGTCTTATGACCAACTTAAAAACGAAGAACCTGAATTTTCATCTAAGAAACATTTAATCTCTTGTATAACTAGTACTAAGAATACACTTCCAGGACATGACTTACGACTCAAATTTTTATATGAATTAAAAAATAATATTTCGTTTGACCTATTTGGAAAAGGATATCAATATATCGCAGACAAGTATGATGGATTAAGAGATTATAAATATTCTTTGGCTATTGAAAATACAAGTGTAAAGGACTATTGGACTGAAAAGATAGCAGACTGTTATTTGTCTTATTCTATGCCTATATACTATGGGTGCACAAATATTTCAGAATATTTTCCAGAGGATTCATTTATTCAGATTGACATAAATAATATCCCCGAAGCTATTGAGATTATTAACAATGCAATTGAAAACAAAATGTGGGAAAAAAATATGGAAAGTATCATTCAAGCAAGAAATCTAGTTTTAGACAATTACCAGTTCTTTCCTAGCATTTCGAAAGTAATAAATGAGATGCCAGAAATCAGAAATAGTGATAATAAAATACTCTTAAGCAAAAATTATTTTCCAGAAAACGGAAACTCATTTTTAACTAATTTATTAAAATGGGTAAAAATAAAAAATTAGTATCTGTTATTATCCCTTTGTATAATTATGCTCAGTACATAACGGAATGTGTAAATTCAGTTATGAATCAATATTATAAAAATATAGAATGTATCATAATAGATGATGGGTCAACAGATAATTCAAAAGAAATAATATCTAAGCTTGTAAATAAGTATGGACCAGATAAGGTTAAGTACTTTTACAAAAAGAATGGAGGATTATCTTCAGCAAGGAATGAAGGATTAGAGAATGCAAAAGGCGAATACATCTCGTTCTTAGATGCGGACGATGTTTGGGAAAGTGAAAAAATCAGTAATCAACTTTTAGTTTTGGAAAAAGAAGATGCGGATATAGTTTATTCAGAATACTTCGAATTTTATGACGATAATACTAGTAAGCCAAAACGTATTAATTTCTCAAATAAAAACACAAATAATATTTATGCATTTATAGCTGGAGATCCTTGCAGTGGATCAGCATCTAGTATTATACTAAAAAAAAAGGTGGTTGAAGACATAGGCCTTTTTGATCGAAACTTGAGAAGCTGTGAAGATTTGGATTACTGGTTTCGTTGTAAACTACAAGGGTATAGGTTTGGAAAATGCTCTACCGCTGATGTAGGGATTAGGATTCATAAAGGAAGTATGAGTAAAAATTTTACTACAATGTACTTTTATCATCTTATAGTCTTAGAAAAACAAATTAACTTGTTAAAAGAAGCTGATTATTCAATTTCTGATAATCAAATTATTGGAGCTATTAGAGAACGTTTGGGTGTTATAAAATGGTATGGATCTCAAGATAAGAGGATGGACAGAGTTTTGTATGCATATGTTATTGGAGTTCATTATTTTGGTATTCGTTATTTCAATAAGTCAGTTTTGATTCAATTTGGTATGGACTTATACAGACTTTTTAAAATATTATCAAAGTCTATTTTTAAACTTAGGAATATTTAGATTTATGTCATTATCTGAAAATATACCTCTAATAAAATGAACTTATTACTATACTTTTTTAGTGATATTCAATATCATTAAAAAATCTTAATTTTTACACGTTCCAATCTATACAAGTTAAAATACTTTTCAAGTATTCTGTATTTAAAACGGATTTTTATATGACAAATAAAATAAAATCACAAATAAAACTAGGTTACTTTAGTCATACCAATATCTCAATATCTGAAACATTTATTTATGATTTTATAAAAGAAATTTCAAAAAATTTTGATTTAACTTTTTAT
>JAIBDD010000011.1 GCA_024679565.1 Bacteroidota bacterium | reverse complement strand
TATGTATACCCTACTTTGTTTGTCAATCCAAGTGACACCTCATGGAATATCGACCTACAAAACGAATCACAACGAAAAAAAGTTGTTGACGTAGCTGTAAAAAATCAAGCCTCTGCCTGGGCAAACGCTGGCCAAGTTTATGTCCCGTTTTACCGGCAAGCGCATATTAGATCGTATAGCCATTTAGATGGTCGAGGTCGTGAGGCATTGTTGTTGGCCTATTCTGATGTTAAAGCCGCATTTGAATATTATTTGGCGCATTACAATCAAGGCCGGGCAATCATATTGGCTGGTCATAGCCAAGGGAGTACGCATTTAACGCTGCTCCTCAAAGAATTTTTCGACAACAAACCACTTCAAAAACAGTTGGTGGCTGCCTATTTACCAGGAGTAGGAATAGATGCAAATGAATTCAACACCATTCCGCTTATGACACACCCCGACTCAACCGGTGGTTTTGTGACTTGGAATACCTTTAAAAAAAGATATGAAACTACGCAGTACACCAATTGGTACAAAGGCAAAGCGAGTATCAACCCGGTGACTTGGGATACAACTAGGGTGGTTCCAAAATCGTTTCACAAAGGATTCTTGTACTCCAATGGAAAAATGTACAGCAAAAGTTTCGAAACGCACTTGATAGACGGTGGCATTTGGATCACCACTCCACGTTTTCCGGGCAGGTATTTATCCTTTACCATGAAAAACTATCATATTGGTGACGTCAATTTGTTTTGGGATGATATACGGCTTAACGCACGCAATCGTGCTACAAGATTTTGGCAATAAGCACAATAGAGTCGTTGTCTTCAAATTCCTTATAGTCTTCAACCAGCAGAACCTTGAACTTAGAAGCAAACATGCTTTTCAACTCATCCAAGTTATGGTAATTGACATACATCCCTTTGAACATTTCAGAACCTTCGCCCTTCCAGAAAGAATGACAAACGACACCGTCATCATGTAGCATTTTTGATTGTCGTTCTACAGACTGCAACAAGTCATCATCGGTCAGGGGATGCATTACTTTATTTGAATAGATAACATCAAACTTTTCATCGGTCTGTAACGAAACGGCGTCCAACTCTACAAAACGACCTTTTGGATACGTTTTTTTCAAGTGATTGAGGAAGTCTTGTGAAAAATCAGAGCCAGTTACGTTAAAATCTCTTGACAGTATCTCCCAATCTGTCCCTGGCCCACTGCCAATTTCCAGCACATCAGACCCGGCTTTGACGTATTGCTTAAGCTGCTCAATTAAATCGCCCCTATCGACATCTTTAGCCAGCTCAATATATTCATTGACGGATTCTTTGGTTTTGTAATATTCTTCTGCCACTATTTTAAAGTCATTGTGTATGCCGAATCTATGAACTATTTGGCGCCTACCGACATAAGGTAATCCTCAATTTCAGGATGTTCGTAATTACGGGAATACGACAAAGGGGTTTTCCCATGATTGGATGCCTCAAGACTCGCACCTTGTTCCACCAAATACTTCACCATGTCAAGTTCACCATATTTCACCGCATACATCAAGGGTGTTTTACGCTCGCATACCAATTCTAGGTCTGCTCCTTTTTCAACAAAAAACTTCAAAGATGGTAGTGATTCGTAGGTAATACAGTGTACCAAATAATTACCCGATTCTTCGTCCATAAAAAAGCAATCATTTAGCGTTTCTGTGTTGACCAACGCCTCTATGGTTCCAACATTACCGCTTTTTATCGCGTCTATTATAGCTACTGGCACTCTGTTCTCAATCTTTACTCCTTTGCCATCTAAATACGTCAGGATCGCGTCTTTCAATTTTTCAGCATTAAAGAGTAATTTGTCATTATCATCAGAAACAAATTCAACAATTGCTTTCATCATGGAAACATGATTGGCAAATGACTTTACCTCATCGCTGTTCTAGTTCTTTTAAGTCATAAATGTCTAGATCCAATTCTGTGACAATCCCTTTAAGGTAATCCACTTCAACCTTTGCATTTTTTTTCGTCTCTTTATATGAATCTACCTGCAAAGCAATTAGGATACCGATAACTACTAAGGTAATTTCCCAAAGTGCATACAGCAGATACTTACTTATTTTATTTTCAATTAGCACTTGCTCCCTAAGTTTTCTGAAGATTTTAACATGGGTGAATAAAGACTATAGGTGTTTTTATTTGGCAATAAAATAGGATTTCAATACAGCCAAAGTCTTTTGCTGGTTATTCCGGTTACACGAACTGCATAATTTCTGAATTAACCTTAAAGGTGGACTGGCCTTCATAGTTTATGTTGGTACCATCTGCATTGACAAATTCGACCTCGAACACATGCTGACTATATACATAAACAACCACACCCTGGCTTCCTTTGATAATCAGTGGGTTAAGGTCTTTGGTTAAAAGAAAAACAGCATGTTCCCTATTCTTCACATTTGGACTTTAACGCTTCATTCATTTTCTCGAATCCTCGTTTTGTTTTGTCTAACATCTTACCCATAAATGGTATAAGCAAACCACTAAACTTTTCGCCGTGTGTAAACATTGTTACACCGTTTAACTCCTCAAGCAAAAAATAATGTTCGCCATCAAATATTCCTTTTAATCCTGCACTACCTAGCCAACGGAATTCTTTGTTTTCGTAACAGACTAAAACCGTCGGTTTAAATGTCATTGATTTGGCCTCAGGAGGTTCGATTTGTGCCTCAATCTGACTACCAACTTGCATATCACCAGAGATTGAAGTGATAAAAGGATTCCATGTTTTATAGTCAGAGAAATTGGAGAGAACTCCCCAAACTTTGTTTACTGGTGCATGTATTTGAATACGCGTTTTTATTTCTTTTCCCATTTAATTAATTCAATAGTATATAATTTTTACTTCTTCCGATAAAGTGCTTTTTCTCTCATTTCCATTTCTGCTGCAATAGATGGCCCATCATCTTCCTGAGATTTCAACTTCTCGATTATGTTACGATAACTTTCCTGGTCGCGGTCCTGACTAAGCTTAAACACGGCCTCCATCTTCGTAATTTCAATTTCAAACCCGGCAATCATTGCGGATGCTCGTTTAATAAATCCAGGATCCAAATTATCATACACAGTTGGTGATTGAGGGTTACTGCCTTCAAAATGTAAAGTCGTTTTACGCATGATATCTCGCAACCCAGTATCGTCAACAAACCGAATAATCCCATTAACGTATACACTCATATAGTTCCAGGTAGAGGCCGTGTGTGGCTGGCTATACCAAGTTCCACTTACATAACAATCCTTCCCTGTAAAAACCACCAACACGTCTTCGTTTGCAACAAATCCTTTATGGTGGTCGGTATTTTTCATCACATGGCCACGCAACACCTTCCGCCCATTATTGTCCTCCAACAATAGGGGTACTTGGGTTGCAACTGGTTTTGGGTTAACACCTGTACCAGAAATCATTGCAAATGGATGTTTGGCAACAAACTGATTGATGATTACCTGGTCGTCCTCTTTGTAATAAGGTATGTTGTACATACTTGAGTCTAGAGTTAAATGTAAAGTGGAGTTATGGTTTTCTCTTCCGCAATATTACCCAAAGCAACCATACGGTAGCCAAGGTTAAAATTGTAAAGTACCGCTCAAAATTCGTTTTCGCGAACAAATTACCGACTGTATTTAGGCAGAATAAACCGAAGAATATCCATAATACTATATGAACGCCTTTAGGCGGAATAATGGCTTTGATGTAATTCCCTCTTATTGCTAAAACAAGCATAAACAAAAGATTAATGGCTATAGACATGGATTCGAAAACGTATATCTCTTGGTCAGATTTCAACCTCCCACCCCATGTGATTTCGTATGGAATAATTCGAAATACAATGCATAAATGAAAAAGTAAGACTGCTGTTAGAATCCCCAGCAATATTTTTATGGCTTGTTGTGATTTCATTTTCTATCTTATTATCATTTTCTATTCAAATGACCCTTTATTATCGTGTATGAATTGCAAAAGTAATTTGGTCAAATCATCTTCATACGAATAATATTTTTCGTCGCATTGAGCCCAAACACGCTCGGCTTGTTCTTCAATGCCATTAATTATGGCGATACGCGCCTCTTTACTCCTTGCAACCTCTCCTCCAGGAAATTCATTGTTTGCCGTTTGAACGATTTTGGCTGTAGTGCGTGCACCAATTTGTTGTATTTTCTCTGGTACTGTTTTGGTGACAGTCCGGAATATTTTTTAAAAGTTGACCGAAAGGCATTTTCATCGTTATAGCCTATGTCGTACATAACCTCTAAAATTGTTTTAGCCGTAGACTCTAGTTTCTTTTTTGCGGCTTTTATTTTAACCCGTTGAATGTATTCTAAAGGCGTGTTGGCAGTTGCCTTTTTAAACCTCCTCAAAAAACTTCTTCCATTTAGGTGGACCCTTTGGGCAATTGCTCCATTAGCAGTACTAATTATACTGGCTATTTCTTTTATGTACAACCGTAAGGTTTATAGCGACAAATAACTAAAAACAATGGTTTTGTCCGGATTTAGACACGTAATTCCACAGATGTCTAATTAAGATGTAACCGTCTAAGGCGTTTGGTTATTCAACCAACAAGACGCCATGTAGACGCCTATTATTGGCTATAAACTCCACATAATAGGTGCCGCTAGTCAAGCTGTGCGTATCAACTATTATGTTGTTCTTTTGATTGATAACAGACCGTCCCATCGCATCCGAAACGATAATAGTAAACTCCACAAGATTGGTCTGTATTTCAACTGTAGATATGGCCGGATTAGGAAAGAGTAACAACTGGTTTTGGCCAAAAGCGGTACCAGGTTCTATCGACACACTTCCCTTAATAACCATCCATATATAATCAACAATAGATTGATAATTTGAGGTTACAGCAGAGTCGACACCCCATTCAGACTTAAATTCAAAGTTGGCAGGTGGTTTCTCTCCGTATATTTCTATGTACTCAGCAACAGCTGCCAAAAAATACCATGTAGATCGTCCATGAGGAGCTAGGTCTTCGAATAAGAGTTCAGGTCGAATGTCTTTTACCACCGTATTTTGGTGACACATCAATACAGCCTTACTGATATTGTGCAACCGTATATCAAGATTCGGTCGGGCCGATTTTACGCGTGCTACCAGAAGTTCCATCCAATCTTGATAATCGCCAAGACCATAGGTATGCCAATTCGCGATTGCGGTAGCTGTTAATGTACTTGGATCATCATTTGTAGCTCCATAGCGGTTTAACGCTGGCCAACCTGCGTAAACCACATATCTTCTGTTTGCATTTGGGGCATTTGTTTCCCACTCATCAATTAAATAGAGCAGTTTCGTGACGTACGCCTGTCCCATATTTATTGTATCTGAGGGGTCAAAAGCCTGTCCATCAAAATTATCTGGCACAAAGCCAAGCAGGTCAATTTCCTTAGCCCCTGTCCATGACGCTGTCCATTTCTCGAGATGCGGCGTACTAATTTCGGTGTGGAAATTATTGGCCTTAGTCGGAACACTCCATTGAGGGAAAAAACCAAATACCGAGCCAAGTGTGGCTACCTTCGGATTTGAAGGAGTCGTGGTAAACCGAGCAATCCAATTGCCCACATTCGTACTGGCGGTTGCCTCACTATTCCCTGTTACCAAGTGATTGTGAAGGGAATTCTTATAGTAATACATGTCTACTGTGTCGCTTGTTTGTGCGAAAAGACCTGTATAAATCAATGACGTAAACGCCAACAAGATAGGTTTCCTTATATGCCGTTTTAGTATTTTCATTATTCATGCTGTTTTCAATTAATATCTGTTGGCAAAGTATAACCAACTAACTCACTTTCCCACTTCAATGTAGTTCAATTTTATCTATCTCAACTTTAAAGCTTTCTTTCTTTTTATTTCCAATTAACAGAGCGACTTCTTCTATATAGTCTTCAGAAAAATTAGGAAGGTTAAGCTTTCTACCTCTAAAAGAGGGATACATATCTTTCAACTCCAATTCAACCTCTTGCCAACTGCCATTGGTGACAAAAGAAGTGATATAAGAATAATAGTCGCCAACATTAGATTTCACTCTAAACTGGTATTTTTTTCCGTCGCCTTTTAGTCTAATATACACCTTGGTTGCGTTGTTGACTTGTAGTTTATCAAACCTGTGACGCACAGATGAAAATCCCCCATTGTTAGCTAACGACACATCCCCTTGAAACACACCATGGCCTTCGTCACTCAACTTAAAAGTTCCGGATGATTTACCTCCCATAACAACGTCATCGACAATTATCCATTTATTGATGTTGGCGTTTTTAGAAAAATCAAAAATAATGTGTTGACTTGACGAGCCAATCATGATGCTTAGTAGTATAAAATATTTCATTCCAATCATTTATTATGTAAACAGTGCTACCAAACACCGTAGCGAATGTTGAATTTACATAATCAACGTACAACCTGTATTTCTCCGTACTCATGATATTTACGACCGCGATTGTCGACAATGTTCATGATATATACGTAAGCGCCCATTTGCACTTTTTCTCCTTTATACGTTGCATCCCATTCTGTAAAATCATCAGATGTATAAATCTGTTCACCCCAACGGTTATAAATGGTAATGTCGATGTGGGTATACCCCAAACCTACCACTCTAAAAACATCATTGATGCCATCATTGTTTGGACTTATTGCATTGGGTATAAACAATAGAATCTCATCTTTAATAATAAGCGTTTGCTCTGCAGTATCTAAACATCCCTGATCACTTGTCACGAACAGTTTTACCAGATATTCTCCTGCGTCAGCATACAGGTGATTCGGGTTTTCGTCACCACTGGTCTGTGCATCACCAAAATCCCAGTTCCACGCCACCACATTGGCCGTCGATCTGTCTGTAAACTGCACATCGGGATCTGAAATATAAATCTCTGTTGGCGCATATGTAAAATCTGCGACTGGTTTTGGGAACACTGCGAAAGACGTGTCTAGCTGTATGTTACATCCGTTTAAACCATACACATTAAACCGTACTTGATACGTCCCGCGGTCATACGTTCCAAAGAAATTGTATTTGTCGGTTATTCGTTCACCATTTACAAACCAAACCACGCTATCTTCACCTCCAGCGCGCTCGCTAGAAACAAATACACCTAGCGGTTCGCAACCTTCATGCGGATTGAGTAAAATGGTATTGGTCGGAATGGCTAACACTTGAACTTCTATGGAGTCTGAGGATATACAGCCCGCTGCATTCGTGATACTATACACCACCTTGTTTTGACCTATTATGGCAAGACCAGGATCAAATAGGCCTGTTGAGTTGATGTAGGTTCCACCCGAAAAACTTCCTCCAGCGGTAGTTGGGTTAATCTGAGTGGGAACGGCATTGATACACAATGGCCCTATTGCCGGCAATCCAGCATCCGAAATGGCATTGATTGTTATGTTAGTTGAATCCGTATTCGCACAACCATTACCATCTATAAATGAGTAATATACTTTGTGGATACCTGCCTGAGCAACCCTTGGATCAAATCGCCCTGCGGTATCTAAATAAGCCGTTGGTGTAAATCTTCCACCAGCATTTATAGCCGCAGAAATTGTAAAGACGGAAGCATTCTCACATTGTGGAATCGATACATTGATACTGGCATCCGGGATGGAATCAACTGTTATGCTCGAAGAATCCGTATTTGAACAGCCATTACCATCTGTAAACGTATAAAATATTTTATGTGACCCAACGGTTGCTACTTGAGGGTTAAATGCTCCTGCAGTAGTCAGGTAACTTGTTGAACTAAAACTTCCTCCAGCATTGTTTAATGGTGTGATGTTTTGTATTCCAGCATTGGCACAAAACGGCCCAGCTGGCAATATAGAAGCGTCTGGAATGGTATCTATCACCACAGTAATGGAATCGGTATTCGAACAGCCCTTCCCATCCGTAAATGAGTAATAGATTGTCTGACTTCCACTCATCGCTATTGCAGGATCAAATCGTCCTGCGGTATCTATAAAGGTTGTTGGCGTAAACCTACCTCCATTGTTAACCGTTGTAACTGTAAACACACCTCCGTTTTCGCACTTTGGCGTTTCGGGATTTATGCCAGCATCAGGGATTGAATCAATGACAACCAACGTAGAATCAGTATTGGAGCAGCCATTGCCATCGACATAAGAATAAAAGATTTTGTGAATGCCGCGCATCGCTATTGCTGGATTGAATTGACCTGCCGTATCGAGATAGGCCGTTGGTGTAAATCGCCCACCAATATTTTTAGCCGTTACGATAAACAGCCCTCCATTCTCACAATGTGGTGTTGCTGCGTTAATGCTTGCATCTGGAATGGTATCTATAACCACTACACTAGAATCAGTATTGAAACAACCATTGTCATCGACGATAGTATAATACACTTTGTGGCTACCCGACGTGGCTATCGAAGGGTTAAATTGACCTGTTGTGTCAAGATAGGCAGTTGGCGTAAAACGTCCACCTGAATTTAAAGTCGTTATTGTAAATACGCCCCCATTTTCACATTGCGGCAATGTTGCATTGATTGATGCATCTGGAATTGAATCCACCACAATATTAAGACTATCTGTATTGGTACATCCCGCACCATCATCTAACGTATAGTATATTTTAAACACACCAACACCCGCTAACATTGGATCAAAACTACCAGAGGTATCCAAATATCCTGTAGCTGTAAACTTCCCTCCAGCAGTAACAGGATTAAGGACTTGCACACCTGCGTTCTGGCAGAAAGGTCCAGCTGGATTTATTGTCGCAGCAGGCAATGTATCGACTACCACTGTTGATGAATCATTCCCTATACAACCTTTACCATCGGTAAACGTGTAATATATTTTATGGGTACCAGCGGCTGCAATCAAAGGATTAAAATTACCAGCCGAATCCATATAAGGAAGCGGCCCAAATTTTCCTCCTGCATTGTAACGAGCTGCTAGCGTTTTGATTCCCGCATTTTCACAAAACGGTCCTGCCTGAGCAATTGCAGCATTAGGTATAGAGTCTATTATAACCGTAATGGTGTCGCGCCCTTTACACCCTTTACTGTCTTCCAACACATAAATGGCATCATGTGTCCCAGCTTTAGCGATTCTTGGATCGAATCGTCCTGCGGTATCTAAATACGCCGTTGGCGTAAATCGCCCTCCTGAATTTACAGGTGTAACTGTGAATATCGCCGCATTTTCACACTGTGGGGTAACCGCGTTTATCGACGCATCAGGGATGCTATCCACTTGCACTACAGTTGAGGCATAGGTGTAACAATTCAATCCATTAATTTGAGTAAAAAAGATGTTATGAAAACCTGCACCTGCAATGCTTGGATCAAAATTTCCGGATGAGTCGATAAATGCTCCTCCCGAATAAAATCCACCAGCATTCGGTGTTGACGTAATTTGGTCGATTGTATCGTTTGCACAGTATGGCGTGTTCGTGTTAATCGTAACAGGTGTAATTGAATCGACTTGTATATAAACGCTGTCAACTCCTTTACAGCCATTACTATCGGTGAATGAATAATACACCAAGTGATTTCCTTTTTTTGCATCAAACGGATTAAACACACCCATTGTATCTATATACGCTCCACCAAAGAAACGCCCACCAACATTAATGGCGGCCTTAAGGGTATCTACTGCCCCATTTTCACAATATGGGCCGGCAGCAGAGATAGATGCATCTGGGATAGAATCAACCACAACAGTCGCAGAATCATGCGCCACACAGTTGTTTCCATCTGTGAACGTGTAATATATGTTGTGACTACCTCTTTTAGCCAAACTAGGATCAAATCGCCCTGTTGTATCCAAATAACTTGTAGGACTAAACCGACCTCCTGCATTAAGCGGTGTAATCGTTTGTATTCCTCCGTTTTCACAAAACGGCCCTGCAGCATTTATTGATGCATCTGGTATCGTATCGACCACTAGGGTTATAGAATCCGTATTGGAACACCCGCTACCATCGGTATACGAATAATAAACCTTATGGCTTCCGCTCTTAGCTGCACTCGGATCAAATTGCCCTGCTGTATCTAAATAACTGGTTGGGCTAAATCGACCTCCCGCATTAATAGCAGTAAGCGTTTGTATACTGGCGTTTTCACAAAACGGTCCAGCCCCATTTATTGCTGCACTTGGGATAGAATCAACCACAACTTTAGTCGAATCCGAACTACTACAACCGTTGCCGTCTGACAGTGAATAATAAATTACATAGCTGCCCGCTTTGGCCACACTTGGATCAAATCGTCCTATTGTATCTAGATAACTGGTTGGGCTAAATCGACCACCTGTATGTATAGTTGAAATGTTTTGAATACCTGCATTTTCACAGAATGGCCCTGCAGCGTTTATACCAGCGTTAGGAATAGAGTCGATAACAACTATCATTGAATCTGTACTTGAACATCCGTTAGAATTAATGACGGTGTAGAACACAGTATAAGATCCCGCTAATGATACACTCGGGTCAAATCGTCCAGCTGTATCAAGGTAGGAAGTAGACGTAAACTTACCTCCTCCACTAACGGTGGAAATGGTAAAGACACCACCATTCTCACATCGCGGTGTCACCGCATTGATTGAAGCGTCTGGCAAGCTGTCTACAAATATTACGGTAGACGCATACGTCGTACAATTCAACCCATTGGTTTGTGTAAAATAAACATTGTGGTTGCCATACCCGGCCACTGTGGGGTCAATGTTTCCGATTGAATCTATAAAGGTTCCACCGCTAAAAAATCCTCCTGAATTTGGTGTTGCCGTAGCCAGTTGAATGGTATCGCCAAGGCAATATGGTGTGGCTGTATTAATTGTTATTGGGGTTATGGTATCTACCCGAATAACTGTGCTGTCAACAGAGGTACATCCGTTGCCATCGGTATAGGTATAGAACACAGGGTGGCTGCCTTTTTTAGCCACAAATGGGTCAAACCCTCCGGCCGAATCCATATATGCGCCGCCATAAAATTTCCCACCAGCGTTAACTGAAGCCTTCAACGTATCGATAGCTCCATTTTCACAATACGGTGGATTTGTATTGAAAGATGCATCGGGCAAGGAATCTATCACAATAGTTGACGAATCCGTGTTGGAGCAACCATTTCCATCTGTAATGGTATAATAAATAACATGACTTCCTGCGCCAGCTATACTTGGGTTAAATTGCCCCGCTGTATCAATGTAAGCCATTGAGGTAAACCGTCCGCCAGCATTACTTGGTGTTATCGTTTGTATGGATGCATTTGCGCAGAATGGCCCAGCTGGAATAATCCCTGCGCCGGGTATAGAGTCAACCGTAATATATATGGAATCTGATGCAGCACATCCATTACCGTCGGTCAAACTATGCACAACCACGTGACTGCCTGGCATTGCAATTCCGGGATCAAAATTCCCTATGGAATCAAGGTAAGAAGTCACTCCAAAAACACCTCCTGAATTTTGTGTTGAAAGTGATTGGACCCCTCCATTTTCACAGAATGGTCCGGCAGCATCTATTGTTGCGTTTGGAAGTGAGTCCACAAACACTTCGAGGGAGTCAATCGCTTGACAGTCTGTGGAATTGGTTCGGTAGTACACTTTGTTTACGCTCTGAGAACTTAAACCTGGTGAAAACCATCCAGCGGAATCAATAAAGCTCCCACCATAGAAATAGCCATCAGTATGATTAAGCGTTATCCGTATAGCCGTATCATTTCGGCACAGCGTATCCACCGGATTAAAAATAAGAACCGGTATTGAATCTACTATAAAATACCCGGTATCGAGCACCAAACAACCGTTTGTATCAAGCAACGAAAAGTAAACGCTATTGCTACCAAAGCTTGTGGAGTCAACTAAAACAAGACCACTGCTATCTACACCGTTATGCCCAAAGTAATAGCCTAACGAATCTGGCTTGGTTAACTGAAATGAATCTAACAGCGAACAAATGTTTTCAATTGAAGTAAACAAACTGTCTTTGGTAGGATGCTTGTTTACCGATATGGAGTCGTAATTACTCACACAACCGAACTTGTCAACTACCCTCAATCTCACGGATTTGACAGGAGATATGTAGCGCGTTGAGTCTCTATTGGCATCACTCCAGTTGTAGGTATACGTTCTTTCGTTGACCGGTGTAACTACCACCAATTCGGGGTTATTCTTCGACACATGGAAGTTTCTCACCCTGTATTCGTTATAGTAATAGCTTCTAGCCCCTACCCCAAATTTGAAACCTGCTTGTGTTCTTGACCCGGCATCTGTATAGGTAACATACAATTTGTTGTCAATATATATTTCAAACCGTTGATTGTTGTATACAATCTTGACCTTGCGCCAAGCGCCATTGTCTAAGTTTATATTGGCCGAAGTTGTGTTTAATCGACTATTATTCCATTCTGTTTGAATCTGATTGCTATTTTGTTTGTCGAATGCAATGGAATACCCCCCAGAAGCGAAGTCTTCGTTGGTTGGTGTTGTACGCGCAAACATATAAAAATACAGTGCGTAATAATTCTTGCCGGATGCGTAATAATCAAAGCAAACCGTAAACGAGTCTCTAATCGACAAGGTGGAGTCTTCCCACTCAATTTGTCCGTTTTCGGCATTAACGGTATTAGAGGTTAGGCTTACATATCCATCAGACGCCGTATGCGTTGCGGCGTTTTTGAGCTCCCCTGATAGTACCTTATTCATAGAATCCTGAACCACATAAGGATTGTCGTAGGTAATGGTAGGAATTACCAGCAAAGAATCAGACGGACAAATTATTGTGTCACTTGGAAGGTCTATGGTTGGATACGGGTTGATTTGCACATAAACACTGTCTTTATATTCACAGGCACTGCGCATTTTAAGGGCAAAATGATCAAAGAAAGCATAGCTGGTTTTTGTAGTCGTATTCACCTTATTGGTTTGCACGATTACCCTAATCTTCCTTGTATTTTTAGGCGTCGTACGAGAATGCTCTAGATACGCCCAGCTTGCTCCATAATTTTTCAATCCCGACTGGTAAATACCCAGTAGGTTATTGGACGCATCCAAATACCGAACAATAACTTGGCCTTCATCTTCATAAGAATTATGGCCAATAATATACCCAGTAAAAGAGGTTTTGGCTACGCCAGAATCAATCTCAATGGAGTCTGCACTGACGTCAATATCTTGGTAGATTTCTAATATACCTGTTGCGCTAGCGGCAGTATGGCTGCCAAAACCAGCATATGTCGAATCTCTTGGACTATAACTACCCGTTCTGGTCCAAGTTCCTGAATTTGACGTCCAACCTAACGTGGTCACATTTTCTTCAAAACTTGGGTTCAGCAGAACCTGCGGTTTGTCTTGTATTTCGAAGAAATACATGCCCGTTGTTTTTACCGTAATGGATGACGTTGAATCTCCGGTAGACCAAACTCCATCTCCATGTGAAATAGTTCCTGTTAAGGTAACACTATCGCCCAAACATAAATTGGTATCGTTGTTTAACACCTCTACACTTGGGGCAAAGGGCACGTCAATTACGATTGTTATAGAGTCTTTACTGCTATGAGCAATTTGCTCAACCACAAGTTTAACCGTGAATTGTTGTTCTTGATTTGATGGAGGATATACTATCGTAGGATTGATGACCGTATCTGTTAATCCATTGTATCCAAAATCCCAGAAATAACGAATCGAATCTCCTCTAGACGAGGTATTGACAAAATTGATGACGTTTTCGGGGCAGCCCGTGTTGTAGTAGAATGCAGCATTGGGCTGAAAAATATCTACTGGATTGCACGTCGTATCCGTGTTCTCTTTCGCTTCAGCCAATAGTTCGACTTCACCTTTTGCATCCGCAGGTGTTACCACTTGCACGTAGTAAGTCCCTTTCCTTATGCAGTCTAAAGTAAACGTAGTTAAAGCGTTGTTGTTGCAAGGGCCAGACGTCAAACTCTTACAATTACCGTAAAAGGTTCTGTAACGAATTTCTCCGGCTGTAGCGTCTGTATATTCTGCCAGCTTAAACTCCAGATCGACTTTGGTTGTGTCGGTATAATCAACAACAAACCAGCTTGACTTGTAATCCTTCGGACCAAACAAACAACCCATGTCGCTGCCGTCTTCACCGAAATCCGTACCGATGGTGTGACAATTCACCAAAAGTTTTGAAGAGGTTTGTGCAATGGTATCGAGCTGAAGCGGAACCGCAGTTTCGCAGAAATCTCCCGTATGGTAATCAAATACAATTTGCGGATAGATGTAGTCGCTACAGGCATGTTGGTTACATCTATTGATTTGAATATAATATGTACCCGGATTAACACAGATGTAACTTGCATAACTATTATCCATTAAGGCGTAATACTTATTCGAACCGCTAATCCGTGGAACATAGTCCAATCCAGCCAAAGAGTCTCCAGCAACTAACGACCGGTATACTCTTATACGATTCGCATCGTAACCCTTATTCTTTAAAACCGTAGAACCCGACAAGTAGCTATACACATAATTATAAAAAAGATAACCAGTTGAGTCCACATCAATCTTATACCATACCGTACCAGTAGTTGCTGGATCAGAGCATGATGCGTATGGATATGTACGCGTGTAATCCGTCGAATCTAGTGTTGAACCTGCAAAATAGGTTGAATCCCCCTGGTACAATGTTTCAGGAGCGAATACCGTACTACTGCCATACTTCGCATTAATATCATTGGCAGACGAGTAGAAATCAAACTCTGTGTCTGGTATATACAGGCTGTCGTATTTTATTTCTAACCAAACATTGTGATTCACATTTGGTAGAGCGTTGTTGTTGTAGTAGTTGGATGTTTCCACCAACACATAGTATCGTCTGGCTTGGCTTTTTTCACAGGAAGATATTTGAAAAGTGGCCGACAAGTCTGACCCATAATAACAGTAATAATAATCCTTATCAACGAAGGTTAAACCATCATTATACGTAGAATCTACTTTTCCACTTGATTTCAAGTTCGCAAACGAAAGCGTCCCATCTTCATCAGACTCATAAATGGAAAAACGCATTGAATTTATTTGCGGGTAAAGCAAGCTCGACACGTTCCCTTTGAGATCTATCGTTACATTACCCCTGCCTTCTACAACGAAACTATACCAAACATTTCTTCGTGCTGGATAATTCCAAGGGAAGTAGGCTGTGTTATCCGTATAGCGGTAGTATGCAGAGTCGTACAGGTATAATCCAGCATTGGTATCTTTTGAATATACATACGGACTGACGTGATTGTAACAAGACATGCCTGTAGGATCCTCTCGCTGAGCACCAGTGCGACAAGTAATCATGTCATGACTCGCTGGTAACACCGTATCTGACGGATGCACGTCACCCACCTTTCCATCATAAAACTTACCATCTCCAGGTATTTTGCCAAAATCATAGGCGTTAAAGGCATTGTCGAAACGGGAATACGCTACACTGTCTATATGCATGACGGGGTTTACCGTTGCCCTAGTGCCAGATGTTCTTTTACAATAGTATACGATCGAATAGGTCCCTGATTGTAAGTTGCAAAATTCTAAGTGATTGGCGCTGTAATTACAATCTTGAGCGGGTGTGGCCGTACCTAGTTTCGCAGAATCTTTTCGAACGTCAAAGTCGAACAGCTTCATATCCCACGTTCCACCAGACACATTTCCCCAGATACGAACAAAAGCATCCTTAGCAAGAGTAAAGGTATAATACACGATATCCGTTGTATTCGTATCACACAGAGTGGCCTTTGGATGGTGATTCAGGGGTGTATCTAAATCACACTCCAGTATTTCCATAGGAAACTGAAACTTGGCCAAGTTGAGGTGGGTACCTGCTATACTGCTGTAGTTTGAGTCGTAACTAAGTGCCTGGTTGTTGTTTACCAAACTATCGATAAATGCCGCTTTTGACGGACGGTAAAATTTAGGCGCTACTATGGAAGAAGCTCTCGTAGTTACAACAACTCTATGTGGATAGGTAAATAAACCTCTATGATCACCACTCGTGACGCGATTACTTGAATCGTAACTAATGTCTCTATCATTACTGACCACAACAGTGTACCACCCAGGCTCTAATGGTTTGCAATCAGACGTTGTTCGACTATAGCCCGTACAAGACCAGTCCAATCCATCTTGATACAGTTTTAGCCCAGATTTCCCATTTCTTATATCACCTGTAAACAGACTGTATCTACACTGACCGTAGTAATACGCATAATATCCAATGTCTATGGTCGTAACCATTTGACTATCAAGATAAAAAACATGATAGGCATTTCTTCTTCCACAGGTGATTCCGTCGATAGTATCAGGGTTTGTCTGACAGTTAAACGAATCTAAAGCACCTGTTGAAGTACCGTATCCTGTTATGCTATCTAAGAATTCTGCTTTGGCATAGGTATCAAACTTTTGATTTGCAGAATAAAACTGGAATCTTGGTCGTTCTGTATAACCAATAACGTCATCATCAAAAAACGACACCAAGGTATATTCCCCAGGCTCTATACAAGCACTAGCAGAACTGCTAGACTGCGCCAAACAATTGTGTAAGGCCGACAACCCTTGCAAGGTATCTGGGTAGGAAGAGACACTTTGACTCGCTCTTAAAGAAATTGAATTCCCTTTGTACAACCGATGCCAAGAATTGTAATCGTAATACGGATAACCTCTGTATCCACTTTGCCAGCTGTACATAAAAAGCAATCCACTATCAGCTGTACCGTCATTATCAGCATCTCCAATTTTGAATGTTCGATACATCGCTTTGCGGTGAATCGTGTCACAAACCTCTACTGGTCGAATGGCATCATTACAAGAAACCGTATCCAGTTGTCCGGCAATAGTTGTGGAGTTTGGCAAATCATTTAAATTGTTGATTGAATCACCTTCTCCAGTATTGGTTAATGCAAATCGATTGGCGACTGGAAGCTCGCTCTGATTTAGGAACAATCTATAATCACCTCCAAGATGCATACTTCCAGAACAAGGCCAACTCGAATAGTCTCTAACCGAATCCGTGCCGAGCAACTGCATACTGTACTTACCGGGTTCTAAACAATCCAAGAAGTATGTTCCATTTCCAGATTTAGCTATGAGTATTGAGGACGTGTCTATATCTCCGCAACTTGAAGTAATCGTATCTTTAAACAATCGAAACGCGAGGTATTGATATCGTTTGTAATTATTGTTTGAACCATAAGTAAATTGCATTGACAAACGAGATTGCTCGTCTAGCTCAAAATCTAACCACTGAGACATGTTATAAGTAAAACTGCCTACCGTAATTGGGTCTGCATTGGCAGTACCACACGTATTGTCTTTGATATAAGAACCGCAACCAAAGCCTACATTAAGCGTATTATTACCACTTATGATGCCAACATCTCTGGCAGAACCAGCTGTAGGTTTGTTATTACTTGAGTCGAACGCAGATGTTTGGTCGGCGACGGTAAATCGCATGTTCTTAATGTTGTCTTTATGGTATAGTAGCTGAACCGAATACACCTCACCAGAATCGAACAAACAAGTATAATCCCGAACGATTTCACTACAATTGGTATAACAGGTATTCGCAGTAGACCAATCACTAAAACTAGAATCTAACAAGGTCAAACTCCCTCCTCCTCGACAATCTCCTTTAAAAAGGCGATACGCCATCGTATCGTTGGTTGCACACCCAGAAACATGACGCCATTTAAACTGCGTATTATCGTGGTCTTGGTTCGCTTTAAACACAAACCAAGCACTTTGGTTATACGCCAAATAATTTGACCCTATATCGGTAAACAACTCACTAGAATCGTTAATCGTATAACAACCCAATTCATAATCTATGTAACCAGTTTGGGAACCAAGCTTTCCAACAACCTGATCGCCAAAGTTATGGGCACTATCTTGGTCGTCGTACTCGGCATTAACTACGGCTGGATATTGGTGCGGAAAATTTGTTGTAACCTCTATATATACTTTCCCCATAGCTCGGGCTTTGGCACTTACCTGAACCAAATACCACCCTGGATCCATACATGGATGAAACGAACTGCCAAACTGATTTAAGGTCGTTAATTTAGCATTGGTTGCATCCGTACTACTGGGCATGCATTGATTGGATAAATATGTCGTAAAACCAACATCTTTTGTGGCAATCGCATTGGCGTTTTGTTTGAGTTCTATATTAACTCCGCGTCGAGCAGGTATGTAAAATCTATACCAAATAGACTTTTTATCATTTCCTGATGAGATTAAAGAAGAGTGAAAAAACTCTCCAACTTGAATGCTCGCGCTGTCAATGTTTATAGAATCACTTTGAAAAGTACCTATTGTAAACCCTCCAGAGCCAAGTGGTATATCGATAACCGACTGACAACTATCATTTGGTGGCGTTTGGGCAATACCAGAAAAGTAACCAAAGGTTACACAAAATACAATGAGGGAAATACGTCTGCGAAGGGTCGCAAATCGTGACATAATTGGTTATATTTTATCTGGCTGTACAAAGTAAACAAAAATTGGCAGAAAACGTAACGTTTACAGGTCTTCACCAGTCTTTACTTTGACCCCATGTTTGTCTTCGAAATCATATTTGGCCTTTCTTTTTTTTGCGATAAATTTTTGAGCTGCTTCACTTTCAGGATGAAGCAATTTGTGTTGTTGCATGTGCACCACATGATCCAGGTCGGCAATCATATCTTTAGTACGCTCTGTCATAAGGTGCGATTTAACTTTGCCCCACACGTAATCTACGGCTTGTTTATTCGGGTGCACCAGGTCTTCCTTATAGAATCTATAGTCACGTAATTCGTCGATTACAAGTTCATACGCTGGGAAGTAAAATGCGTTTTCAAATTGCTTAACCAACTGACTGGAAGCCAATAGCAAAATAGACTTACTTAAATTACTGTGATGCATTCCTTCTCGCGTGTAACGAACCGGACTCACCGTAAATAGGAAATCATGATTAGGATACGTCGACAATAAAGCACTCCAAGATCTAACGATTTCTTCAACTGTAAGCAATCTCCTGCTGAATTGTTTGGAGGGTACTTTATGGCAATTCGCTACAATTTTATCTTCAAACGTAAAAACCTGGGCACTCCCAAAGGTGACTAAATTGGTTGTTTTTGTCTGACCAAAATGCTTTAAAACCTGCTCATCAATTTCCTGAATTTTCAAGGTCAATGCCGATTGATCTGCACCCGAGACGTCACTGTGGTGATGAAATGAATGCCACAAACCATTGTGCTGAATAAAGCTTCCAGCAGTATTTAAACCTAATAGATTTTGGGCCATGCTCACGGGGTTGTACAGCGTTCCATAAGGATTAGACAGAACATTAAACTGTGCTTGCCTTAACCGATCAGACATGCGGTCAGCAAAGCAAGAACCAATGGCCAAAACAGGCGTTTGATAATCTAAAATCGGATTATCCTCAACAGGTATATCTATCTTAAACTTCATATCAAAAGGCAAAAAAAAGCCTTCCACCAAAGGTAGAAGGCTTTTTGTTATAGATGCAATGATATTAATCGCACATGTATGTCATGTCAGTAACCGTTGAATCTCCAAAAGCAAATGCAACTGCACGTGAAGGGTAATCATTCTCGTCATATTCGTAAGTCACAGAAACTGGGATTGTAATACCCTCTGACTCAAGAGATGCCGCGTTCATATTGTTTTTTGTTAACGCCAACATATCCGTAAAATCGATAAGGTAAGTAGGCAAGCCATAGAATGGGTTTTTCTTATCGTCAACAACAAGGATGTTATAGTTTAACACATCATCATCAGCTTCAGTAAGCTCTCCATCTTCGTTGGCATCAGTAATCTCCTTAATTGTGCTAATTCTACCGTCAGCATAACTGTAAGCAAGGCTTCTGTAAAGTTGTTCATCTGGGTCATCTACGACATACTCCTCTACTATATTCAATGTTCCATCAGCATTCCAAGTTACGTCAAAGTAACCGTCAAGATCAGCCCCGTAATACAGACTCACTTTAGATACTTTTCCATCTGTATAGGTAATTTTATAATTGGTTTTGTCAATTCCGTCATCTTCAACGATTTCAGTTAATTCACCATTCACATAGTTGTAATCATAAGAGTATCCGTCTGACTCTACAACCTTTACCAAATTGTCCCCATCGTATGTATATGTTACTGCGTCTCCATCACTGTCGGTTGTTTTTGTAACCTTGCATGTTTTAGTAGTGGTACTTCCTCCACCTGCTGGGTCTACGGTGTCATCCGTACATGCGCTAAAAACAAGCATGCTACATACTGTTCCAGCTAAAATTAATTGTTTTACGTTTTTCATTCTCCTATGTTTTTGTTTGAGGCTGCAAGTATAGGGATTCTTAAGGTCTTAAAGCTGTCAGGAAAAAATGCCGTTAATAGCTAAATAAATTTCGATGAATCCGCCTTAAATGCTGACACATTGTCACACTTTCCATTATCTTTGTGGGCTTAGCACAAGCTATAAAATGGGTAATATCAACAACAAACAAATTTACATCGAAAGCTATGGATGCGCCATGAACTTTGCTGACAGTGAGGTAGTTGCGTCTATTATGGCAGAAAATGGATACGAAACAATCCCAACTGAAGAAAATGCGGATATTGTATTCATCAATACCTGCTCCATACGAGATAATGCCGAACAAAAAATTCGAACACGATTATCTCAACTGAAGGGAAATAAGAAGAAAAATAAGGAACTTATTGTAGGCGTTTTAGGCTGCATGGCTGAACGCTTAAAAGACCAACTAATGGAAGAAGAAAAGTTGGTTGATATTGTAGTAGGTCCTGATGCATATCGTGACTTACCAAGTTTAGTTGCGGAAGTTGACGGAGGATCGAAGGCTATAAACGTACTATTGTCGCTTGAAGAAACTTACGCTGAAATCACACCTACTCGATTAAACAGTAATGGTGTAACAGGATTTATATCGATTATGCGTGGTTGTGACAACATGTGTAGTTTTTGTGTGGTTCCGTTCACTAGAGGAAGAGAACGAAGTAGAGAACCCCAAACAATTGTTGCAGAAGCACAAGATTTAGTCAACAAAGGATTTAAAGAAGTAATTCTTTTAGGCCAGAATGTTGACAGTTACTTGTGGTACGGCGGTGGTCCTAAAAAAGAATTCAAGAAGTTAAGCGAGGAAGAAAAAGAAACCTCAGTTAATTTCGCAAACCTCCTTGAAATGGTTGCCAACGTTGACCCAAGTTTAAGGGTAAGGTTTTCATCATCACACCCCAAAGACATAACGGATGATGTACTTTATGTAATAGCCGATCATAAAAACATTTGCAATTACATACATCTTCCAGCACAATCTGGCAACAGCCGCATATTGGACAAAATGAACAGAACCTACGACCGAGAGTGGTACATGGGCAAAGTAGAACGTATTAGAGAAATCATACCTAATTGCAGTATTAGCTGTGATATAATTTCTGGATTTTGTACAGAAACAGAAGCAGAGCATGAAGACACACTAACGTTAATGAAGTGGTCGAACTTTGACTTCTCGTACATGTATTATTACTCAGAACGACCTGGCACTCTGGCTGCACGTAAATATGCAGACGACGTCCCTGAGGAGGTTAAAAAAAGACGCTTGGCGGAAATCATCAAGCTACAAGGCGAGATGTCAGCGGCCAAGAATAAGGCGAGAGAAGGCTCAATCGTTACGGTACTTGTTGAAGGACGAAGCAAAAGGTCTGAGCATGATTTGATGGGTAAATGTGACGAAAGTATTTCGGTCATTTTTCCACGCGAAGCATATAAAAAAGGGCAATACGTTGACGTATTGATTGAGAAATCAACATCGAACAGCATGGTTGGTAAGCCCGTGGGTTTAAATCCATATTTCGAAAAACTTAAAAAAACTGAGGAGGTAGCCTAGGTATGAACTTACAACAAATCAAAAATCGATTTGGCATTATTGGCAATTCTCCACGTCTTAACTACGCTTTAGAAACTGCAGTAAAGGTTGCCCCTACCGACATTACCGTATACATACAAGGTGAAAGTGGTGTTGGGAAAGAATCATTTTCCAAAATTATTCATCAGTTAAGCAATAGAAAGCACGGACCGTTTTTCGCTATCAACTGCGGCGCCATACCTGAAGGTACCATAAACTCTGAATTGTTTGGTCACGAAAAAGGTGCTTTTACCGGCGCGATTGACAATAGAAAAGGTTACTTCGAAACAGTCAACGGAGGCACTATATTCTTAGACGAGATTGGAGAACTTCCGTTGGAAACGCAATCACGGCTATTGCGATTACTAGAAAATGGTGAGTTCATCAAAGTCGGCTCATCGAAAGTTCAAACCACTGATGTTAGAATTATTACCGCTACCAATAAAGATTTGTTTGCCGAAACCCAAAATGGCAAGTTTCGAGAAGACCTATACTACAGATTATCTACCTTACCAATAAAAGTACCGGCATTGCGTGAACGCGTCAGTGACGTATATTTACTGTTCCGCAAGTTTGCTTTCGACTTAGCTGAAAAATACCACTCACCTGAGGTGGAACTTCAACCTGATGCTGAAGAATTATTGTTAAAATATAGCTGGCCTGGCAATATCCGACAATTAAAAAATCTAACCGAACAGCTTGCTGTTCTTGAGCAAGACCATCACATATCTGCGGTAACACTAAAAAAATACTTACCTGAACAAACCAGACAATTACCAGCACTAACTTCGGGTGGTGCACAGTCTAGTAGCAGCGACTTTTCAGAACGTGACATTTTTTACAAAGTATTATTCGACATGCGAAATGAGATGTCGGATTTGAAAAAAATTGTTTTAGAACTACTTAAAAAGAGCGGCTCTAAAGAAGAAATTTTACAGGGCAATGAAGCGATTATTCAACGTGTGTTGTCTGAAGCATCAACCCAAGAAAATGTGAGTGACGAGATGACCATCCACAGAACTGAAGAACAGTTACCAGTTGATGATGGCCATCATTACATCATCGAACCAGAAGATTCCGTTAATTTAGAAGAGAATTTATCACTCGAAGACAAAGAAGAGGAGCTAATTAAAAAAGCGTTGCTAAGAAACAATGGAAAACGCAAACGTGCGGCCCGCGACTTAGGCATTTCGGAAAGAACGTTATATCGAAAAATCAAACAGTATGAATTGGATTAAATACGCATTCATCACCGTTTTTGCCCTTACTCAATGGACGTCCTGCGGGATCTACAGTTTGAACGGAGTAACTTTTCCAGACACTATAGAAACAGTGAGTATTGCTTTTATAGAGAATAAGGCTCCTATTGTTGCGCCAAACTTGAGTCCAACGCTAACCGACAAACTCAGAAATAAATTCCTCACACAAACTAATTTAAACCTCATTTCAGACAATGGAGATTTTGCTATCGAAGGGAATGTTATAGACTATAGCGTTAACCCTGTTGGCGCTGCCGACAATTCCACAGCGTCAAAGAATAGATTACAAATATCCGTTCAGATTAAAATGGTGAGCGAAAAGGCTAAAAATCTTGAGTTTGATCAAAGGTTTACCCAATTTGAAGACTTCGATGCAAGTAAATCATTGGCCGATGTTGAAGCAGACCTCATTGAATCTATTTCCGACAATCTAGCCCAAGAAATATTTAACAAAGCAGCGCTTAACTGGTAATTGAATACAAAAAAAGTCATATCGTATCTGCACACTTCCGACACAATTGGAGGAAATGAAATGGTAGACATCTCTGCCCTAAAGAAAGAGTACCCTTGGTTTTCCGCCTTATATCAACTTGAAGCTAAATGTCTAAAAAACGACAATAAATTTGGACTGAAAAAGTCAATAAAAACGGCAAGTTTATATGCTGGAAATCGCGAGGTGTTGTACGACTTCATGCATGACTCCATTTCATTTGGCAGTTCTTCTATTGTACAAATAAACCCAGGCACTGACATCGAGAAAACGATTGACAAGAAACCAGTAAAGCGGCCAACTATAGAGCCAAAACCTAATCCAACGCCAAAAATTTCTACCCCAACACCTAAACCAATTGTTGCCGAAGAAAAGGAAAAGGAAACAAAAAAAGTGGTTGACGATACGAAGCTTGCCCCAGAAGTTATAAAGCAAGACAAGATAGAGAAAGCCTTACAGGAAGAACAAAAACCAACAATTACATACGACCCACTGGTCGAGCTTCAATCTAAGATTGTAAAAGAAGAAGAACCGCAACCAAAAAGGACAACTAAAGCGTATGACCCATTGGTTGAACTCCCTAAACTGGAAAAGAAGCAACCTCCACAAAAAAGGAATAAACAAGACTTTTTCTCGTGGCTCGACGATTTAGAAGATGACCAACCAAAAGAGGAACCGAAACCACGTAAACTTAAAATGAGCGCCGAAGCGAGTCAACTTCTTGAAAACTTCATTAAAAACAGACCCAGCATATCTCGAATTCGGACCGACATTGATCGAACTGAAATTCACAAAATAGACAGAGAAAACACTGAAGATGAAATGGTTACAGAGTCACTTGCTGAACTCCATGTAAAGCAAGGAAGGCCAGAAAATGCCATAGATATTTATGAAAAATTGCGTTTGCAAAATCCGCAAAAGTTCTCGTATTTTGCAGCCCTGATTGAAAAAATCAAAAAGGATAATAATTTAGAATAAAGATGTACACGTTAATACTAACACTAATCATAATCGTTTCAGTTGCTCTTACGTTTATCGTATTGATTCAGAAACCAAAAGGTGGCGGTATCGCTTCCAACTTTTCGGGTGGGTCTCAAATAATGGGTGTAAAACGCACAAATGAGATTGTTGAGAAATTAACCTGGGGATTAGCCATAGCGTTATTATTCCTTACCATGTCAAGCAACTTGTTTCTTTCAAGTTCAAATGACTCGGGTGAAAAGTCTGTCATTCAGGAGCAAATCGACAACAACGATTTACCTGAGGCATTACCTTTCTCTCCAGACGCCCCTGCCGAGCAATAGCCTTTATCTCAGCAAGATTTGCCCCTTGGTTTTGGGTTAAATGTGCTGTCACATTTTAAGGTTCTCTGCCAATCTGACTTACAGAGTTGCCAGTTTGTACATAAAACGCGTTTGGCACAAATTGTGAAAACCGTATCCTAAACAAATTAGTTTCAATAAAAATATGAAAATTCAACCTTTAGCAGATCGAGTTCTTATAGAACCTGCACCCGCAGAAGTGAAAACAGCCGGAGGAATATACATTCCTGACACGGCTAAAGAAAAACCTCAAAAAGGAACAGTAGTAGCTGTTGGTCCTGGAAAACAAGACGAACCAACTACAGTTAAGAATGGTGATGTTGTTTTATACGGTAAGTATTCCGGAACAGAAATCACCGTTGAAGGTACAGATTATCTTATGATGCGAGAATCAGACATACTCGCCATTATCTAACTAATTATCGAACTAAAAAAGATTTAAAGAAATGGCAAAACAAATTCATTTTAACCTAGACGCAAGAGACGGACTTAGAAGAGGTGTTGACTCTCTAGCGAACGCAGTAAAGGTAACCCTAGGACCAAAAGGACGAAATGTTGTAATCGACAGAAAATTCGGGTCTCCAACAGTAACTAAAGATGGTGTTACTGTTGCTAAAGAAATAGAACTAACCAACTCCGTGGAAAACATGGGTGCACAAATGGTTAAAGAAGTAGCGAGCAAAACGGCTGATTTAGCAGGTGATGGCACTACTACTGCAACTGTTTTGGCTCAAGCAATTGTGAGCGGCGGACTAAAGAACGTTGCAGCAGGTGCTAATCCAATGGATTTAAAACGAGGCGTAGACAAAGCAGTAATAAGCGTTGTTGAAAGTCTTAGAAAGCAATCTGAAACTGTTGGTGATGATTTCAAAAAAATTCAACAAGTTGCTTCAATTTCTGCTAACAACGACAACGTAATTGGCTCACTAATCTCTGACGCAATGGAGAAAGTTGGGAAAGACGGAGTAATTACGGTTGAAGAAGCAAAAGGAACAACAACAGAAGTAAAAACGGTTGAAGGTATGCAATTCGATCGTGGCTACTTAAGCCCTTATTTCGTTACGAATACGGAAAAAATGGAGGCGGAATTAGAATCGCCATACATTTTGATATACGACAAGAAGGTTAGCAACATGAAAGAATTGCTTCCAGTTCTTGAGCAAACTGCTCAAACAGGAAAGCCACTTTTGATCATCGCAGAAGACGTTGAAGGTGAAGCTTTAGCCACGTTGGTTGTTAATAAGATTCGAGGTTCTCTAAAAGTAGCTGCTGTTAAAGCTCCTGGTTTTGGCGACAGAAGAAAAGCCATGTTACAAGACATCGCTGTATTGACTGGTGGAACTGTAATATCAGAAGAGCAAGGTCGCAGATTAGACGATGCTACTTTAGAATCACTTGGTACTTGTGAAAAAGTTGTCATCAATAAAGAAAACTCTACTATAGTTAATGGCGTTGGCGCTAAAGAAGATATCCAAGGACGAATAACTCAGATCAAAGCAGAGATAGACAACTCTACATCTGACTACGACGTTGAGAAACTTCAAGAGCGTTTAGCAAAATTGAGTGGTGGTGTTGCCGTATTGTATATCGGTGCAGCATCAGAAGTTGAGATGAAAGAAAAGAAAGATCGTGTGGACGATGCATTACATGCAACTCGTGCTGCGGTTGAAGAAGGTATTGTTGCCGGTGGTGGTGTTGCTTACGTTCGCGCAATCGAATCATTAAACAACATCAAAGGTGATAATGACGATGAAAATACTGGAATCCAAATCATTAGAAGAGCCTTAGAAGAGCCATTGAGACAAATCGTTCACAATGCAGGCGGTGAAGGTTCCGTAGTTATTCAAAAAGTAAAAGAAGGCAAAAAAGATTTCGGTTACAACGCAAGAACTGAAGAATACGAAAACTTAATCGCAGCTGGAGTTATAGATCCAACAAAGGTGAGTCGTGTTGCACTTGAAAATGCAGCTTCGGTAGCAAGCATGTTGTTAACAACAGAATGCTTAATTGCTGATGAACCGGAAGAAGATAATCACAGCCATGGTGGTGGAATGCCAGACATGGGCGGAATGGGTGGAATGGGCGGCATGATGTAGCCCCCTCCTTCATGAAATAAAAAATCCCTAGTTTTCACTAGGGATTTTTTTATGCATAAAATTTTGATTAATCCATCTAAAACGGATCGGAAAACTTCGGATTGGTCAGATACGTATTATCGGTTAGGGTATGCAAAAATGCTTTAGCGTCTGTCATTTCACGTTCTGTAATCTGATTTCTTGGTGCAATGCGCATAGAATCGGATGCATTCTTATTTGCCTCGTAGTTCAAATTAGGAATCACATCTTCATAAAACCTTATGACTTCATCAATAGTCTCAAAACGGCCGTCGTGCATGTAAGGCGCAGAAACCATCACATTTCGTAACGATGGTGTTTTAAACTTATGTCGATCGGCGTAATTATCCGTAAAACCTTGTAAGCCTTTGTCTTTTGGCGTCTTATCGAGTGCTGTGTTATGTGACGCATTATCGTGCAACAAGGAAGATGAATGGCAGTTAAAACACCCTTTAATTTTTAAAACATCAAATCCCCTAAGTTCAGACTCAGTAAGCTGAACCTCTCCCCTATTAAATTGGTCAAACTTAGAATTGTCGGATGTGATTGAAAGTAAAAACTGCTCGAGCGCTTTCGAAAGGTGGTCTTTATGTATTGTATCAATCCCAAAGGCCTTCTTAAACTTATCTTGATACATGACCGAATTATTCAAGCGGACCAAAACATCTTCCACCTTAGCATTCATTTCAATGGGGTTTTCAATCGGCATGGTGGCTAGTTCACGTAAGCTTCCTGCTCTACTGTCCCAAAAAAGATTTTCTGACCACATGAGGTTAAAAATGGTCATGGCGTTGCGGTCTCCTTTGGCACCTGTAATACCTTCACTAACGGCATTGTTATTATCTGTAAATGCCAGTTTTTGATTGTGACATGTGGCACACGCTTGGGTTTGATCACCACTTAACATTTTATCATAGAAAAGGTGGCGGCCTAAGTCTACCCCGGCTACGGTCAGAGGGTTATCTTCTGGAATAATTAGAGTTGGTAGTTCGGTGACATCAATTATAGTGGTATCTCCTTGCGACCCACCTGGCGGGATAACCTCGGGTGGTGGTTCTGGACCACAACCAGACAAATAGGCAACGAGTAGTAACCCTAAAAGATAGGTGGACACTGTCCTAGTGGACACGACCAACTGAGCGATTTTCATAAAACTATGTCTGTAATTTCGCTTATTGAACAACTAGCTTTTTTGTAAGTGTTGTTACACCAGTAGATTGTATCTCAACCAGATAAATACCTGGTTTCAACGCACTGATATCAATTGAATTGAGTAATTCATTGGATTGAACATCTACGTCTTTCACCTCCTGTCCAACATTGTCAAACACAGTTATTCTTTTCACTTTGGTTAGCTGCTCAGTTTCGATTGTCAGCACATCCGTAGCTGGGTTTGGATACAACTTAACCATGTCTTCAAAATCTACACGTGACGGTGATACGACTGGAGTTGAGAACTCTACATCGATATTACCTGAAATTGTAGAGCGTTCCTTCTGACTCACTAAGTTTAGTTCTAGATCGTATGTATAAAATATTTGCTTGTCGTCGTGGGTTTTAACTACAGTCAAAAGCGCTGCGTCAACATCAAATTCTAGTTCGCCATCCGCAATAACTTCTTCCCCTTGCTCTAACACTCTAATTTGTGTAGAATGCTCAAGTAGGTTCCCAGACAAAGACATTTCGCCTAAGTTCAACGTTCGGATTCCCTTTGATTCGGATACATATAATGCATGTAGTAACCCTTTTTCAGCATCGAACGTCATGTCTAAAACATCAACCCCTACAGATAATTTGCTTATCAGTTTACCCGTTTGAAGGTCAATTCTAAAGAGTCGATTTACTCCTGTGATATCTTTAGCTGCAAACACCATAGTGTTTAACGTTGGAATGAAACAAGGTGAACTAATTGACACCTCTGTCTCAACCATATTAAAGCCGTTGGGACTTCTTGTACTTGCAGTTCCCACGAATGGTGTAGCTGTTGCCGACATAGAAAGACTTGGCAATTCAATGCGGTGCGCCATCTCTCCCGAATTCATATCGAACAACACCAAGGCGATGTTATCGTCGTTGTTGCCGTAGGCATTATGTTTTGGCTCCGCAGCGATAAAACCCAATTGGTTTTTCACTGTAACAATAAATGGTGCCATCATTGTGGTACTCATGATGGGTAGACTTCGCAAAATTTTACCGGTTTCGGCATTCGCTACCTCTAATTGTTGGCTTTGTGTAAACCCACGAACCATTGCAGAATGAGATTGTGTAAAGAAGTAAATTGCATTATGCTCCTTAATATGTGTTAAGGTGTTGGGCATGTATTTTTTATCGGCACTCAAAACAATAGCTGTTTCAGTTTGAATGACCGTTGGGTCAGCCGGATTAACACTCACCAAATCCAATTTGGTTGTGTTTTCGTTCCATTTCAAGCCCTTAACCGCGTCTTGGGTTTGTGCTTGAGAGAATCCTGCAACACCTAAGGCTGCAGCAAAAAGTATTAGTCGGTTTGTTTTCATATCTGGATTTACTGTTTGATATTGTTGCAATTTAAAGGCAAGCATGACTTTTTGCAAGAGGGGAACGCCAACTGAATGTCATTTTTCAAGGTTTTAGGTGGTCAATTTTTTTTCGCCTCTAATGTATTGCATTTAATTAAACAAAATAATACCTTTGCCGCCGCTCAAAGGAGGACACATTGATTTGACAGAACAAAACAAAGAAATCGAAAACGCAAAAGTTTCCGAAGAAATCGTAGAAACCCAGGATGTTTCTAGTGAATCTCAAAACCAAACCGAAAACCAAACTGAAAACCCAACAAAAGAAGAAGCAGTAGCTGAAGAAGCGGTTGCAGAAGCAACGGCCGAACCTACGTCTGAAGCCCCAAAAGTGGCGGCTAAAGAAGAGGAGGAAGAAGAAGCACCTGCAAAAAGAGACCACAATGATGTACCAGATCCGGTACATGACGAGTCTACTTTTGATTGGTCAATGGACAAAGAAGGATTTAGTCAGTATGACGATTCTAACCGTTCCGAATTAGAAGAACTTTACCACGGTACATTCAACACAGTTGAAGAAGGAACCATCGTTAAAGGTAAGGTTGTATCAATCAACAAAAAGTATGTTGTAATTGACATCGGGTTTAAATCTGATGGTTTAGTTAACAGAACTGAGTTTAAAGATCAACCAGAACTGAACAATGGTGACGAAGTAGAAGTGTACATCGTAGAAACAGAAGATGACTTAGGTCAACTTGTTCTTTCTCGACGTAAAGCACTTGCCGAAACTGCTTGGCAAGTTGTTACTTCAGCTCAAGAAACTGGTGAAATCGTTCGTGGATATGTTAAATCACGTACAAAAGGTGGATTGGTTGTTGACGTAAACGGCTTAGACGCTTTCTTACCTGGTTCACAAATAGACGTAAAACCAATTAGAGATTACGACCAATACGTTGGTCAAACAATGGAATTTAAAGTTGTTAAGATTAACGAAACTTTCAAAAACGTTGTTATCTCACATAAAGCGCTTATCGAAGATGATATTGAAGCGCAAAAAGGTGAAATCTTATCTAGGCTTGAAAAAGGTCAGGTGTTGGAAGGTGTTGTGAAAAACATGACTTCTTTCGGTGTCTTTATCGACCTTGGAGGTTTAGATGGTTTACTTCACATCACCGATGTATCTTGGGGTAGAATTAACCACCCTGAAGAAGTATTGGAACTTGATCAAAAAATCAACGTTGTTGTTCTTGACTTCGACGATGACAAGAAAAGAATATCTCTTGGCTTGAAACAATTAAGTGCTCACCCATGGGAAAGCCTAGGTGAAGATCTTAAGGTTGAAGCTAAGGTTAAAGGTAAAGTGGTAACAGTTGCTGATTATGGTGCTTTCGTAGAAATTGCTCCAGGCATTGAAGGACTGATCCACGTTTCAGAAATGTCTTGGTCTCAACACTTAAGAAATCCTCAAGATTTCATGAAGGTTGGCGACGAAGTTGAAGCGGTTATCTTGACTCCTGAAAAAGAAGAGCACAAAATGTCTTTAGGTATCAAGCAATTGACACCAGACCCTTGGGAAAATATCGAGACAAAATACCCATCTGAAAGCAAACACAAAGGAATCGTTCGAAACTTAACCAACTATGGTTTATTCGTAGAACTTGAAGAAGGCGTTGACGGTTTGGTTCACGTAAGTGACCTAAGCTGGAGCAAGAAAATCAAGCACCCTGCTGAATTCACTAAAAAAGGTGAAGAGTTAGAAGTTGTTGTTTTAGAAATCGATCGCGAAAACAGACGATTGAGTTTAGGACACAAACAACTGGATGAAAACCCTTGGGATACTTTCGAAAGCATCTTTACTGAAGGATCTGAGCATAAAGGAACTATTTTAGAAGTTGCTGAAAAAGGATGCACTGTTTCTTTACCGTATGGTGTTGAAGGTTTCGCTCCTAACAAACACATCAAGAAGGAAGACAAAACAACTGTTAAAGTTGAAGAAGAGTTGGAATTCAGAATTATTGAGTTTAACAAGGATCAAAAAAGAATCATCGTTTCTCACACAGACATCTGGAAAGAAGAAGAACGTGCAAGAATCGATTCTGAAACTGATGCTAAGCATAAAGCACAAAAACAAACGACTAAGATTGTCAGCAAGTTGAACAAGTCGAAAGACGTTTCAACACTTGGCGAACTTGATGGTTTGGCTCAATTGAAAGCGAAGATGGAAGCAGAAAACAGAAAATCTGCTGAAGCTAAACTTTCAAAGAAAGAAGAGGAAGCACCTAAAACTGAAAAGAAAGCTGAGAAAAAAGCTGCCCCTAAAGCAGATTCAGCCGCAGACGATCTTAAGAAGTTAAATGGTGTTGGTCCAGCATTAGAAAAGAAGCTTATTGAAGCAGGTTACACAACCTACAAGCAATTAAGTGACCTTTCTGCAGACCAAATAACAGAATTAGAAACGACAGTTGGTAAAGCTGGAGCCTTTGAAAAAAATGGCTGGGTAGAACAACTTAAAGAACTAATGGCAAATTAAGATTGCATAAAACATTCCAAATATTAACGAAAAATCCCATCTTTGAATGGGATTTTTTTTTGACAAATTTTAAGAAATCATGCAGTATTGGTTAATGAAATCCGAACCGTATAAATATAGCTGGGATGACCTAGTGAAAGACGGCTGGACACTTTGGGACGGCGTTAGGAATTATGCGGCTAGGAATAACATGCGGGAAATGAAGGTTGGTGATCAATGCTTTTACTACCACAGCAACGAAGGAAAAGAAATTGTTGGAATCGCGGAAGTAATTAAAGAGCACTACCCAGACCCGACGGCCGAAGGAGACCGATGGTCGGTTGTAGATATTAAACCATTACAGAAGTTTTCTAAACCAGTGACATTGGCAGATATAAAAGCAGACCAAAAACTGGCTAAAATAGAAATGTTACGACTCAATCGACTTTCTGTATCTAGAATAACCAAAACAGAATTTGAATACATTAAATCATTAGGCAATTGAATTCAAAAAGAATCATTCTTGACACGCAACGGCTGGAAATAACACTCCAGCGTATGGCATTTGAACTCAATGAGAATCACAACGATTTTTCCAAATGTGCGTTGATAGGACTTCAGCCACGTGGTATTGCGCTTGCACGAAAGATCAAATCAATACTTGAACAGACCTTTAACCACGACTCCATTAAATACGGAGAATTAGACGCTACATTCTATCGTGATGACTTTCGACGAAGTGAGAAGATCTTAATTCCAAACTCAATCGAACTCGATTTCCAAATTGAAGACCTCAACATCGTTTTGGTGGATGACGTATTATACACAGGACGATCTGTTCGATCCGCTTTGAATGCCCTGTCTGATTTTGGCAGACCCGCCAAAACTGAACTATTAACCCTAATCGACAGAAGATTTAAACGTGAATTACCCATTCAACCTGATTATGTAGGCACTAACGTCGACACACGAGCACATGACAAGGTAATTGTTGACCTGGATAAAGAAAACAAGGTATGGATTATAACGGAACAAGAAAATAACGAATGACAAGGCTTTCTTCCAATCACCTGCTGGGACTAAAAAACTTAACTCCCGAAGATATCTCGTTGATCTTTGAGACAGCTGATAACTTCAAGGCGATTTTAAATCGTCCAATCAAAAAGGTACCTTCCTTAAGAGATATTACTATCGCAAACGTCTTTTTCGAAAATTCCACCCGAACCAAAATATCATTTGAACTAGCGGAAAAGCGATTGTCTGCTGATATTGTAAACTTCTCGAGTTCGAATTCATCGGTTAGCAAAGGTGAAACACTTATAGATACGGTGAATAACATCCTGTCGATGAAGGTTGACATGGTTGTTATGAGGCACCCAGCACCTGGGGCAGCACAGTTTTTAGCACAACATGTCGATGCTCAAATTATAAATGCGGGTGATGGCACCCACGAGCATCCAACACAAGCTCTTCTAGATGCTTACTCCATCAGAGAAAGTCGTGGAAGTCTTAAAGGTAAGAAAGTGGTTATTGTTGGAGACATCCTCCACAGCAGAGTTGCTCTTTCAAACATTTATTGTTTACAAAAGCTTGGTGCTGAAGTGGCCGTATGCGGCCCACCCACACTGATACCGAAATACATCGAGGCTTTAGGTGTATCGGTGACGCACAATTTAGAAGAAGCAATTGAATGGTGTGATGTAGCGAATATGCTGCGTATCCAAATGGAGCGACAAGACACAAAGTATTTCCCAAGTCTTAGAGAATACACCATGCAATATGGCTTAACCATGGAGCATCTAAACAGTCTAAAAAAGGAAATAACGGTTATGCACCCAGGGCCCATCAACAGAGGTGTGGAGATTAGCTCAGAGGTAGCGGATTCAGACCAAAGCATTATTCTTAACCAAGTTGAAAACGGCGTAGCTATTCGTATGGCCGTTTTATATCTGCTAGCAGCGCAAAAAGAGGGTTAATGGAAAAAACTAAGGTATTTGTTCTTTACACCGGTGGAACAATTGGCATGGCGCCAAAACACAGTACCGAAAATGATAGCCCATTGGTTCCTCAAAGTTGGGAACAGTTACAGCAATACATGCCATCCATCCACCCTGATGGGTATTTTAGCAAAGTGCGTAACATCGAATTCGAATATGAATCTTTTACGGAACTTCTGGATTCGTCTCAACTTGACATCACGCATTGGGTTCAAATGGCCGAAGCTATTGAAAGCCGTTACGACGATTTCGACGGATTTATAATCATCCACGGTACAGACACGATGGCTTATACCGCCAGCGGTTTAAGTTTCATTTTTCAAAACTTAGCTAAACCTGTTGTGCTTACAGGATCGCAACTTCCGATTTCGCATTCAAGAACAGACGCCATCATGAATTTCAGTAATGCAATTCACATTGCTGGCGCTAAAGCCTTTGGTTTACAACCAATTAAGGAAGTTACCGTCTGTTTCAATGACACACTTTTACGTGGAAACCGTTGTACAAAAGCAAGTACCAATGTGTTTGAGGGCTTTGTTTCACCTGACTATCCGCCCTTGGCAGAGTTAGAAGAATCAATCAAAATCAAAACCAGAAATTTACTACCTGAAGCATCTGGTGCGTTCTCCATTAACACAAAATTGAATCCCAATGTGATTGTGCTTACATTATTCCCTGGGTTTAAGGTGTCACATTTACAAAAGTTGATTGACGATGATGAAATCGATGGATTAATCATAAAAACATATGGTAGCGGTAACGCCCCATGTACAGCAGAATTTATTGACTGCTTACAGCAAGCTAAACGACAGGGCACTACAATACTATTTACGACCCAAAGTCTTCAAGGCGGAGTTAAACTCGGCAAGTACGCCGCGAGTGACGTTTTTAGGCCTATTGGCGTAATTTCTGGAGGCGACCTTACCAATGAGGCTGCACTGGCAAAAATGATGTGGGTTTTAGGTCAGAATCTTCAAACGAAAGAAGTCGAAATTCAGCTTCAGTCTGACTTACGTGGCGAAGTCTCGTCATAACCCGTAAAATGGGTCTTTTTCGTTCATTTATTGTGGATAACAATGATATTTTCCACCAATTTTACGGTCGTTTAAAGCGTATTTTTACCTCTTATTCTCAACACATATTATGTCTGAAGAAAACCAAAACAAGAGTAATTACGGAGCCGACAATATTCAGGTTTTAGAGGGGTTAGAGGCCGTTCGTAAGCGACCTGCGATGTACATCGGTGATATCGGTGTGAAAGGTTTACACCATTTGGTGTATGAAGTCGTAGACAACAGTATAGATGAAGCACTTGCTGGTCATTGCGACACCATACAGGTATACATAAATGAAGACAACAGTGTCACGGTTATAGATAACGGTCGTGGTATTCCTGTTGCTATGCACGCCAAAGAGAAAAAATCAGCTTTGGAAGTAGTAATGACTGTCCTTCACGCTGGTGGTAAATTCGACAAAGACACGTACAAAGTATCTGGTGGACTTCACGGTGTTGGGGTTAGTTGTGTGAATGCCCTTTCCTCCAAGCTTGTCGCAACGGTAAAACGCGAAGGAAAGATTCACCAGCAAGAATATTCTATAGGAATTCCTCAAACGAGTGTTGACGTGATTGGTGATACAAAAGAACGTGGTACTGAGGTTACGTTCTGGCCTGACCTTTCGATATTCCAAGCTAGCGTTTATAGCTACGACACCCTTTCGTCGCGTTTGCGTGAGCTTGCCTATTTGAACAAGGGAATTAAACTAACGATTACCGACAAAAGAGAAAAAGATGAAGAAGGTAACTTCATCTCTGAAGAATTTTTATCAGAAGGTGGCTTGAGTGAATTTGTGACCTATTTAGATGGTACGCGCGAACCACTTATACCACATCCCATTTACGCGGAAGGTGAAAAATCAGGCGTTCCTGTTGAAATCGCTTTTCAGTACAACGGAAGTTATACAGAAAACCTCCATTCTTACGTGAACAACATCAACACAATAGAAGGTGGTACGCACGTTGCTGGATTTAGACGTGCCTTAACAAGAACTCTAAAAGCTTATGGCGAGAAACAAGGACACTTCGCTAAGCTAAAGTTTGAAATAAGCGGGGAAGACTTTAGAGAAGGTCTAACCGGAGTTATATCAGTTAAAGTTCAGGAGCCTCAGTTCGAGGGCCAAACCAAAACCAAGTTAGGGAATAGCGAGGTTAGCGGTGCGGTTGATCAAGCCGTTGGCGAAATGCTGAACAACTATTTGGAAGAAAACCCAAACCAGGCTAAAGCAATTATCAGCAAGGTGGTTGTGGCAGCTCAAGCACGACATGCGGCGCGTAAAGCACGTGAAATGGTGCAGCGTAAAGGTGTAATGAGCGGCATGGGCCTCCCAGGTAAGCTATCAGATTGCTCAGAAAAAGATCCTGAAAAATGTGAAATATATTTGGTTGAGGGTGACTCAGCGGGTGGAACGGCCAAACAAGGTCGAGACAGAAGCTTCCAAGCAATCTTGCCGTTACGTGGTAAAATATTGAACGTTGAAAAAGCAATGGAGCATAAGATCTACGACAACGAGGAGATTAAAAATATGTTTACTGCTCTAGGCGTAAAAATTGGCACAGAGGAAGACGAAAAAGCCCTTAATGTCGAAAAACTAAGATACCATAAAGTAATTATAATGACGGATGCGGATGTTGATGGAAGTCACATTCGTACGCTTATCTTGACGTTGTTCTTCAGGTATATGAAGACGCTAGTCGACAATGGCAACATTTATATTGCGACTCCTCCTCTTTATCAAGTCAAAAAAGGAAAAGAGTCGGTATATACGTGGAGTGACGATGAACGCGACAGGGAGATTTTAAGACTCGGCGGAGATAAGCCAGATAGTGTTGGCGTCCAACGTTACAAGGGTCTTGGAGAGATGAATGCGGAACAATTATGGGAAACAACGATGGATCCTGAAAGACGAACACTTAAACAAGTTACGTTGGATAGCGCGGCTGAAGCAGACAGAATTTTCTCGATGTTGATGGGCGACGAAGTACCACCAAGAAGAGCATTTATCGAAGCGAATGCGAAGTATGCCCGTATCGATGTGTAAGCATTAGGCACTAAAGTCTGGCGAGCACGAAAAAGGTTGAGCCATACCGTGCGTTTTCCTTTGATTTTTACACGGAAATAATCCTTGCAAAAAAGTTAGTTTTTTATTCAATTTCGTTTGTAAAGTCAAGGAAAAAGAACCAACTTTGCGCTCCTTAAAATTTAAGCGATGTCTAGAATTTGTGATTTAACGGGAAAGAAGGCGCTGAAAGGGCACCACGTTTCTCACTCAAATATAAAAACGAAGCGTAGATTCTATCCGAATCTGCACACCAAGCGGTTCTACCTACCTGAAGAAGACAGATGGGTAACTTTGAAAGTATCTACTTCTGCGTTGAGAACAATCAACAAAAAAGGGATTACTGCTTGTTTAAAGGAATTTGAAAAAAACGGTAAGATATAATCGATCATGGCAAAGAAAGGCAATCGAGTTCAAGTAATTTTGGAGTGCACTGAGCACAAAGCAAGTGGTTTACCTGGCACAAGTCGGTACATCACGACCAAAAACAAAAAGAATACAACTGAACGATTGGAATTGAAAAAGTTCAACCCAATCATGAAGAAAGTAACTGTTCACAAAGAGATTAAATAATTAAGAGATGGCAAAGAAGGTAGTTGCAACGCTAAAAACTGGAACTGGTCGAGATTGGGCCAAAGTAATTAAGGCTGTAAGATCTCCTAAAACAGGAGCATATACATTTAAAGAGGAAATCATTCCAACTGATTCAGTTAAGGAATACTTTAAATAAAAAATTTTTAAAAAACATTTTAAAGCTTCCTTGTTATCAATAGGAAGCTTTTTTTGTTTATAACAATATGGGACTCTTTGATTTATTTAAAAAAGAAAAGACTGTTGAAGACAAACAACAGTTGGAGAAAGGTTTAGAAAAAACCAAGTCTTCATTATTTGGAAAAATATCAAAAGCCCTTATCGGGAAAACGTCCATCGATGATGACTTCTTAGATGAATTAGAAGAAATACTAATCACCTCTGACGTTGGGGTCGACACGACGCTTAACATTATTGAACGAATCGAACAGCGTGTATCTAAGGATAAATATGTCAGTGCGACGGAGCTCAATGAATTATTGAAGGATGAAATTACCCAGCTACTTTCTGAAAATAATCGTGACGATATCAATTCGGAGGCCAAACCATACGTTGTGATGGTTGTTGGCGTCAATGGGGTTGGCAAAACCACAACCATAGGCAAATTAGCCAACCTATATAAAAAAGCAGGTAAAAATGTGCTTCTTGGAGCAGGTGATACCTTTCGTGCCGCAGCTGTTGATCAGCTTAAAATATGGAGTGACCGAGTACAAGTACCTATTGTGTCTAAAGGCATGAACACCGATCCAGCTGCAGTAGCTTACGACACAGTAAAACAAGGTGTTGAGCAAAATGCGGATTTAATACTCTTAGATACAGCGGGCAGGCTGCATAACAAGGTGAACCTAATGAATGAATTGGGTAAAATCAAACGGGTCATGAGCAAGGTAATCCCTGATGCTCCGCACGAAGTACTCCTTGTATTAGATGCCAGTACTGGTCAAAACGCTTTCGAACAGGCAAAACAATTTACGGCCGCAACCGAAGTAACCGCACTAGCATTGACCAAATTAGATGGAACGGCTAGAGGAGGAGTAGTTCTCGGAATTTCAGAACAATTTAAAATCCCGGTAAAATATATAGGTATAGGTGAAGGTGTTGACGACATTCAACACTTCGAACCTAAAGATTTTGTAGATTCACTGTTCTCAAACTAATTATGCGCACCAAAGACTTTCGCAAAAACAAGGTTGACATCATCACCTTAGGCTGTTCTAAAAATGTTGTCGACTCAGAAGTCTTGCTAACCCAGTTAAAAGCAAATGACATAGAGGCGGGTCACCAAACGGATGATGATGACGCCAATATCATTGTGGTTAACACCTGTGGTTTTATTGAAAATGCGAAGCAAGAATCTATCGATACAATACTTCAATATATTGACGAAAAGGAAGCGGGGAATATTGACAAATTATACGTAACTGGCTGCTTATCACACCGATATAAAGATGAACTCGCTTCAGAAATGCCGGAAGTTGATGCCTTTTTTGGCACAATGGAATTACCTGGTTTGCTACAGAAACTCAATGCCGATTACAAAAAGGACTTATTGGGAGAGCGTATAACCACTACCCCATCTCATTACGCATATCTTAAAATATCAGAAGGATGCAACAGACCTTGTTCTTTCTGTGCAATTCCTCAAATGCGAGGAAAGCATGTTTCCAAACCCATTGAACTTTTGGTTAAGGAAGCTGAAAATCTTGCAAAAAATGGCTGTAAAGAGCTCATGTTGATTGCTCAAGACTCGACGTATTATGGTCTTGATTTGTATAACGAACGCAAGCTGGCTAGCCTAATGGAATCATTGGCCGGTGTCAACGGAATTGACTGGATTCGCTTGCACTACGCCTACCCGTCTCAGTTCCCTATGGAGGTGCTTGATGTGATTAAAAACAATACGTCTATTTGCAACTATCTAGACATGCCTTTGCAACATATCACAGACAATGTGCTTAAATCGATGCGACGTGGCATAACGAAAAGAAGGACTGTTGAGGTAGTTGAGCATATTAAATCACACAACCCGGATTTGTCTTTTAGAACAACCATGCTTGTTGGACATCCCGGAGAAACGGAAAAAGATTTTTTAGAATTGTGCGATTTTATCGAAACGTATAAGTTTGACAGGCTAGGCGTATTTACTTATTCTCATGAAGATGGCACACATGCACATACGCTAGCAGATGACATCCCAGACAAAGAAAAACAAGCTAGAGCTAGCCACATTATGGAACTTCAGGAGCAAATCAGTTTTGATTTGAACCAGCATAAAATAGGGGAAACTAAAAAAGTACTCATTGACCGGATTGAAAACAACTACTTCATTGGTAGAACAGAAGCCGACTCGCCTGAAGTAGATAACGAGGTGCTTATTCCTCAAAACAATGATTATTTGAGGATTGGAGACTTTGTTCATGTTAAAATAGAAACTGCAAAAGAATTTGACTTATATGGAAGCGTCGTTAAATAATATTCGAACACATCACGTTGACGCAAAAGACACAAACTTTTACAAACCAGTTCTTTCCAACCTACATAATCCAGAATTTTCTAAAGCCTTATTAAATCCTAACAGCATTGCTCAAATAGGCCAGGCAGTAACACAACAAAAACGTTTTGACGCGGAGTATCGCACTAGGTTAGTTAAGGTATTAAAAACGCAATACCAGAATAGCTTGGTGAATCTTGAAGACGATTCTAAGGTACTTCAGAATATAGAAAAACTTGGTAACAGCAACACCTTAACGGTTACCACTGGGCAGCAGATTCATATATTTCTCGGGCCTTTTTTTGTAGTAAATAAGATTTTATCCTGTTGCGCGGAAGCCAAACAATGTGTGGAATCGTTGCCAAATAACGATGTCGTCCCTGTATTTTGGATGGCAAGTGAAGATCACGACTTTGATGAAATTAAGTCAACTCGGTTATACAACGAGACCTATGAGTGGGATATTGAGTCTACTGGACCTGTTGGTCGATTAGATCCAAAATCTTTAGTTCCTCTAGTTGAGCAAGCGCTACAGAGAATAGATCAAACCGAAGAAAATGTTGAATTTTTAGATAACTGCAAATTTGCCTACGCCAATTGCACAACATTTGCGGACGCCACTAGGTACATTATTCATAAACATTTTGAAGCCACAGGAATTGTAGTAATCGACCCGGATGACCCATTCCTAAAATCCAAAAGTGCTGATTTATTTGGTGCTGATATTTTTGATCATGCACATTCAAAAGCTATCGATCAAGGAATAACGAAAATGAAAGGTTATGGTATTAAAGCACCCATAAATACCAGACCTATTAACACCTTCTACATCACTGACACACAGCGTAATAGATTCGAAAAAAAGAGTGGTAGCGTATTTAAGTTAGTTGGTAGAGACACTTCCTTTACTGCTGACGAAATGCGTCAACAACTGCAGGAAAATCCGGAACGTTTTAGTCCGAATGCATTGTTACGCCCTTTATACCAGCAAGCCATTTTACCGAATATACAGTACGTATGTGGTGCTAGTGAAATAATGTATTGGATGGAACTTAAAGACGCAATGGATTCGGCTAATTTGATTTATCCAAAATTGACTATTCGTAAGTCTATGTTTTTCTTGTCTGACAAAAATATACAGAAACTTGACAAAAATCACATTCCAGTATCCTACCTATTCCTGGACAAAAAAAGCGTCAGTGAAATTTTGGCATCACGGGACAATGAATTAATCACTGGTTTAGCGTCTGGTATTGCACGAATTGATTTTCAACTCAACCAAGTTAAAAACACGTTTAATCGTTTTGAATTCCTCAACACCAAGAAAACAGAAAAACTTAACAATCAAGTCAATAGTGAGTTGAACCAGCAATATGCCATCTTAGTTGAAAAAATATCTAGCGGTAACGCTGACTTGAGTTTAGTGACGAAAATCAAGTCAAATTTGTACGACGAAACCTACAACCAAGAACGCAATAAGTTCATCCTAGGGATGCTTCCTCAAATGGATATGGCTCAGGTCTTATTCAAAAAGGACTCACATTATTTCTCAAATCATGAAATAATCACCATGATATCTCATTAAAACATTTGCTAATTGCCACATTCTTAGCTACTTTCGCCACACAACTACGCGAATTCAGTTATAGATTATAAATGAAGATGAAGAGCTTAAAAATTACCTTACTTATCACAGCCATGTTCTTTACCCAATTGGTTTCGGCTCAGATTACAAACTACTTCGAGAAATTTAGACCAGCAAAAAGATGGTCTGTAGGACTTCAACTTAGCCCTACCCACACCATGAGTGACGCTGATGATTTTCGTGCTGGTATGGCATTTGGTGCACACGTCAAGTACTCCGTATCTCAAACTTTCGGATTAAAGCTAAATGGAAACATTGGAACATTAAATGGTTCTCGAGCTGAACAAGATATTAGTGGCAATGGAAACAACGGTCGTTATGCGACATCAGGCGCAGACAATGAGACTACATTTAACGCGGGTAATTCGGCACCAACTGAAGATAGTTACTTCTTTAAAAATAATTTTAAAGACTTAAATGTAACAGCACAACTGACGTTGGGTAACATTTCATTCTTACGTCCTTTAAGAAAAGTACAACTGTATATGTTTACTGGTTTTGGTATTCTTTGGAGCGATGTTAAAGGTCAATACGAGATTGAGTCTGACGCAGCAACCTTCTATAATGCATATGGAGATGAGTTTTTCACACCTGAATACGATAACAACAACAACTTAGTTAACGCGATTAGCAACTATAAAGGCAACAACTTTACTGTCCCATTCGGTTTTGGATTTAAAAGAAACATGGGTAAAATGTTGGATATAGGTATTGAATATAAAAACCACTACACAAGAAGTGACAATATTGATGCATATTCATTTCCAGTTTGGAGAAACCGTGTATTTGACTTCTACGGATTGTTAAGTGTACAAGCAAGTATCAAATTGGGTGGAAAAGATGGAATAGACGATCATTACGATTGGTTAAACCCAGTGGAGTCCATTTACACGACACTTGACTCACTTCAAATATTAGAAGATAAAGTTGACTTGATGTTGTTAGACACCGATGATGATGGTGTTGCAGATTATTGGGACAAAGAACCTGACACAGACAAGAATGCTTGGGTATGGGGAAGCGGCGAAGCTGCTGATATTGACACAGATGGTGTGCCTGACTATAAAGATGCTGAGCCTTATTCTGAAAAAGGTGCAATTGTGGACGGAGACGGTATCATGATTGATGTTGACAAAGATGGTGTACCTGACTACAGAGATGAAGATACTAAAACACAATCTGGGACTTTAGTAAACCCACGTACTGGTACAACGGTAAAAGTTGGCGGTGCTTGTTGTGATTGCGAAGATGTTCTTTTACCATCGGTTGTATTTGACAACGGTAGTTCAAGAATCAAACCTGAGTTTTATGGTTCTCTTTATAGCGTTGCTGAAAAAATGAAATCATGTCCAGACTTAAAGGTTTTGGCTTCTGGTTATGCGGTTAGAAGTAAATCAGGTTCTCAGTTAGCTTTTAAACGTGCTACTTCAATCATTGATTACTTAAATGCAAACTATAACATTCCTCGCGACCGTTTCAGTATGGACACTGAAGGTGCTGCTCCGGATGGTGTTGACTACGGTTCACGAAGAATCGATTTGCTAAAAGTCAGATAAACTAAAAATATTTCAAATTAAAAAGGCTCCAATGTAATTGGAGCCTTTTTTCGTATACATGCTTTAGTCGTATTAGGGTGGGTGGCCATAGCTAAACGATGCAGAGGTGTAGTATTATATCTCAACTTTACCGTCAATTGCATACACCAACATTGGTTTACACTTACAAGACTAACTCCAGTCATATGTATGGAGATGAAGTGTTTACAGAAACCCTCTGCATTACACTCACAGGTCTACTAACAAAGAGATACTCAAACGGAAATTATACTAAATCGCCAAAATTATAGCTGTATGCGCTCCTACCCCGCTTTCAAACAAACTAGTAAAAAATTAAAGACATAGACAATTATTGTGGCGCTAAGAATTATAGAATAGCTATTGTGCTGAGGGAACGAAGTATCTAAACAAAAATGGTCCGCAATGTATTGCGAACCATCAATCTTTTGTTAGTTGTATGCCCTATAGTATTGATCTATAGAACGGATGACCTGGTTATATATAGGTTGCGTAAACTCGATAAACATATCTTGTGGTGAAGGCGGAAAACTTTCACGCATTTTTGTTAAGCCTAGCTGCTCATCACTGAGCGCTTCTTCCTGACCGTTATACGTTGCCCAATCCGTACTCCACACAAAAGTTCCAGGTAGTTTTCTTTGTCTTATTGTTGACCCACTTTGTGCATCAACAATTTGAAAATCTAGCAATCCGCTTGACGTAAGTGTTTTGGTATATGTCGTCAGCTGCGCTTTTACAGTTCCGAATACAGGTTTTTCGCCATCACTTGTTTTAACAACGCCGATTTCTACACTATCTTTCTGAATAGTTTCAACACGCTCCTTGACGAATGTTTGACCTACTACAAAGTCATCAAACTGCATTACGACTACTTCGTCTGGCATTATGGCTATATTTCCTAAATCAGCCTCACGGTAAAACCGAACAAAGGTGTAGTTCAACGCATTCACGTGCTCCAGTATAGAATTTTGAAAAAACTCATTGGTCAATCTTAATCTTCTAGAATGCACAGGAATTTCTTCAATTAGAACGCGTAGCGTTCCTAGCTCCAAAGCTGAATCTAGATACATATCGATTCCTGCATACTTAGGGGTGTAATCCTTTGCTGTCAAAAACTCTCTGTAAGCGACACGGGCACTTGGTTTTGTATATTTTCTAAACTCCACCAGCCCCGCATCAAAGTGTGCTTTAGAAGCCAGCAATCTTGCCTCATCAAATTCTGTTTGAAACATTCTAGGTTTTTTCACAATTTTTAGACACGACGGGCACTTCACAATTTCATTGTACAACCCGTTAAGCTGAGTATAATGTGTTACCACAGCATCCCACTTAAACCGGTCACTACTTGCTTTTGCTTGATTAATCGCAGTTAAATGGTAGTCCAGTGCGTGCTCGTAGGCCAACGGTAGATACTGTCGCGCCTTCTTACTGTCTGGATTGTTTCGCAGCCTTTTGATTGCTTGCATCGTTGCTGCATCATAGTCGCCTTGTTCAAATCGCTTTTTCCCAGTAACACAGCCAGTAGTAACTGAAAGGACTATGAGTAAAAGGAATCCAAGGGTAAATAGAGGGTAAATTTTTGTTCTCATAACTCGTTATTAAATGTCCTATGTTAGTAAAGGCAAAAACCAGCCCATTCCATAAAACACCTCATGAAAGTATCGCGAATATCATGGGTAGTAAGGGATACACCAAACTACCACCAACATTAGTACTGTATAGTTTATTGGAATTATGCGGTGATTATTCCCGCAAAACTTTCCGCATTAAGTGCGGCACCACCGATTAAACCTCCGTCAATGTCCTCCATCGAAAAAAGTTCACCGGCGTTGTTTGGTTTTACACTACCTCCATACAAGATGCGAGTATTCTGTGCCACTGACGCAGAGCTTATGCCTTCCAACACTTTACGTGAATATGCATGAATCTCCTGTGCTTGTTCTGCCGAAGCTGTTTTACCAGTCCCTATGGCCCAAACAGGTTCATAAGCCAAGGTCACCTTTGCCCATTGTTCTTCAGTAAGATGAGCAGTCCCTTCTTCTATCTGACTTTTCACAACATCAAAGTGTTGATCACTTTCACGTTCTTCTAAAGTTTCACCATAACAATAAATTACATTCAACCCATTTGCTAAGGCTGTAGTTACCTTCTCTGCTAGTATTTCATTTGTCTCACCACAGTATGCGCGGCGTTCAGAGTGCCCCACTAACACAGACTCGACAGGCACAGATGTCAACATTTGTGCAGATACTTCTCCTGTATAAGCCCCACCTTCTTTATGGTGACAATTTTGAGCACCTAAGGTAATCCCACTCCCATTCAACGAATTATGAAAAATCTTCAAATGCGTAAATGGAGCATAAATGTGGACGTCACAATCTTTTAGCTCTGGTTCTCTCACATTGTGTAAGATTTCCTTGAGCAGCTTGAAACCATCGTTCAAATCTGTGTTCATCTTCCAGTTTCCGGCAACTAATCTTTTTCTCATTGTATTAATTTCTATCGTTTTATTTTTCCCAAAATCGATTCGATTTGGTTTGGTTAAATATGTGTTCTAGGATTCCTGCTTCGACTTTATCGAAGGACTTGCTTCTTCTTTCATAAACTAAAGCAGCAGTCTCACCAGCTTTTTTCAATTGATACGTCATATAACCCGCGGCTCCACCCCATGCAAAAGAAGGTACATAATTTCTAGGGAATCCAGATCCAAATATATTGGCAGAGACACCAACTACAGTACCTGTATTAAACATCGTGTTTATACCACACTTGCTGTGATCACCCATGATTAAACCACAAAACTGCTTATTCGTGTTTCGAAATCGCTTCTCAGTATAGCTCCAAATCTTAACGTCAGCATAGTTGTTTTTAAGATTAGAGTTATTCGTGTCGGCCCCTAGATTGCACCACTCGCCTATCACACTATTCCCTAAAAAGCCATCATGCCCTTTATTCGTGTAACCAATAATCACACAATTGTTCACCTCTCCCCCAATCTTAGAATGAGGGCCAATTGTTGTTGGGCCATAAACCTTGGCGCCTAATTTAAGTGACGCAGAATCACATAGTGCTAAACCACCGCGTACAATCGCGCCCTCCATCACCTCAGCATTTCTACCAATATAGATACTACCATTTGATATGTTCAAAATGGCGCCCTCGACTTTTGCTCCTTCCTCAACAAATATTCTACCTTTTCCTAACAACATATTTGTACTAGACAGCTCTTGGGAATTACGATTTACGGTAACTATGTCGTAATCAGCTTCAATCTCCTCCCCATTTAATGAGAAAATATCCTCTGGGTAATTAATAAAAGTTGCTTGAGTCTTTGTTTCATTCTCCGATTCATCATCGAATCTAGCAGCGCGTTTTGCGATTAACCGACCATTTTCTGAAAGCAATGACGCATTTACCTCAAGGCTTTTTATAGATTGCACTAACGCTTCAGAAGGCAAACATGCTCCATTAATAAAAATAGTATCATCAGCTGCACGCTCCGGATATTTGGCGCTGAGGTAGGCCTCAGTTTTATAGCTAAGTGTAGCGTTTAATCGCTTACCCCATTTTTCAGCGATAGTGAGTATTCCTACACGCAATTCTGCCACAGGACGTGTAAACGTAAGTGGCAGGAGGTTTTCACGTAAATCATCGTCGAATAAGACTGTATTCATAAACCAAAATTAGTTATAAGTGGCTTAAAACAAACAAAGCCCTCGAATTGAGAGCTTTGTTTCAGATTGTTTTTCAATCTTATTTCTTTTTTCCGTAACGCTTGTTGAACTTATCAATTCGTCCAGCTGAATCTACGAAATTCATTTTACCAGTGTAAAATGGGTGTGACGTATTTGAAATTTCAAGTTTGTACAATGGATATTCGTTTCCATCTTCCCACTTGATTGTTTCTTTTGTTTCAACAGTAGATTTAGTCATAAACGTATGCTCATTCGACATGTCTTTAAAAACGACTAATCTATAATTGTCTGGATGTATTCCCGCTTTCATCTCTTTAACTATTTTTGAAGGACTGCAAAGGTAATAGATATTTTAAAAAATACGACACTTTTTCGAACCATTTTGCTTAAAATATATCACAGGATAAAATCGCACTTACACCTACCGTTATTGGGGTTATATGCAAAGGTGTTAACCGTGTTTTTCGCGTTGAGAATTCTTTTTGTATTAATCAATGGCTCGACATTTACAAAAATAGACTTCAATTTGCTTTTCGATGCATTCCTTTTTGGTTTTAGACTGGATCTAATTCCTACTTTTTACGTAATCACCGCACTGTATCTGATTTACCAAATATTCAAATCAAAGTCAGTAGTCACTGGGTTACTTTCAATATTTGTTTTTACTATTATTTTTATAGGCCTTATCGATGCGCTGTATTTTAAATTTTTGAAAGAGCATATTGGGTTTAGCTTCTTTCATCAACTAGATTCAGACAACAATATAAGTCTTTGGAAATACGTCACAGATTACTGGTACATGGCTATTCTAGGAATAGTCTCAACAACCGCAGTAACTATTTGGCTGCGGCAATCACTCCACAAAACACAGAAAACAAATTGGGTCTCATTGGGCATAAGTATAGCCCTGGTATTTCTTGTTGTTCGTGGTGGGTTTAGACTTAAACCACTAAGAACAGCAGATAGCGGAAGTTATTTGTCTAGTTCAACACACGTAGTGTCTTACAATGTCCCCTTTTACATTTTCGAGAGCTGGCAAAATCCAATAACCAAGCCCGAATTTTTAGGTAGCTTCGAGACTCCCATTGCATCATCAAAATTTGCCAAAGACACTATGTTAACTCCAAACATTGTGATCATTGTATTAGAGAGCTTTGGCAAAGAGTACACTGGCCTCAATCGAGGCATGACCCACACCTTCACGCCTTTCTTAAACAGTCTTTTTTCCAAATCTATTTGCTGCCATAATGCCTATGCGAATGGGTTAAAATCTGTTGACGCGGTACCTGCAATTTTTTCAGGGCTTCCAAAATTGTCTTCTACGGCTATTATTCATTCTCCACGGTCCTCAAAGCAAGTACCCTCTGTTTTCAATTGCTTAAAGGAACTTGGGTATTCCTCCTCTTTTTTTCATGGGGCAAACAACGAGACCATGGGATTCAGATCATATTTGCTAACCAACGGCTTAGACCAGTACTATGGTTTGGACCAATATCCTAACAAAGAGGATAATGATGGTGACTGGGGGGTGTTTGACGAACCTTACTTGCAGCATATTGCTGGTCAATTATCGTCTCAAAAACAACCCTTTATCAGTGGCATTTTTACACTTTCAAGCCACCACCCTTACACTATTCCAACAGAATTCAACGACTCTTTTTCTGAAGGAAATATACCTATCCATAAGAGTATTCAGTATACTGATATGGCTTTAAAAAAATTCATGGAATCGTGTGAAGGTTCGGATTGGTTTGACAATACAATTTTTATAATTACCGCGGATCATAGTGCAGAAAACTTGTTGCATGCGTATCGCACTCCTTCAGGAAAATTTGAAATACCTTTAATCCTCTATAGTCCTAAACTTTTAAAACCCCAGGCTGTACGTAAAACTGTCGGACAAATTGATATACTGCCAACTATTCTGGATTACGTTGGCTATCCTAAAAACATTACTGTACTAGGTAATTCAATATTTGAGAGAAACACCAATCAATTTGTGGCACACTTCGACAACAATACTTATCACATCACCAAAAACAACTGGAGTTATGGTGTACATCTGACCGATGACGCATTCTTATTTAACAAAACTCAAGACATAAATTGCCTCACGAATCTTACCTCTAAATTTCCTCAAATGGAAGAAGCGTTAGATAGTAATTTGAAGCAAGCATTGTACAAATACTTTTACCTAGCCAACGAGGAGTAATTCAGTCACCAAATCAGTATTTTTGCGTCATGCAGAAAGCCTCACTTCCTAAAGGTACACGTGACTTCTCTCCTGAGGTGATGAATCGACGAAATCACATTATTGATGTCATAAAGGATGTTTATGTTTTATTTGGTTTTGACCCAATAGAAACGCCAGCGATGGAGCAACTTAGCACCTTAACCGGAAAGTATGGTGCAGAAGGTGATAAGCTTTTATTCAAAATATTAAACTCTGGTGATTACCTGACTAAGGCCAATGAACAAGCCTTAGCTGAGAAAAATTCCAATCAACTGGTATCCTCTATTTCCGATAAAGGTTTAAGATATGACTTGACTGTACCGTTTGCCCGATACGTTGTTCAAAATCAACACAACATCACCTTCCCTTTTAAACGTTATCAAATACAACCCGTTTGGCGTGCCGATCGCCCTCAAAAAGGACGATATCGTGAGTTTTGGCAATGTGATGCAGATGTAATCGGAACAAAATCTTTGGTTTGCGAAGCAGACTTCATACAGATCTACCATCAAGTGTTTACCAACCTTGGTTTAAAAGATTATCAGGTACGGCTAAACCATCGAAAAATACTCGAAGCGATAGCTAAAACAATAGCATTCCAAGGGTCTTTTACCGATTTAACCGTGGCTATCGATAAGCTTGACAAAATTGGTTGGGAAGGTGTTACAACTGAACTCACAAACAAGGGATTGGCTCCAGACAAAATAGACAGTTTAAAATCCCTATTGCGCATTAAGCCATTTTCAATGGCGACAATTGGTGAATTGCAAGAGTCCCTCGTAGACTGTGAAGAAAAAACACTCGGTATTGAAGAACTAACTCAAGTACTTAACCATGGCGACATCTCACATGTTAACATCGTACTTGATTTCAGTTTAGCAAGAGGTTTAGATTACTACACGGGCTGCATTTTTGAAGCCATTATTGAAGAAAGTGGCATTGGAAGTGTTTCTGGAGGTGGAAGATACGACGACCTAACAGGAGTCTTTGGTTTAAAGGATGTATCTGGTGTTGGCATATCGTTCGGCCTTGACCGGATTTATGATATTCTTTCAAACCAAGGTTCGTTTGAAGAATCCTACACGCACAACAAGGTACTGTTTTGCCATTTCGATGAAGTAGCAAGAAAGTATGCACTAGCCTGTGCGCTCAAATTAAGAGTCAATCAAATTCCAACCGTTGTGTATCCTGATCTTAAAAAGATTAACAAACAATTCGACTACGCCAATAAATGTGGATACAAATGGGTCGCAGTTGTTGGTGACAATGAAATTGAAACCGAATCTGTTCAACTTAAAAACATGCAGACTGGTGAACAAGAAAAATTAAGTTTAACAGATATGATAGCAAGGTTTTCATGAAGCTAAAACGTTTTCCCGCATACATCGTTCATGAAGATGAACACCTTATTGCCATAAATAAACCAGCAATGATTTCTAGTTTACATGACCGGATTGGAAATCAGCCAAGCATTCAACACTTGGCTCAAGACTATATAGAATCAGCACAGCTCTGTCACAGATTAGACAAGGAAACTTCGGGCATCCTGCTTATCGCAAAAGATGCAGAAACCTATCGTGAGATGTCAATAAAATTCGAAAAAAGAGAAATAGTTAAAACGTACTGGGCTATTTCAGATGGACGTCATTACTTTAAAAACACAACAGTAGACACTCCGTTATCTGTTAGCTCAAGAGGACGAGCTAAAGTAGATAAGCGAGATGGCAAACCTGCCGAAACAGATTTAAGCGTAATAGAAACCTTTAAGCATTTTTGCTTAATTGAGTGTAAACCTGTTACAGGTCGTCTTCATCAAATCCGCATTCACTTAGCAACACAGAACGCTTCAATCTCTGGAGATGGTATTTATGGTGGGGACCCTCCATTTCTAAGATCAATTAAAAAGAACTATAATCCGCCGTCAAATGAGGAGCAACGCCCCATGATTGGTCGGACAGCGTTACATGCAGAATCTGTAAACTTTGATTTATATGGAAAGCCTTACAGTCTTAAAGCACCTTTACCCAAAGACATGGCGGTGTTTTTAAAATTGCTTAGAAAATATGATCATGAATAGACTGATTGTATTCTTGGCATTGTGCTGCTTAACCTTTGTTTGCTCCGCACAAGAATTCAAAGTAATGACTCAAGAAATTGTTCAGCTACTGGAACAAAATAAAATGGGTAAGGTCCATAGTTACTTTGACAAAAAAACAAAAAAGTCTTTTAAAAAAATCTACCTCATCGCCGCATGGCGGGGAATTCAAAAAAACAATGGTAAACTTAGGGATGTAGGAGAAGTTGCCTATTCATCGGCCAAAAATCGGCAAACTGCCACAGTACCCTTGCACTTCGAAAAAGCCAGTTTCAATTTGGTTTTGACCGGCAATGAAAAGAAGGAAATTGCAGGATTACGTTTCACCGCGTTGGCTTACCAAACTCCCCCTTGGGCTAAAAACCGTGTGTTTGGAAAGGAGCGAATCAAAGTAAAAACAGATACATTCACTTTACCTGGAGAACTGCTTCTACCAGAAAGTTGCAATCAATGTCCTGTGGTTATTTTGGTACATGGCTCAGGACCTAGTGATAGAAACGAAGGCAGTTCACTCACCCCAAACCGCTTATTTCAAGATCTGGCCTACGGCTTTGCCATTAATGGAATTGCAACCATTCGATACGACAAACGAACCCTTGTGTATCAAAAACAATTAACCGGAATTGATTCTTTTACGCTTTATGATGAGACCATTGCTGATGCAGTTACTGCGGTCAATTTAGCCAAATCATATCCATTTTTGGATTCATCAGCAGTGTATGTGTTAGGGCATAGCTTAGGTGCTTATGCCAGTCCCAGAATCGCAAATAAATCGGATGTTGCCGGAATTATTATGTTGGCTGGCCCATATAGACCGCTTTATGAAATCATACCTGAGCAATATGCGTTCTTGCTTGGCCTTGATGGTAAGCTGACCAAAAAAGAAACCAAGTTGATTGAAACGACCAAAGAGGAAGTTAAATTCATAAACAAAGAGAAATCAACGGTCAGTAAGCTCAGTGTAATGGGTAACGACCAGATGTTACACTACTTCAGAGATTTATCAAGGTATGACCCTGCTGACATGATTAAACAATTAGACTGTCGTGTGTTAGTGACCCAAGGAGATCGTGATTACCAAGTACGTTATCAGACAGAGTTTATAAAGTACCAAGATATACTCCAACATGAAAGTCATGTTGATTTCTACCTTATACCTGGTGTAAATCATCAACTTATCTGGGGTAGTGCACCCTCCACTCCAAATGAATATTACATTCCAGGACATCCAAGTTTGGATGTGATAAAATATCTGGCTGGCTGGGTTAATCATAAATAAGACGCAACTTTTCAACATAATTTTGCAAAAAACCGAGCTATGTTACCTTTGCACAAACATAAAAACGTGGAGAATACGACAGGACAAGTAGCCATTTTAATCTTAGAAGATGGTAGCGTATTTAAAGGGAAGGCCATTGGTAAAATTGGCACTACTTTCGGAGAAATTTGTTTCAACACCGGGATGACTGGTTATCAAGAGGTTTTCACTGACCCATCCTATTACGGACAGGTTGTAGTGATGACTTCTGATCATATCGGAAATTACGGCGCCAGCAATGAAGATGTTGAATCAGATGGTATCAAAATCAACGGGCTAATTTGCAAGAAATTTTCTGATAAATTTAGCAGAAAACAAGCAACTTCAAGCTTGAATGATTACCTCATCGACAACAATTTAATTGGGATTTGCGACGTTGATACGCGGCAAATTGTAAGACACATTAGAAGTAAAGGTGCCATGAACTGCGCTATAAGTTCAGACGTCTTAGATATTGATGCGCTTAAGGCTCAATTGGCCGAAGTACCTTCTATGCAAGGTCTCGAATTGAGTTCAAAAGTCACCACAGATAAGTCTTTCTTTTTTGGAGATGAATCTGCTAAATACAAGGTTGCCGTACTTGACCTAGGCGTCAAAACCAACATCCTTAGATGTTTGACAGAACGCGACTGTTATTTAAAAGTCTTTCCAAGCAATACACCTTATAGTGAGATGAAAGCATGGAACCCTGATGGCTACATGATCAGTAACGGCCCTGGAGACCCTAGTGTTATGAACGCAGAAACAAACACGATTAAAGAAATTGTAACCCACAAGGAAAACCTTTTTGGCATTTGTTTAGGAAGTCAAATTTTAGCCCAAGCCGTTGGAATGAAGACTTTTAAAATGCACCATGGTCATCGTGGGTTAAACCATCCGGTTCAAAACCTTGTTACAGGTAAAAGCGAAATCACGACTCAAAATCACGGTTTTGCCATTGACCCTGATAGTGTTAACGACCTTGTTGAAATCACTCACAAAAATCTAAACGACGGAACTGTTGAAGGAATCAAGTTAAAAGGTGCCCCCGCGTTTGCCGTTCAATACCACCCAGAAGCAAACCCTGGACCTCACGATTCAAGATACCTATTCGACGAATTCATAAACTTGTTATCATAACCAAATGAGTAACATACTCCATATTACTGCCAGACAAATTTTAGATTCTAGGGGTAACCCTACAATTGAAGCCGAAGTGTACACCGATAACGGTGAAATGGGTCGCGCTGCTGTACCTTCCGGGGCTTCTACCGGAGTGCATGAAGCTGCTGAGCTCCGTGATGGAGACAAGTCTAACTACCTTGGCAAAGGAGTGCTCCAAGCTGTAAAAAATGTAAACTCGACTATTGCAGATGCTTTAATTGGTCAAGATATATTCGACCAAACAGCGATTGACAATGCCATGATTGCCTTAGATGGCACTGCTAATAAGAGTAATCTTGGCGCAAACGCTATTCTGGCTGTCTCTTTAGCTTGTGCTAAAGCTGCCGCAATGTCGTCAAGCCAATCACTGTATCGATATATTGGTGGCGTTAATGCGAAAGTACTTCCAGTGCCAATGATGAACATTTTAAATGGTGGTAGTCATGCCGACAATTCAATAGACTTTCAAGAGTTTATGATCATGCCGGTAAAAGCGGACTCCTTTGGTCATGCTTTACGCATGGGAACTGAAGTGTTTCACCACTTGAAGGCAGTGTTAAAGGGTAAAGGTTATAGTACAAACGTTGGTGATGAAGGTGGATTTGCACCAAACATTAAGAGTAATGAAGAAGCCATTGAAATTGTTCTAAAATCAATTGAAGTAGCAGGTTATACACCTGGCCAAGATATTTTTATCGCAATGGACGCAGCAAGCTCTGAGTTTTACGATAAAGAAACTGGTTTATATAATTTCCATAAATCGAACGGACAGAAATTAAACGCTGACGAAATGGTTAATTATTGGGAAGGTTGGACCGGCAAATACCCCATTGTTTCTATAGAAGATGGTTTAGATGAAGATGATTGGAAAGGATGGAAAAGTCTAACTGATCGAATTGGCAAAAATGTGCAATTGGTTGGAGACGATTTGTTTGTAACCAACGTTAAGCGATTACAGCAAGGCATTAATCAAGGAGTGGCGAATTCCATTTTGGTCAAAGTAAACCAAATTGGTACTTTAACCGAAACCATTGACGCCATTCAACTCGCGACTCGACATCAATATACCAATGTAATTAGTCACCGAAGTGGTGAAACTGAAGATACCACTATTGCTGACCTTGCCGTTGCCATGAACAGTGGACAGATTAAAACGGGATCTGCCTCCAGAACCGACAGAATTGCTAAGTACAACCAGTTACTCCGAATAGAGGAAGAACTAGGAGACGAAGCGATTTATGGCGGAACTTTCTTCCCATTTTCTTAATTTGTTTCAAGCAACAAATTAAGGCACTCTTGTGTTTTAATTCGTGTAGCGACCAAATATCAAATTACTGTCAACCTTACAATCAGATTTGGTATTCCATTATGTTGCAAATATCTTGTGACAACTAATTGATTATCCTTGAAAAAACTTGAGCGTTCAGGCATTTCTTATTTAACGAAAGCATTCCTAGCGCTCTTCCTCCTAATTGTAAACTACAGTATCACATCTGCACAATGCACAATACAATCAGGTGATTTTGCTTGTGTTGACGATATTATTGGCTTTACAGCGACCTCCTCTAACGGTGTGACAAGCGTAGCATGGAAATTTGGTGATGGCAACAACAGCACGACAACTACACCTAACCATAGATACGCAAGTGCGGGAAAATTTACCGTAACCGCTACAATTCTCCAAAATAATGGCTCAACGTGCGAAGTCACAAAACAAATAGATGTCTACAATCCCCCAGATGTTCAATTGAAACTTGACCCGACTTCGATTGTTTGCTTAACGCAAAATAACATTTGCATAGTCGACAACTCAACCTCTGGAAACACTTCAACTACCAATACGAAGCGAATTGTTTTATGGGGCGATGGTGGCAAAACCGACAGTAACAACCCTAAAACTGGAGATAAAATTTGTTACACTTACCAACAGGCTGGAAAATACACGATAGACGTTGAACTCACAAATAGTAAAGGGTGTGAAACAATTGGAACCCTACAGATTGAGGTGTTAAAAGATTTTGAAGGCACCTTTTTTACCGGAAGAGAATCTCGCGACTGTGAGTTCCAAAAGAATTGGTTCACCCTAGATACCAATTGGTTAAAAAACAAAGACGACCTAGCCCTTGTCGAAATGGATTATGGTGATGGCGAGAAAGACACGATAACGACTTTTACCGACGCCCCATTTTATCATGACTTTAAGAAAAATGGGAACTTCACTGTATTTCTTATTCTCACGTTCAAAAATGGTTGCCAAACCAGGTTTAAGCGAACTGTAGGAGTAAGTTTGGATAAGGTTGACATCAATCACTCGAAGTCTGACTCGGTTTTATGTTATGGCCAATATTTCGAATTTGCACATCCAAGAGTTTCTGGTGCCAGTTTTCTTTGGACCGCATTAGACACAGCTAAGAACGTTGTAAAAATGTTTGGAGGTCAGCGAGTTGTAAACTTTTACCCACCAAGACCAGGCAAGTTTTATATTGAAATTCGGATTAAAAAAGGTGATTGCTCTTCATACAAATTAGATTCAATTGAAGTGGTAGGTGTTAAAGCGGGTGCTCGAATTTTGAATGCCTCACAATGCGAACCAAAAGACACCGTATACTTCTGTGATGCCAGTATTACGCACCGAACAAACAACCTTAGTTATCTATGGAAATTTCAAGACAGCAACGCCGAACCATGCACAACAGATACAAAGAAAGGTTTAAATAAAAACAAAAATTGCAATTTCTCAGCTGACCAAAATGCAAAGCACTTGTATGACAGCACCATGTGCGACGAGGTGTGGCTTAGCGTAGTAGATAACACCAATGGTTGTAGAGATAGTTCGAGGGAGTATGTGGTCATCAAGAAACCAGTTAAAGAAGACTTTGAAAGTGACCCTAGAAATAATTGTGTTTTAGCACCGGTAGAATTTAACGTAGAAGGTTGTTACGACAACCTCCAAATCAATTATGATTCCATGTGCGGTAAAAACAAATTTAGTGACTTCCGATCACCATGGGTTTACAAAACCACCTGCGATTCTTCTCGTTGGATTACATGGGGCATAGTGGCCATTACTGGAGATGAAAAGGTTTACCATTCTTGTGACACGAACGACTATACAATTGAACCAGATCGGGTGTGTTCAGATACTTTTTGGTTTCATAAAGATTTTAGGTTGAACCCAGCGCCTAGACCAGAATCTAATTTATCATTTAACGGATGTTTGCCCTCTGACTTGGTAGGAAACTACTTTGTTCCGCAACAGAAACATGTCACCGACATCTACTACGATTGGGGAGACGGCAGCTTTGACACAACCTATGTTGACAAAGACTCAACCACTCTGGCAGATTTCACTCATAGGTACACCACAAGTGGTGATTATAGTGGCAGCATCACTATGACTACAGACTCAGGTTGCTCTGGCACAGTATATTTTGACAGAAAAATCGGATTCTATAACAAATTCAACTACTCAAAACCTGTTTGTCCAGGCGCTGCGGTACAATTCAAAGACAGCATTATATATTGGGGAGACACCAATCAATATTGGAGATGGGAACCTCCAAATCAACCCAGCCGCCCTGAAAAAGTATATTGGGATTTCGACGACGGTGCTGGATTTGGAAAACACCTAACCGAACCTGTTCACGTATTTAACAAACCCGGAACCTATCGTGTGCGAATGGCGTCTGTTGATGGCACGGGTTGCAGTGACACCTCTACTCAATATGTCGTTGTAGAAAACATTGATGCAGGAATAAAAGATTTATCAAAAAAACTGTTGTGCGACGACATTCTTCAACTCTTTGACTCCTCATCAGTGGCTGACTCTACCTTCGACAAAATTGTTTCTTATTATTGGGACTTTGGTGACGATAAAACACCAAGCTTTTTGAAGAACCCCTTCCACTATTATTCTACGTACGGTAATTTCACTATCACACATATTGCTGAAAATAAAGTCGGCTGCACAGACACGGCGCTTTTGACCATTAATATTGATGGTCCTATCCCACATTTTGACATCCTTTCTGATACGGTGGCCTGTGTTCCACATACGGTTACTTTTAAAAACAACTCGGTCAAAGCAAGTGACTATATTTGGTATTTTGGAGACACAAGTTCCAATTCTAACACGTTAAGTACTAAATCTGATTCAAACGTTTCCTTTACATACACCAACCCCGGCACTTATTACATCTATTTATATGCTGGAGATAGTGTCGTAAACCCAGATAATGGCAACAACATTTACTACTGCAATTCAACATTCCCGGACACAAATGCCGTAGTACATGAAATAAGACGGGTCGTTATTCTCCCTACCCCCAATGTTGACTTTACGACAGAAGGACCTTTATGTAAAGGGACTTCCCTAAACTTAGTTGATCAATCAGACTCTATTTATCAAACCTATCGATGGTATTATCTAAGGGATTCTATAATAAGTAATCAGCCGACAAACACCATTCAATTAGGCGATACTGGTAAACTGAAAATAACTTATAGACCTACGTACCTGCCATCAGGACCATACCAACGTAAATGTTTTGATTCGATTTCAAAGACTATCGAAATATTTGAGAACACCGCATCTTTTGATTTCCGTCAAGACAGCATATGTCCAACCTTCCACTTTACTGCCAATCATAAATTAGATGACGAATTAGAATGGAATTTTGGTCATGTTTCAAGTGGCTATAGAAATACCGCTTTTGAACCCACTGCGTCTCACAATTATGCTCCTGATGTGGGAGAATTTGATGTATGTCTTTACTCTAAAAGCATTGAAGGTTGTTGGGATACAGTTTGCCAAACAGTTGAAAGTAATCATCAATTTAAAATGATGATTCCAAACATTATTACACCCAATAACGATGGTTTAAACGACCGTTTTGAGGTTGAAATGGAAGGTGAAGATATCTATGAACTGTCTATATTTAACCGTTGGGGCGAGCGTGTTTATTATAGCTCTGTAGATTACGAGGCTTCCTCTCCATTCAATTGGGACACCACAGTGCAAGGGAATGGTAAATCATGCCCCCCCGGTACATATTTCTATATTCTCAGATTTCGAGAAGCTTGTATTTACGACGGGAAGAAAGAGAAGTTCAGTGGAACAATCACTGTGATATACGATTGACCCGGTTCTATTTTATCGTTAAGTTAAGTTTGTCTTTAAGCAATAAAAGTGTAGGATTTTTCTTAGCCATGACATCAAACTTTTCTTGTCCGGTGTAGGCTCGAGTCCCTTCTGCTTTTTTCTTAATTTCTTTAATATCGACCAACAGACCAGGATGATTCATAGTCGCTCTCAAATGTTGTAAGAACTCTACTTTGACCTCCTCTAACTGTATTCGGTGTTGTTTAATTAACTCAATAAGAACATTGTTTTCTTGTACTACTGGTTTGATAAAAGAAAATAAAGAAAGCTGAATAGATCTATCTTCAGACTTCAATTTTGCCACAAAGGATTCAACCGCTTTATCCAACTCTGATTGAGAAATCTCTTTGTCGTGATGTTCGACAGTGTGACTCTCTTTATTTGTTTCATTTACCTCCGTATGCTGAGGCTTTATATCACCACTTAGTAGGTCATCTAGGTTTCCAAGTTTTGCAACGTCATTTGATAATTTCTTTTTAATTACCGCTTTAACAGGCGTCACTTCTGGTTGAATTTGGGCGGCTTCAATGGCTTCCTTATCCTCAGTTTGCTCAACTACTTCAACCTTCTCTTCTATAGTTTTAGAAGCCGTTTTAGACGGAGCGATTTCGCCCGAGGCTACTTTTGTGAGGTTTATGGACTGACTAAACTTTTTTTTTTCGTCGCCAGCAATTAAGCTTGGCAGGTAACACATTTTTATCAAAGCAAGCTCAACATGTAACCTTTGATTTCTGCTCGCTTTATATCCTAAATCAAATTGATTTGCGATGTTTATGGCATTGACCAAAAATCCTTGACTCATGTTTGCTGAAGTATCAAGATACTGCTGGTGGATATGCGGCGGTACATCCAATAATTTTACGGTTTCTGGACTGCGACCGACCATTAAATCTCGAAAATGGTTGGCCAATCCATTTAGGAATATCTGCCCATCAAATCCATTTGACAATATTTCATCATAAATCAAGAGAACATCTCCAACGTTCTGTTGACCGAAAGCGTCCGTAATCTTAAAATAATAATCGTAATCGAGAACGTTTAAGTTTTTGACGACATCTTCATAACGGACATGCTTATCACCAGATATACTCACCATCTGGTCGAATATGGACAATGCATCTCTCAAAGCACCATCGGCTTTTTGAGCAATAATATGCAGTGCTTCATCCTCCATTATTAGATCCTCAGATGCACCAATTCCTTTAAGATGAGCAATGGTATCTTCAACTGAAATTCTATTAAAAGTAAACACTTGGCACCGCGACAGGATCGTTGGCAATATTTTGTGTCTTTCTGTAGTCGCTAAGATGAATATCGCGTACGCAGGGGGTTCTTCAAGTGTTTTCAAAAACGCATTAAATGCAGCCGTTGACAACATGTGCACCTCATCAATAATATACACTTTGTACTTCCCAACTTGAGGTGGAATACGCACCTGTTCGTTCAATAGCCTGATGTCTTCTACACTATTATTAGAAGCCGCATCTAACTCAAAAATATTGTACGAAAAATCATAGGAATCATCTTCGATACTTTCCTTATTGATTTCTTTGGCTAAGATTCTAGCACAGGTCGTTTTACCAACACCTCTAGGACCATTAAATAAAAAAGCCTGAGCAAGTTGATTGTTTTTTATTTCATTTATCAGCGTTCTTGTAACGTGTTCTTGACCGACTACAGTGTCGAATGACTCTGGTCGATACTTACGTGCTGATACAACAAAACTATCCATCTCTTCACAAAAAAAGGACTTTTAACTTTAAATGACGAACGTATTGGAATTTAAAGTTTCACACATTTTTAACGCATTTTTAATCAGCATTTTGTAGTGTAAACCCAAAGGTCGTCCCTTTGCCTTCTTCACTACGAACCTTTATAGTTTGCGCATGTGCCTCCACAATATGCTTCGCAATGCTTAGCCCCAATCCTGAACCTCCAGCTTCACGCGTTCTGCTTTGCTCCACTCTATAAAATCGCTCAAAAAGACGCGGCAACGCATGTTCCGGAATCCCATCTCCATTGTCAGAAATCTCAATTAAGATGTTTTCGTCCATATCGTAAATTCCACAAGTCACTGTGCCGGATTCTTTGCCATACTTAATGGCATTGACAACCAGGTTAATCAAAACCTGTTTAATCCTTCGGCGGTCAGCATTTACATGAAAACCTACATCGGCACTTTGTCTAAAACCACTGGTGATTTTTCTTTCTTTTAATAAATAATCAACTTCATCGTACACTTCTTCAATCAACTCTCGTATATCGAAAACAGTCATATCCAACTTTACATTCCGCGTTTCCAACCTACTGATTGAGGTCATGTCGTCAACAAGTTCGATCAAACGGTCGACACTTTTTGAGGCTTTATATAAAAAGTTGTAGTTCACTTTTGGATCAGACAAAGCTCCTTCTAACAAGGTGTCGATGTAACCTTGCATTTGAAAAATGGGGGTTTTAAGCTCATGAGACAAGTTACCTACAAATTCTCTCCGATAGTTCTCCTGCTCTTGTAACATCGCAATTTCATCCTTCCTTTCTTTTGCCCATACCGAAACATCGTCGGAAACCTGATCGATTAATGCATCATCGTCTTGATGTAAATGTTGGGTATTTGACTGATGAATGATTTTATAAATAATCTTAATTTTTCGATAGATAAACCGTTCAAGAAGTAATTTGATTACGTAATAACTGACACCAAAGGTCAATACAAATAAAACGAGCACCTTCCAAATCGCAATATCTGAGAAAAGCATAAATAGGATTGGTATAACCGACGACAGAAAGGCTGACGTAACCGCTATTTTATTGGGAGATGAATTCGAATTCATTTGAACAAAAATAGTTAAACCAAAAGGGTGTTAAACAGAACTTACCCGACGAATTTATACCCTACGCCTTTAACCGTAGATATTTTGTCGTCACCAATTTTCTCGCGTATTTTTCGAATATGGACGTCAATTGTTCTATCCACCACGAATACTTCTGTCCCCCACACTTTTCGCAAAATCTTTTCGCGGGTAAATACTTTGGCGGGTTTGGAGGCCAACAAGTAAAGCAAATCAAATTCCTTTCTTGGTAATGTTAGTTTCTCCCCATCCAATGTTACTACATACTCGTTGGGGTTTACAATAAGATCGCCATGGTGCAGTACGACGCCTAAATCTGGTTCATGTTGACCACTTTGACGTTTCATAATAGCATGTACCCTACTGATTAACGCGCGAGGTTTTATTGGCTTTGTGACATAATCATCACCCCCAGCGTCAAAACCTGCTATTTCAGAATATTCTTCACTTCTTGCCGTAAGAAACATAACAAAGGGTCGGTGCAACTGCTCATCTTCTCTGATTTCACGACAAGCTTCAATGCCATCCATTCCTGGCATCATCACATCCATGATTATTAGGTCAGGTTGAAAAGATTTGGTAACCAAAACAGCGTCTGCACCAGAATTGGCCGACTTTACTTCGTAACCTTCTTTTTCTAAATTGTAGCAGATGAATTCGACAATATCAACTTCATCATCTACAACAAGTATTTTAGAACTCATGGAATTTTAATATTCCTGCAAGTTCGTAAACTTAAAGTGAAATAAACCGAATCCTACGTTAAGAAATAGTTAATTGAATAATTCAGACAGCTTTAACTCGAGTGCTGGGCCACGTAAATCCTTACCAATTATTCTACCTTCTTTGTCCAACAAGAAAGTTTTTGGAATCCCCGACACTTCATACAAAGCAGCCGCAGAACTCTTCCAGCCTTTCAAATCACTTACGTGTGTCCAGGTTAAGTTATCTTGAATAATTGCCTGCTTCCAGCGATCCGCGCTATTGTCGAGCGACACGCTAAATACTTCAAATCCTTGATCATGGTATCTGTTGTACACCTTCACTACATTTGGGTTTTCTGCACGACATGGTCTACACCACGACGCCCAAAAATCAACAAGTACAACCTTACCGCGCAAGGAAGAAAGCTTAATTTTTTCTCCTGATGGACTTAACAGTTCAATTTCAGGAGCAAGACCACCAATTTCCAACGCTCCAATAGAAGCAATACGTTGTTCCAATCTGTCTGTAAAAAGTGTATTCGGCGCATCTGCCTTTAATCGCTTCATGGCATTATCCAATAACGCGACATTCGGTTTCTGAACTACGTAAGTAACCGCAAAAAAGGTAGCTGGGCCACCCTTTTGTGTACTTACAAAATTAGAAATATCGGTATCCATTTTGCGCTGCAATGCCATGATTTGGGTATTGTACGCTTTAATAGTGCTATCGCCCGCTTCTCTCGGGTTTATATTTTTATACTGCTGCTGGAAATCGTAACTCGCCTTGTTGTTTGTTAGGTAGATGTCGTACAAAGATTTTAGTTGTTCGTTTTGTTTGTCTCCCTTTACCTCAGTCAAAATGAACTGGTCAATTTCTAGATTTAATTCAAGTGCTAAGCCGTTTTCTAAAATTACCGGCACCCCTGGAGGCTTTAAAGAATTTACCGTCACATAATAGAACATCGTTGTATCAGCATGCGCTTCAATCTTATATTTCCCTTTTTCATCTGCTCTTACCGAATCAATAAACGTCAGTTGACCACCTTCAAGTTTTTGAAGAACAATTAACTCCCCTGCTCCGTTAGACACTTTACCTTTAAGTATGAAATTATCGCCTGAAGGCTTTTGGAGTGCTGTTTCGTTTGCTGGTGCACTGTCCAACACTTCTGAGTCATTTGCTGCACTCTGGTTACCACAACCAACTACGGCAACGGCCGAGATTAATAAGGTAATAACTAATGTCGTTATTCTATTTCGATTTGTACGTTTCATATATTTCTTGTAACAATTAATATGCCTAATTGTGTGTTATTCGCCTAATGCTTCTCTCAGCAGTTTTGTAGCCATTTTGGGATCTGCCTTTCCGCCACTTCGTTTCATCACTTCTCCCATAAACAAACCCAACAAGCCCTTCTTACCATTTTTATAGGCCTCAACCTTGTCTGGAAATTCTCCAAGAACCTGTTGTACCAAGTCAATGATGAAGTCGTCATCGCTGTTTTGAATCACGTTGAGCTCTTCAGCCAGTTCTTTAGCTTTACGCGACGGACTTTCCACAAGCGCGGGAAACAAAGTTTGCTCGCCAACGGCATTGCTAATAACACCTTCGTCTATTAGACGTATTATCTCTGCAATTTGTAACGGCTGCAATGCGAAATCTGACAATTCTATTGCATTTCTATTTAAATATCCACGCACAGCACCCATTAAATAATTGGCTGCAGCTTTGTAATTCGTCGTGTGTTCTAAAATTTGAAGGTAATACTGGGCAGTTTCTTTATTTTCTGTTATTACCTGGGCGTCGTAATGTGACAAACCGTATACCGTTGTAAACTCTTTGTACAACTCTCCTGGCAACTTGGGCATACCCTCACGTGTTTCATTAATCCACTCTTGAGATACAACCAAAGGCGGCAAATCCGGTTCGGGGAAATAACGATAATCCGTGGCTACCTCTTTTGCTCGCATCGAAAAGGTTTCCCCTTTCACTGCGTCAAAACTTCTTGTTTCTTGAACAACAGGGATATTCGCCTCAACACTTTCTATTTGTCGAGCAGTCTCGTATTCGATTGCTTTGCGCACGTTACTAATGGAGTTCATGTTTTTTACCTCCACCTTAGTCCCAAACTCACTAGCACCTTTCAGCATCACAGAAATATTGGCATCGCAACGCAGCGAACCTTCTTCCATATTACCATCACATACCTCCAGATATCGCACCAGTTTTCTAACCTCACTAACGAACAGCCCTGCCTCCTCCCCGGTTTTTATCACCGGTTCCGTTACAATTTCGATTAGTGTTGTACCCGCACGATTGTAATCAATCAAAGAGTGGTACATATCCATATCGTGAATACTTTTCCCAGAATCTTCTTCTAAATGAATACGTGTTAGTTGGATGTTTTTCTCCTCGCCGTTTTCCTTTTTTATGGCAACAAATCCATTTTCGCACAAGGGTGTTTTGTCTTGTGTGATTTGATACCCTTTAGGCAAATCGGCATAGAAGTAATTCTTTCTGGCATACAGGCAGTAAGGCGTGATATCACAACCACAAGCAATCCCGACCTTTAAGGCCATGTTTATGGCTTCTTTATTATGACGCGGAAGTGTTCCTGGATAGCCAAGGTTTACAACACTAATATTCGTATTTGGCATAGCGCCATATTCAGCTTCGTCTGTACTAAAAGCCTTCGTATTTGTGAGCAATTGTGTGTGGATTTCTAGTCCAATAACAACCTCGTATTTTTCTGCTGCAGTTCCCATTTTTAGGTGGGTGCAAATGTAAGACGAAAAATGGTCAGGTAGAATAAATGTATTTCCAACTTGATTGAATCCTTACTTTGGATATTACCTTTGGTCTTCAAATATGAAATACAACAAAACACTCGGCATTTTCTTTTTAGCCGCAGCCACCTTCCTGTTTCAGTTCGGCTGTAATTCGAAACCAAAAGAATTGGTTGACACAGTACTATACAATGGCAATATATATACCTGCGATAGTGCATTCCAATCCGTATCAGCGGTTGCCATTCTGAATGGAGAAATCGTGGCGGTTGGTGATGATAAAACTATCTTAAATGGGTTTGAGGGTAAAAAGTACATAGACCTAGACCAAAAACCCACCTATCCCGGTTTTATTGACGCACACAGTCATTTTTATGGATACGGTAACGACCTCCAGGAATTGGACTTAAAATCCAGTACCTCTTTTGAAGATATGATTAACCTCACAGTTGCGTTTGCTCAAAAAAGACAACCAAACTTCATTATTGGGCGTGGGTGGAATGAAGAAAACTGGGTGATTAAGGGGACTATTAACAAGACTCGATTAGACATTTTATTTCCAAACATTCCAGTATTTCTTCAGCGTATTGATGGACATGCGGCACTTTGCAATCAAGCTGCATTAGATTTGGCCAGTATTGACGTAAACACCTTTATTGAGGGTGGCCGGATAGAAAAGATGGGGCCATTCTTGACCGGGATATTGGTCGACAAAGCGGCTGGACGTGTTATGCAATTTCTACCAGAACCATCAAGAGCGCAAAAAATCAACGCACTAATTGATGCCCAAAACGCTTGTTACCAAGCTGGTTTGACCACCGTTACTGACGCAGGTTTAGAACAAAGTGTTATAGTATTAATGGACTCCTTATTGCGGTCTAAGGCCTTAAGTATTCAACTTTATGTGATGTCTAATCCCGACACGAATGCACTTAACACATTGATACATAACAAAGCCTTAATGCAAAATCAGAAGCTAGGTTTCCATTCTGTGAAGTTGTATGCTGATGGTTCGTTAGGAAGTAGAGGCGCTTTACTAAAAATACCTTACTGTGATGACTCTTTGCAAATTGGCTTGCTTCAGCATCCCATCGCATTTTACGAATCCCTTATTGACTACTGTTATAATCACAACTTACAAGTAAATACACATTGCATTGGAGATAGTGCGAATAAACTGTTGTTGGATTTATATGGTACGCGATTAAAAGGTGAAAACGATCTTCGTTGGAGAATAGAGCATGCCCAAGTAGTTGATCCAACTAATTTTTCTTTATTCTCTCAATTCGACATAATCCCGAGTATTCAGCCTACCCATGCAACTTCAGACGCTTCGATGGCGCAGAAAAGATTATGCGACCACTCGACCATGAGCGGTGCTTATGCCTATAAGTCTTTGCTTGACGAAACTGGATTGGTTGCATTTGGTACCGACTTTCCGGTTGAATCAATTGACCCCATTGCCACTTTTTTTTCGGCGGTAAAAAGACGAACAAAAACGGGTGAGGTATTTAAACCTGAGGAGGCTATTAACCCAATAAACGCTTTACTGGGAATGACCAGATGGGCTGCCTTCGCGTGCAGACTTGATGACAAAATAGGAAGCATAGAAGTTGGCAAATTAGCCAACTTTACAATTTTAAATCAAGACATGATGACAGCGTATGATCGAGGAAGGATTTCCAACATCATGACCATATCAGACGGCACTATTGTTTACAACAACGGTACAATTATGCCCACATCTGAGCAGCCTTAAAATTGTTCAATTTCGAACCCAGACGTCTTTACCGCAGCAATTACAGCGTTTACGTTTTCGTCATCTAACGATACATGTAACACCTTGTCTGCATTGTCGGTGTCTACATGCCAAGACTCTATATTGTCTAACTCGTTTAGAATTGGTGTAACTGTGCGCACACAATTCATGCAGTTTATGGTAGTTTTAAATGTATACGAATTCATATTTTTATCTTTTTTAATCTCAAACTATTCAACAATACGGAAACAGAACTTAGAGACATCGCCGCTCCAGCAATCATCGGGTGCAACAAAAAACCATTTATTGGATATAAAACCCCAGCGGCAATTGGGATTGAGATAATGTTATAAATAAAAGCCCAAAAGAGATTGGTCCTAATCGTTTTTATAGTCCCACGTGATAACCTTAAAGCTTTTACAACATGTTGCGGATCTGAATGTATCAATGTGATACCAGCACTTTCCATGGCAATATCTGAACCACTCCCCATCGCTATACCAACATCTGATTGAGTTAAAGCAACAGCATCATTAACGCCGTCTCCCAACATAGCAACAACATTTCCTGTGGCTTGCAACCTGACAATATATTGCGCTTTTTCTTCTGGCGACTGTCCACCCAAGTATTCTTTTATTCCTAATTCCATTGCCACTTTACTTACAGCAGATTCATTATCCCCTGAAAGTACTACCGGCTTAACACCTAGTTTTTTTATACTGTCTATAAAAGCCTTTGAAGTAGGTCTTACAGAATCCCCTAAGGCGAAAGCAGCTATGACTTGCCCATCGATAGCGAAAAAGACAGTAGAAATGGGTTTGTCTTTCCAACTTAAACTGCGTTCAAGTATTTGCGTAGACATGTTAGCTTGTTCGAAATCGATAAGCTTTAAGCTACCAACTAGGCACCTTTTGCCATCAAACATTGCCGTCATCCCCATACCCACTTTATTTTGGACGGTATCAATTGAAGCCGCTGGTAAAGTATTAGACTTGCAATAGGTCAAAATTGATTTGGCCAACGGATGCGTACTACTATTCTCGACTGCACAAAGTACAGCTATGTACTTTTCACGATGAGCTGAATCAATCCATATTGAATCAACAACGGTCGGTTGACCTTTTGTTAAGGTACCTGTTTTATCCAAAATAATGGTGTTCGCTTTATACAGCGCCTCTAGGGCTTGTGCATCACGAATTAAAATCCCGTTATGGCTACCAACGCCAACACCAACCATTAAAGCAGTTGGAGTTGCCAAACCTAAGGCACAAGGGCAAGCAACGATTAAAACCGTTATACTCGCTGTTATTGCAAATTGATACTGAGGTATTGGCCCAAAAACATACCAGACAGTAGCTGTGAGAGCCGCCACCAATATTACGACTGGAACAAAGATGGAAGCAATTTTGTCAACCGTTTTCTGTATTTTGGGTTTACTATTCTGAGCACTTGAAACTAACCGAATCATTTCAGACAACGTAGTTTGCTCGCCAACTTTTTTTGCCAAAACCTGTACTACGCCATCCTGATTAATACTACCCGCAATGACTTCGCTCCCTTTTTGCTTTTCGATTGGCAATGACTCTCCTGTCATTAAAGACTCATCCGCAGTGGTGTTCCCACGTTTGATTTTACCGTCTACTGGAAACTTCTCACCTGGCTTAACCAGTACTAAATCCCCTAGCATAATTTCGTTCGTAGGAATCTCCACCTCTACTCCGTTTCTAATCACCGTTGATTGGTTGGGTGTTAAACCAATTAACTTTTGAATTGCGGCTGTGGTTCTGTTCTTGGCGATTTCTTCTAAGTACCTGCCAAACAAAATGAATGTTATTATCACTACGGCCGACTCATAATATACGTGCCCCACCATTCCGTTGAAGGACAAATAACTTGGCCAGACGGTATTCAGTAGGCTAAAAAGAAAAGCGATACCGGTGCTTAACGCAACCAAGGTGTCCATAGTTGACGACCTATGTTTTAACTGTTGCCAAGCCTTGATAAAAAATCCGCTACCGGAATAGAACATTACGGGCAGCGTTAGCAGCAGAAGCACAAAATTTAACCCGTTAAATGCGTCCATAAAAAACATGGACAATACAAAAACGGGTAAGCTAAACAGCACGGCTACAATCAACTTCTTCCTTAGCGTGGCAGACCTACGATTTGTTTCTTGTTGTAGAATTGACGTATCACTGGCGTCGTCGATTAAGAGTTGGTATCCAATTTCTGACGCTTTGGACTTAATTTGATTTATGTCGATTGTATCGGAATCGTACTCAACTTCTACTTGTTGGCTGGCATAATTAACCTGAATATGCGCTATACCGTTTAGGTCTTTCAAAAAAGTTTCTAAACTAATCGCACAGGATGCACAGGTCATGCCTAAAACTGGTAATCTCTGTAATACTTGTGACATCTTTTATTATTAACGTCTAAGATAGCCAAAGCGTTTTATGGTTAGACCATAAATCAGTCGGCCAAAGAATATGATTTAACGGAATCCTTTGTCTAAAGGCTTCTTAGCTCAACTCAAATGCAAGCTCTACCAATTTAACTTGCTCTTCCAAATGTACATTAGCGTAACCTGTTGAAGGAGATGAACTAGATCTTCTGCTTATAACCTTCAAATCAAAAGGCAAATCGTACCTTAGAAGATGCGTCCAAGCACCCATATTTTTTGGTTCTTCTTGTACCCATTTCCACTCGGCGTTTGTATACTTCTTGGCCAGGGCCTCCAACTGGTTTTCAGCCAATGGATATATTTGCTCAAGTCTTATGACTGCAACATCCGAGCGCTTTTCAACCTGTTGCTTCTTCAATAAATCGTAGTATACTTTTCCGGTACACAATACAACACGCTTTACCTTTTTGGCATCCGCTTGTTGGTCGTCTATGATTTCTTGAAACTTGCCTTGTGTAAAGTCATTAATTGAACTGACACACAATGGGTGACGCAACAAACTTTTTGGTGACATCACAATCAATGGAACTCTAAAATCACGTTTCAATTGACGCCGTAAAGCATGGAACATATTCGCAGGAGTAGTCGGATTTACTACCTGCATATTTTGATTAGCGCATAACTGTAAGAAACGCTCTGGTCGAGCAGATGTGTGCTCAGGGCCTTGACCTTCATGACCGTGTGGAAGTAACATTACTAACCCATTGAATCTTTTCCATTTTGTTTCTCCACTGGCGATATATTGATCAATAATAACCTGTGCTCCGTTCACAAAATCTCCAAACTGCGCTTCCCATACGGTAAGCGCCTGAGGTGAATTCATGGCATATCCATATTCAAAACCAAGTACCGCGAATTCGGATAAATTAGAATTGAAAATTTTAAAATTGCCTTGGTCTTTTGACACATGTTGCAACGGGCAATATTCTTGCTCCGCCTCAACTTCTTTGATAATTGCATGTCGATGACTAAAAGTACCTCTTTCACAATCTTGGCCACTAATTCTAACGGAGTGACTTTCCTCGAGCAAACTTGCATAAGCCATCAACTCACCCATGGCCCAATCATATTGCTGATTACTAACCATCGCAGCACGATCGCCAAAGAGTTTTTCTATTTTTTTAAAAGGTGTAAATCCTTCAGGAATTGCCGTAATCGCTTTAGCTAGTTTTTCAAACTTTGCTTTTGAAATACTTGTTTTTGGTGATTCATTAAAATCTTTTTTCTCCGCTTTTCTTAAATCTCTCCAATTGTGATTGTTTGAATCTTTTATATAATCACCGTTTTTCTCTCTAACCGTGTCCAGTTTTTCTTGAAGTAGTTTCTTGAATTCCACTTGCATGGTTTTGGCCATATTGGCCTCTAAATTCCCAGATGCTGTTAGCTTTTCAGCATATATTTCACGTGGATTTTTATGCTTCGCAATGGCCTTATACAATTTGGGCTGTGTAAATCGTGGCTCATCACCTTCATTATGACCATATTTTCTATAGCCCAATAAGTCAACAAAAACATCAGTATGATAACGCTGTCTGTATTCCATCGCCAATTGCATAACATATACAATGGCTTCGGCATCATCCCCATTTACGTGAAACACTGGGCATTTGGTTGTTTTTGCAACATCTGTACAATAGATAGATGTACGTCCATCGATGTAATTCGTAGTAAAACCGATTTGGTTGTTGGTCACAATATGCAACGTTCCACCAGTTTCATAGGCCTCTAAACCAGCCATTTGAATGGTTTCATAAACCACGCCTTGACCTGAAACAGAGGCATCGCCATGAATCAAAATCGGCACTAATTTATTTCCATCATTTTCATAAAGCCTGTCTAACTTCGACCTAGAAACTCCCTCTACTACAGGGTCTACAGACTCTAAATGGGAAGGATTTGGTGACAAGCTTAATTTCACCATCTTACCCAAACTTGTTTTCACCTCCGAAGAATAGCCAATATGGTACTTAACGTCTCCTTCGAAAATTCCATCTTCATAGGCATTTCCTTCAAACTCTCTAAAAATCTCTTCGTAGCTCTTGTTTAATATATTGACAAGTACGTTAAGTCGGCCACGGTGTGCCATACCAATAACATATTCGTCTACACCGTTCGCTGCTCCAAATTCTATCGCTGCATCTAGTGCTGGCACTAAAGTTTCAAGACCCTCTAAGGAGAACCGTTTTTGACCTACATATTTTGTATGAAGAAAGTTCTCAAATACAACCGCTTGGTTTAACTTTTCTAGAATTAATCGCTTTTGCTCTAGAGAAAGAACCGGTCTATTCCTATTGGACTCCATCTTAGACCGTAACCATTCTTTACGTTCTGGGTGTGGGATATACATATACTCAACACCAATGCTATCGCAATAGGTTTTCTCTAAATGGGCTATAATGTCCTTTAGTTTTGCCGGACCAATGCCAAGTTCGACTCCTGCATTAAAGGTTTTATCCAAATCTGCTTCTGTCAGATCAAAATTCTTTATATCTAGCGTCGGTTCGTACTTTCTACGTTCACGCACAGGGTTGGTCTGTGTGAAGAAATGACCACGGGTTCTATACCCTTCATTAATGAGTCGTAACACATTAATTTCCTTTAACATATCCTCGGAAACGACTTCGCTTCCTGTGCCTGTTTTGTTATAGGCTAGATCAAAGCCTTCGAAAAATTTCTTCCAACCAAAATCAACACTTTCAGGGTCATTTTGATACTGAGCGTACAAATCGTCGATTGCGTCAACGTCAGCGTTACTAAGGTATGTGTGTCCAATCATTTTTGTGAGGATAAATTTATTATCGCTAAATGGTTGGCAAAGATAGGATTTGTGTGGAATTGCACACGTGATAAAATGCAATAGGTTTTAACGCTTTTTGACTAAAAATCCACAAAGTTTCTAGACTAAAATGTCCATGACAATCGTTTGAAAGACTACAACAAATGTTGTTTTAAATAATATCTTTGCACAAAATCAGAAAAGTAGTATGTCATTAAAAAATGAAGAGAAAGACAAGCGTAGTAGGTTGATACTGTTTTTTGTCATTCTTGCCTTGTTGGTTGTTAATGGTGCCTTAATCATTAATTTATTAAACAAGAAAAGTGATATAGAAGAAGTAAAAATAGAGAATGAGGATTTAACTGCTGACGTTGAACGCTTAGGCACTAAGCTTGATGCGTTAGATTTGGAGTTGGTCAATCAAAAAGGGAAGAATCAACAACTTGATAGCATAATCAACATTAAAGAGACGATTATCGCTGACCAAGTAAGTCAGATACGCAAGCAACTTCAGAATAATAATTTATCTAAGGCTCAGGTGTCAAGATTGGAGAATAAAATCCGAAGTCTGAATGGTTTGGTAATGAAGTATGAGCATGAAGTCGATTCATTGAGTAAATTGAATGACTACCTCGAGGATGAGGTATATGCTAGAGATCAAGAGATTTTAAAGCAGAAAAAAGAAAAAGACGAAATAGCGAGTGACTTAAGTAAAGCAAACATCCAGTTGGATATCGCTAAACGATTAGAACTTCAGAGTATAGCTGGAACTGGCGTTAAGGAAAAGTCAGGAGGCGATAAAGAAGTTACCAAACTTTCAAAAACAGATAAGATTAGGGTTTCATGTGTCATAGACAACAACCCTGTTGCCGATAAGAATACCAAGGTGTGCTATTTGCAGATTATTGGTCCTGAAAAATCTACGCTGCACGATGCACAAAAGGGATCTGGCACGTTTGTTTTTAATGGTGAAAAGTCGCTGTACACGTTAAAACAAAATTTTACATTCAATAATGCCAACGAAGCTTTGACTTTTTACTGGGCTAAATCTCCCGCCATGACATCGGGAGACTATATTGCTAATGTATACTGCGAAGGTGTTAAAATTGGCACCACAACTTTCAACTTAAAATAGTGCAAAAAACGGTCTGGATTACAGGCGCCAGTTCAGGAATTGGTGAAGCATTAGCTCTAGAGTATGCGAAATCAAATGCCAACTTAATTCTATCTTCTCGCAAAAAAGAGGCCCTAGAGGTAGTAGCGAAGAAATGCCAGACATCCTCTAACAAAGTATTTGTAGCGCCGTTAGACCTTGCAGATTCTTCAAACTTTGAAACTATTATTTCTAAAGTTAGGTCTCAGTTTGACCGTGTCGACATCCTAATCAACAATGGTGGCATCAGCCAACGTAGTTTAGTTCTAGAAACTCCAATGGAAGTCGATAGAAGACTATTTGAAATTAACTACTTCGGAACCATTCATTTAACCAAATTAATACTCCCTTGGATGCTCGAAACCGGCGGAGGTAATATCGTAGCCATAAGCAGCATTTCGGGCAAATTTGGATTCCCATTGCGTGCGTCATATGCCGCAACAAAACACGCCCTGTTTGGATTCTTCGAAACCTTAGGCCTAGAACATATCAAAGACAATATTAGAACAACCATGGTTTGCCCAGGTCGGATAAAGACTAATTTTTCTTTGAGTGCGCTGAACAGTAAAGGCGAAACGACCAATGAAATGGACCCAGGTTTAGCCAATGGGATGCCTGCTTCAATTTGCGCTCATCGGATAGTTAAAGCTGTAAGAAAAAACAAGCGCGAAGTATGGATAGGTGGCAAAGAAATATTGATGGTATATTTTCATAAATATTTGCCTTGGTTATTCTGGAAAATAGCGCCAAACATTGATCCAAAGTAGATTCTAAACAACGCAAGCCTAATCGTTATATTCGCGGAAATTTTAACAGAATGATAAGCGGTATACAGCAAATGGGAATTGGCATTCCCAACGTTCATGAAGCCTGGACTTGGTACAGACAGCATCTAGGAATGGATGTACCCATCTTCGAAGAAGCAGCAACTGCAGACTTGATGCTTCCCTATACAGGAGGAAAGCCACATGATCGCCATGCCATCCTAGCACTTAATATGCAAGGTGGTGGTGGATTTGAAATTTGGCAGTATACCAGTAGAACACCTGTAGCCGCCGAATTTGATATTGCATTGGGCGACTTGGGAATTAACATTTGTAAGATGAAATGTTCCAACGCAGATACAGCGTTCACATTTTTAGAACAAAAAGGGATAACCTTATCCAAGTCTGTTTCAAAAGACCCTTCAGGAACAAAACATTTTTTCGTTAAAGACCCATACGGTAACATATTTCAAATTGTAGAATGCACTGAAACATTCAAACAAACGGATGCCACAACTGGTGGTGTATATGGTGCAGTCATAGGCGTGTCAGATATTGACAAGTCTATAGGACTTTATTCGAATGTTTTAGGATACGATGTAACCCTATATGATGAGGAAGGCAGCTTTGATGATTTGAATGGCGTATCCAGTAGTAATGACACCTACAGAAGAGTATTATTAAAACATGGTGCAACTAGAAAAGGCGCATTTAGTCCTCTTTTAGGTCCTTCGCAAATTGAGCTTATTCAAAAGACGTCGTCAGTTGGACGTAAAATCTACGAGAACCGTTATTGGGGTGATTTAGGATTTATTCATCTTTGTTTCGATGTAACAGATATGGCTGCATTAAAAGCAAGGGCAGCTGAAAATGGTTATGCGTTTACGGTAGACAGTGCAAACTCATTTGACATGGGTGAGGCTGCTGGTCATTTCACCTACATCGCAGACCCTGATGGTGCATTAATCGAGTTTGTAGAAACGCATAAAATACCAATCATGAAAAAAATTGGCTGGTATTTAGATTTAAGAAAAAGAGACCCTGAAAAGTCCTTACCTAAATGGTTATTGTTAGCCTTAGGACTGAACAGAAAAAAAGATTGATTGTTGTTAGGTATATGAAATTCAGAAATAATATTCTACCTGCAGTATTTATTATCCTCTTGGTTGTTTCGACCTTATTTATAGGGGTTAACAAAACGAAGAACGCTGTAGATGCTCACCCAGGATTTGGCGAACAATTGTTCCAAATGAAGCAAAACGAACAAGGCGAAATACCACGTTCGATGTGGAAACAATGGAAAGCAGAAACACGAGAATTTCATGGAAAAGTTGATTACTTCAGCAACGTTAGTGAACTTGGACCAGACAATATTGGCGGAAGAACACGTGCTTTATTGGTAGATAGTGAAAACTCAAATCACTTAATCGCCGGTGGCGTTTCAGGTGGCATCTTTACTAGTACCAATGGCGGGCTTACTTGGACTCCTTTAGACGACGACGCCTCTACACTTTCAGTAACAGCAATTACTCAGAGTCCGTTTAACCCAAAAGAGATTTATTACAGTACTGGAGAAAGAAGTACTGGCGTATATATTAATTATGATGGAAATGGAATCTTTAAGTCAGTTGATGGTGGACTAAGTTTTTCTCAAATTGATTCGTCAGACATTCCTGCATTTGACAAAACATGGGATATTGTACATTCATTAACGGACAGCAATACTTTATATGTTGCCACAAACTCTACTGGACTTTTCCGATCGACAGATGGGGGCACAAGTTTCCAACAAATCTTTAAAATTGGTCAAAAAGCAATTAACGACGTTGATGTTTTGGATAATGGCCGTGTTTATTTAAGTGTTGATGGTGAAGGCGTTTATTACTTCGATGAAGCTGAAACAGTAGAGATAAAAGAATACCCCGTTGGTTTAGCCAATGGCTCTTTCGCACGTTGTTTGATCGAACCAAGTGTCTCTAACCCGAACATCATTTATGCCGCATTCTCAGGAACAAATTTAAATAGTTTGAGAGGTGTATTTAAAACAACCAATGCCGGTGAGACTTGGACAGAATTACCAAATCCAGCGAGCAGGGGTGTACGTTATAATTTCACTTGGTACTGTTTTACATTAGCTGTTCATCCAACCAATCCGAATTTTGTAATTTGCTCGGCTCAAGAACCAAGTTACAGTACTAACGGTGGCGCGCAATGGCGAGACATGGTAAACGCTCATGCAGATTACCACAATGTATCTTGGATACCTAATTCTAATAGCTACTACGTATTGTGTGATGGCGGAATCTATCAGTACAATACAGCCACAACTGGCTCGAGTGCTTCCGATCGAAACAAAGGGTATAATGTAACTCAGTTTTACGCTGGTTCGTATAGCCCAACTGGAAATGAAGTAATCGTTGGAGCACAAGACAATTGGACTACGACTAACAATGGAGGATCATCCACATTCACTCAGATATTAGGTGGTGATGGTGCATTCAATGGTATTGGACCAAAAGGTGAAAACATTTATGCTTCATCTCAAAACGGAAATATTAGAAGATGGAACTCAAATCGTTGGGTAAATATCTATAACAGTTTAGCGGGTACTGTAGGAACATCTGATTTCTGGTTTATCAATCCATTTGAATTAAACCCAGTTAATGGAGAGCAACTTTATTTCCCTACCAAAAATTATATCGCGCGTAGTACCAATCGAGGATCTAGCTGGTCTAGAATTACCAATAGTATTCCGGGTAGCATTTTTGCGGTGGGAATGACACCGGAAGACAACCCGACGTTGTATTTTGGTGGACAAAGCGGCATCCTGTACAGAATTGATCAAGCCAAAACGGCTTCTGCTGGTTCGTCTTTTAAAATGTTTACACTTGCCCCTGCAATTGCAAGAGGTGGGTTCATTGGCAATATTGAAGTCGACCCTAATGACCCGACTACGATTTACACAGGTTACTCGAACTTTAGTACTCGACCTCAAATTTGGAAAATAGAAAAAGCAAATACGTCACAACCAGAATGGACAGACATAAGTGGTAATTTACCAACTTTATTACCTGTAAATTGGATTGAGGTTGACCCTGACAATTCGGACAATATTATGGTGGCTACAGACTATGGTTTGTATGTAACTGGTGATGGTGGCCGTTTTTGGCATAAGGAAACGCAAATTCCAAATGTCTATATCTCAATGGTGCGTTTAAGAGCCTCCGACCGAAAGTTATTTGTATTTACCTATGGTCGAGGTGTATGGACCGCATCATTAAATGACGACATCACCACATCCGTAAAGCCTAGCAACGTAGCATCTACATTGAAGTTATATCCTAACCCTGCCGTGAATTATATTCAAGTAGAAGGATATTCTGGACAAGCAGTTAACGTGTTGGACAGCAAAGGAGCAATCGTAACGGTTGAGATATCTACATCAGGTAAGCTGGATGTAAGCCATTTGACCTCTGGAATGTATTTCGTAAGATTAACTGACGATTTAGGTCAGCGCGTTGGTCGATTTATTATCGACTAGCCTTCTTCAGACTCATCTTCTTGAACTTCTTGTACTTCACTCATAAATTCTTTTAAAGAGGTAAGTATAGGTACGTTCATCAAATCAGCGTCTAATGCGTTTGCAGCTAACACCGAAAACCAATCCAAACGGTAGTTTACATCAAAAATGGTGTAAAGGTCATAATCTGGTATAGCCAATGGCAATACTCGATTGTTATCCATTTCTAAATGACCTGAAATAAAATCAAATCGAGATCCGACACGGACGTTTTCTTCTGTGTAAAGCATTAGGAAATTCGTCGGTAGTCTGTCGGTATAAGACTCAAGCACATTATGGTTACACTCTGGCACAGGGTGCACAAAGGCTTCCAGTTTGGCATTTTCGTTTATCTGTTGTGCGAACCTAACAGCTAACGGATACATCGCACGATCGGCAAGTATTACAAACTTGTTTTTTAAACTTGACTTGAAGTAATCAAAAATCCGATTGGCTGAAAGAATTTGTTTTTCTTGATTCTCTATGAGTTTTGATTGAATATCTTGTAATTGCTCGGCGTAATCGATGCCAAAACACTCACCCAAAATGAGTAAAAGATACGACAGACCCATGCCAAGCGTTTGACGTGGTTGAAAGCCAGTTTTTAATGGGTAGCATGTCAAACCATTTGTGTCACTCAATTCTTTAATAACACCACCAGAAGCTATACATACTATTTGTGCTCCTTTCGATTTAGCGTCATGAAACATGGCTATTGTTTCTTCTGTGTTCCCAGAATATGAGTTCAACACGACTAGTGTCTTTTCATTTACATACTGAGGAAGGGCGTAGTCATTAATCGTCTCGATTGGTAATGTCGCTTTGTCGAATAACCACGACTTTGCCATAACAGCACCAATACCAGATCCACCTAAACCTCCTAATACCACATTACTAATGCTTTCTGCTTTGCAACCATGCGGTTTGTAATTCGATAAACTGTAGGCTATTTGGTCACTAAATTCTTTGAGTGAAGTTTCGTGTGTTATCATGTCTTATAAGCTAAATTCGTGCGAAATTAACATTTTGACTTAAACTGTACGTTTTTCTTTGATGAATTCCGAAAACAGAACATCCCACGTCCAATTCACCTTCACCGCTGATAAAAAACAATCCCCTATACGGATTGATCGGTTTATCAAAGATCGCATTGAAAATGCGTCAAGAACGAAGATTCAACAGGCCATTGAGCAAGGCAAAGTGTTAGTCAATAATCTAGCGGTAAAGGCCAATTACAAAGTGCGCCCACAAGATGAAATAGAAGTCATTTCATTTGAAGAACCTCGGATATATGAGGTTGTTCCACAGCAGATGAATCTCGACATTTTTTATGAAGACGATGAAGTGTTGCTCATTAATAAACCCGCTGGGATGACGGTTCATCCAGGTGTGGGCAATTATGATCGTACGCTTAGCAATGGGTTGGCACATTATCTTGGTGATGACATCCATCAGTCTGACCGACATCCATTTTTAGTTCACCGCATTGATAAAAACACAAGTGGATTATTACTTGTTGCAAAAGACGAGGTTAGTACAAGAATTTTAGGGAAGCAGTTCCAAGACCACTCGATTGTTCGAAAGTACTATGCCTTGGTGTGGGGCAGTCCTGCAGAAAAGGAGGGAACTATTGCCACCAATATTACACGGAGTAATCAAAATAGAAAAGTATTTACCACTACTATGGACCCTGAAGTAGGTAAACATGCGATCACGCATTATAAAGTGATTGAAGATTTTACGTATGTATCTCTTGTAGAATGCCAGTTGGAAACCGGACGGACGCATCAAATCCGTGTGCATATGAAACACATTGGTCATCCCTTGTTTTCAGACAGTACATACGGTGGTGATAAAATCAGAAAAGGAGTGGTTTTTAGCAAGTACAAACAATTTGTAGAAAATTGCTTTAGTAAATTACCTAGACAGGCCCTCCATGCCAAAACGTTAGGCTTTGTTCATCCTAAAACAAATGAAACAATGTTTTTTGAAAGTGAATTACCTGACGACATGGCCCAGGTTATTCAAAAATGGCGAGATGTGAGCGGAACCTACGATTTCAACAAGACATAAAAAAAAGGAGGCGAAACCTCCCTTTCATGCCAATCCGATAGTGTCTTACGTTAAAAGTCTTTATGAAAGTGTGTGCTATAGGTCAAAGTAGTAGTAGTAATATCCATATGAGAAATAAGTCTTATACGGGTTGGCATTAACACAAGCCTTCAAAAAATACGATTACAATCACTGCTGTTCGCATTTAATAATTCAAATATAGACTTTTTTATCTAATTATGGGAATTATGACAATAATCCTAATTATTTAGAATCATTATTAAGTAGTCCGATTTCCAATAGTCTTTCTCTCAAATATTCTCCTGCAGAAATATCATCATATTGTTTGGGATGATTTGAATCAATGCATGACGCCAAACAATCTAATCGCGTACTGCTTTTGGGATGCAAGAAAAATGGAATAGAATACCTTGGCGACGACCACTCCGATCGTGGCGGGTTAACCACACGATGCGTTGTTGACTTGAATTTATTGTTGGTCAATCTTTGAAGCATGTCTCCAACATTAACTACTAGATGTTCCTTTAACGACGTTACGCCAACCCATTTTTGATCTTTTGTTAATACTTCTAATCCCCCAGCGCTTGCGCCCATCAGTAACGTAATCAGATTAATATCCTCATGTTCCCCAGCGCGCACCGCACCTACGGGTGGTTCTTCAATGATAGGTGGGTAATGGATAGGCCTTAAAATGCTGTTTCCATATTGAATTTCACTATCAAAATAAAACTCATCAATTCCTAAATAAAGCGCCATCGCCCTTAACATGTACTTGCCTGTTTCCTCCAATGCTTTGAAGGCCTGTTCGCCGATAGAATTGAAATCTTCTAATTCTTCAACAGTAATATTGTCAAAATAGTCAAACTTAGATTTTAGATTATCAGGCACATATTGTCCGAAATGCCAGAACTCTTTTAAGTCGCCCACATTCTTTCCTTTCGCATGCTCCTTTCCCCAACCTGTATAACCCCGTTGGCCAGCAAGTGCCTCATCGGCATATTTTAACTTTGTATCAATTGGAAGGCCAAAAAACTGTTTAGAAGCTTCATAAAGCTGCGTTTCGAGGGCCTCTGAAAGCAGGTGATTTTTAATCGCAGCGAAACCAGTATCCTCGTAGGCCTTTCCGAGCGCATCAACAAACTGAGCCTTTTCATCAGGAGTCCCTTTTACAAACAGATTTAAATCTAAAGATGGTATTATCGACATTTTATTATTTCAATTATCAAAGTAGCTGACTTGCAGTGTCTTAAAACACAAACACCTTGCTAAATTAACTTTAAATACCGATATTTGCTTACTACTTTGAACGAAAATTACTCGGGGTAACGCCCAATTACTATTACAACTATGACCGTGCTCAAGCTAATAAGACGTCTTTGCTTACTCGTTTGGATCATTTCCCCACACCTCAACACGTACGCTAAAATTTCGGCACCTGCATCAGTCAATTATGACTCATTGCTTACTAATTCGCAATTCAATTCGGCTCTCGAAGTAACAAATACCGCAATTGCCAATTCAGCCAAATGTAAATCTGCTTGGTCACTTGCCTTATTGAATCAAATAGAGGTAAATCAACATCTTGGAGATATTTCTATCAATACGGACAGCATACTCAATGAGATAAACTCTTGTTCTAAAATAACTGGCAGCAATGAAGAAAGATATAAAACACGACTAGCCTTCGGCAACGCAGTGCTAAGACAGGGCAAAATAATCGCAGCTCTTGAGCAATATAATTCTGCACTTGATATCGTTAAAAATCCGTCAGTGGCTTTTGCTGAAATTAACTTAGCCATTGGGAATGCCATGCTTATAGGTGAGGAAGTAAACATGTCTCCACAGTTTTTAATAAATGCATCTGGCGCACTTACCAAACTAGGGACAGAAGGAACTGCTACACATGCTAGACTTTATCATTTGATGGCCCAGTATTATTACCAATCTAGCGAATTACAACGTGCACAATTGTCCTTGCTTCAATCCATAAATATCAACAAAAGTCTTAACCACAAATTACCGTTAGCTCGTGACTACACGTTATTAAGCCAGCTTAATCTGAGGTTAAAAAATTATGCCTTGGCGAGTAAGTATCAGCGCGTAGCAACCGAGTTAACCATTTCCAAAGAAATTGCAACGATTCTTGCTTTACAAAACACCGAGGCACGCTTAAAGCAAGGGTCTGTCAACGAAGCTTTGAGAAACTTGGCTGTTATCAAGCGAGAGACAAGCGCTTCAGGTGATATAGTGAATAAATTAAAATGTCTTCAACTTCAAAAACAGGTGTACAAAGCAAAAGGCGATTTGCAAAATGCTTTCAACATCGAAAAAGAAATCACTAGCCTTCGTGCGGAGATGGACATAGGCATTATATATAAAACATACCTGAGCATTAAAAAAGCTAAGGACCACAGTATGCGTGAAATTCAAAACGAGTTGAACGCAAAGGACGATGCCTTACTAAAGAAAGATAATCGATTCACTACTTTTTTAAAATATGGGTCGGCGATAGCGGTCTTGCTTCTTTTAACCGTGATTGGATTGATGTGGACACAACTTCAAATCAAAAGGGGCACAAACAAAAAGTTAGTGGAAAGAAATTCCATAATTCACGAACAAAACGATGAGTTAAGGAAAATGAATGCCATACTTGATGAAGCAAAAAGGCAAGCTGAATCAGGCCTTAGGGCCAAATCAAACTTCTTAGCTGTGACCAGTCATGAAATTAGAACACCTATGAATGGCATAATGGGTATGGCTGCATTATTGCTGTACTCAAAACTGGATAAGGAACAAGAGAAATACGTAGAAACCATTGAAACAAGTAGTCAAAACTTGCTGGTTATTCTAAATGACATATTAGACTTTTCAAAGATCGAAGCCGGCAAGATGAATTTAGAGTCAAAACTTATTGACCTAGAACAACTGATTGAGGAAGTGATTACCGTGTTCTCAAAACAAGCCAAAGAGAAGAATAATGTTATTCAGCACGAGATTAAAGAATCTAATATTAAGTACTTCAAAGGTGATATTTTACGTATTCGCCAGGTCCTCATCAATTTAGTCAGCAACGCAGTTAAGTTCACAAAAGATGGCACTATTAAGATTGTAGTTGATTTAGAAGAAATGTTACGTTCAACGAGCTTGAGTGAGCAAAATGCGAAATTAAAATTCGCAGTCAGTGATGATGGAATTGGGATATCCCCAAAAAAGCAACAAACCATTTTTGACGCTTTCGAACAGGAAGACAATACAACTTCACGAAAATATGGTGGCATTGGTTTGGGCTTAAGTATTTCGAAGAAACTTGTGGAGTTAATGGGTGGTCAAATTGGTTTGACCTCTGAAAAAGGAAAAGGAACGACCTTCTTCTTTACAATTGACGGTAAAATCCCTAGCGCTAAAGAAGCGTTATCTGAGCAACCTGTTAATGCTAAGCAACGCAAGAATCCATTAAATGTCGAAGAAAAAATCAACGAGAAGTTCCCACTTAATATTTTGGTAGCTGAAGACAATATGTTCAATAAAATGTTGATTGAGAAATTGTTGAATAAATTTGGCTATGATCAATTCTTGCACGCCGAAAATGGTGTTGAAGTGCTGGACTTGATGGAAAACAATCCAGTAGACATAATCCTTATGGATATTCAAATGCCGGAAAAAGACGGACTAACAACTACCAAAGAAATCATAGAAAAATATGGTAATGAGCGACCTCCTATCATTGCGCTTACTGCCGATGCTACAGAAAGTAGCAAAGAGTTTTACATGAGTTCTGGAATGGACGACTTTTTAGGTAAGCCATACAAGGCTGAAGATTTGCACATTTTGCTAAGCAGCTATGGTGCTAAGATAAATGAAGAAAAGGCCACTAACGTAAATTAGCATCTAGCAACAACCTAATTGCCTTTGACTTCAGTAAACACTCTTCATATTCTTGTTCAGGGTCGCTGTCAAAGGTTATAGCGCCACCAACTGAATACGAGGCACTTTGCTGTTTCCCGTCATACAATAAGGTTCTAATCACAACGTTTGAATCCATATTCCCATTGGGTTCCATGTATCCTATCGAACCACTATACCATCCCCTTGCTGATGTCTCTAACGCTTCAATAAATTTCAAAACAATATATTTTGGTGCACCTGTCATGCTGCCCATAGGATACGTTGCCATTAAGGTGTCAACAAAATTGAATGAGTCTGATAGTTGACCCGATATAGTTGATATCATTTGATTGACATGCTTGTAACCATAAATACCAAATAGTTCTTCAACACGCACAGATCCTGCCACACACAACTTGCTTAAGTCATTGCGTACTAGATCGACAATCATAATATGTTCGGCACGTTCTTTAATTGAATTAGCCAAGTGCAGCCTACTTGCTGCATCTTTGTTTTCGTCTTGGAAGCGCTTAGATGTCCCTTTTATCGGTTGGGCGAACAACGTATTTTCTTGTACAGACAAGTACCGCTCAGGACTGGCACAAAGCACATGTTTCTCTTTTAGCTTTACGTATGATGAGAAAGGCGTTGGAGAAGCATGTATTAATTGCTGATAAAGTTGAAACGGGTTATTGCAATGAAAATTATCCAGCTCATGGCTCATGCATAGATTCATTTCATACATGTTACCAGCGGCGATCTCCTTCTTAATTTGCAGCACCTTTTCTTGGTGTTCTGCCTTCGTCATGGACGACTTGATATCATCATACGTTACAGACGTATCGGTTGGCACCTCAATACTCAATGGGTGCGTTAACGTCACTAAACTTATTCCAGACAGTTGAATTTCCCCGGTACGTTTTATAGCTACAACGATTTCTGGTTCGACCATACTTAGTAAAGGCCATGTAAAAGGCGACGGGTTTGAACTCTCTAGTTGATTCGTTTTAGACTTTAATTCATACGACAATCCAAAAAACCGCCATTCGGTTGATTGAATAAATTCCTGAACTGCCCCCCAACTAAAATCAATAGGAGTTAATTCTAGCTCGCTTTTAGCCCCTAATCCCACCAATAGGGCATATTCTCCAATTCCATAGGGATTTGCTTGGTTGCATGAATCCAACCAAAAGACATGGTCATAATTGTTTGCCATGATTTCTAAATTATTCCTAATCGTATTTATCGAATGACTATCAACAATCATGAACCAAAATATTCTATCATTTTACGCGCTTTATCAGGACCTATCACTCCAGTCAATGCAGACTCAGAAGCAGATTTAATTTTTTTTACGGATCTAAATTTCTTTAAAAGCAAATCAATTGTCTTCGGCCCTACCCCATCTATATTATTAAGCTCTGAGTGTGTTAACTCCTTTGACCTTTTATTTCGGTGATGGGTAATGCCAAAACGGTGCGCTTCATCTCTTAATCGCTGAATTACTTTCAACGTTTCTGAAGTTTTATCGATATACATAGGCAAGCTATCACCTGGGTAATAAATCTCTTCTAATCGTTTGGCAATTCCTACAACAGCAATCTTACCATATAAATCTAGCTCTTGTAGTGTAGCAACCGTTGCACTTAATTGGCCTTTACCCCCGTCGATAATGATAAGCTGTGGTAAGGGTTTGTTTTCTTTGACCAATCTTGAATATCGCCGTGACACAACTTCCTTCATACTATCAAAATCGTTAGGCCCTATCACGGTTTTAATATTAAAATGGCGATAATCCTTTTTGGAAGGTTTCCCGTCTTTGAACACCACACAAGCAGAAACAGGGTTAGACCCTTGCAAATTTGAATTATCAAAGCACTCAATGTGTCTCGGTTCTTCTTTAAGTCTTAAGTCAGACTTCATTTGCTGCATTAGTCTGTCTGAACGATGCGACGGGTTCAACTTTTCATACTGATCCAACTTTTGCTTTTTGTATAAAAGCGCATTTCGAAGAGACAAATCCAACAATTTCTTCTTGTCTCCCTTTTGCGGAACAGTAACTTTTATAGATTCAAAAGCATCCATTTGAATTGGGAGAATCAACTCTTTGCTATTGCTTTCGTACAAGTGTCGAATCTTTGGAATAGCCGACTCAAGCACGTCTTGTAGTGACTCCGCCATTTTCAATTTGTATTCTACTGACTTCGCACGAACAACCATACCGTTAATTACCTTCAAGTAATTCATGAAGGCACTTTTTTCAGTAAGTACACCCGAAAAAACATCTACATTGGTGATAGTATGGCTTACCACTGTAGACTTGGTTTTGAACATGTCAAGCAGTGCTAACTTCTCCTTAAAATTATTGGCTTTTTCGAATTCAAGAGACTCAGAGGCCAGTTTCATCTCCCTTCTTAAATGCTGTTTAACATGAGAGAAGTTTCCATTCAAAATGTGCTTGACGTTAGCAATCGATTCGAGGTACTCCACTTCTGTTTCTTTGCCAACACATGGTGCTTTACAATTACCCAATTGGTATTCAAGGCATGCTCTAAATTTATTGGCCTGAATGTTTTCTTCAGATAAATTGTAATTGCAATTACGCAGCGGGTACAAGGACTTTATTAAATCAAGTACTATGTGCATAGAACGTGCAGAGGTATATGGGCCGAAATATTTGGAACCATCATACTTCGGATTTCTCATGGCAAATACTCGTGGAAATCGCTCATTGGTAATACGAATCAATGGAAAAGACCGATCATCTTTGAGCATCATGTTGTAACGTGGTTGATGCTCTTTTATAAGGTTGTTCTCTAATAGCAGCGCATCTGTTTCATTATCCACTACCACATATTCAATGCGATCAATGCGAGAAACGAGCACTTTAGTTTTGTTGTTGTCGTGATTTTTATGAAAATAAGAGCCTACCCTTTTCTTTAGATTTTTGGCTTTGCCAACATAAATAATCTTATCCGTCTTATCGAAGTATTTATAGATACCAGGATTGGTCGGTAAAATTTTTAGGGTCTCTTTGATGTCCACTTTTTGTATTTGGACAAAGATATATTACACGGGAAATATTCGTATAAAAAAAGAAACCCATTCTGCAGTAGCAAAATGGGTTCTTAAACATAGCGGCAATGTCCTACTTTCCCAGGTTTTACCCAAGTATCATCGGCTCTGAGGGGCTTAACTTCTCTGTTCGAAAAGGGAAGAGGTGTACACCCTCGATATAATCACCTAAAAGTCTTTCCGCTTATGCGGTTAATATCATAAAGTTCTTTGTTTCCCTAATGGAAAACAATGACAAAAATTGAAAGTAAATAAATTATAAAAAAATATAAGTCTACGGGTAATTAGTATTGCTCGGCTTTGACATTACTGCCTTTACACCTACAACCTATCAACGTCATCGTCTTTAACGACCCTTAAAAGAAAATTCATCTTGAGGTCAGTTTCGTGCTTAGATGCTTTCAGCACTTATCTGCTCCATACATAGCTACTCTGCGGTGCTCCTGGCGGAACAACAGATACACCAGAGGTATGTCCAACCCGGTCCTCTCGTACTAAAGTCAGATCCTCTCAATTTTCTAGCGCCCACAACAGATAGGGACCGAACTGTCTCACGACGTTCTGAACCCAGCTCGCGTGCCACTTTAATGGGCGAACAGCCCAACCCTTGGGACCTTCTCCAGCCCCAGGATGTGACGAGCCGACATCGAGGTGCCAAACCTCCCCGTCGATGTGAGCTCTTGGGGGAGATCAGCCTGTTATCCCCGGAGTACCTTTTATC
>JAIBDD010000008.1 GCA_024679565.1 Bacteroidota bacterium | reverse complement strand
ATGCGCATAATCTTAAACGAAATCTATTCTATTTCAGCCAATTGGCTGACTTGCAAATTCCTATGGTTTTGGTGTTGAACATGATAGATGTTTCTGAAGCCTCTGGAATTGAAATAGATGTTGCAAGATTGCAACAAGAACTTGGCATACCAGTTATAAAAACGAATGCCCGCCAAGGCATTGGAGTCGAGGAGTTAAAACAAGCCATTGGTGGGTCTGACTTTGTAACCCACATTCAATTTGGTAACAAGGAAGACGATGACATTGCTCACCGGTACCAACAACTAGAAGCATTAATAGGAAAGGTTCAAACTCAAAAAACGAAGCGACAACTATTTACGGAGCGAATTGACCCAATATTTACTCATCCGTTATGGGGTTACCTTATTTTTCTTTCCTTCCTATTGATCATTTTCCAAAGTGTTTTTTGGTTGGCCGAGTATCCCATGCAAGCGATTGAATTTGGTTTCGATAAGCTAGGTACTTTCTTACTAGAGGTTATGCCAGCCAATTGGTTTAGGAGCCTAATTGTAAATGGAATAGTTGCCGGTTTAGCCGGAGTGGTTGTATTCATACCACAAATAGCCATACTTTTCTTCTTTATGGGCCTGCTTGAAGACACGGGATACATGGCTCGTGTTAGTTTTATTATGGACAAAATATTACGCGGACTGGGCTTAAGCGGTAAGTCGATTGTGCCTCTAATATCAGGCGTGGCTTGTGCTATCCCTGCGATTATGGCAACGCGTAACATTGAAAACTGGAAAGACAGAATCATCACGATTTTGGTGACTCCCTTAATGAGCTGCTCAGCGCGATTGCCTGTCTACACCTTACTTATTTCTGTGGCTGTTCCTGATACGTACTTGTTGGGTATTTTCGGTCTTAAAGGACTCGTGTTACTGGTGATGTATGTAATCGGTACTGTTGGTAGTTTAGTCGCGGCGTTGGTGTTCAAATGGATAATTAAACAAACAGGTATCAATTACTTTATCATGGAGCTTCCAATTTATCATCCCCCAAGATGGAAAAACATCGGAAACCAGGTTATTCAAAAAAGCAGAAGCTTTGTTACGGAGGCGGGTAAAATCATTTTAATCGTTTCTGTGGTGCTATGGTTCCTTGCCAGCTATGGCCCGAACACACAATCTGATACGGTTTTCTCCCCTATTGAAACAACTGAAATTGAAAATTCTTATGCGGCAAAATTTGGAAAAACTATTGAACCAGTCATTAAACCATTAGGATTTAACTGGAAAATAGGAATAGCACTGATAACCTCATTCGCTGCTAGAGAAGTATTTGTTGGCACCATGTCTACCATATATAGCATTGAAGACGAAAATGACTTGGTCAATATTCGGGAAAAGATGATGACCGAAAAAGACCCAGAAACAGGCAAACCGGTCTATAGTTTGGCCGTTGTTATGTCTTTGATGATTTTTTATGCCTTTGCCATGCAGTGTATTAGTACGCTTGCTGTTGTGTATAAAGAAACGAAAAGCTTAAAGTGGCCTTTGATACAGCTCGCATATATGACTGGCTTGGCGTATGTCGCCAGTTTTATTGTATTTCAGTTAATGCGCTGATTTTTATACGGATTCAACAAATCCTGCAATAATGTCTTGTGTTTGCTCTGGAGCCTCGTACATAGATAAGTGCCCTACGTTGTCTAACAAATGAATTTCCGCCGTTAAACATAGTTTGGCTTGCCGCATAACCGATGTATATGGCATGAACGCGTCTTCCTTCCCTATAATCCACAGAAAAGGGATATCTACGCTTAAGGTGTTCGTATGATCTGTGCGCTTTATCATTGCCTTGGAAGCACTAATAATTGCTTCAGGTCTTGTTCCCTCAACCAACTTATTCACTTGATTTAAGCGATTTGTATCGGCGTTTTGCGTCGCAATCAATTGTTTGGTAAACTGATGTAAAAAGGCTTTTTCACCGTTTCTTTCAATAAATGAAATCAGCTTTTTTCTATTGTCCTTTTTTTCTTCTGTATCGGAAGCCGCATGGGAATGTATAAGACCAATTCCGTTTATACGGTTCGGTTGTTTGCTCAACATTTCAAGCGCTACATATCCTCCCATAGAATGTCCGATAATAATGGCATCTAGAATCTGGTGGTTATCCATGTAACTAAATACAAAATCGCTCATCCTTTCTACCGAATCAACACAGTCTTTATTGGCACCAAAACCTGGTAAGTCTACCGCATGGTAGTCAGTAAAATTGGTTTTCAGTGCTGAAACGACAGTATTCCACATACTGCGGTTTTCGCAAAATCCATGTAATAGTATGACGTGCTTCATGGTTACAAAAAAAGCCCTCACCAAGGGTAAGGGCTTTTGTATTCAATTATTTGTCTTTAGAAAAAGTTATAGCGTTTGTCAACGATATTGGCTTTTTCTTGCAATGCGTTTTTCACCCCGTCTCCAGCACTCTGCATTACGCCTTGTCTCAAATCATTTGCTAATGTCTCTGAAGAGAACTCATTTGGCTCACCGGTTTGTACCTGGCCTTCACTCCAAACGACATAAACACCACCGATCCCTTTGATTGGATTAGAACGTTCACCTTCTTTTAAGCCTAAGATTGTCCCGGCTACTTCAGGTTCAGCTCCGATACCTGTTACCTGAGCAGAAAGCATGTTTACCGCAGGAACTAATGTCACAACAGAATTAAGTGCTTTTGCCAACTCATCTGGAGTCGACGCCGTTTTTAAAGCCTCGTTTAATTGGTCAGCTAATTTCTGTGCTTTTTGTTCCCTTATATAATCTAAAGCAACTTGGTCGCGCACATCTTCTAATGAAGAAGTCCCTTCTTCTCTAACCCCTGTGCATTTCGCAACAATGTATCTATCTTGACCTTGTAAGTTCATTACATCTGAAATGTCACCTACCCGCGTCTTGTCGTTGAATAACCATCTAGCTACATCCGTTGCATCTGGTACACCAGGTATTGACGGATTGCTTAACGATATTTTAGTCGCTTCACGAACGTTTTGGCCTAGTGTTTCCACAACAGTCAAGAAGTCTTCGTTGTCTTGTGCTTGAAACTGAATTTCACCAGCAAGCCTTTCTACTTCTCTATCGGTTTCTGTACCAGGTGTTACTCTACGCTCTAACGCAGCAAACTTCACAAGCTTCTTAGAAGGTCCGTCTGTTACATTTAATACGTGCCAACCTTTGCTTGACTTAATCACTGAGTAAGACCCTACTGAAGAAGACAAAATAGCGTCTTTTACTTCCTGTGGTACTTGCATATTGAATCCATCTTTCTGAACCCAACCTAAGTCACCGCCATTTGCTCCTGTTTGGTCAAAATTATCTTTCGCTGCTTCTTCAAACGTTATTTTACCAGAACGAATGTCTGCTAATGTTTGACGTGCAGTGCTTTCATCATCTTCTCCCGTTGGCACCAATACGTGACGTGCTCTCATAACGGAAACACTATCCTCTTTAACGTCGCTTACTTTGTATAATCCAAAAGAGCCATTTTGATACACCAAATCACTAACCGCACCAGAATCCGCTGTAAACAAGAAGTCTTCAACACCACTAGGTAGATCTGTCATTCCTCTTCTTACGTATACTCCAGTGAAAGGTCTTTGTGTGCGTTTCTTTGAAACAAATGAGCTATCAATCTTTGCATTTTTAAAGGTCTCTTTTTCCTTTTCTACTCTTGCTCTTGCATCTGCTGTATCCGCAGCTGTTGCAAACACGTTGAGTACAACAAAGTCTATATCTCTTGTAGCAAGTTGTTTGTACTCATCTGAATTTTGATTTAAGTATTTTTCCAAATCACCATCGTCGTAAGTGAAAGAAGAGTCTGATACAGACACATATGGTAATCCTACCGTTTTCGCGCTCATCTTAAATTCTTCTAAGTTGAACTCATACTCAGCATCAATTTTAGTAAAATAGATTCCGGCACGAATCATGTTTTCATACTTGGCACCCTCTCTAAATTCTTGTAATGGTTTCTCTAAGAAGTTAAGGTAGTTCTTATACTTCTGCTCGTCTTCCAACATGTCGATTTCAATGAATTGACGTAACATGTTTGGATCAAACTGCTTTGTATCTGGATTGGTAAAGTTTCGAATCACCATTGGATCTGGAGTTTCACCAAATAATGCATCAACCAATTCTGCAGAACCCATCTTAATTCCTAACAAATCATGTTCGCGTTTAATAACACGCTCTTGAATTATTTGGTTCCAAGCTTGCTCTCGCAATGAAGTTTCATCAAAGTCGGAACCTTGATACATTACTTTTAACTCCTCTACACCTTTTGTGAGTTCTTCGTATTGGACTCTTTCGCCAGCAATTTCACCTACAACGTTCTTAGATCCTCCAAAGGCAGATGTACCGCTTTTGAAAAAATCTGTTAGAACAAATGCAAGCATGGCCGCACCAATTACAAATAACAAACATCCCGTTTGTTTTTGGATTTTTAATATTACCCCAGTCTCGTCGTTTTTATTCTTCGCCATTTTTGTAAAAATAGTCCGCAAAATACGGCTTTTTCCCTCTAAAAGTCAATGCTTTACGTCTAAAACAGTTTGATAAGAGAATAGCGTGACATGTCAGTCGCAAAGTATTGACAGTAAGCGAGTTACAATTACTCGATATCTATGAAATTAACTTGATCTTTATACATCTCAGTTTCTGTAGGCGTAATAATGATTTTTATTCTTCTTTTCTGACTAGCTACTATGCGCATTTCAGAGATGCCTTGTAACCCTGGACGGTGGTTAATATTGAATGATTCTTTCGATTTTTCTTTTAGTTTTTTACTAAACCACGGCTTGCGATAATAGGTTAGAGAAATGTCTGAAGGACGGGTACAAGCAATGTAAATGACCGGTTTTTTATCCTCATAGCTAATGTGCGATTGCACCTGACCAACTTCATGAATTGGAAATAATCCATCAAGCCCGGTTTCGGTAACCGTTCGATTAAAAACCTTTGAGAATTGGTCGAATGAAGCCCAAATAGCAGAGATTTTACCAGCATGAAAGTCTACATCAATGTAATCACCCGAAAATACATTTTTACCGGCATGACCCGACAATAAATTATTCATTCGGTATTCTTGGAAGTTTTCACCTCCGTCCGTACTCACCGCTGTAAATACATCGGTAAAAACGTTATGCTCGCTGTTTCGCCTGTCGTAGTATGTTATGGCCAGATGGCCTGTTGTTTGATCAATCGCCACATTAGGTAAATATTGACTTTTACCATTCCCTTTAATGTCTCGATTCACGCGCTTAGGAGGGCTCCAGTTATTTCCTCTATCATCAGAATACGCTATAAATACATCTGCATCCCCATTTTTATCATCACCCCAAACAAGGTATAATCTGCCTGTATATTTACTGGTGGAGTTGTCAACCATTAAAAATGGCATGCCATTACTCCGATACAGATGAGGAATATCCATTGCCCACCCACTTTGTTGACCAACAATCACTTTGTCTTTACCCCATGTCTTTCCTCCGTCGAGGCTCTTATCAAAGTACAGTTTGTAATGCCCCGCCCATGCACAATAAATCTCGCCATTGATTCCAACGGCAGTTGTGGCTCCTTCTAAGGTGTGGTCATCGTCTATGCAATCGCCAACCGAGTCGGAAATTGTTATGGCCGTTGACCACGACTTGCCAATATCGTTAGACGATGAAAATCTAATTCTACTCTGGTATTTCTTCTTTTTACTATTGATTTTATCAAACTCAGTCCAAGTTAGATAGGCATTACCTTTATATTGATTGGAATAATCATCTGTGCTAATCCACGGTTTGTCCTGCATTTTTTCTCCATTCAAGCCAGCAAAACTGCCGCCCGAAAAGTTTTGTCCGTTGTCGGTTGAGGTTTGTACCACAATGCGATCAATAAACCCATAGTTTTGGGATTTGCCAGATGTTCTAGAGAGGTGGGCAAAATAGATGTTGCCCTGTGCATCAGAGTGTAAAACAGGATCACCCCAAACACCGAACGGAGAAGTCAGTACTCCATTTTTCCAGGTTTGTCCATCATCTATCGATACATAATGATTGGCAATGTTGGCCCCAGCAACCAATACATTTGGGTTTGACTTACTGATACAAATGCTTGGTTCGTTCGGATAAATTGCACCGATAATATTGTGGTCTGGGTTCATTTGAACCTCGTTTGTTTGCCCCAAAACAGCAACTGCAGAAAAACAAAAAACTATAAAAACTACCTTTTTCACTAATACTCTATTTAGAAGTCTTGCCAAAAAATATATAACACTTACCGATTAAAAAGCAACCGCTCTCCTTTCTTAGATTCGTCAAAATGACCCTCGCTAAATGCCAGATGACCAGAAACAAAAGTCTGCTTTATGGTGTGGCTAAATGTAGTTCCTTGAAGCGGAGACCAGCCACATTTGTACAACACATTGTTTGAGCTTACTGTGTACTCTTCATTGGGGTTTACCACAACTAGGTCGGCCCAATTCCCCTCTTCAACAAAACCTCTTCGATCAATATCAAATAATTCTGCGGGTTTATGACACATTCTATTTATCACCTCCTCTATACTGATTTTGCCATTTTTAGCGTGCTCTAACATCAGTTGAAGACTGTGCTGAACCAATGGTAAACCTGATGGTGCTTTCAAGTATTTCTGTTGCTTTTCGTCCCAAGTATGCGGAGCGTGGTCGGTAGCGATTACATCAAACTTTCCTTCATTTAGTGCCTTCCAAAGTGCCTCTTGATCTTCCTTATGTTTAATTGCAGGGTTGCATTTGATCAGGGATCCTTTCTCGTCATATTGGGTTGAATTGAACGACAAATGATGGACGCATACCTCAGAGGTAATATTCTTATTCTTAAAATCGTCACCCTTCGAAAACAAGGCAATTTCATCGGCCGTTGAGATATGTAAGATGTGAATTCGTGTACCGTACTTATTGGCCAATTGTGCAGCCTTGCTCGAAGATAAATAACACGCCTTATGATTTCTTATTTCTGGATGAGCAGAAAAAGGAATGTCTTCGCCATACCGATCTATGTACTCCTGTGTGTTGTCTTTAATGGTTTGTTCATCTTCACAGTGTAAAGCAATTATTGTTGGTGCATTGGCAAATATTTTAGAAAGGATATGGTCGTCGTCAACCAACATGTCGCCAGTACTGCTTCCCATAAATATTTTGATGCCACATACCGTTTTTGGATCCGTTTTAATAATTTCTTCATAGTTATTGTTAGTCGTGCCCATGAAGAAAGAGTAATTCGCTAACGCCGTATTTGAGGCAACCACATATTTCTCCTCTAATATTTCTTGTGTTACCGCTTGCGGGTTTGTATTAGGCATTTCCATAAAACTAGTAACCCCACCTGCTACAGCTGCCTTCGCTTCCGTATAAATATTTGCTTTGTGGGTCAAACCAGGCTCTCTAAAATGTACTTGGTCGTCAATAACGCCGGGTAAAACAAGCATGCCTTCTGCGTCAATAATTGTTGCATTGGGGTTTTCCAACCCTTCACCAACTTGGTGAATCATCCCATCTTTAATGTACACGTCAAGTATCTTCTTTTCGTGTCGATTAATTATGGTCCCGTTTTTTATAATATACTCCTGCATAAAATCAATTTGTATCCATAACAAAGGTATAGTTTAAAGTAGAGTAGTAATGGTCAAATTAAGGATAATCCACAAAGACTACTTTTTTTTGTATCAACCAATTGGTTCACTTAATTTTCCCCTCTTATGTCAGACAAAAAACTGTTCCTTCTGGACGCATATGCCTTGATATTTCGGGCGTATTATGCTTTTATAAAAAACCCAAGAATTACAAGTTACGGGCTCAATACGTCGGCTGTTTTTGGCTTTACAAACACCTTATTGGATGTTCTTCAAAACCAAAAACCCACACACATTGCGGTTGTATTTGATCATAAGTCTGAAAACATCCGAAAGCAGGATTATCCTTTATACAAAGCAAATAGAGACGAAACACCTGAAGACATAAAACTATCCGAACCTTATATCCGCAGAGTTATTGAAGCCTTTAACATTCCTATTTTAGAAGCTGAAGGATATGAAGCAGATGATGTGATTGGCACGCTTACAAAAAAAGCAGAAGCCGCAGGATTTACGACTTACATGATGACGCCAGACAAGGATTTTGGGCAACTGGTTACTGAAAAATCATTGATGTACAAACCTGCTAGATCAGGAAACAGTGCTGAAATTTGGGGCCCTGCTGAAGTTTGCGAACGGTTTAAGCTAGACAACACACTACAAGTAATAGATTATTTAGGTTTGATGGGTGACGCTGTTGATAACATACCAGGAGTGCCTGGCGTTGGACCCAAAACGGCGAGTACCTTATTAAAGCAATATGGCACCATGGAAAAGTTATACGAAAACACCCATGAATTGAAAGGTAAGCTTAAAGAAAAAGTAGAGGACAATAAGGAGCAAGCTTTTATGAGCAGAAAACTTGCAACCATACTACTCGATGCACCTGTGCCTTTTGATGAATCGAGTTTGATAACCGAAGAGCCTAATAAAGATGCCATCAGGAAATTATTTGATGAGGTGGAGTTCAAAACACTATATAAAAGGGTTCTAGGCGAATCACCTGCTTCAATTTCAAGCGGAGGTCAACAATCTTTATTTGGAGATATGCCTACCAGTGGATCAAGACCATCAGCGACCAAAGTGGCAAACGAAATTACGGGTGTCAAAACCCTTGAAGACGTAAAGCATACATACGAACTGGTTGACACAGAAGAAAAAAGAAAGTCTTTGTTGGAGAAACTATTGAAACAAAAAACAGTTTGCTTTGATACAGAAACAACAAGCTTGGATCCTTTACTGGCTCGAATTCTTGGATGCGCTTTTTCATTCGAGTTGAACAAAGGCTACTATGTGAATTTTCCTGATGATTTTGAAGAATCGAAAGCGATTCTAGAGTCTTTCAATCCTTTTTTCCAAAACAAAGAAATCGAAATGGTGCTTCAAAATGCGAAGTACGATATCAAGGTTTTGTGGAACTACGACATAGAAGTGGAAGGTAAACTATTTGATACCATGTTGGCTCACTACTTAATTGAGCCCGACCAGCGTCATAACATGGATTACCTCGCTGAAACCTATTTAGGTTATAAGCCAATTTCTATCACTGACTTAATTGGCAAAAAGGGTAAAAACCAGTTGAGCTTCGATACGGTGCCACTGGATAAAGCAACCGAATACGCCGTTGAAGATGCCGACATTACGTTACAGCTAAAAGAAGCTTTTGGGCCTAGCTTAGTATCGGAAGAAGTGAGATCTGTGTTTGACAGAATTGAGATTCCGCTTATAAAAGTTCTTGGGCGAATGGAGAGAGAAGGTGTAAATGTGAACACTGCGTTTTTGGCTAATTACTCTGTAGAACTTGAAAAGGAATCGGCTGAAATTGAAAAAACGATATACGAACAGGCCGGTGTACAATTCAATATTGCTTCTCCGAAGCAGTTGGGTGAGGTGCTGTTTGACCACATGAAATTGGACGCGAAAGCGAAAAAAACCAAGACTGGTCAATACAAAACGGATGAAGCTACTTTAACCAAATTGGCAGATGTGCACGCACTACCAAAAATGATTTTGGAGTATCGACATAACCAAAAATTGAAAAGTACGTATGTGGATGCTATCCCACGACTTGTCAATCCAAATACAAACCGAGTACATACCAATTTTGCGCAAGCCGTTGCTGCCACTGGAAGATTAAGTAGCACAAACCCGAATCTTCAAAACATCCCCATACGGACGGATAAAGGGCGAGAAATACGTAAGGCGTTTATTCCAAGAGATGAAAATCACATATTGGTAGCCGCAGATTACAGCCAAATAGAGCTACGCATTGTAGCCTCAATGAGCGGCGACGAAGCCATGTCGGAAGCATTTGTTAATGGTTTAGACATCCATACAGCTACCGCTGCCAAGGTGTTTGGCGTTGAACTGGATGATGTGACAAAGGAACAACGATATAAAGCGAAGAGTGTAAACTTTGGGCTGATATACGGACAAGGAGCTACAGGACTTTCACAAAATCTAAAAATTAAAAGGAGTGAAGCACAAGAATTGATTGACGCCTATTTCGATCAGTTTAGCGGTATCAAAAAATACATGGACGACACGATCAAAACCTGTCGCGATTATGGATACGTAAAAACCTTGATGGGCAGAAAACGTCAGATTAGAGACATCAACTCACAGAATAGAACTGTAGTTGGATTTGCCGAACGAAACGCCGTTAATGCTCCCATTCAAGGCTCAGCTGCAGACATGATTAAACTGGCGATGATTAACATCGATGCCGCTTTAAGGCTTCAAGGTTTTAAATCGAAAATGATACTTCAAGTGCATGACGAATTGTTGTTTGACGTGCATAAAGACGAGCTAGATAGTTTAAAAATGCTTATCAAACCATTGATGGAACATGCGATGCCATTAAATGTGCCAACACTTGTTGAAATTGGTGAAGGTCAGACGTGGTTGGAAGCGCATTAGACAATGATTGAATGTCTGAAGGGATGAAGGATTGAATGTCTGAATTATTGAATTATTGAATAGGTCGTCTAAACTCTCTATTTTCTTTGCTCTTGTAAAACTAATTCCTAGTGGCTAATTCCTGTTCAAGGATTGAAGGAATGAAGGATTGAAGGATTGAAGGATGGGTCTAATCTTTGTTGTCGATTATTTTGCTTCAATAACGAATGCCTAATTTCTTATAAATAAAACTCATCAACCAAGCAGGCCCAATAAGCAGAAACTGTAAGTCTTCCAAGAATGAAGGTTTCTTGCCTTCTATTTTGTGGCCAATGAATTGAAATACCCACGCAACCGCAAATATGATTACACTAACCAAGGCCAAATGACCATTATGGCCGTGTCCGATTTGGTAGATGTAATTATTTCCCCAAAGGCAAAAAAGTCCCCACAGAACAAAACCAATAGACATGGGTTTCGACAATACAAAGTAATAGACGAGGGCTAAAAGCAGTGCGATGGTTCCCAAATTCATCCAAATAGTTTTACCAATACCTCCTGTTGGTATAGCAAAGAATAGACCAACCAATGAAAAGAAAATAGCTGGTACACAAACCCAATGAATGGCTTTGTTCGTTTTATTGATATGGCTTTCGCCATAGGTGTCTAAAAGTTGTTGGAGTGACCTCATGTCAGAATTTAAAACATGAAATTACAGATATTCTCTAATAATCCAACATTTCCTGAAGCAGTGCAGCCACCTTTTCAGCGTTTGGCAACATTACTTTTTCTTGTCCCATATTCATCGGAACGGCAGGAGTGTCTATACTTCCCATAGTTTGCACAGGTGCATCTAATGACTCAAAACAATTTTTGGAGATTCTTCCCGCAATAGACTCTGCAAATGAGTTTGTAATTGTTTCTTCAGTAAGCACCAATACTTTACCATGCTTTCTTACTTGTTCAAAAATCGCTTCATCATCACAAGGACTTAACGTGCGTAAGTCAAGAATTTCGATCTGGTTATCAAACTGCTTTGCTGCAGATTTTGCCCAATAAACGCCCATACCATAGGTGATTACAGCTATTGACTCACCATTCTCAACAGCTTCGTCAGATGCATTTTGAGCAACTCGAGCCTTTCCTAAAGGAACCATATAGTCCTCAGATGGTTCAGGTGTTTTGGCTTCTTCCGTACCCGGAACCTTGCTCCAATATATACCCTTATGCTCGAACATGACAACTGGGTTCGGGTCATAAAAGGCCGCCTTCATCAATCCCTTCATATCGGCCGCATTACTTGGGTACACTATTTTGATTCCTTTTATCGGGAGTATGCTACTCTCGTTTGTACCTGAATGATAGGGGCCACCTCCACCATAAGCCCCAGTTGGAATTCTGATGACACTTTGAACATGAAATTTTCCTTGGCTTAAATAACCTGATTTACTCAGCTCTGTCACCAATTGGTTAACACCTGGCCAGATGTAATCGGCAAACTGTATTTCAACCACTGGCTTACAACCTACAGCACTGAAACCCGCTGTTGATCCAACAATATATGCCTCTTGAATGGGCGTATTGAACACCCGGTCTTTACCATATTTTTGGGCCAAAGTAGCCGCTTCTCTAAAAACACCACCAAGTCGAATGCCTACGTCTTGTCCATAAAGCAATGCCTCAGGATGTTTCTTCAATATTTCATCCATCGCAAACAGGGCCGCGTCAACCATCATAATGGTTTCTGCACCTTCTGGACTTCGCTCACCTACTTCTTCAGTAATTGGTGTTGGAGCCAAAACATGGTTTGTTAATTCCTCGTCATTAGGTTCAGGAGCATTAACTGCCTTGTCAAATTCCTCCGCGATGTAGGCCTTAGCCTTTTCATTAATCTCCTCAAGTTCCGTCTCGTCGATACCCAACTTAACTAGCAGGTGCTGAATTCTTGGGAACGGATCTTCTTCTAAATCCTCTTCTAAGTCATCTCGATACCACTCACTGCGAACGCCGCTTGTATGATGCCCCAATAGTGGAACTTTGGCATGAACAAGCATTGGTGCACGATTTTCTCGCACCCATGCGATAGCTTTCGCCATGCCGTCATAAGACGAAACAAAATCGGCCCCGTCTAATCTTTGAGTTTTGAGTCCTTTAAAACCTTTGGCAAATTCATATGCGTCCATCGCACGCATTTCATCCCCACTTGCAGAAATACCCCAATCATTGTCTTGTACCAAGTATATTATCGGCAGTTGATGTAAAACAGCCATTTGAAGCGCCTCGCTAACTTCTCCTTCTGTCATTGAGCCATCTCCAATTGAACACACAACGATTGGATTTTCAGCATCCAATAAGCCTTGTTGTTCTTTATATTTAATTCCGTGCGCAATACCTGTGGTAGGAATTGCTTGCATCCCTGTAGCACTACTTTGGTGTGCCATTTTAGGCATATCATCCCTTAACAGAGATGGGTGAGAGTAGTATGAACGACCACCAGAAAATGGATCATCTGCTTTTGCCAGCAACTGCAGCATTAACTCATATGGCGTCATCCCCATACCCAGTAGAAGTGACTCGTCGCGATAATACGGTGCAACCCAGTCTTCTTTGTGTAGTAAATACGCGGTAGCCAGTTGGATTGCCTCATGCCCTTTGGAGGTTGAGTGCACATACTTCGTAATCGGACGATTTTCTTCATAAATCGCGGCCATAGCACGACTTGTACACATGCTTTTGTAAGCCTTTTTGATTATTTCTATTCCGGCCGGACTCCGTTTAATAGATACGTATTTTGCCTGTTTCATTGGGAGCTGCAAGTTTAAGTATTATTTACATCTTTGGTCGAATCCCAGCCCCATAAAAAAAGCAGCCTCAATTTGAAGCTGCCTTTACAAGTAAAAGTATAAAAAAGTAATTATCGTCTTCTTCGTTGGTTCGGATTTTGATTAACGATGAACCGATCAAGTTGACGCACGGTGTCATCAAAAGTGAGACTGCGACGTACCTGACGGAAGTTATGCTGGTCAATCACAAAGCCGTACGAAAATTTTGCTAACTCAAGCTTTGTTCTATCAAAAGCAAGCAAATTCATAAGTTGACTCACCTCAGCACTTGTTGGTTGACCGTTGCGAATAAACTGTTTCGCGATAACCATTTTGTTTCTGTCAAAAGCTGCTTGTCGCATCTGCTGTTTGGTAGACATAAACCTGTTGTAACCAACACCGCCACCGCGATTGCCATAGCGTGGTCCCATTCTTCTGTGACGATCTCTGTACACCGGACGCTGGCGTCTTGGTGGATTTAAGCGCTTTACTTCACTTACGCGTAAATTGTTGTTTTTGGTGAGATGGGCAAATACAGCTGATCGAAATGGAATGTTTACCGACCCAAGGTACAACACTTCACGTCCTGCTCGACCACGGCCCTGGCCTCGACCTCGTCTGCCAAAAACTTCGACGATTTTGATTTGATGGGTTCCTGCATTCAAGTTGTTAATAGCCAATGTCCCTCCCACATCGGCATAACGAATTCCATCTACAACGACGACAAACTGTCCATCGTTAAACAAGTTAAGATGAAGCTTTGAGCTTCTCGCTTGCGCATCCATTCCTAAGATGCTAAGGGTTAATACTGTTAAAAGAGTAAAAGTAGTTTTCATAATATACCTCCTGTTAATTAATAATTACAGGAAGTATTTCAAGTCTTATACCCAAGATTAACCAAAACCTACAGTGCTGATTATGTGCACTTTACACATATTGTAGGATGGAAATATTGTATACAGATAAGGACACTATTACTTGTAACTAGGTCACTACCTGCTTTTTAACATCAATACCCCAGCACCACGCCTTTAATATCTTCTTCTGGAACAAAGCCAAAAAACCGGCAGTCATAGGAATAATGGCGATTGTCTCCCATAAAAAATGTTTGTCCAGCAGGAATTGTGATTGGTCCAAAATTGTCGCGTGTCCAAACTCCGTCTGTGTTAAACTCAATAAAAACAGGTGGTCCTGCTTCTGGCACAGTCTGAACATCTTTTTTAGACTCAACACCAAACTCTTTGGCAATTTTATCCGTAATATTAACTTGGTACACATTATCAGATACCTTATTAGCATCGGTAATTGGGTACTTTTTGTTAATCGACTTATACGTTTGATCATCGACAATAAAACTAAACTGTAACTCAAGATCTTCGTCAAAGTTTTTCCCGTTTAGGTAAAATACTGCATTTTTCATTTCAATCTCGTCTCCTCCTATTCCACACAACCTTTTAATATAGATCTGTTTCTGATTTGGAACTTCAGGAAGTGGTGGATGAAACGCAGCAAACTGTCCTGCGCTTGGATGCTTCAAACTGGTTGTGATAATATGACTATCGGTCATAATAGTTGGCTCATTAGACGAGGTTGGAATTGTGTAGTTCACAAGAATTCCAACGGTTTTGGCGACAACCAATATCCCGATAATTACTGCTAAAGTGATAGCGATTTTTTTCATAGTCATTTGTTGAAATTCAAACTTAGGTAAATTGAGTTATACCGCATTTTGCCTTTGAGCGGTTTACATATCTTTGCCGGATGCAAACGAAGTTGAAGCTGTACAATTCCAAAAATAGAGCCTTGGAAACATTTGATCCATTGAACCCTCCATTTGTTGGTTTATACGTTTGTGGGCCAACAGTTTATAGCGAAGTCCATGTCGGAAATGTAAGGACGTTCAACTCGTTCGATTTGATTTATCGTTACTTGTTGCATCTTGGCTATAAGGTCCGGTATGTGCGTAACATCACCGATGTTGGGCACCTGCTAGACGATACAGCAGAAGACCGTATTTCTAAAAAAGCACGTTTAGAAAACATCGAGCCAATGGAAGTTGTACAACGATATACCGTGGACTTCCACCAAACCATGGAGCAATTTAACGCCCTCCCTCCCAGTATTGAACCTACCGCTACAGGTCACCTGATTGAGCAAATAGAGTTGGTTCAAACCATCATTGATAAAGGTTTTGGTTATGAATCAAATGGGTCGGTTTATTTTGACGTAGCCGCTTATAATAATCACCATAATTATGGAGAGCTTTCGGGCAGAAATGTAGACGACTTATTGTCAAACACACGTGATTTAGATGGCCAGAGTGATAAAAGGCATCCTGCCGATTTCGCTTTATGGAAAAATGCAGAACCACAACACATCATGAAATGGAATTCGCCATGGGGAATGGGTTTTCCGGGATGGCACTTAGAGTGCTCGGTGATGAGTACAAAATATTTAGGTAAACAGTTTGACATACACGGTGGAGGCATGGATTTAAAATTCCCGCACCACGAATGTGAGATTGCTCAAAACAAAGCTGGATACGATGAAGAACCTGTTAAATATTGGTTGCATACCAACATGCTCACATTTAACGGAAAAAAAATGGCTAAAAGTGAAGGAACCGGTGTTACTCCAAGAGAAATGTTGACCGGCGATCACCCATTACTTACGCAAGCCTATAGTGCCATGACTATTCGCTTTTTTATGTTACAAGCACATTATCGCAGCACACTCGATTTTAGTAACGAAGCATTACAGGCCGCTGAAAAAGGTTTGAAACGATTAATGGTAGCCCTTAATTCTTTGGAGGATCTTGCTGTTTCTGAGACATCAACCTTAGATGTTTCAGACATGCATGAAAAGTTGTATGCCGCAATGAATGATGACTTTAACTCCCCAATTGCTATCGCACACCTATTTGAAGCCGTTAAGTGGATTAATCTTATCGCTGATGGAAAAGAAACCATTTCAGCTTCAGACAAAGAGGCATTTACCAAATTACTCAATGACTTTGTTGTTGAAGTCCTGGGTTTAAAAAATGAGTCTAACAACGATGGGGCTGACAAAATAGATGGATTAGTTCAGTTTGCTTTAGAACTAAGACAACAAGCAAAATTGGACAAAAACTATGCGATGTCTGACAGTATCCGCGATCGATTGAAAGAAATTGGTTTCGAGATTAAAGATGGCAAAGATGGTTCAACGTATACTTCATTATGATGCACTGGAAAATAATTCCCACCATATTTATTATTCTGTTACTCGGGAGCTGTAAGTCAGATCCTCATAAGCCGAAAGAACCGAAGAAAAAAACTCCACCCAAAATTATCAATGTGTCTTTTGATTCAGATTCAGCGTATCGTTATGTTGAAGAACAAGTGGCTTTTGGTCCACGTGTGCCCGGTACTCAAGCACATCAAAGCACTTTACAATATTTAAAACAAAAACTAGCCGAATACTGCGATACTGCTGAGATACTAAGTGGTACCTTAACAAAAAGGAACAATCGAGTTGTTCCTATATATAATGTGTGGGGTCGCTTTGATGTTGAAAATCCTAAACGTATTATTTTGGCAGCCCATTGGGATACAAGACCGCAATCTGATGAAGACCCTGAGATAATAAACAAACCTGCAGATGGGGCCAACGATGGAGCCAGCGGAGTTGGTGTATTAATCGAAATTGCTAGACAATTACAATCTATCAAACCTGCCTATGGCGTTGATATCATATTTTTTGATCAAGAAGATGGTGGCGAAAGTGGAGGTCCTCCAGATAGCTGGTGTCTTGGTTCACAGTATTGGGCAAATGAAGCTTTGGAAAATGGGTATAATGCTAACCAAGGCATTTTACTGGATATGGTCGGCGCAAAAAATGCGACATTCGCTCTAGAAAGCAACTCTGCCATGTATAACCAATCACTTTTATTAGAAACATGGAAAACCGGACAAGGTCTTGGATATGGTAGTTACTTTTTATCCATTCCAGGAAGTACAATTACTGACGATCACATCTATATGAACCGTTTTGCCGGTATACCAACAATCGATATAATCCATTACGACTTAAAAACACCAAGTCGCTTTCCAGAACATTGGCACAAGCAATCGGACAACATGGATGTAATTGATAAAAATACGTTAATGGCCGTTGGACATACGGTGTTACATCTTGTGGCCAATAAGCGTTAGTCTAAATTTTAATACCTTTTCGGATATGAACACTGTTTTACTTTCAATTTTTACATTAGAAAACCTTGGAGACCTCATTATGCTTGTCATGCTACAAGCTGTTTTGGGATTCGACAACTTACTGTATATATCTCTAGAATCGCAAAAGGCTCCTGAAGACAAACAAAGTCTGGTTAGAAAAACCGGGATTGGTCTTGCCGTCGTATTTAGAATAGCACTACTATTCATCTTGATGCGCGTTATCTCAATGGTTCAAGATACCCTGTTTAGCATTAACATGGAAGGAATCTTTGTAGGTACTTTTAATCTCCATAGCTTAATCGTTTTGTTTGGTGGAATTTTCATACTGTATACAGCCATAAAAGAAATATGGCATATGATGAGTTTAGATCCCGACAACAATGGACAAACTACTAAAAAACCTAAAACCGCCGGACAGGTTATTTTCTGGATTGTGTTGATGAATTTGGTATTTTCCTTCGATTCCATTTTAAGTGCCATGGCGTTGTCTCAAGTCTTTGTTGTTATGGCTACGGCCATCATCATTGGTGGTATTTTAATGATTTGGTTGGCAGATAGTGTATCTACTTTCTTGAAAAGAAATCGCATGTATGAGGTGCTTGGATTGTTTGTTCTGTTTGTGGTAGGCATCATGTTGATTACAGAAGGAGGTCATTTGGCGCATTTGGAGATAGCAGGCACGAAGATCACCGTTATGAACAAGGTTACTTTCTATTTTATCATTACTATTATGGTCTTGATTGATGTCGTACAAGGTAGATATCAACGAAAAATATCAAAAAAACTAGACCACTCAGAATAAGACGATGCAACAAGAGACAGCTTTAAACCTGCTAAAGTCTGGGAAAAATGTTTTCCTAACAGGTTCGGCTGGAACTGGTAAAACGTATGTATTAAACCAATACATACAATATCTAAAGGAACGTAAAATTCCTGTTGCGATAACTGCGTCTACAGGTATAGCCGCTACTCATATGAATGGTCAAACGATTCATTCATGGTGTGGCATGGGTGTTAAAGACAACATTCATCAAGTTGACTTAAGAAAGCTCTCCGAGAAAAAATACATTCAAAAAAACGTTCAAAATGCCAAGGTGCTTATCATTGATGAGATATCAATGTTGCATAAAAATCAGTTACAGATGGTCGACGAAATATTGATTCATCTGAAATCAAGTTTTGAATCTTTTGGAGGGTTACAGGTGGTTTTGTCTGGTGATTTTTTTCAGCTACCTCCGGTCACCAAAAACGAAGAATTGAACCGCGACAAGTTTGCTTTTATGAGCAAGTCATGGGTTGATGCCAACTTAACTGTATGCTACCTAACAGAGCAATTCCGTCAAACCGACAATGAGCTGAATGATGTGTTGAATCAGATTAGGAAAAACGACGTATCACCTGAAGGCATGAGTATCTTGGATGAGGCCGTATATAACAAGTTTAAAGAAGAGCCGACGCGTTTGTATAGCCACAATTTCGATGTTGATCGTGTTAACCTTCAAGAAATTGAAATACTTGCTGGTGAAGAAGAGATTTTTGTGGCAAAAACAAAAGGCAACCAAGGTTTACAGGAGATGTTAACCAAATCTGTTTTAGCACCAGATAATCTAATTCTAAAAGAGAACGCCCGTGTCATGTTTGTTAAAAACAATTACGAAAAGGGATATATGAACGGAACACTTGGTACCGTTTCGGCGTTTGACCCAGATACTGGCTACCCTATTATAAAACTTAGTAGTGGTAAGGAAATCACAGCAGAGCCAGAAGCCTGGTCGGTCGAAGATGAATCTGGTAAAACATTGGCGTCCTTTACTCAAATACCCTTAAGGTTGGCCTGGGCTATAACCGTCCATAAAAGCCAAGGAATGACATTAGAGGCAGCTGAAGTTGATTTAACAAAAACATTTGAAACTGGACAAGGGTATGTTGCCCTTTCGCGTTTGAAAGACTTAAACGGTCTACGATTATTAGGATACAATGAAATAGCCCTGCAGGTTGACGGATTAGCGCTAAAAGCGGACAAACGATTTCAAGAACTCAGTGCCCATGCAGAGAATGGTTTAGATATATCCAAAATTAAAAAGGATCAAATCAATTTTATAAAACACTGTGGTGGGCTTACTGACCCAAAAGACATAAAAAAACAAAGTCGAGCTGCAAGCGCGAAAAAGAACAAAATATCAACGCAGGAACAAACCCGTGTTCTTTTTGAAGAGGGTAAGTCGCTTAAGGCTATTGCTGATGAACGTGGTCTTACGACGGGAACTATCATTAGCCATCTAGTTTCACTCAAATCTGAAGGTGTTACTTTAGAATATAGTCGACTTAAACCAGCACTTGTTGGTCTAGAGGAAATGGAAGTTGCTCTATTAGAAATAAAGACCCGCGACAACGAATCCGATTTCTTAGAAAATGGGACTGTAAGATCGAAAGTCTTATTTGACCAACTCAAGGGCAAGTATAGCTACGAAAAAATCAATCTTTTCAAACTGTTTCAATAGCAGTAAAAACCAATTGTCATGATGTCTCTCTTTTTGGACTATTGCCCACATATGAGTTTTTGGCGCATTTGGGCACAGACTCAATGTGCTGAATTCTGTCATTTTAACTTTTGGCAAACGCTTTGTTTATATAAAATCGGAAAGAGGCAACTCAATCCATTTTTAATGTCGCATGTATGAAAAATTACTACCTATCTATTGTTACTATTTTTAGCATTTTAAGCTTTGCCAAATTCGACGCAAAAGCAGAACAAACTTGCTAAACCATTTCTGATTCTGAAAATAAAATATGCAAATTCCGTTTGTCGGATGGAACTACTTTAGACTCTAAGTCGTTTAACGACTTAAGCTCTCCAGAAGCTTCTAGCTTAAACCTTAAGGATAATATATTATGGATATTGAAGGCAGATGTGCTAAATTACATTCCAGTCACCACGACTTTGACCAACACTCCAAAAGCCTTCGTGCTGCGCCTTTTTCTCACTCTCAAACTTAATCCCGCACTTTCCCGGATTGCCTCCCTGCGGTCGGTGATCCGTTCTGTTAAGAGGAGGGTTAAGTTCAGTAAAACTGGTAAGTTTAATGATATAAGCTGATCCTTCCCAGTCAGATCCTATTGCTCCATTTCCCTCATAGTAGGGTTTTGATACTTTTGAAATCGCTGTTAGGCCTTTGTTATCAGTTAAGTGAAGAACTATATCGCCCTCACGAACATCTCTCATAGAACTATAAATATCAGCACCTCTTTTGTCTTTTGTTGGAGACCATAAAGCCTTGCCTAATTTGAGATCTCCTTCAAGCCTGTCTTGTCTTCCTTTTACTATTGTTTTTTCTATCCAGACCTTCATTTAAAAATCTTTTGTTTTATTGGTGCCAACGCTACGCTAAAAAGCGTAAAACGGTTAGGTTGGTACGGTTATGATTTTTAGCGATTGTTGGCATTAGTTTTTCTGTTTTCTATTATTAAAAACACCTTAAGAAGGTCTTTTACGTTTTCTTCTTGATCTGTTTATTGTGTATACCGTCAGCTAAATGAATAACGTGAGTATAATCATAAATAGAATGGCCGGTTAATACGTACGCCTATCAAAAATCATACTAGACACTGCATCCCTTTTTTGAACTTAGGGCTAAATGATTTAACGCTGTTACAGTTTTCTTTTACTATCGCTAAGATGAGAGCCGAATATTTATCGGCTGTTTGCATTGAAACAATTATGATTGAGTATCTCGTTTCTTAATTAACGTGCTTAAATAATAATCTTTTATCTCTTTATTAGATTATCAACACAATTCAGTGCCCACAAATAACAAAACCAGTCTTAAAGTATGCAAATTGTATGCAAATAAAAAAGCCTTACATGTCTGCAAGGCTTTTAAATTTCTGATAATCAGTGTGGGCGATGTAGGATTCGAACCTACGACCCTCTGCTTGTAAGGCAGATGCTCTAAACCAACTGAGCTAATCGCCCCTACTCCTTTTGAGGGCTGCAAATATAATATTACCCAAATCGTATTTCCTTACTTTTTTTAAAAAAAATTCATTGCCACAAATTGTAGACACACCACCGCCCCATGTTTATTCGTTTTGGGTAAACAAAGGCACCAATGTAGCATCTTTGTCTGTTAGCATTTATAAGCAGTAAAAAACTGAAAAAAAGAATCAAATACCTCCATAAATTATTATGGTGGCTACTATATGCCACTCCAGTAATTTTAGCTTCATATTATGTTGGAGGCAAAGTATTGCGTAACGTGCTTATAGCCGAGCTTAATGAGCAGTTGAACGTTCGCGCTACAGTAAATGCAGTAAACCTTAATGGGCTTAGAACTTTCCCAAACCTCAGTCTTGAGCTCACTAATGTTCGGATTAACGAATCGAAGCCACATTATAACCAACACTTGCTGTACGCACGTCGTGTTGTAGTTAAGTTTAATCCACTCACGTTACTAAAAGGTAACAACGAAATTGACAAAATTGAACTGTCTGGTGGTGCGCTGCGCATGTTTACAGACAAAAACGGGGTCACCAACTTTGATATTTTTAAACCAGACACCACATCTTCTGAAACAAGCCTTGATATTGACCTGAAGCATGTCGTAATGAAAGGCTTCAGGTGTGTTTATGTGGATCAAACCCAAAACCAAAGTCTCAACTTTGAGACGGATGAATTACTCTTTTCAGGTAAATTCAAAGACGACACGTATAAATTAAAAACTAAAGGCGATGGGCTTTTTGACCACCTCACATTAGGTGGTGTTGACTATGTCATTGGCAAAAAAATTAGAACAGACCTTGAGCTAGAAATCGATCAAAAAATTAATGCTTACCACATAGAAAAGGGTAAAATCGGGATGGACAATTTAATGCTCGACGTTAAAGGTGATGTTTTATTGGTTGGTACAGAGCCAGACTTGGACCTTACGTTTAATGGAACTAAAATAGATGTTCAAGCTGTTATATCCGTTTTACCTAATGAAGTGGCTTACACCTTACGTGATTTAAAGAGCGCAGGGCAAATTGATGTTTCTGGGAAAATTCTAGGTCGCTTTACAGAAGATTCTTGGCCCGACATCAATGTCGCTTTCGGATTTGTTGATGCTTCAGTAACGTCTAAAACGCATGACCTAAACTGTCAAAAAATTAATCTTACAGGCACTTTAAAAAACCCCTCCTCAAAGCAACTTGATATGCATATCGATTTGGAGGAACTCAATATGAATAAGTCCAGTATTTCAGGGTTGTTGGATATCAAAGACCTCTCAACACCTGACATACAATTCGCCCTGAAAGGTTTGGTAGACTTTTCAGACATAAAAGGGCTTATTGTCCAGAATGAATCCGACGAGTTATCGGGCAAAACCCTTTTTAATGTGGAGGGCAAGCTCCCGTATAACGACACCCTCGATCAGTTAAACTTCAGTGCGTCAACAGTTCAAGGTGATATTGAACTTAGAGATGTTAATTATAACGGGGTAGACGGCTCCATAGCTAAACAACTGTTTACCAAGTGTCGAATAAAAGGTGATGCCCTGAATCAAGTTGAAATCAAAGGGGAGCTTTGGAAAAACAATGTGGATTTTGTTGGTACCATTGGCAACTGGCAGACGTATTTGGTAAATCAAAAGCGCTTAAAAATAAACGGCACATTAAAAAGTACCCAGATTAATCTTGATTTCAGCGGAGACACAACAGAGAATGTTGACACAACTAAATTAACATCGTTGAATTATGATATAGATACCGACCTAAAACTTGAAGTTGAAAATTTTGTTTGGTCCAACTTTAAAGCAAAAAATCTCACGGGGAGGTTGTTATGGGACAATCGTGGTATACTTTTTAGAAATTTAATTTTTGATGCTTGGGGAGGCACGAACCAAATGGACGGTGAGTTGCTTGAATTTGAGGAAGAATTCGCATTAAGCTCGACATCTATTTCAGAAAATGTTGCCATAGAAGAATTGCTTAAAGATTTCGACAATTTTGGTCAATCCGAATTTACTCCTGAAATCCTTCAAGGAAGACTTACCACCACAATAGACTTGCACATGCTATTTGACCGACGTTTCAATGCGATTGAAGACAGTTTTAAGTCATTGGCGGATGTGCTGATTGAAGATGGTCGGTTAAAAGACTACACTACCATGGAAACATTATCAAGTTTTATTGACTTAGAAGACTTGCAAGACATTAAGTTCAAAGAACTAAAAAACACAATCGAGATTTACGACAGAACTATCTTTATACCAACCATGAACATTCAAAACAATGCATTGAATGTAGAAATTTCCGGGACGCACAACTTTGATAATTACATGAACTATCAACTCAAAATTCGCATTACCGAATTGCTCGCTAACAAATCAGGATGGGTAAAACGCAAAAAAGAGCGACAACTAGAAGAAAATAAAGATGGTGGTTTGAGTGCTTTTATTCTTATGGTTGGCACACCTGATGACCTTAAAATCAAATATGATCGCAAAGCGGTTAAAGACAAAATCAAAAACGAGGTTAAAAAAGAACGTCAAAATTTCTTTAAAGAACTTAAACGTGAAATTAAGCGCGAAAAATCCCCAACCGAAGACCGTAAGAAGGTTCAGTGGGAGGATGAGTGATTTCAGATTGGTTATTATGCCTTGCGCTAATCGACCTAAGAACAGAGAAAAAAGATAAAAGAATATAGACTGGAAAGAGTGAAGTTGAAGTTAAATCACATCCACATTAATAAATTCACTATTCAGACATTCTATAATTCAGACAATCAGACATTACATAGTCTATGACGTAAGAAACCAGCATTTGGTTGAAAATATTTGTGAATTTGCTGATTTCATACCAACTTACACATATGTCTAATAAAGATCAACCCAAAGGTTTTGACAAAGCCAAACGCAAGGCTGAAGAACTATTAAACAACGGTACAAAACTAAAAACCGTTTTAGACAAGGGTATCAAAAAAGCAAAAGACGAAAACAACGCACTAAGCGGTTTCTTTGATGACCTTCAAAAATTATTTAGGATGCTTAAGGCATATATCACCGGGCATTATAAAGACTTTTCCGTCTCAACGCTCGTATATGTTGTAGCAGGGATTGTGTATTTCGTGAACCCATTTGATGTTCTCCCTGATTTTATTGTGGGTCTCGGTTTTATTGATGATGCCACTGTTATCGCATTTGTAATAAAAAAGATTCAAACCGAACTAACGAGTTTTACCCTTTGGGAAGCGAACAACACAATCGAAAAGTAGAACAATATTAGAAACACGCAACTCATAAAAAAAGCCCCAAGCTTTTACACTTAGGGCTCTACAATAGTTTCTGTTAAGATTATTTCGCTGCAGCGTATCGCTTTGCAACTTCATCCCAATTCACCACATTCCAAAATGCCGCGATGTAGTCGGGACGTCTGTTTTGATAGTTCAAGTAATAAGCATGTTCCCATACATCGATACCCATTATTGGTGTTCCAGCACATCCAGCGCCCATTACTGGGTTGTCTTGATTTGGCGTGCTACAAACACAAAGCTTTCCTTCGCATACACACAACCAAGCCCATCCAGAACCGAATTGTGTTGCCGCTGCATTAGCAAAAGCTGTTTTGAAAGCATCCATTCCACCTAGATCACTTTCAATTGCCGCTGCAAGATCACCAGAAGGTGCGCCTCCACCGTTCGGTGACATAATACTCCAAAATAAACTGTGGTTATAGTGCCCTCCGCCGTTATTGCGAACTGCTCCGTTATCGTTGTGATTCTTTAATAAATCTTCGAGAGACTTTCCTTCGATCTCTGTTCCTTCAACCGCTGCATTTAACTTGGCAACATAACCAGCGTGATGCTTGCCATGATGTATTTCCATTGTGCGTGTGTCGATGTTTGGCTCTAACGCGTCTGTTGCATACGGTAGTGCAGGTAATTCAAATGCCATAATGTTTTGTTTTTTACTGTTGGACAAAATTATTTAAATCGTTCAGTATTGATACGCAATTAGTCGTAAAATTGTTTGGTCAATCCTAAAATAAACTCATGAACGTAAATAAGTTGATACGCAACCGACGCTCCATTTACCCCAGTCAATACTCTGGCGAACGCATTGACGATGCTACAATTCGCGATATAATGGAGAATGCAAATTGGGCGCCAAACCACTACCACACTGAGCCATGGCGTTTTATCATTTTTAAAGAAAAGGGTCTTGAGCGGTTAATGTCGACCCTAGCTGAATTATACAAAACACATGCAGGAGATAGTTTTCAGCAGCCTAAATACGACCGTTATTTTGCAAGAGCAAATCAGGTTTCTCATGCCATAGTTGTAGCGGTAGAATACAGTGAAAAACCGAATTTGCCGGAAATTGAAGAAGTTGAAGCCGTTGCTTGCTCTGTACAAAACATGTTGCTAACGGCATCGAGTCATCCAGAAATTGGTGGTTACTGGAGTTCAGGGATGCTGGTTTATTTACCCGAATTTGCTGAGTTTCTTGGCTTAAAAGACAACCAGGCTTGCCTCGGAACTGTTTATTTGGGCACTTTAAAGGAAGACGCGATTCGACCAAAATCAACTCGAACACCAATTGGCGACAAAATTAAATGGGTAATTCAGTAAAATGAGAGCAGTAATACAGCGTGTTCAAAATGCCTCTGTGGAAATTGATCAACACATACATGGAGCAATCAAGTATGGTTTACTTGTTTTATTAGGTGTGGAAGAAGCAGATGCCAAAGACGATGTGAATTGGCTCATTCGCAAAATAATACGCATGCGTATATTAAACGATGAAAATGGCGTAATGAACGAATCGATCCTTGATCAAAATGCTGACGTTTTGGTTATAAGTCAGTTTACACTTCACGCTTCAACAAAGAAGGGAAACCGGCCATCTTATATTCGTGCTGCGCGACCACAAACCGCTGAAATGCTGTATAAAGACTTCATTGAAGCTCTTGAATCTGAAACTAAACGTTCAGTACAATCTGGTGTTTTTGGGGCCAATATGCAAGTCAAGTTCACCAACGACGGTCCGGTAACAATCCTACTTGACAGTAAAAATCCAGAATAATTTATTGTACGTCGTTTCGTTACTTAGTAATAACCGTTTACGTTGTATTTTGCGGAATATATTTAGCCAACTCCTAATGAGCCCATTCAGAAAACACCTACTTTCTATCTCTATTTTCAGTGTCACATTTCTAGTTACTATTTTAACTCCATTGCTATCCCAGGCTCAAGATTCGCCTAAAAAATATCCAAGTCTATTATGGGAGATATCAGGGAATGGCGCTGAAAAACCAAGTTACCTGTATGGCACCATGCATGTGAGTAGTAAACTAGCTTTTCACCTTGGTGATACTTTCTTCATGGCATTAGAAAGTTGTGATTATGTAGCCCTAGAAAGCGACGCAACAACATGGCTTTCCTATATGTTCGGAATGGAATACATGGAGGAAACAGGTGGCTTATATCGGACTGCAGAATATCATCGTGACTTTTATAGAGACGCTTTTAAGTTTGAAGAGGTAGAGAAAAAAGTGTTTGGTAGCAGTTTGAATTTCAGCAACCGTATTATGAATGGTATGTTGTATAGAAAATCGTCGTATGCTGCTGATTTTGAGGAAGAAACATACTTGGATATGTACATCCACCAAGCGGGAGAAAAACTCAATAAAAAGATTATTGGTTTGGAAGACTTCATGGAATCACAGCGATTAACACAACAGGCAGACATCCCTGATGACGACGAAAAAGACAAGCCAAAAAACCTAGACTATCGTAAACTTATTAATTCCGGCAAAAGCCCACGAGAAATGCTGGAAGATGCCTACCGCAGTGCCGATCTTGACATGGTTGACTCTCTTCAGCGAATAATCAGCCCAAGTAAAAATCACCAAAAGTACATGTTGCATATCCGGAACCAGAATATGGCAGACAAAATGGATTCGATTATTCAAGCTGGGAAAACATTGTTCTCTGGCGTTGGTGCAGCTCACCTTGCAGGTGAAAAAGGAGTGATTGAGATGCTACGCACCATGGGCTATAAAGTACGTCCGGTTACACGAAACATAGGAGACTATAGCAAAAACTATAGAGATAAGCTCGAAAAAACGTACGTTAAACGAGAGTTGAAGACTTACACAACCTCAGACAACTGGATTGAGGTAAAGTTGCCCGGTAAGCTGTTTGAAATGCCTTCAAACCAATATTACAAAATGTACTTCTATCCTGACATGTCGAATGGTACAAACTACTCATTGATACGGTTGAGATATCATGGTGTCATGAGAAATCAAACCAAGGAATACATGATCAAAAGAATCGACAGCTTGTTGTACGAAAACATACCTGGTAAGATTCTAGAGCAAAAAGAAATTGAAAGAAATGGCTACCCCGGGTTTGATATTATCAATCGAACAAAGAAAAGTGACTACCAACGGTATTTGATTTTTGCAACACCGGTAGAGATGATTGTTTTTAAAGTAGGCGGGACGCTTGATTACGTCAAAGACAACAACAATTTAGAAGAGATATTTAGTTCGTTTAAAATAAACGGTACAGAGCATCAATGGCAAACACATACCTCACCGTATGGCTTTTCTATCGACCTACCAGGTACACCCATTACAGACGAGAAAAACACGGATATGAAGCACTTGTTCGGCAATGCCGTTGAGTTGTTTGCCGTAAATGGTGATGACTTTTACAGTGTAAAACGGGCTTCCTATCACGACCAAAGCTATATTGAAGAAGACACTTTTGAATTGTCTTACATCGCGACACAATTTCAAGACGACCTAAAACACAAAGAGATTAAGCGCTCATTTTTACAACATAAGGGTTTGCAGGCAATGAAAACGACCTGCAAAGATTCTCTTCGCTTTGTGCACGCACTATACATGTTAGACGGTCCACGTTATTATCAAATATTGGCCAAAACAGGTGACTCTATTTGGCCTGATAAATTCTTTAATTCATTCAGTATTACAGCTGCTCAACCGATACGAACGTATTCAACATTTGAAGATACGACCTATTATTATTCTGTCAAATCGAATACAAAAAGGTCCGGATATAGTGCGTTTGACTTAAAAGAAATTACAAGTCGAATTCGCAATAAAGAAAACGACAGAAACTATGATGGTAACTCTGATTACATCTATTACGGCGATATGATGAGTGACGAGGAGGTATATCTCTATTTCCGTCAATTCTCTAGGTATTACTATCGCCCATCGTACGATTCGCTTTGGCGTGGTGAAAAACACTTTTTTACCAGAAAAGGATTGGTGTTGAACAAGGAAAAAATGAGCAAAGACTCCAACACCTATTCATTTGTGCTAACAGACACAAATAGTATCCGAAAAATTCATGTTCAATATCGCGTAAATGGCGGTGTGCTTTACGGTATGCGATACGTATCTGAAATAGGTAAAACCAGTGAGTTTGGAAATACGTTTTTTGAGACATTTAAACCACAAGAAGACACCGTAGTTGGGCTACCGTTTAACCAAAATAAAGGAGATATTTTCTTGGAAGACTTGTATGGAGAAGACAGTCTTGCTAAAGATTACGCCCTGCAATCCATGCAAATGATAACCTTCGATAAAAAACACACCAAACGTGTAATTGATATCATTGACGGGTTTAAACACAAAGATTTCGGGGTAAAAGAAAGGGTGCGACTCATCGAACAACTGGGTTACTTAAAACATCGTGCGATTATGCCTTACCTCGAAAGTGTGTACAACAGGAGTGTTGATACCGCACAAATTCAGGTAGCCGTGCTTCAAGCCTTAGTTAATCAACGATCCAAATCAGCGACCAAACTTTTTGCAAAACTTTTGGAGTCTGAAACACCATTGGTGAGTCAGAGTTCTGTTGAATACCTTACCTCAAGCATGTCTGATAGCTTAATCGTGTATCGCGACTTATTCCCCTTCCTTTTGAAGTTTACCGGTTACCCAGAATACAAAACAGGTATTTACGTTTTAATGGCCGATATGCTTGATAGCAATGTATTAAAACCTAAAGACTATAAAAGCTTTAGAAAAGATCTGGTTAGAGAAGCCAAAGACGGTCTTAAACGAGTAATGGCTGAGTCGCATTCCGAAAGCGGATATGATTCTTATTCTCGTTATTCTTATAGTAGTTCGTCACACTCAGAGGGCATGGAAGCGTACAACAAACTTCTCATTCCGTTCAAAAATGCTAAAGACGTAAAGGAATATTTTGAACGAACCAAGCGGTTAAATTCAAAACCAGATTTGTTAAATACCAGTTTGCAAATGCTCGAAGCAGGTATAGACGTGGAAGATACCATTTGGGGTCATTTCGCCAATCAAGATAAGTACCTTATAAAACTGTATGTGGGTCTTAAAGACATCGGAAAAGAACACTTAATTCCTGATTCGTGTTTGGTCCAGAAAAAGGTTGCCAGGGGTTTATTGTATCGTTATGTAACTATTGAAGATGAAGACAGCGTTCAGTTTTTAAAACGCGTAGCAGCAAGAACTAAAGACACAGAAGGATACATCTACATTTTTAAAAAGAAAGACAAATACAACGAGGCAGAATGGAACTACGATTATGTAGGTGTTTTGCCACAGGACTCAACCATAATTCCAACCATAACCGATGTTCGAGACACAGGCAATGACTACCTAGACGACGAAGATTTGGATGAAAAGATGGAAGATGCCGTTGAAGACTTATTGTACACAGAGCGGAACAGGGTAAAAAAGAAAAATCAGCGGTACAACTACTACGGCTACTAAATATCGACCGACTTAAAAACGGTCAATTAACCCTTGATTACTTTTTGGGTTCTCTCCCCGGAGTGTATGGCGCTTTTACAATATCCAAAGTGTCTTCCATTTTCTCTATAGAAGCCTGAACAGCCTTGATTTTAGTCAGTTGTTGATCAAACTCTTCTTTTGCCTCACGGTACAATCTTTTGTTCGTTTCGGTGATTTCTGAAGCATTGCTCAATGAACTATAATAGGCCATACTTGCACGGAAAGACAGTGTATTAGGTGTCTCAAACTCGCGCTTAGACAACGCCCCATCACCCCAAACAACCCGTTTAATCGTGTTCATTTCAATCTCCGTTTCACGAATAGTTTTGAGCATGTCTAACGACGAAGTTGGTGTGTTTTGAACGGCCACCTTAATATACTTTAGGCGTTTGTCCATGTCTTGCATAGTGCGTGAAGCCGATGAAACCGACCGGTACAGTTCACCACTCATTTTTTCAAAAGCCAACACTTCCACTCGATTTTTTGCTGGTAACGATTGGTTATTAAGTGGTTTAATATCAAAACTCTGAGGTGAAACAAGTTCGGTAACAACCCCATCTACCACCTTCGACAATGATACTGTGTAGGTTCCTGGAAGGGCTTTAGGCCCTTTGTCTGCACTGCCATATCTACCTGGTTTTTTAACAGACAATACCACTGGACTTGTTGGAGGATATCTAAAATCCCACACCATACGCTGCATTCCTTTTGTTGGTTTGCTTATAAGTCTGCGTACCACGTTGTTTTTAGCATCTCGAATGATGAACAGCAGATAAGGTGCTTCCTCTTCATCCTCAAGTCTTAACGCCTCCTTGCTGGGGTAATAAATGTCTCCATTTACTTTTTTTATCTTTTTTTCCTTTGCGGCTCGTAATTGCTTTAGGGTTTTGAGTTCCTCGTTTAACAAATACGTAAAAACTGCTCCTACGGGTGGGTTTGGTGTTGTAAAAAAGGATTCTCCTTGTGACGCCTTGCCTGGACCCCCAAATGGTCGGCTTTGGTTGAACATTAGTGCCGTTTTGATCGGATATATTACTGCTGGCTTGGCCGTATCATTTTGGCTAAAGTGACGTAACGTTGAATAGTCGTCTAAAACATAAAAACTTCTACCGAATGTGCCTAGAACTAGGTCGCTTTCACGCTTTTGAATTTCCAAATCACGAACCGCAATTGTGGGCAATCCAGCCTTTAACTGTGTCCACTCTTTGCCTTTATTGATTGAGAAAAAGACGCCAAACTCGGTACCTGCAAACAAAAGATTTTTGTTGACATGGTCTTCAGCAACGTCATATGCGCTTCCACGCTTAGGTAAGTTTCCTTGTATTAATGTCCATGTCCGACCCTTATCGTTTGATTGAGCTATATACGGTTTGAAATCGCCTTGTTTATGGTTGTTAAAAACAGCATACACCACGTTTGCATCATGCTGTGAGCAAACGATAGAATTTACATACGTCATTTCAGGAACTCCAGATATACCATCGACTTTAAACCATGTTTTACCATCGTCTTCCGTAATTTGTATTAGTCCATCATCTGTTCCAATATATAAAAGTCCTGTTTGTACTGGAGATTCGTCCATGGCTACTATGTTGCCAAATATGGTGGTTGACTTATTTTTTTCAACGCCACCAACTTCCCAAACCCTATCCATAACTTTCATTTTATTACGGTCAAGCTGTCGGGTTAAATCAGGACTGATTTCATTCCATGAATTTCCTTGATCATCACTTCTAAAAACTTTGTTAGCAGCAAAATAAAGTCGCTTATGATTGTGCGGAGAAACAATCAACGGCGCATCCCAATTCCATCGTAATGCAGGATCGCCTTTTTTGTGTTGTGGTTTTATACCCGTTCGTTCACCACTTTTTTTATCGTATCTAACCAACCAACCATATTGCGATTGGGCATAAACGATGTTCGGGTCAACTGGATCTATCGCTGTTTCGAATCCATCACCGCCATTGGTAATGAACCAGTCATAGTTGGAAATACCTTGTTCGTTTACAGTTCGTGACGGCCCTCCTTGACTGTTGTTGTCTTGTGTGCCTCCGTAAATATTGTAAAAGGGCGATGCGTTGTCGAAACTTACTTTGTAAAACTGAGTTATAGGCAAATTGGTTTTGTAGTGCCAGTTTTTTCCATGGTCCCATGTCTCGTATAACCCGCCATCACATCCCACCAACCAATGTGTAGTATTTGCGGGATCAATCCACATGGCATGATTGTCTACGTGTTTGGACTTTTCTCCGGTGGCAATCACTGTTTTTCCGCCATCGATGGTGTGGTGTAACCAAGTATCCATTACAAAAACTTTGTTCTTGTCAAGCGGGTCACAAACGATCTCTTGATAATAGTTACCGCTTGTTTTGTATTTGCTCATTTTGCTCCAGCTCGCTCCTTGGTTGGTTGAGCGATAAAACCCTCCTTTTCCATCAGCGGCTTCAACTATTGCATAAATAATATCAGGTTCTGACGGAGAAAGTGCTAAACCAATTCTACCCTTATCTACTGCTGGCAATCCCTTATTAATGGTGTCCCAAGATGTGCCTCCATTGGTCGTCTTAAAAACACCAGAACCAGGACCTCCACCAATGTAGGTGAACACATGTCTTCGTCGTTGTTGGGAGGCGGCGTATATCACCTCCGGATTCCGAGGATCCATCTGCATGTCTGCTACGCCAGTGTGTTTATCAATTTTAAATACTTGTTTCCAGTTTTTACCTCCATCAATCGTTTTATAAATACCTCGTTCACCACCAGCACTCCAAAGTGGCCCCATACTTGACACGTAAACAATGTTGCTGTTGGTTGGGTGTATCAGAATTTTGCCTATGTGCTCAGACGTCTTAAGGCCCATATTTTTCCAACTTTTCCCGCCATCTTCCGATTTGTATACACCATCTCCATACGCCACACTTCTTTGGTTGTTGTTTTCGCCAGTTCCGACCCAAACAACATTCGTATTGGAAGGTGATATGGAAACACAGCCAATTGAATAGCTGCCATATTTGTCAAATACTGGGGTATAGGTGTTTCCCGCGTTACTGGTTTTCCACACGCCGCCTGACGCAGCCGCAACAAAATATTCAGTCGAATTATTCGGATTTACGGCAATATCAATTACCCTGCCTGAGGTAAGTGCCGGTCCAACGGATCTAAATTTAAGCCCATTAAACGTCGTTGAACTCAATGCGGTTGTCTTTTTTTTTTCACTTGACTTTTTTTGTGCACTACCAATAGTTGCAAAACCCAAAAAGATGAAACTGAAAAATAAACTGGTAAATCGATTCGTATACATAGCTGTGCAATTTAATAGCACTTCAGCACAAAGACTAAAGCCAGAAACATTTTTAAGACAACAATGCAGTTAGTTTGGTTCAAACTCAGTTAAAACATTGTTTTTAATGTATTCTCTATATTTGGAAAAAATAAAAATATGGAATGGTACTTAAAAGTTCTACGGAGCTACGCAGAGTTTGATGGACGAGCAAGACGTAAAGAGTTTTGGATGTTCTTTTTGATTAACCTCATCATTAACTACGCCTTGATGTTTATAGGTCTGAAAATAAACCTACCCTTTTTGTCTACAATCTATGGTCTTGCGATTTTGATCCCTTACTTAGCTGTGTGGGTTAGAAGAATGCACGATGTTGGAAAAAGTGGATGGTACTTGTTAATCCCAATCTACAATATCATTTTGGCCGCTACCGACAGTGTTCATGGGCCTAATGAATATGGTCCTAATCCAAAAGGGTTGGGCAATGAGGACAATGATTCTGATCATTTAGTTGAGGTTTAACCCACATACATAGCGGGCTATTTCCTCTGAATGACCGGTTTGTTCTTCAAACCATTTTCTTAATATCTCCTCGACTACTTTATTTGACGTTCCTTGTTGGTCATACACACCTATGAGTTCAAGGAAATGACGTGGATCTTGATCTACTGGGTGGAGTACACCCAATTTTTGTAATGTTTTTGCTTCAGGGAACTTGTCAATATTGTTACCTGAAAAAATTGGTAGTCCGTGTACGGCGGCTTCTAGCACATTGTGCAACCCTTTTCCAAACGCTCCACCCACAAATGCAACGGTAGCATATTGGTAAGCGCTTGACAGGTGGCCAATGGTGTTGAGTATGACTACACGTGACTCCGTGAAATCATCTGAATCTGTAAATAGCTTAGGCCTTAGGTGCTGATAGGCGTTTTGAATCCTTTTAATATTAGTTTGACTTACATCATGTGGCGCAATTATGGCCTTAATGTCTGTGTTAAAATCTGTCAAGTATTGCAGTGCAATATATTCCTCTTCTGGCCACGAACTTCCTAAAATAAGCGTAGGTTGGTTTTTTGTAAAAGCAGCAATCGAAGGAATCTCATGATTCTTTGTTTTTAATTGCATTGCACGGTCGTAGCGTAAATCATTTGACAACGTCGTGTTTTCAAAGCTTAAACTTTCGAGCACCTTCATTGATGATTCATATTGAACGTAAATTCTATGGAACTTCTTCAACTGGTTGCGCCAAGGAGAACCTAAGGCTGAAGTAATAAATTGACCTGTTCTGAATTGACCGTTAACTACCACATTTGTACAATCACTTTTATTTAATGCCCGCATTAAATTCAACCAAAAGTCATACTTTACCAATACAAATACCGAAGGATTGACTTGTGAAACCAATTGTTTCATAGCTCCAATTCTGTCGAGTGGCAGGTAGAATTTGCCGCGTACTATTCCTTCTGTTTTAGCGTGATCGTAACCGGATGCTGAAAAAAAGCTAACAACTACCTCAAATTTGCTTTGTACTTCGCTGTCAGAAATAAGTGGAACAATCATTTCGTACTCGCCAAGAGAAGCACAATGTAACCACATTACCGGTTTTGAAGACTGATTACGCTTCCATTCTGAAATATCTTTAAACGTGGTTTCTCGTTGATTTTGAAACCTTTTTATTTTTTGATTAAACCCAGCAACTAAAGGCAAAAAATACCTTGCAAATTCAACTATGAGCGTATACAGAATACGCATCAATCAATAAAATATTCTTCTTCGCTTAATTTCTTAGTATACACGGGTAGAATAATCCCAATACGGACACCTTGTAATAGGTCAGTCCTTTTGAGTGGGTTATAGGTTCGTGTATCAAAATCTATAGTGCGCATACTTTTGGTAAAGGCTTGTTGAAAGCTAAAACCAACTTGAAAGTTTACACGTTTCTTTGGATCTAAATGCTGGTACCCAATAAATTGATTAAGCGCTATGCCACCAGATAGCCGGTCGTACCCCTTTTCATAATCTTCGGTTACCTGAGGTACCGTTAGTGACGAGGCAAAAATGTCAATTCTGTGGAGCATAAACCCAAATCCAACGTCAACCAAAATACCAGAGTTTTTGTTGTTTTTAAGCACTGGAAAAAGTCTTCCCCCATTCATTGTCAACGTATGTCCACGCTGATTTAAACGTATAACTGAGAACAACCCATCTTTATCAAAAATCTCACCTGTTGGCCCAACGATTGAGTCAAACATGTTTCTTTCTTTAACATTATTCCCAAACATCCAATTGTATTTAAATCCGGCTGTCCAGCCCGATTCAAATTTATAACGTGCTCCGAAACCCAGGGTAGAGTTCCAACCAAATCGATCTTCTAAATCTCCCTTTGGTGATTGAACGCCATATTGTATATCAAACAGGTATCCTTGTTTTTTAGGAAATACCGTTTTCTGTTGTCCAGAAACAGTACCACAAATGGCAACAAAGAGGGTGATGATGGTGAGACGCAGTAAATGGGTTTTCATTGTACGGATTTAACGTGGCAAATAACGTAAAATTCAGGGTATAAGGTTAAGATTTGGTTAATATTGCGTGCAATATTACTAAGGTATGTCGATACAGATGGTTGACCTAAAAGGTCAGTATCTCAAAATAAGCAATGAAATAAATGAGGCGATCCAAGAAGTGATTGACTCTACAACCTTCATTAATGGTCCACGTGTAAAACAGTTTGCACAAAACCTAGAATCATACGTGGGTGTAAAACACGTTATACCGTGTGCCAACGGAACTGATGCGCTGCAAGTTGCCTTCATGGCGCTAAACCTAAAGCCCGGTGACGAGGTAATCGTTCCGTGCTTTACGTACGTTGCCACCGCTGAAGTTATTGCTTTATTAGGATTGGTTCCTGTGTTGGTGGATGTAGATTCTAAAACGTTTCAAATTGACACTACCGCATTCGAATCAGCTATTACGGCTAAAACAAAAGCCGTAGTGCCGGTGCACTTGTTTGGCCAGTGTGCAGACATGGAAACCATATTAAGCATTTGTAAACAGCACAACATTTATGTAGTGGAAGATACCGCTCAGGCTATAGGTGCAAATTACACATTAAACGGTGAAGTTAGAGGTGCGGGCACAATGGGGCACTTTGGAACAACGTCGTTTTTCCCTTCAAAAAACCTTGGTTGCTATGGCGATGGCGGTGCCATTTTTACGAACGACGATGACTTAGCTGAAAAAGCCAGAATGATTTGTAATCATGGTCAAAAGAAAAAATACTACCACAGCGTTGTTGGAGTAAACTCAAGATTAGACACTGTTCAGGCAGCCATACTAGATGTTAAACTGAAGTATTTGGATGAATACAGTGCTGCACGTCAACAGGTAGCAAATCGTTATGACGAGGCTTTTGCTAATCATCCTGCTTTAGAAATACCCTACAGGGACCTAAAATCAACACATGTATTCCATCAGTATACATTGAAAATCCATGACTTAAACAGAGATGCTCTTAAACAACATCTTGCAGACAATGGTATTCCAAGTATGGTGTATTACCCTGTTCCGCTCAATGAACAAGAGGCGTACAAAGGAGTTGGAAATTTCCCTGTTACTGATGACCTTTGCACCCGTGTATTATCGTTACCGATGAGCACAGAATTAACAATAGATCAACAACAAAAGGTGATAGAAACCTTATTAAATTTCGCTTAGATAAATGAAAATTGCAGTAATTGGAACCGGTTATGTTGGATTAGTTTCTGGTACTTGTTTTGCCGAAACCGGCAATCATGTAACCTGTGTCGACATTGACGAAAACAAGGTAAATAGTCTTCGATCAGGTAAAATAACGATTTACGAGCCTGGACTAGAAAAACTATTTGAACGAAACCTTAAAGAGGGTAGACTTCACTTTACCACCGATATAGAAGATGCTATTAAAGAAGCGAAAATAATTTTCTTAGCGCTTCCAACCCCTCCAGGAGAAGATGGTTCAGCCGACCTTTCATATGTATTGGGTGTTGCAGAACATTTGGGAAAAATAATGACCGAATACAAGGTTATTGTTGACAAAAGTACTGTACCGGTAGGGACTGCACAAAAGGTGCACAATGCGGTTGCAGCCAACTACTTTGGCGAATTCGACATCGTTTCTAACCCAGAGTTTTTAAGAGAGGGAGTTGCCGTAGACGACTTCATGAAACCTGATCGTGTTGTGGTTGGTTGTAGTTCAGAACGTGCTGAAAAATTAATGCACGAATTATACGCACCGTTTGTGAGACAAGGCAATCCAGTAATTTTTATGGATGAAAAATCTGCTGAACTCACCAAATATGCAGCGAATTCATTTTTGGCAACAAAAATCACATTCATGAATGAAATTGCACGTGTTTGTGAATTGGTAGGTGCTGACGTTGACAAAGTACGTAAAGGTATTGGTACTGATACGAGAATAGGTAACAGGTTCTTATTTCCAGGAATCGGTTATGGTGGCTCATGTTTCCCAAAAGATGTGAAAGCATTGGTTAGAAGCTCAGCCGAAGTGGATTACGATTTTAAAATTTTGAATGCTGTTGAAGAGGTTAATGAATCTCAAAAAACATTTTTGATTCCAAAGGTAAAAACGCATTTTGCTGAAGACCTTTCTGGCAAACACTTTGCTTTGTGGGGATTGGCGTTTAAGCCAAATACGGACGACATTCGTGAAGCCCCAGCGTTATATTTAATTGACGAACTTGTTGCCGCAGGTGCTACAGTTACGGCTTTTGATCCAGAAGCAATGGCAAATGTTAAAGGTGTTGTTGGAGATAAGATCTCTTTTGCTGAAGACATGTATACTTGCCTAGAATCAGCAGACGCTTTAATCATCGCCACAGAATGGTCTGAATTCAGAAACCCTAACTTTGAGCGAATTGCAAATGCCTTAAAAAACAAAACTGTTTTTGATGGGCGAAATTTATTTAACTTGAATAAAATGACTGAACAAGGGTTTACTTATTACTCAATCGGTCGAGAAACAATCAAATGAAGAAGGTATTAATAACAGGTGGTGCAGGATTTTTAGGTTCACATTTATGTGACCGATTTATCAAAGAAGGTTTTCATGTTATTGCCATGGATAACCTGATAACAGGTGACCTAAAAAATATTGAACACCTCATGCCTTTAGAACAGTTTGAGTTCTACCACCATGATGTTTCTAAATATATTCATATTCCTAGTGAGTTGGATTATGTGCTGCATTTCGCATCACCTGCAAGTCCAATAGACTATTTAAAAATACCTATCCCAACCCTAAAAGTGGGTTCATTAGGTACACACAATTGTCTTGGTTTATCTTTAGCCAAAGGTGCTCGTATGCTTATTGCCAGTACCTCAGAAGTGTATGGAGACCCAATGGTGCATCCACAAAACGAAGATTATTGGGGGAATGTTAATCCTGTTGGCCCAAGAGGTGTATACGACGAAGCCAAAAGGTTTCAAGAAGCCATGACCATGGCATATCATACATTTCACGGAGTTGAAACCCGAATCGTAAGAATATTTAATACCTACGGACCACGAATGCGACTGAATGATGGTCGTGCTTTACCCGCTTTTATAGGGCAAGCGCTACGTGGAGAGGATATAACTGTTTTTGGGGATGGAAGTCAAACAAGAAGCTTCTGTTATGTAGATGATTTGGTTGAAGGTATTTACAGACTATTGCATAGCGACTATGCTTCACCGGTAAATATTGGCAACCCGGATGAAATTAGCATCTTGGACTTCGCAAAGGAAATTATTGCTTTGACTGGCACTGATCAAAAAATTGTTTTGAAAGATTTGCCGAAAGACGACCCTAAACAAAGAAAACCAGACATTACCCGAGCAAAAGAAATTTTAGGATGGGAGCCAAAATACAGCCGTCAAGAAGGATTAAAAATCACCTACAACTATTTTAAAAGTCTCCCGAAAGAAGATTTATATACCTATGCTCACCCACGTGAGTTTACCTAGAACCTTACATCAAGTTCGTTAAGGCCTTTTCTAATTCTGGATATCGAAATTGAAACCCTGTTTGTTCTATCCGGTGAGATGATACCCGGCTGCCCTCTAAAAATATCACTGCCATTTCCCCAAAAATTAGTTTTAACACAAACGCTGGCACGTTAGGTAGCCACGTCTTGCGATTCAAAACACGACCAATTGTTGATGTTACTTGAGCGTTTGTAGCATGTGTTGGAGCCACTGCGTTGTAAGGTCCACTCATGGCAACATCTTCAATACTCTGGAGATATATTTCACATAAATCATCAATATGTATCCATGGCATGAATTGTTTTCCCGAACCTAAAGCACTCCCAAACCCTGATTGTATTGGTCTAGCCATCTTAGCCAATGGTCCTTCTGTCGGAGTCATTACGACTCCTGTTCTAAGCTTAACCGTTCTCACATCGTTTTGCTCAAAGGCGTCAGCCGATAATTCCCACTCTAAACAGACATTACCAATAAAATCTTCGGCCGAACTATCTGCCTCAGCGAAAATAGTGTCACTTGTTGTTGCACCATAATATCCAATGGCCGACGAACTAACAAACACGTCTAAATGTATGCCTGCCGCCTGCACAGCTTTAAGCAATAGCTTGGTTGATTTAACGCGACTGTCTCTAATTTCTTGTTGTCGGTGTTTTGTCCAACGACCTTCACTAATGTTGGCCCCTGCCAAGTGAATTATGGCGTTAATCCCTTCAAAGGCATCTGAATCCACAACTCCTTTGTTTACGTCCCAGACAAATTGTTTGTAAGGCAGGTCATTTTTCTTTGATCTGCCTAGTACATGAATAGCATAGCCCTTTGTTTCAAGCAATCGACATAGGTGTCGACCAATCAATCCTGAGGCTCCAGTTACTAAAACAGTTTTCATATTAGGTCTCTTCGCTTACAATTTAACATTGCTCACAATTATAAACTCTCTATCTTCGTTAAAGTTTTCCGAAATGGCACTTTGTTCGATTGTCATCTCTAATACAATTATTACATGTCATTTAAAAATCTAGGCTTATCAGAGCCTTTGCTGAAGGCCATTGCACTTCAAGGGTATAAAAATCCAACACCTATTCAAGAGAAGTCTATTCCAGAGGTTTTTGCTGGAAAAGATGTACTTGCTTCTGCCCAAACTGGGACAGGTAAAACTGCTGGATTTACGCTGCCGCTATTGCAGTTGCTATCGGAAAAACCAGTCCAAAAAAGACGTCCAATCAAGGTTTTAATCTTAACACCAACAAGAGAACTAGCTGCGCAAATACTAGCCAATTTAGATCAATACGGCAAGTTCTTGGATGTCCGTTCTACGGTCATATTTGGTGGCGTAAGTGCAAACCCTCAAATTACGGCTTTACGTAAAGGCGTTGACATTTTGGTGGCAACACCTGGAAGATTGCTTGATTTAGAAAACCAGCGAAAACTATCGCTGCATGAAGTTGATCATTTGGTGCTAGATGAGGCAGACCGTATGTTAGATATGGGATTTCTCAGAGACATCAAAAGAATCCTACAATTGCTTCCAAAGCGCAGACAAAATCTTTTGTTTTCAGCCACATTTTCAAAGGAAATAAAAGCCTTAGCAGGTAGCTTTTTGCACAATCCGGTATTGGTTGAAGCAACTCCTGAAAACACAACGGTTGAAAAAATACAGCAAAAGGTTTATCGAGTTGACAAAAAGAAAAAACCTCAACTCATTATTCAGCTGATTAAAGAAGGAAACTGGCAGCAAGTGTTGGTTTTTACCCGTACGAAATACGGAGCTAACAAGTTGGCTGATAAGATGGGTAAAAATGGCATTACAGCCGTCCCTATTCATGGAAACAAGAGTCAAAACGCAAGAACCAAAGCCTTGTCTGACTTCAAAAAAGGAAAAGTCCGAGTATTAGTCGCCACAGACATCGCGGCTCGTGGATTAGACATTCCTTTATTGCCACACGTTGTAAATTTCGAAATTCCTAATGTTCCTGAAGACTATGTTCACCGAATCGGTAGAACTGGAAGAGCTGGTGCAAACGGAGAAGCCGTTTCATTGGTTTCAATTGAAGAAGTTCCTCTTTTGAAAGACATTGTAAAACTCATTGGGTTTTCACCAAAAACGGAAGAAAAAGAAGGTTACGAACCGACTGACGTTGTTGTTCCTAAACAGAATCAAAACAACAATAAACCTAAACCACAAGGCAAGTCACGACATGGCAACCAAGCCAATCGTAATAAACATAAGAAATATTATGGTAATAAACCGAGGCGAAAGAACACTTAGCGCTTTACCTCTACTTTAACAGCAACAGGACCTTGGTTTCCCATTTCAACCTCAAACTTAACCAGGTTGTTTTCCTTGATAGGCTCTAAGGTATTGTTAATGTGTACGAAAACACTTTCGCCAGTAATTGTGTCTTTAATAAAACCGAAACCTTTATCGTCGTTGAAAAAAGTGACTGTACCACTTCTTTCGATTTCTTCCTCGATATCTTCTTTTTTGGAAACACTAATTTCAATGCTTTCAATTTCGATTTCTTCTTTTAAACTTGGATCTGGAGGAGTATCAGTAAAGTTACCGTTGGCATCAACGTACATAATCATGTCGTCAAGACTCTTTTTATCTTGACCACGCTTTTCCATGCGCTTGGCTTCCTTTTCACGCTTCTTTTTGGCCTTTTTGTTTCTAACTTCTTTTTTACCGAATGTTTCTTGAGATCTCCCCATATATATTTTAACTGTCTTTATCTACTCTTATTCATATAACAATAACATAGTTGATATGCTAATTTGTCCGACCAAAGACGTAGAATTATCTTCAAAGGTAAAATAAGCGCATCAATAATCTAAACGATATTTGTTATTCTGTTGTAAACAATGTTGCGGCAATGTAGTCGGCTATTAACTTTCCTTTCTCTGTGAGGGTTATGATTCCGCCAATATTTGTCAGTTTGCCATTTTGCTCTAAATCTTCAATTTCTGTCCCTACATGTTGGTCAATATCATATTTCAACTCCTCACGTAGAACATTTGTATCCAACCCCCATTTTGTACGTAACCCCAACATAATCAATTCGTTAATTTGGTCTGCATTGGATAATTGCTCATCATTATATAAAACTTCCCCAATCTCTGTGGCTTTTAGGTATTTGGCGTTATTAGCCACGTTCCACCTGCGATAACCGCGCTGATAGGAGTGTGCTGAAGGTCCCACGCCAATGTATGGCTTCTGTTTCCAGTAGTTTGTGTTGTGCTTTGCATAATCCCCAGGTTTGCAATAATTAGATATTTCATATTGCTCCCATCCTTTGTTTTCAACCTCTTTCAGGAAGTATTCAAACTCGCTGGCAGATTTTTCCTCATCCAACCGTGGGTATTTCTTGGTTTTAACAAAGTGGTGAAGCGCAGTGCCTTTCTCTACAGTTAAACTATATGCCGATATGTGGTTTATTGGTAGGCTCAGTGCCTGTTGCACATTGAGCTCCCATACTTCAGAGGGCATTGTGGGTACGCCATAAATTAAATCTAAATTGATGGATCTGAAACCTGCCTTTTCGGCTTCCAAAATAGAGGCCGTTGCTTGATGGTGATCGTGTGATCTATTCATCCAATCTAAATCCCTTTGGTCAAAAGACTGAACACCAATACTTAACCGGTTTACGCCACTTTCGAGCCAGTCGCTTAAATTCTGTCTCGAACAGTCGTCGGGATTGGCCTCTAAAGTGCATTCGATTTCTATAGCAAGGGTATAATTTTCCTTAATTGTATCCAGAATATCCTGCAACTCAGTTTTCAATAACACACTTGGCGTCCCTCCACCAAAATACACCGTATCAATTACCTGATTTGTTAATTCAGACTTCCTTTCTATGAGTTCTTTGCAAATGGCTTTCACCATGGCACTCCGGTTTGCCAATGAAGTTGAAAAGTGAAAATCGCAATAATGACATGCTTTCCTACAAAACGGTATGTGTATGTAAATTCCGGCCATCTAAACCTAATGTGCAGTAAATCTACTGCAACACTACAACACGTTTGGTTACCATTTGATTGCCATCCGTAATTCGTACAAAGTAAACTCCAGGTGTATTGCCCACTTGTATTGATGTGTGGCTTCTTCCATTTTCAAGCGTCATTTGCGTTACCACAGTTCCGTCGATATCAAAAACCTCAATGGATGACCCTGTTGTGAACGTTCCTTGAACATGCAACCCTTCACCCACATGGATTGGGTTGGGCGAAATGGCAATCCTCAATACCCTTCCTTTATGTATTCCATTCAATTGACATGTGTCTATGGCCGTTGCAAAGTATTTGGCCATGTTCGTTCTTCTCAAAGTGTAATTATCAAACGCATGACCAGCTGTTGATGGGTTGGCAATTTGCATAGCGCAATTCGCATTGTTATTCGTTTTGTCGAACTGGAATTCTGGTACGTCTTTTCCGTTAGATTTCGCTTGGTTTATCAAATCTACAATACCTTGCGAGCCAAACATCAGCGGCCTGTTAATAATCCCCTGGCAATTAAACGGAAATTGCATAGCGCATGCATTAAAACCTGCATACACACGCGAATATCCTATAGGAACAATCAAATCATTGGGCTGATGATAGGTATATAAAACTGGCGTCACGGTTGAATGACTTTCCATGATATCATTAAACACACCTCCATAAAAATTACCTACCCCGCGTATGGTATAATTATTCAATTGAGGCTGATTTAATACGCCTCGGTACGATCCTAATTTCGCTCTTTCAAGACCCATCAATTCAATAGAAGTGTCTAATCCTCTACTGACAATACAATCCGTTTCATAAATTCGATGAGGTGGTTTAGCATCTGTCATTGACCCTGACAAACCTGACATCACCTCGGTGGAGTCATCGGTAAAGCCAACACCTAAAGCGATAAACCCCCCAGCGCTTTGCCCAACCACAAATACATTGTTAGCATCTGGTTTATACGTGGTTCTATTGTTCACCAAGTATCTTATCGCACCATGTACATCTTGTATGCCCCGGTAGTATGCTCGATACCACTCACTTGAGTCTTGTACATTCAAGCAATTCCAACTTGCACCAAGCGACGACACATTACAATTTACCAGCTTATCTGTATGTAAAACACCTAATCTGTAATTTACAGATGCGGTGATATATCCCCGTTTTGCAAACTCTTCTCTAAGTGTAACCAACGATGCTTCTCCTTTGTCTCCACTCATAAATGCCCCTCCATGAACGACTATCATTATTGGCTTACCACAATTTTTATCAGGTGCATTGGTAGGATAAGAAATGTCCATCTTTAGATCCCTAACATTTCCCGCAACATCCGTTGCGCTTCCATAAGAAATGTTTAGATCTGATTTAATTAAATACTTGGCACTTATATAATCTTGTGCGGTTGCAAAGTGGAGTCCAAGAATCAGTGCGACTAATGTTAAAAAAGCTTTCATTTTCCTGTTATTGGTTGCGTTGGAAAGATACAACAATTATGTTTTGGGAATAACTGAAGCCCATAAGTATTTGCATGCCAGTGTTTTATAAGGAGCCCACGACGCTACGATCGCAAGCATCTCTTTTTTTAGTTGCTTCTTTTCTGATGTTAAATCATACCAATGCTTCATCTTTGTTTGAATCCCTAAATCGTCCACTGGAAATACATCTTGCCTATCCATTGGAAACATTAAAATCATTTGAACAGTCCATTTACCGACCCCTTTAATTGCAGTAAGGTAGTCCACAATTTCGGTATCTGACTTCGACATTAAATAATCCAATGACATGTCATTTTGCGAAGCAAATAGGGCAACATTCTGTATATACTGAGACTTTGATCCCGACAATCCGACTCCTCTTAACTGAGAAACTGCCAAGTCCAAAACAGCTCTATAGTCTGGGTAGTGTGCTGGAAACAAGTCTAAAAACCGTTTCCAAATGATGGCAGCCACTTTAGTCGAAAGCTGTTGAGAAACAATAGACTGCAGCAAACTGGCGTAAATATCGACACTCGGCGAAGGTTCAATTTCAACGGATGTTGCTTTACACACCAACGCTAACTTAGGGTCTAAAGACCACAGTTTCGTTGTGATTTCTTGGTAAGACAATTCGGATGACATACATACAAGTATACGTCATCCACCTTTTATCTTTTATTGTGGTTGCTCCATTTGCTCTACAACTTCAACCCAACCACCCGGTTGTGTTGCCATAATGGTATTGTCATACATACTCTCAATCGACACCGTAGGCTGGTAAAAACGTCCGGCATAGGTAGCCGTTAGCTTGTACTCATATACCCGGGTTCCATTGCTTGATATGTTTAAATACGTATACACTCTATCGTCTCTAAAGTCTTGAAAGACGTAATTGTTGCTTCCTGAGTTACTGATTCTAGTGTTTTCAATTTCCCAACCTGTTGGCATCATAAACGATAACGCAAGGTCTTTTAGATACCCTTTTTGTACACCGTTTTTTACTTTCACAATGGCTTTAAACTCAGTTCCTTGTTCCAGCTTACTCGGGTCGATTGCAACACCATCATAGTTTACATATTGAACATTTAGTGCCAAGTGGCTTTGCTTTTTTACTGTATCTGTTTGCAGTGGCACATAGGTCTTTATCAATCGGACAAACAGTAAACCGCTGCCTTGATTTTTAATGGCAATAGGAAACTTCTTGTTGCGCGCATTACGAATTAGTTCTTTTTGATAAATCGCTTTTCCCGTTTTAATTGTGTTTGTGTGTACACCTCGGGTTAATTCAAAGTGTAATTCTCCATTGCCTTTGCTCTTTTTGTAAATGCTTGAGATAGCAATTAAACTGTAGGCCGTTTCTTGCGTGCTCAACCAGTGGTTAGACGCTAATTTTCCAGCAACGTCTTTCATTAGGTCTGCATAACTGAGCTCGTCACCAATAAGGCTCAAGGTTTCTAAAATCATAGCCTTGTCGCGCAGTGCACTTCCAAAAGTATACCCATGACCACTCGTATAGGTTTGCGTTTTGAACTCTAGATCCTGAATTAGGTTTTCTGCAACCTCCGGCATGCCAGCTTTGGCATACCCTGCAGCAAGTCTCCACTTGACTATTGGACTTAAATTGGTGCTTTCTCGCATGCGGTTCATTGAGGCCAGATCTGTTTCGCCTGCTAAAACAAGTGTATATAACCTGTACGCTTGAATCAAATCATCCCCGTAGCGTGCTTTTGTAAAGTCTTTGGCTCGTTTTTTCTGGTACGACAACCAGTTTTTCATAAACCCTTTGTTTACTTGATATCCCTTTTGCTGCGCCAATAGTAAGAAGTGTCCCGCATAGTTAGACCCCCACTCACTGCTTTCTTGTGCCCCTGGCCAGTAGCCTAATCCACCTGAGCTATTCTGAAATAAGTATAACCTTCTTATGGCAGCTTGTATGTTTTCGCTTGATCTGAATAATTGTTCTTCATTTAAAGTCAGTATATCGCTTAAAAACAGTTGCGCAAAAACAGAGCTTGTAGTTTGCTCAACACAGCCATGCGGATATTGCAACAATTGGTTTAATCTAGATTGAAGATTCAAAGGAGGTAAGGCTGAAACTTCCAATGCACAAGTGTTAGTGCCGTCTAAACCTGAGAGCATCACCTCGGACAAAATGGTTTCTCCTGATTGTACAACTAGATCAATTACATCGGTAACGCTAGGGTTAGGCGTTCGAATCGCAATGTCAATTGTTTTAGAAGCCCTTTCTTTGTTGTGTGAAGCCGTCGTAACCACTTTCACAACACCCACCTCTTCGGCTACCTCTGCTAAAAAATAGATGGTTTCATCACCTGACTTGCTGAATTCAATTGTTTTGCTACTAGCACCAACGAGTCTCAATCCGCCTTTGGTTTTGATGTCAACTTTCACTGATTTTTGTCCTTCTTCAAGTGAAAAAACAGTAACTGGTATTTGTACAACTTCACCTGGACTCAACACCCGCGGCATGGTTGGAAGAATCATAATTGGTTTCTTAACTTTTACAGACTTTTCCGTTTTACCATACGCATCGTCTTTACGCGCAATCACCATGATGCGCACAGCTCCAATGTACGCCCCCATTTCAATGTAGTGACGGGCAGTTTGACCCGGCTCTAGTTTAAAGGGTCCCAAAAATTTCACAGCTGGTTTAAATCTATTTGCCTTGTGCACCGATTCATCTACTCCACCAGATTCATCTCCACCAACACTAAGTACGTTTCCATATTTTCCGGCATATCCACCCATCACCTCATCGTATAAATCCCACGTTCGAACACCAAGACCTTGCTTTTGGTAAAAATGACTCCACAAGTCCGGTGTTTTAAAATGTGTCAAATCCAGCAACCCTTCGTCAACAACAGCAAGGGTATACGTCATGGGCCGTCCATATTTCTCCTTGACTTGAACAAGTTCGCGTTTGTCGGGTCGTATTTCATCTTTTACAAGCAGTCGCGGAAGTAAATGACTTTGTTTGTTTTCGACCTTTATAGGTAAGATTCCATACAACCGTGCAGGTAGGTCATTATCCTTGTGTTTATAGGTTTGTAGGTAGCTGACATGAACATACACGTTAGGTGTCATTTTCGCATTAGTTCTAAAGCTAAACTTGGTTTCACCAGTGCTTCCATTGATCCAGAATTTTTTAAGTATTGACGACCCGTTTTCGACACAAACCAAGGCCCTTCCAAAATCCGACGATGGAATGGTTATATTTACCTTTTCACCAACACCGTATTGCCCTTTATTGCTCGTTAAAACAATCGTTTTAGCCTGAGTTGTGTTGTTTCTATTCCCACGTTTCCAATAAGGCCAATCTATATAGAAAGTGTGTGAACTTTTGTGTTTCGAAATTGGATCCTTAGCAATCATAACAAAACGCCCCCAGTTCGGGTATGGAAGTCTAAAGGAAGTTGCAGATAACCCTTTGCCGTCGGTGGTTACAACGGTGTCGAGCACAGGAAATAAGCTGTTGGATTGCATATACGTTGAAAGGTTGCCGTTGTTATCCCACCACCAGTTCCAATCAATTTTATAGATTTTGACCTCTACTTTCTTTCCAGATATCGGTTCTCCTTTGTCTGTTACATTGGCCAATCGAAACGTATGACGTTTACCGGTTTCTAAGCTGTTGTCACGTTCGTTCACTTTTGGTGATTCTATCCCAACATAACTCTTATAAACTTTAACAGGAAAAGTGCCGTAGTCTTGACTAAAATTTCCTCCTTTTTCAAACACCTTGGCCATCAGGTTCACTTGTAAGCTACCGCGCACATCATTGTTTAAAGCGAAATCCGGTTCAAAGTGTACAGCACCATTTTCGTCTAAAGATCCTTCCGACAAAATCATTTCCTTGGCTTGACTTGGTTTGGTTCTGTCATCAAAAATGAAAGTGCCAAACTTTGCAAATTTGGTTGCCACAGGAGTAAGCCTGCCTTTAACGTTATACTTCATATTTGGTGCAGGTGCTCCATGTAACCAAGACCCCACGATTGAAATGCGGTTTTTGGTGCCAACGGTAATCATGCTGTCTTTGACGTCTATCGCAATCTTCAATCTGTTAGGTTTAACCGTTTCTATAGCCAGTGTTTTATAAAACGTCGAGCCACCCACTTTAACACGCGCTGTATAATTTCCTGTAAACCACTTCGCTTCCGTTGAAGTTCTAAAATCATACACGTCACCAACAGACGTGGTTCTTACTTTTTTTCTTACCACCTGACCTCGGGGGTTAACAAGTTCAAACGTGACCGGTGTATTCACAGGTAAGTTATTTTGTTTGTCTTGTAGCGTAAAACAGGTATAAATACTATCACCCGGTCGCCATACTCCCCGTTCAGTATAAATCTTTCCATCAACCATGGCCGAGCCATTTACGCCTCCAACATCAAACTTACTTGTAGAGTTGTTACGGCCATTTCCCAATTTGAGGTATCCTTTTTGGGCTCCAGAACTGGCCACAACCATATACGCCTCTTTAGTAAGCTTGGTTTCAGCCATTCCCAACTGATCGGCATATACCGTTTTGATTTTAATATTCTGGTAGGTAAAAAAATCGAGTTTGGTATTGGCCAAAGGTTGTGCGTTGATTAAAGAACTAACAAAAACATGGGTCTTTTCATCGGCACCTTTTTTAACGATTAGGCCAATATCCGATGCCAAAATGTTTCGACATAGAGAACCACTGTAGTAAAACCGTCTGTCACAAGGGGAGTAACCCACTAAGTTGTTGTTTTCTCCATTATAATACTCGTGGTATAGCCCGTCTTCATCAAGTGCATAATCACTTTGCCCTTCTTTGCACTCAAAAAATGTATACGAACTTCTATAACCTATCAAAACGCGATAAATAGCTCCTGGTTGTTTCTTGATGTATTTGTTGATGTTTAACGTGTAACGAGACCACTGGTTCTCCAATGGTTTTTTGCGTTCACCTAAATCCACCTTACCCGAATATACCAACGACCCCACTCGAGATAATTCGTTGTTGCCGTCAAGATCATTCACCTGCAGAAATTGTGGGATGTTCTTTTCGTGTATTTGATAAATCCAAACATCTACCGCCTTAAGCGCCATCGTCTCAAAAGGGAATACAACACCTTTTGCATCTGGCACAATTGTGCCCTTCCCAATCATTCTAAGCTTAGGCTTAGTTCTTTCGAAATTGATTGTTCGTGAAGCGTCCTTTTTCAATCTATAACCGGCATAATTTTTTATATCCGCCGAGCAAAATAAAGTATGGGCGTCGGTCAACCTTGATTTCGGATAGATGGTGACCTTGTTGCCAGATAGTTCGTAATTTTTGACTCTCTGGCTGTCGAGCAAAATCAAACCAATTAAGCTTTGGACGCTGTTTAAACTTTCAGAGAAATACATGTCTATTTTTTGATCAGGTTCGTTCGTAACCCGAACAGACTCCAATCTAAATATTCCCATTCCAGCCAAGTGAACAACTCTTGTATCGTCTGTTTCAGCCTCCACGCTTTTACCTCGTAGTTTCAAAATCACATCTTTTTGATACTCCCCTCTTTTCAGGCTGTCGATTCTAAAATGGAATGTGTTTTCTGTATGAGATAACCATTTTATATGCAATGGCTTTGATCCATCATCCCCAGACAAACATTCTTTTATCAATGCAATCTGCTCCTTATCACTCGATTGCACCATACCAGACAAGTGCCGGTATCTTGGATTATTGTCGCCATACGTGCGTATTCCATTCAGCACGAGGTTGAGCTTCTGTTTTCTGGTCTCAAACCGAAAAGGGAACTTTTTAAGTTCTCTTTTAATTGTTTTTAGTTTACCTAAATAAAAGACTCCTTGATACACTGTTCCTCTTGGTAATTTTTCATCGGGAGTAAACTCAATGGTTCTATTGTCCACCCATTGTGCTTTACCCTTAATACTTGGACTGAAATCCAGCAGGATGTTTGGGTCAATTTTTCCCATTTTACTTTGTTTGATTGGTTCAGAAATAACCACTTTAACGGATGCATCTCTTCCAACAACCCCAGAGGTATACGCCGAGATATGTTCTACAAATTCAGGGTTATAAACGGGTAAGGTAGATTGGTTGTTGCAGGCAACAACGGTCAATAATAAAACGAGTAAAATGTGATAAGACTTTTGCATAATTAAAACTGATTTCGAATTCAATTTTAATTACACGTGCTTTCCAAAAAGACCCTATTTAATTATAAGTGGTGCTAGAATTATTTTCCGTATGTGATTTTATATTTTTTGTACAAGGGGTCACTTTCCTTGAAACCAGGTCGGTTTTCTGCTTCTTAAAGGCATAGAAAGTCCAATATTTATTAAGAAGTAGTGGTCCTTGTTAAACCGGCTTCCTCTATCCCGTCCTGCTTTATATTGATCTTCATCTCCCCGATAACTCATTGCCGCAGATACCCTTCCTCGGTTAATCAGTAATTCTTCTCACGAATAGTAACTTGTGCTTACATCATCAATATAGTCCGTGTTCGTAGCGCGATATCCCATCTCCACATAAACGGTATTACCAAATCCATACCCATAGCGCAACCCACCACCAATAGGGATGGCAATATCAACCAACGAATAGGGCTTCGTTCGTGGTTTTAACCCTTGGCCTTCTGTAGTTAGTGGTCGCAAAGACACATATCTAGTTTTGTACTTGGCCTGTGGGCTGTAATAAAACCCACCAAGGCCGCCAAAAACATAATACTCCCAACTACTTCTTCTCTTTTTTGTATTCAAATTGAATTTGGCTACCCGAAATTCTATCAATGCCGATGCCTCTAGTATATGGGTTCTAAAACTCAGGTTTCTGGGGTGTCTGCTTGTGGAAAAAGAGTTTGCATCCGATTGCTCTAGGTATACATAGCTTAATCCTGTTCTTAAAGCAAGCAACTGGTTGAAGTTTTGCCGTATTCCAGCGCCAAGACATGGTTTTGTAGCACTTAGATCCAAGTCTTCGTAGCCAAAAAGAAGAACCGAGTTTTTCTACCTGCCTCCAATGTCACCAAAAAAATAGCTACCTCCTATGTAAGCAAATTTTTCAACCTTGGGCTTATTGTAAAAGTCGTATTGGGCAAATACAGGCCCACTTAATATCAGCGTACAGATAATGAGTATGGCTCGAGTTATACCCATTAATTACCCTGAATTCCAACTTTTTGTGTGTACACCTCACCAGTGCTCGTGATCGCATTTACAAGGTACAATCCACTTGGTAGACCAGCAGTAGCAATGTGCCACTTGGTTCCTTCAAGATTGACCTTTTGCCGAACAATTTTCCCGCCCATGTCCATGACTCTTAACTCCGGGTATGTATGCCCAACAGGCAAGTGCACCTTCAAATCACCATCATTTAAATGTGAAATAACTATTTTGGATTTAGTTGCGATTTTATTTACCGAAACGCTATTGTCTTTTACCGATACATCCATCAGCACAGGAAGGTGGTCAGACATCTCATACAACGCATTTTGCACTGATGCTGGGATAATGTTGCTCGCTGGATACTTAATGTTGCCATTAAACCTTCGGCTATCTTGACCAAGTGCTGTATATGTCCCATCCAAGTATTGCACACCGTAAGTGCCTTCTATAACCTCTTTGCCACAGAGTATAAAGTCAAATCTATCGTCCATTCCTCCAGTGCTAAAACAACCACCCCTAGAATCTCCGTCGTGGGTGCTCTGTGTATGTAAATTGGAGTAAGTACTTTTATTGTTCCAACTGCCCGGGGCGTCTTTGGGGTCGTAAAAACGAATCGTTGTAGCGCTGTTTTTTGTGATGGTTTGGTAACAAGCCTCGCTGTGTGTTTGTATATTGAAATCACCAGCAAAGAAATAACTGTGAGACTTGTGGTTATTTTTTAAATATTCCATGGCCGCTTTTGCCATTTCTTGTCTTTTGTCTTTATCAGCTGATGTCGACCCTGCCTTTAAGTGAGCAACAAATACGGTAAGAAATGTTGTGTCGCCGGTTAAAAGTGCTCCATTTTTAACAAATAGTGTGTAAACATCAATGACTCTAACCATTTCTGCATTATTGACATCTTTATCTAACGCAACCTGATTGTACAACTCTAACTTGTTGCTGTTAAAAAACAACATGTTAGTTAAGCCACTAAAACTGTTATTGGCGTATTCCGCCTGATCGAAATGGCTAACGCCATTTTTATTCAAAGAATTTGTAAGAAGTTTATTGGGGTTCAACCAATTTGCCCCCATTTCGTTAATGGTAAGGATATCAGGTTTAACATGAGAAACTATCGTTTCTAGGTGCCCTTCTTTTGTGTCTGGATTATTGGTACTATTGGTGCATTGGTTTGTGGTGTTGCGGTAATTCAACAGATTATAATGCATAAAACTTATCGTGTCTTGGGTAAACCCAATTGATACGTTTCCAATAAGAAGTAGAAAAATAATAACCCTAACCATATTGCAAAGGTAAGGGTAAATTGCAGGGAAAAGTATCTCCTTAAAGTTATTTTACGGTCGAATAATCAAACCTCTTTGAGTGCTAAAAGTTGGTTTTGCCAACAACATGAACTCAACGCAAAAGCCTTACTTATGGCCAAACAGATTACCAAATCTTGATCTGTTCGTTCTTAGGTTTAGACATTTTGGTGTTTTTGCAGTTGAACGCTTCTTGAAACTCTGGAATGTTGATTAATGGTCCAATTACCCTTTGCTCTCCAGGTGAATGTGGGTCTGTCAAAATTCGATTTCTCAGGGTTTCATCTGTGATGTTTCCTTTCCAAACATTAGCCCATCCAAGAAAAAATCTTTGCTGCCAAGTAAATCCATCAATCTTTAGATCTTTCTTTTTTGACATCACTTTCTCACAAGCCATATACGCCAAAGTCAATCCACCTAAATCTGCTATGTTCTCTCCCAATGTTAATTGTCCGTTAACGAACTCACCTGGAAGCACCTCGTAACTACTATATTGATCTGCAAGCTTCTGAGTTAATTCTTTAAACCGTTTTTTATCCTCTGCAGTCCACCAATCATTTTTATTACCATCCCAGTCATATTTGGCTCCTTGGTCGTCGAAACCATGGGTAAACTCATGGCCAATTACCGCGCCAATACCCCCGTAGTTTATAGCGTCATCAAACGTGGGGTGAAAGAATGGTGGCTGTAAAATACCTGCAGGAAAAACAATCTCATTACCACTTCTATTGTAATAGGCGTTAACCATCTGAGGCGACATATGCCATTCTTTTTTGTCTACGGGTTTGCCCAACTTGCTGATCATTAAATCATATCGGAATGCACTTAAATTTAACAAGTTTTGTAGGTACTCGTTAGGTAGAATATCTAGTTTCGAATACTCTTTCCACTCGTCAGGGTAACCAATTTTATAGGTAAAGGAGGACAGCTTTTTTAAGGCTTTCTCCTTGGTCTCAGCTCCCATCCATGTTAGATTCGTAATGCTTTCTTTATACGCTCCTCGAAGGTTTTCTATCAGCGTAGACATGTATTCTTTTGATTCTTGAGGAAAGTATTGCTCTACAAACAATTTGCCCAATGGTTCCCCTAGATTACCATCAATCGTTCTTAAGATACGCTCTTTTCGAGGACGCATCTCTTTAACACCTCGTAACTCTTGACTGAAAAACTCAAAGCTTTTTTGCTCAAACTCATCACTGATGTGTGCAGAAAAACTGGAGAACACATGCCATGTTAAGTACAACTTCCACTCTTCAATACCAATTACTTTAATCAGTTTATCTAATTCTCTGTAGTAGCTCACAGGTCCTACAACAATCTCTTCGGCATGTGCAAGACCCATCACATTTAACATCTCTCTAATTTGTAGATTTACTAGCGTTTGGTCAAACTCCTCAACCATCATGCGGTTATACGTTTTATCAGCATCACGCAAATCTTTGCGGTCCCAGTTTATTTGTGCCAGCTTTGTTTCTAAATCTAGTATCCTACCACCTGCGTTATCTCCTTCAATATCTGCGATTCGAAATATCTCGTCGATGTGGTCTTTATATTTAGATCGTATCTCCACATATTTTTCCTCCGTACGCAAATAATAAGACTTATCACCTAGTGTTAAACCCGATTGACCTGCGCCAACAATATGTTCATTGCTATTTTCAGCATCTACACTAACATAGAGAGATACTGGTGTAGAAACCCGCATTCTTCTCAGTGAAGCAAATGCATGATTTAACTGCATTTCGTCATTTATCTGGTTGATCGTTTCTAATATGGGTCGCAGTGCTTCATAGCCGCGTTCCTCGCGCATTTGAGTATCCAAGGCTGACTTATAAAAATCCTGTATCAATTGTAAATCCGTCCCTTTTGAAGGGTTCGACGCCTGTAGGGCTTCATCCAAAATACCTTGAATTTTTGTTCTATTTTCTTCAGCTAAAACATTAAAACTCATCCAACGTCCTTCAGTCGATGGTATTGGATTTAGCTTCTGCCAATTGCCAATGGCATAAGAATAAAAGTTATCACAAGGATTTACGTTTGTATTCAAATTATCCAAATCAAAAGCCACAGGATCTTTACTGTTGCTATGTTTCCCTTTGTGTAAAGATTCAGCGCCTAAACCAATAATGAAGATTAGACCGATAGTTACTGTTTTTAGATGTTTCATTTTTATTGTATCAAATGCATTGCAAATAAACTACTTTTCAAAAAGCGTATAGATTTTATCGGTCAAATGTTCTGAAACATCGAAAAAACACGTTTTTTGGCATGGTTTACATTTACCTTTCGTTAATATCCTAGATAAGGAATAAACATGGCTGTAGATTCGCACAATAATTGCTTGTTTTGTGGTGTAAGCCAAATTCAGAAATAGTATACGTATGAGAAAGTTTTTTAAAATCAGCATGGTGGCTGTACCAATCGTCCTTATAAGTTGGGGATTCATTTTGAAACAAAATGATACAGGTGAAGAAGTTCTCTTAAAAGTGATAAAAGAAAACTTAGACTACATGCACTTCTCTCCGTTAGAAATGAACGATGAGTTGAGTGAGAAGGCATTCGACAACTACCTTAAATATATTGACGGTAATAAGCGCTTTTTGTTAGCATCAGATGTGGAACAACTAGAAGTCAATCGGCAAAAAATCGATGATCAAACCTTGGCAGGTACATACGTGTTTTTTGACAACACGCTTAACTTAATAGATCGACGTATTAAAGAGTGTCAGACCTATTATAGAGAGATCTTGGCTGAACCATTCGATTTCACAAAAAATGATAGTGTTGATTTTGGAGAAGACCTTCCTTATGCTCAGAACGAATCAGCAATGAAAGAACGATGGAGAAAGTATTTGAAATATAATGTTATGACCCGTGTAGCGACAGCTTTAGACGTTGAAAATAAAAAACAAAGTGACTCCACCAATACCGACGAAATCAAAACGCTTTCAGAAATTGAAGTTGAGACGCGTAAAGCCGTTTTAAAAAATCATAACGATTGGTTTGAACGTTTAAAAAAACTCGAGCGCCGAGAGCGTCTTTCCACATATGTAAATGCGATCACCACCTTGTATGACCCCCATACAACGTATTTCCCACCTGCCGACAAAGAGAACTTTGATATCCGCATGAGCGGACAACTTCAAGGCATTGGAGCTCAACTCCAGGAAAAAGACGGATACATACGCGTAACATCGATTGTACCTGGCTCACCATCAGCGCTTCAAGGCGAATTGAAAGCAAACGATTTAATTATTAAAGTGGCCCAGGGCGATGGCGAAGCGGTTGATATTGTTAACGCTAGAATTGATGATGCCGTTAAACTTATACGAGGAGACAAAGGCACAGAGGTGCGCTTGACGGTTCAAAAACCAGATGGAACAATTAAGATAATTCCAATCATTCGTGATATCGTTCAGTTGGAAGAAACGTATGCCAAATCAGTCATTCTTAAAGATGAATCGAATGAAAAGGTTGGCTACCTATACCTTCCAAGCTTTTATGCTGATTTCAATAAAGAGGGTGGCCGTAGTTGTTCTAAGGACGTAAAAAAAGAGTTAAAGAAACTTCAAAAAGGAGGAGCCAAATCCTTAATATTTGATTTAAGAAATAACGGTGGAGGGTCATTACAAGACGTGGTTGATATTGCTGGATTCTTTATCGACAAAGGACCCGTAGTACAAGTTAAGGCCCGAAACTATCCGGCAAGAATATTGGAAGACCCCAACGGTGGTAAGCTATGGGACAAGCCCGTTGTAATTATGGTTAATGAATTTAGTGCTTCTGCCAGCGAAATTTTAGCTGCGGCTATACAAGATTATGGTCGAGGAATCATTGTTGGTTCTCATACGACACATGGAAAAGGGAGTGTTCAACAATTTTTTGACTTGAATAGAACCTTAAGAGGAACTGGGTATCCAGACTTGGGTGCATTAAAAATTACAACACAAAAGTTTTACCGAATTGATGGCAGTACCACACAGTTGAAGGGTGTTACTCCCGATATTATTTGGCCAGACAACTACACGTATATTCCCACAGGTGAAAAAGAACAGGACAATAGCCTTGAGTGGGACAAAATAGAAACTACCAGTTATGCTATTGATAATGCGACAAAATCTGGTTTCAAACGCGTCATTAAAGCCAGTCAAAAGCGCATAGACAGTAACACGCTTTTCAATGAAGTTGATCGAAATGCTATGCGTTGGAAGGCGCAACGAGACAAACACATTTTTACGTTAAATTTAGAAACGTATCAAAATCAAGTTGTGTCTCAGAAGAAAATCTCAGATAATTATAGCACCCTATTTAAGCCTTATGACGATATGCTTATTACCTCTTTGAAGTCGGATGAAGAAGTGTATAAAGCCGATAGCACCAAAGCAGTAAGAGCTAAAGTTTGGCACAAAGCTTTAAAGAAGGATATCTATTTGTATGAAACGATTCAAATAGCAGAAGACCTGTTGTAAGATGCAAAATGTAAAAGGCAAGTTATATCTCATACCTAACTTTTTAGGAGAAGGTAACAAAGACTTTTTGCCTCCATATAATCTGGACATTATCCATGGCCTCGACGAGTTTATTGTTGAGAATGAGAAACCTGCACGTGCGTTTCTTAAAGCCATAGAGTCCCCGATCCATCAAAATGATTTTATTTTTCATTTTATGGATAAGCACGCCGATCCTCAAGATTTCCCATCATACTTAAAAGCATGTGATAAGGGTAAAGATATTGGCCTTATTTCTGATGCAGGACTTCCTTGTGTTGCTGATCCTGGACATCAACTGGTTCGCATTGCACATAAAAAATACATAGAAGTGGTGCCCCTTGTTGGTTTCTCGTCTATCATGATGGCGTTAATGGCGTCGGGTTTTAATGGTCAATCATTTTGTTTTCATGGATACTTGCCACACGACGACCAGTTAAAAAAGAAAAAACTAAAACAAGCGCTGTCGGACCTATCTAGAAACGAAACGCAGATCTTTATTGAAACGCCTTACCGCAACGCCTCTTTTATAGCTGAACTAAAGCAAAGCTTTCCGAGCGAAACGAAACTTTGTGTTGCTGTTGATTTGACATTGGAATCGGAACAAATCAATACTATGCCCTTAAACGAGTGGAGTAGCAAACAAGATGCGCTTCACAAAAGACCAGCTGTGTTTTTGTTGGGATTGTAAGACCCTTGTGAAAAATTCAAACCCTATCTTCGCCAAAAATTATTTCATTGACAGTTTCCGAATTAATACAAGAAATTAAGACCAAAAAAAGTTACCTATGTGTTGGTCTTGACACCGATGTTGAGAAGCTACCAGACCACCTTCCGAAAACGACTGAATCTATCCTGACGTTCAACAAGGCCATAATAGAGGCCACAAATCAATATGCTGTAGCGTACAAAATTAATACGGCGTTTTACGAACAGTACGGAGCAGAAGGGTGGACCATTATGGAGGAAACACTAAAATGTATTCCTACAAACTGTTTTACCATTGCCGATGCCAAGAGAGGTGATATTGGAAACACGGGTAAAATGTATGCCAAAGCGTTTTTGAAAAACATGGATTTTGACAGCATTACCGTAAGCCCCTATATGGGCAAAGACTCTGTAGAACCATTCTTGAGCTATGGTAAAGTAGTTATTGTATTAGGCCTTACGTCAAATAGCGGTAGTCAAGATTTTCAGCACTTACCGGTTGGTGAGCAAAAACTGTATGAACGTGTCATCGAAAACGTAGCATCGTGGGGTAACCCTGAAAATATGATGTTTGTTGTAGGTGCTACACAAGCCGAAAAACTTAAAGAAATTAGAGCCATTGTTCCAGATCATTTTCTGTTGGTGCCAGGAGTAGGCAGTCAAGGCGGTAGTTTAGACGATGTTTCTGCGTTTGGAATTAATGCGAATTGCGGCCTTTTGGTAAACTCGTCAAGAGGAATTATATATAAATCGAAAGGGGAAGATTTTGCAACAGCTGCCGGTGTAGAATCTCAGTCACTTCAAAGACAAATGGCGGCATTCCTCGACTAAAAGTCTCGAATACCCATACGTAAGCCAGGGCATTTGCACGAAGAAGTTATACCATTGTAATTCGTGAGACTGCAGTATTTGCAACACACAACAATCTGAGGGGTATTGCGCTTCCATAATAAGTTTTGTACTTTTAAGCCTTGTTTGCCCTAACAACTAGGAAATGCCATATTGAAACAAGTTTGAATGAAACAGAAATTTTTAAATACTTGGAAGTTTATCATTGAGCAACGCTTCTTTGGCGTATGTGCTTACATAGGCGAAAAATTAGGTCTTAAAGATTCCCGTATTCGCTTGTACTTTATTTACCTCTCTTTCATCACATTCGGATCACCGATATTAATCTACTTATTTGTTGCTTTTTGGTTGGAAATAAGAAATCAGATGGGAAAATCGCGTAGGTCGGTTTGGGATTTGTAATAAATCTATCAAAACTTACTGTATTCCTTTCAGGTCAGGCATCGTAACAACTTGAATAACAATCTATTCTATAGTCTAAAAAGAATTTTTCAAACTTTTATGTTTGATGATGCAACCTTTGGTTGATTCTGGAGACTAATGGGTAAAGAAAGAAACTTGGCAACCGAACAGGATATTATATCTGCCTGTATTGACAATGATTCACGTGCCCAAAAGATATTGTTTGAAAATTATGCGCCCAAAATGTTAGGGGTATGTGCCAGATATTGCTCAAATATGGAAGACGCTAAAGATGCGCTCCATGAAGGCTTTATAAAGGTTTTCAAAAGAATTGAAAACTTTAAAGGCACGAGTACGCTTGAAACTTGGATGACGAGGTTAATGATTAATACAGCCATTGACCATTTTAAAAAGAGCACAAAATACTTGCACTTCGAAGAAGCTGAAAAGGTGCACGAATACGGAAATGATGATACTAGCTATATACTTACTTTGGAAGACGAAGACGAAGTCAAGCTGAGCGATTTGTATAAAATTATCGCTCAGCTACCTGATGGGTATAGAATGGTGTTTAATTTATATGCGATTGAAGGATATTCGCATAATGATATAGCAAAAGAATTGAATATAAGCACAGGCACCTCTAAGTCACAATTGGCACGAGCGCGTAAGATGCTTAAGAAACTGGTTAAAGAACAACTAAACATTGGCTAACAAAAAGAAACATATCGATGATTTGTTTAAAGACAATTTGCAGGGATCGCAATTGCCTTTAGATGGTTCTGAATGGGCCAAGTTAGCAGGTGAATTGCACCCTGAAAAGAAAAAACGTTTCGTTTGGTTGTGGTTTGGTATTGGCATTTTGTTGCTTTCCGCTAGCGGGCTTCTGTATTATAATATGAATTCTACTTCTTTGGCCAATCAAACTGAGGTTCAAAATCAAGTTGACATTGAAACGAAGAAAAAAGAAAAAATAGCACCGCGAATAGAAGATAGCAAAACGGCAGACACCCGTAAAGTTGAGACACCGGATAACATATTGGAAATAGAAGAGACTATCAACGCGTCTTCTACATCAAATACGGTTGACGAGGTAAATGAAAGCAAAAAGCCAAGTGAGGTAAAGAAAGAAACTGTTAAGTCAACAAAAACTGCATCCAAAAGCGGCGCAAACAAAACCAGTGGAACTGATCAAAAAGGCAAAACGGGTACTAAAGGAACTGAGGAGTCCACGAAAGTGGTAAGTCCGCAGTTTGAACTTCTTACGTTATTACCCAAATCAAATGTTGCATTGTACAATAGGTTTGACCCATACGGTGCTCCTTTGCTTACAGTTGAAGAAAGACTAGATCAAAAGCCTCCATTTTATATGTACCCAATGGCCTCTTTGATTGACACCTTTAACCCGCTGACTCAATTTATCGACCCATTCATTGGATTGTCGTTTGGAGGTAGTCAGTTAAGTCAACAGTTAAATTCTAACATCACCAATTACACCAATTATCGAAATGGTAACGAATCTGCCTCATTCCGACCAAATGTTGGATTTGACATTGGCGCTGGCTTCAAAGGGATGCAGATTGCCTCAGGTGTAAAATATCAAGAAAAAGGTCAAGAGAATAGCCCAAGGTTCAAATATGAAATCTACGACTCCGTGCTTCGAGTCGACGCAAATGGTGATACAAGTTACCCGCGATACAACTACAGAGATACCCTTGTAAACGGTGTTACCAGTCCGAGATATCGATACATAACCGTTCCATTATCTATTGGGAAAACCATTTATAGCGGAGAAAAGTTTGACTTTACGGTGGGACTAAACACAAACATTCAGTACCTTATAGGTGGTACTGGGACAATACTAAATGCAGACCTGAATCAACTGTCCGTGCAGCGTTTGCCGGGCTTTAACCGTCTGTCTTTGACATACGGAGGTTATGTTGCATCAGGTTATGCCCTTAATGACCGTATAAAACTAAAACTACTCGTGAGGTACGATGCCGATGCATTGGATATGATGAAACACAACGATATATCGCAAAAAATGTCTGGTTTTGGTACCGATTTATCCCTTCAATTTAAACTGAAAAAATAATGAGACACGTACTTATACTTTGTTCCGCCCTTGGTTTGATTTGTTCTACGAGTTCTGCTCAAGTCTGGCAATCCTTAAATGGAGGACTAAAGCATAGTCCGGTTGCTATGACGGAATTAGAAAAAACCGTGGCTGTCGCATACAAAGTGGGGAGTACTGATGGTGCAACTCAGTTTGGGATATCTGTTTGGAATGGTACTATCTGGATACACCTACCTGGCATTAAGTGTGACTCAGGCGCAAGAATTAACACCTTAAAATGGTATAAAGACGAGCTATACATCGGTGGTCAGTTTAATCGGTTTAATACTATTTCGAATGCACGTAGTTTGGTTAAATATTCAAACAGAACGTATAAGAATGTACCAAACATCAGTACCAATTCAGTAAAATTCTTTGAGACAGTGATAGACCTAAACATCTACAATAATCTATTGGTTGTTGCTGGTCAATTTTCAAGTACCGAAGTAGAAAACAGTGCGAATCTTGGATTTTTCAATGGTGAAAAGTGGGTGGAATCAGGTATCAAAGAACTTGAAAGTGTGAACGGTGCTGTTTTGTCATCGATAGGCAGCGGAGATCACTTCTACATTGGTGGTGCCTTTACAAAAGTTGGTGGTACTCGAACCAAGTACTTAGCACATTTTGAAAAAGGAGAACTAAACCCTTTTACATACAACTATGCCCGCCCCTATCATCTCGTATCCTACAACAAAGGTATCGTAGCTGTGGGTACCATAAATTCTAATGAGACGCCAATGTACTTTTTTGCAGTAGACGGTGATACCGCTGTAAAAATAATGGAAGGCTTAGATAAGGTTACTTACGTCTCAGACATCGTTTCTGCGGGAGACGTTTTATATGCTTCTGGCATATTTAAATTCTCAACCGACCAAACGGTGTATTCCATTGTAAAATATGAAAATGGGAAATGGGAACCGCTAAATGTGGGGCAACTTGCTACAGTTAATGACCTCCTATTTCATAATAATGTTCTTTTCGCCTCAGGTGAGTTCACCGATTATCGAGGTATTAGTCTAAATCATGTCGCAAGACTTTCTATGCAAAACATTGAGAAGAAATTTGCGATTTTGTCTGGCACTGTTTACCACGATAAGGACGATAACTGCATGATTAATGGACGCGACGAACGTCTTAACAAAAACATTATTCGAATAGAACCTGGCAATCGTGTAATACGGCCAAACATCAACGGTATTTATAAAATTTACCTGGAAGAGGGTAAATACAATATAACCATAACCCCAGCACAATTCTGGGGTCCATCCACATGCAGTAAGCTAACGCAAACCGTTGAGTTGAAAGCTGGTGATGTTAAGCGCGACGTTGATTTTCCAATGGTCCAACAGAGTAATATTAGAGACTTAAAGGTGAAACTATCGGCTTCGTCAGGACCAAGAGTTATCGCTGCCAATTTGCAACAGTATTACATCAACTATGAAAACTTAGGATCAAATGAGCTTGTAGAAGGAATTGTAAAACTTGCCTTTGATGACGATTTAGAAAAAATGATTGCGTCTCCTGCACCGCAAAAAGTGGAAGGCGACACAGCATATTGGAACGTTAATGATTTGTCTCCTGGTGAAAGAGGGGTAATCAAGTGCTTGTTTAAGGTTAAGCAAGATGCAGATGAGTTTATTGAACTCACGGCCGACATTGTTCAAAACGAAACGGAAGAAAATGATGATAACAATTCCAGTTCGTTAACCCAAAGGGTAATGCCTGAAGACGATGATGTTCGAAAATTCGTTAATCCTGAAACTACCTGGTCTGATACCGCATTTATTAACCCAGATGCCGAATCCATTACATATCAAATCTCATTTGCCAATTACACGTCCGATACGGTACGTACGGTGTATGTAATCGATACCGTAGACTTAAACAATACGATACAAGAAATCATAGATGTGTCATGGAGTCATAACGTTGTACCAACAACCATTGAAGGACCTAAGTATTCAGATTACGCCATATTTGTGTACAAATTCCCAAACATCAACCTACCTCCGAATCCTACCAAAAATGGTGAGATTGTGGACGATGAAGGCCATATTGCCTTTACCATGAAGATGTCAGGAAACCTACAAATTGGTACTACCTATACCAATCGTGCACGGGTCTTGTTTGACGATGAGTTTGACGAAATGACGAATGAAGTTATGGCATTGGTAGAAGAAGAGGCCTCGGTATTACCTGTTGCTTCGTATGAGCCAATACTGGTTTACCCGAATCCAACGGAAGGCGACATAACCATTGACCTTGACGTTCAAAATCAAAGTGACTACGTTGTTACATCAATGACCGGCGAACAAGTGTTATCGGGCACGTTGCAACCCAATCACAAAATTGATTTAACAGACTTATCGCCTAGCATCTACTTCATTAGTGTAACATCAGAAACTGGACTGTTTACCGCACGGGTAATCAAACAGTAGGAAGCGTCAGCACCATCTTGAAGTTAACCAACACTTCATCGCCACGTTTATTCTTGTTTTGTCGAATAACTGTAAATCCATTCTTCTCGAAGAAAGGTCGTGCCGTGTAGCTTACATCCGACGAAATGGTGGATTGCCCCTGTTTTTTTGCTGTTTTAATTAGTTCGTCCATCAGTATTTGTGCAACACCTTTTTTCTGATGGTTCCCATGAACGTATACAAAATCAATATACTTTTTATCCTTTAATGAAATAAAGCCAACTATCGTATTGTTTCGATGGAGTGTAATTACAATCTGTTGTTCTACCAATTCCGTCCAACGCTTTCCGTTTTTAGCAGACCGTAACCATTCAGGAATTTGGTCGGTGGTGTAGTCTTGTGTAGCGGCCGCTTTTATACTTGATTTAAACACCTCAATTAGCGCAGGAATGTCGTTGATAGTCGCCTCTTGTATGGTGTAATTATTCATAGTGCAAATTAAGCACTCTTCCCTTATGCTGCAGGTTGCCTCTTACCTTTAAGCCTATATCTTTGCCGTAAATTTTAAAGCATGCCGTTTACACCCAATTTTGATTTAATAGAAGAGCTTCAGTGGAGAGGACTTCATCATCAACATATACCAGGAGTAGAAGATGCACTCATGAAAGAGCAAATCACTGGATATGTTGGTTTTGACCCTACTGCTGACTCTCTGCATATTGGCAACTTGGTGCCCATAATTCTGTTGGTCCATTTACAACGTGCCGGACACAAACCTATTGCTTTAGTAGGTGGTGCTACAGGAATGGTAGGTGACCCGTCTGGGAAAAAAGCGGAACGAACCCTATTGGATCTCGATACTTTAAATCACAACCTGGCTTGTCAGAAAAAACAACTGCAACAATTCTTAGATTTCTCCGGAGAAAATGCGGCTGAAATGGCTAACAATTACGACTGGTTCAAAGAGTTGAACTTCCTTGAATTTATCCGAGATATTGGAAAACACATCACCGTTAATTACATGCTGGCCAAAGATTCGGTTAAAAACAGGATTGACGATGGAATATCTTTTACTGAATTTAGCTACCAACTTGTTCAAGGTTATGACTTTTATTACTTGAACGAGCATAAAAATTGTAAGCTTCAAATGGGCGGAAGCGATCAGTGGGGTAATATTGTTACAGGTACCGAACTTATCCGTCGTAAAGGTGGAAGTGAGGCTTACGCGATTACCGCTCCTTTGTTGACTAAATCTGATGGCAGTAAATTTGGAAAGTCTGAAGGTGGTAACATATGGTTGGATAAAGACAAAACATCCCCGTATCAATTCTACCAATTCTGGATTAAAACAGGAGATGAAGAAGCTAAAAAACTCATAAAGATATTTACGCTTCTGGATAAAGAAACTATCGAAAAAGCTATTGATGAACATACAGGTAACGAACATCAACGTGGTTTGCAAAAGCTATTGGCCGAACATATAACCACCTGGGTACATGGTGAAGATGCCCTTAAAAAAGCCCAACACCTTTCGGGCATTTTGTTTTCTGATGATGTAATGGGCAACTTACGCCAGTTGGACGAAGGAGATTTTTTAGATGTCTTTAGTGGTGCCAAACAAGGTAATGTGAGCGAAATATTAGATAGAAACATCGTAGATGTTATCGCTGAATGTGGTTTAGTTTCTTCTAAAGGTGAAGCCAAGCGTGCTTTAAAAGAGAACTCCGTTTCAGTGAATAAAGAAAAAGTAACCGAAGACTTTACGTTCTCCGAAAAAGACTTAATCAAAAATCGATTTGTACTGTTACAAAGAGGGAAGAAAAACTATTTCTTATTAAGCATAGCCTAATGAGTATTAAAAGCATAGACCCGAAAAGCCTAGCGATTCCGCAGCTGCACCAATATTTACTTGGTGGAGTTGGACCACGTCCTATTTGTTTTGCCAGCACTATTGATGCGAACGGTGTGCCCAATTTGGCACCATTCAGTTTCTTCAATGTGTTTAGTGCAAATCCACCAATCGTTGTTTTTTCACCAGCAAGAAGTGGAAGAACAGGTGCAACCAAAAACACCTACGACAATTGTTTAGCCGTACCAGAAGTTGTTATAAATATGGTGACGTTCGACATGGTACAGCAAATGAGTTTGGCGAGTTCTCCATATCCTAAGGAAGTGAATGAGTTTGAAAAAGCTGGGTTTACCGCATTACAATCAGACATTATTCAACCACCGCGGGTAAAAGAATCTCCTTATCAAATGGAGTGTAAGGTAATTGAAATTAAACCATTGGGTGATGGTGGTGGCGCTGGAAATCTAATAATCTGTGAGGTGGTAAAACTCCACATTGATGAACGATTAATAGATGAAAAAAATCATATTGACCCGTTTGAAATTGATCTTGTATCGCGAATGGGTGGAAATTTTTACTGTAGAGCCAACGGTGATTCTCTTTTTGAAATTCCAAAACCTATCACGTCAATTGGCGTAGGTATAGATGCACTTCCAGATTCAATTAGACTGTCTGAAAAACTTACGGGTAATGACTTAGGTCAACTCGGTCAACTGGAAGGAATCCCCACAATGGAAGAATATTCCGATTCAGAAACTCTTGGCGAAGAAGAGCTATTTTCTGCAGTAAAGTCATTATTGGCGAATAACCTAACACACGAGGCACTATGCCTGTTGTTAAAAAACTTATAAAATGAACAGTAGGTCACTATTTAAGCTAGTCGTTTATCTTATCAATTGGATTAAAGTAAGTTTAATCGCATTACCAATCGCGGCGGCTTTGATTACCTTTAAGCAAGGTAAAATGAAGTATGGTTACGACTTCTTAACCGTTGACCACAATTGGTCGATCATCATCGCAATTGGAATAGGGATTGTTTTTAACACGTGGCATGCCATGGAATTCGAAAAAATTGGGAATGTTGACCCGAAATTATACCTAAAGATGCGTCAACGCTTCATGATTAAAAATAGCCAATGGTCTCAAGATGCCTTCGACATAAAGGTGAAAGCGCTTTTGATGAAACACCCCAAGAAAATGTCACTGATTCAAAAAACGGATACCGCTTGTAAGATTTTAGTGCGCAACGGATATGGGTTTAAAGACATTGTTACTATTGAGCAGACACCTGAAGGTTTTGAAATTAGTAGTAAACCAAAAAGTCGCTTAGCTGTTGTTGATATGGGTAGAAATCTGAGGAATTGCAAAGAAATAAGCAAACACCTTAAAGAAGTCGGTTAAATGAAAGTAGTTATATTATCTGGAACCTCGAGAAAAGGCAACAACACTATTCGAGTTGCAAAAGCCATCGATACTTTACATAAGTCATTGAATCACGAAAGTACTATCGTTGACTTCCGGTCATATGATCTACCATTTTTTAATGGTGAGCCTGTTGATGATGCAAAACCTACACCTTTCCGTGAAAACTTATTAAATGCTTGGGCTGAAGCAGATCTCGTTTACATTTTAAGTCCAGAATACAACTGGCTTATCTCCCCTGAACTAGCTAACATGGCTAATCATTATAGCGGAGGAGCTCATAAAGCACTGTATGACAATAAGGTATTTGCTTTTGTTGGGGTGAGCTCTGGGATTGGAGGGCGACTACCAACCATGCAATTGTCGTCGGTATTCGAAAAACTTATCTTCTACTTGGGTGGGCAAGCGGTTTGCTCTCCAAATAAATTTGAATCGCATTACACCCCGTCGGAATTGGACGAAAACGGCCAATTTATTAAAGAAAGTGGATACGCTACTCGGCTAAAAAGCTTCGTGGAATATAGCGCCCGCTTATGTAACCGATTTACAGGTGCAGCCTAAGGCATAACACACTATTGATTCTGGGTAGTGTAAAAATACCAAATCACGTCTTTTCTTTTTTTTAAAGTATTTGAATAATCCATAGATTGCGCTTTACTTTTAACTACGCCTCCTTGAGGCTTCTGTTAATTTGAAAAAGAACAACTTAAATATGAAAAAATCGATAGGATTAATTGCACTCGTGTTAGGCTTATTTTCTAGTGTTTTAGCGCAAGAAAACCTCTTTCAAAGAACCATTGGTGGTTCGAAGGCTGAGAATAGCTATGCCATAGAACGTACGCTTGATGGTGGATACATTAGCGTAGGGTATACCGAAAGCTTTGGCAAGGGGAAGAAAGACATGTTGGTCGTTAAAACTGACGGTATGGGTCAAGTCGAATGGTCAAGTGCCTACGGTGAAAGTGGCGACGATGTGGCTTGGAACGTAACAGTAGCCAATGATTCAGGTTATGTTGTGGTTGGAAACTCAACATCTTATAAGGCAAACGGTGACGCTATTGCAGTAAAACTAGACAAATCTGGAAAAGTGGAATGGGCACGTACAGTGGCATCCGATAGTTTAGAAGATGGTTACAACATCATTCGGTCTCTGTATAGTAATGGGTATTATATCACCGGATACGTCAAAAATGATTCAAATGCAGACCAAGGTTTCCTGGCAAAACTAGGCACAGGTGGGAATATTAGATGGTACAAAACATTTGGTAGCCCTGGAAATGAGGAAGCATATGGTTTAGCCGAAGACGGTCGCGGTAATGTGGTCATCACCGGACAAACAACCTATGATAGCATCACGAATGGTGGCCTTACAGGAAGCTCAGGATCTTCAGATGCGTTTATCGCAAAGTTTGACTCTACTGGAGGATTTAAATGGATGAAAACATATGGATCAACAGCTGATGATGCTGGTTGGGACATTAAGGTCGATCGCAATACATATATCGTTACGGGTTGGACAAAAGCAATAAGTGTGGGTGACAACGACGTATTTGTTATGACCTGCGATACCTCTGGGAATTCAGTCAATGCACAAGCACTCGGTACCACTGGTGACGATAGAGGGTTTGACATTGTAATAAAACCAGCCAATGCTGGATTTGCTGTTGTTGGATATGCAGAACCACAAGTGGGTAATCGAGAGGTCCTTTATTGTGATTTTAACTCTTCAGGTGCACTTAGTACCTCATTGTTGGTGGGCGGTTCGTCTAGAGATGGTCATTGGCCAACGGATGTTACCAAGTCAGGTGATGGCGGATTCGTGGTTTTATCAACATCGCGATCTTTTAATACCACTGGCAATGACGATTTATATCTAGCTAAAATTAGAAAAGATGGTTCAACATTGTGTAATTCTACTTTAGACCCAATTAATTCGTTCACTTTAAATCTTAATAGTACTTCGTTTGGAGGAGCACTAGTTGGTTTAACTACTCAAACACCAAGTGTTAGCCGAACAACAATTTCCACCATAAGCGATTCTACATTGTGTTGTAAACTGTCAGCTGCGCTGCCTAAGACTCAACTAGAAGTGTGTGCAGGAAGAAACATAAGTATTGGTAGCACTGGAATTCGTGGAATTAACTATTCGTGGAAAGACGGAAACGGTAAGGAAATAAGTAAGAAAGCAAATCCTTCTGTTTCGCCTTCTGCAACAACGACGTATAAACTTGTGGTAACTTCAAACGACCAAGAATGTGGCTCTGATTCTACGTTTGTAACCGTTACGGTTAACCAATTTTTAACTGAAGATTTAGCAAGAGACACAAGTTTTTGTGATGGCGATTCGGCCACAATCGTTGGGTCTAAAAATCTAATCTCTTACCTATGGCAAGGCACATATATAAACACAAATAATCGCTCCTTTAAAGTTAAAAAATCCGATACGATTTACTTTACAGGGATAGATGTGAATAGCTGTACCTATAATGACACCATGGTTGTTGATGTGAATAGCCTACCTACATTTAATCTTGGTAGCGACACCACCATTTGTGAGTCACAAGCCATCGAATTAACAGGACCAGGAAATATGAAATCGTATAACTGGAATAGTGGAGAAGGCTCATCACAAACCTTTAAAACAGCTGCTGAAAAAACACACAACCTAGTTGTTGTAGACACAAATGGCTGTACGTACTCAGATCAAATCACGCTATTAACTAACCCTTCATCGCCATTTAGTCTAGGTGCTGACGACACCTTCTGTATGGGGGGAACGTTTACCATATTGGGCCCTGGCGCATTGTCTGGTTACATATGGAATGATACAGCTTCAAGCTTACAAAATATCCGGGTTACACGTGCCGGGTCTTATCACCTTACAGCGTTCAATAGCTTTGGCTGTCCATCGTCCGACACAATCGACCTAACAACTAGAAATCAGCCAACATTTAGCTTGGGTAGCGATTTTGGCCTTTGTGCTGGTTCAAGTCGATATTTAGTTGGGCCTAAAGACATGACAACATATAAGTGGAATAATAACTCCAGTAATGATTCCTTGTTAATCAATACTTCTGGTAGCTATTGGTTGAAGGTTACTGACGAATTTACCTGTTCCTATACGGATTCTATAAACGTAAGTAATGTATCATTACCTGTAATCTCACTTGGTGCTGATACCGTAATTTGCATTGGCGATTCTTTAAGATTAAGCCCTGGTTCTGGTTATGCCTCGTATGATTGGAGCACAACTGAAACCACTGAAGTTATTTACGTAATGAGTAAGAACACCTATTCGGTTACCGTTGCAGATCAAAACGGCTGCGAGGGATCGGCTTCAATCAATGTCGACACCATGACCTGTAATAGTGCTATTGAGAACCTAAGCGTTACAGGTTTACGGGTATTCCCGAATCCAACAACAGACCATATCGTTGTTGCCTTTGGAGCAACAACAACGGATAAGCTGACAACGCGAATCACAGACATTTCAGGCAAGGTGCTTCAAGAAGAATTGTTCTCCACATATCCTGGTGAAAATCAAGTGACGATTAAGCTGTCAGAAATTCCATCTGGTCAATATTTCTTATGGTTGGGCAATTCGAATGGATCAACAACGTTAAAAATTGTAGTTGAGTAACTTTCTACATGTCAATTGAAGTAAACAAGCTGTCGAAAAAATACGGTAACCAATGGGCCGTTAGCGATGTTTCTTTCAATATTCCAACGGGTCAAGTTGTAGGCTTTTTGGGACCCAATGGTGCTGGAAAAAGCACGACAATGAAAATGTTGACGTGTTTTATAAGCCCAACCTCTGGTTCGGCGAAGGTTTCTGGTCTATCCGTTGGTAAAGATGATTTAGCTATCCGGCGTGAAATTGGGTACCTCCCAGAACACAATCCGCTTTACTTTGACATGTATGTCAAAGAGTATCTAGGGTTTGTAGCTAACCTATGTGGCATTACTAAAAATGTTTCAAAACGGGTAAATACTTTAATTGCACGCACCGGTTTAGAGCGAGAACAAACCAAAAAAATTGGAACTTTGTCTAAGGGTTATAAGCAACGCGTAGGCATGGCCCAAGCCCTTATGAATGACCCTAAAGTATTGGTTTTAGACGAACCCACTTCCGGTCTTGACCCTAACCAGATTACTGAAATCCGAAACTTAATACGTGAAATTGGCGAAGAAAGGACAGTGCTCCTTTCCACACATATCATGCAAGAAGTAGAGGCCATGTGTAGTCGAGTTATTATCCTAAACCAAGGGAAACTTGTTGCCGATGATAGTATAGAGCGACTTCAGCAAAAAAATGTACAGGGAAAAACACTCGTGGTGAAGTTTAAAAATTCCGTCAAGCGATCCTCTCTTGAATCTTTGAAAGGGGTATCTACCGTCGAGTCGTTGCCAGAAAACAGGTTTCGGTTAACAACTAACGCCGACGATATACAAGAGCAGCTGTTCTCTTTTGCAGTTGAAAGTAAAAATGTTTTACTCGAGCAAAAAGAAGAAGAGCAAAGTTTAGAACATGTATTTAGGGCGCTGACCAATTGATATGCTGAGTATCCTTAAAAAAGAAATACGAAGCTTTCTGAGCTCACTAATCGCCTACGTTGTTGTGGCTGTTTTTTTACTTGCTATCGGCTTGTTTATGTGGGTGTATAAAGACACCAACGCACTCGATTATGGCTCTGCTAGTTTAGAAACCCTATTTATGATGGCTCCCTGGGTCTTTATATTCTTGGTTTCGGCCATAACCATGCGATCGTTTGCAGAAGAAAAGAAAGCAGGTACCATAGAGCTGCTTACCACTCACCCCATTACTGATTGGAACATAATACTTGGAAAGTTTTTTGGAGCATTATGCCTCGTAGTTTTTGCATTGATACCGACTCTCCTTTATTACTATACCATTCATAAACTTGGCAGCCCGGTTGGCAACATTGATACAGGTGCTATGTGGGGCTCTTATATCGGTTTGTTGTTTCTTGGTGGATGTTATATTAGTGTAGGGTTGTTTGCCTCTTCCCTTACTGAAAACCAAATAGTCGCCTTCATACTTTCAACTTTTATGTGCTTTGTATCCTTCTCGGTTGTTGGTCAGCTCAGCGGCTTACTGAGCACAGGAGCTTCTAACTATTACCTGGAATGGCTTGGCATAGAATATCACTATCAATCGATTAGCAGAGGGGTAATTGACACCCGAGATATCACTTACTTTATTGGCTTTATTGCTTTCTTTTTAGGTTTAACTAAACTTTCATTTGGCAAACGAAAATGGTAGATAGCAAAAAACCTTCTGGTCAATTCGGGGTGAAACAAAAACACATGTGGCAGTTTTTGATACTTGTTGCTACCATTATTGTAGTAAATGTTGGTTCTGACAGCCTGTACAAGAGGTTTGACCTTACCAAAGAAAAAAGGTACACCTTATCTCAAACCACCCACGACTTAGTTGACAAACTTGACGAGCCGCTATACATTCAGATTTTTTTAGATGGAGAGTTCCCACAAGAGTATAGAAGGCTAAGAAACGCGACTCAAGATTTATTAAATGAGTATCAACACATAAGTAACGGTCAACTCATTTATCGGTTTGAAGATTTACTGACCGACAAACCAATTAAGGAAAAAGACGACATCCTCAAACAATTAAGTACCAAAGGTGTACAAATTACTCGGCCTGAAATTGGGCAAGATCAAGCGACCTCAGAGAAATTTATCATCCCTGCCGGATTGGTCAACTACAAGGGTAAGGAGTATCCATTAAACTTGCTTAAACGCGAATTCGGACAACCCCTAGAGGAAGATATAAATGGTAGTATTGAATTGCTTGAATACGAAATTGGAAACGTTATTAGAAAGTGTGTTGTCGACCGAGAAATAAAAATTGCCTTTACCCAAGGTCATGGCGAACTAGAGCCAATCTATCTGGCAGATATTACACAATCTTTGGAAGAATTTTACACAGTCGAAGGCCTGAATATTAATTTGACCGATACTGCCTGTAGTAAGCAGTTTATAGCTCAAATTAGTGCTGCTCCAGACAAAGCTGGTGAAATCTTATTGAACGGTGTCATGAACCAAATGAACACCTACCAGGCGTTAATCATAGCGAAACCACGCATTAGCTTTTTAGATGAAGAGTTATTTCTGCTTGACCAGTATGTGATGAATGGAGGCAAATTAATTTGGCTTGCAGAACCGTTGATTGCCGAAATGGATAGTGTTGCCAAATATGGGTCAATCATGACGGCAGATTATAACTTAAACGTAAACGACTTATTGTTTCGATATGGCGTACGCATAAACCCGAGCCTCATTCAGGATTTAAATTGTCATGGAATTCCTGTATTAGCTAAAGGTGCAAGTGGTCAGCCAGGATTTTTGCCTTGGCTTTTCTATCCCATATTCGCCCCACAAGGTGAACACCCAATTATCAGAAACATGACTTCTGTATGGGGGAGGTTTGCAGCAGGTATTGATACCTTACCTAACTCTAATGCCAAAAAAACAGTTTTACTTCAATCGTCAAACACTAGTCGTATTGCCAACAATCCGGTAAACGTGTCTTTGGAGTTGTTGAGTTTAAAACCAACACCCGAAATGTTTAGGCATCCAAACAATATCGCGGCGGTATTGGTTGAAGGTCAATTCAAGTCTCTGTACGCTCATCGGCGATCGATGAAACAACGTAGCCCCATACCTTTCAAATCAGGTATAGAAAACAACGCAATGATTGTTATTTCTGACGGTGACTTAATTGCAAATCAAACCGACAAAGAAAAAAAACAAGTCTACCCGTTGGGCTACGATAAGTATGCCTCTAAGGCATTTAAAGAGCCCGTAGAATTTGCCAACAAAAAGTTCTTTTTAAACTGTGTTGACTACCTATGTGATGAGTCGAACTTGATAGACGTAAGGTCTAAAAAAATTGAACTTAGACTACTCGACAAAGGAAAAATACAAAAGGAAAAAACAAAATGGCAACTCATCAATATGGTTTTACCTCTTGTGCTGTTATTCATTTTTGGCCTAATTAACGCGTGGATTCGTAGACGCAAGTACGCATAAGGGCCATTCGTCAAAAGAAATCCTCCACTCATGAATGCCAATTGGCATTACCGTTTACGGTTCTTATCTTTGAACTATGCAGCTTTCTCGTGTTAAAATGGGCAGACGAAATAACAAACGATTTAATTATCGTCCGCGTTATTACGATGAGCAAAAAGAAGATTTACAAAATCGGGTAGAACATATAACCGCAGAGGTCACTGGAAAATATAGTGCAGAAGGAAGCAAGAAAAGACTTCAAAGCGCCTTCAAAAATAGAGGACACCTTCCTTTAGATTCATCAGCACAACAACAAAGACTGGTTTCCAGGGTCCGTTTTTTACTTATTGCTGCGATACTTGGTTCACTTGCCTATCTCGCGTTTTACACCGACACAATCGATATCATATTCGAAGGCTTTAAGCAAGGCTAATACTCGATATGCAACAGAATTAAATTATCTTCGAGGCGTTCAAGAATGCCTGATTTTATACGTTTACTTCCAGAATCCATTGCCAATCAAATAGCCGCCGGTGAGGTGGTTCAGCGCCCCGCGTCTGTGGTAAAAGAAATGTTAGAAAACAGCTTTGATGCCGGAGCACATGAAGTTACCTTGGTGTTTCGCGACGGTGGGCAAACCTTATTGCAAATCATTGACGACGGGGTTGGGATGAGCGACACAGATGCACGTATGTGCTGGGAACGCCATGCCACTTCCAAAATAAAAAAAACCGAAGATCTATTTAACCTATCCACGTTTGGATTTAGAGGTGAAGCCTTAGCGAGTATCGCTGCTGTTTCTCAGGTTGAAATGAAAACCAAAAGAGAGCAAGACGCTTTAGGCAGTCATATTGTAATAGAAGCCTCTGAGGTAAAGAAACAGGAGCCCATCTCTATGACCACCGGGACATCAATTTCTGTTAAAAACCTCTTTTATAACATTCCTGTACGACGTAATTTCTTAAAGTCCGTATCAGTAGAAACCAAATATATTATTGAAGCTTTTCAACGGATGGCGATTAGTCGGCCTGATGTGAAAATGAACTTGTTTAATGGCAAAAACGAGGTGTACCAACTGGCTAAAACTTCACTGAAGCAGCGTGTTGAAGACATTCTAGTTAAATCCAAAAAGGGCTCACTTCTGGGTGTTAAAGAGCAAACAGAAATTGTTAGTATTGATGGGTTTATTGGAAGTCCTGAGCTAGCAAAGAAGACACGAGGTAACCAGTTTTTGTATGTAAACGGTCGTTTCATCAAAGAGCCGTATTTTCATCATGCGATTGCAAACGCATATGCAGACATCATAGAGCCTGAGCATCACCCTTTTTATGTTTTGTTCCTAAAGATTGATCCACAGAAAATTGATGTAAATGTTCACCCAACCAAAACGGAGGTGAAGTTTGAAGAGTCGAGGCCAATTTACCAAATCATAAAGAGTGTTATAACAAAGGCCTTAAGTGGTTACAATAGCAGTCCTGAACTCGACACCAATGCTTTTCTCCCAAATTTTGATCGACCAGATTTTAATCCTCATAAAACAGTTGCTCCCCCTCAGATAAAAACACAGTCTGGATACAACCCTTTTATCAACGACTCAGTAAAGAAGAAAAACGAAACAGCTTGGGAGAAACTGTATGAACCATTTAGAGACTATCAAGTAAATACGGAAGATATAAAGCAACATCAGACAGAAATTTCTGCCTTTACGTCGAATGAACAAAACGTAGAGGTTGGATTATCGTTTCAGGTGTACAACAATTATATTGTATGTATGGTTAACCGACAGTTGTATATGCTAGATCAAAAAAGAGCCCACGAACGTGTGTTATTTGAGAAGTACAAACAACAGTTGTTGGTGAGTAATGTGCCTAGTCAGCAACTATTATTCCCGCGAACCATAGAGTTACAAACGGCTGATTTTGAAATTATGCGTTCCCTTTTGACCGATATCAATCTGTTGGGCTTTGATGTGAGTGTGTTTGGAAAAAACACTATCATCGTTAACGGAACACCTGCTGATATTTCGAAGGGTGAGGAAAAAGAAATACTGGAAGGCATATTGGAAAACTATAAGTTAAACGAACAATCCTTGAAGCTTGACAAACGAGAAAATTTGGCGCGCTCTTTAGCACGAAATGCCGGTATTCAGGGTGGCACTGTATTGGAACAAGAACAAATAAAGCAATTGGCTGTTGATTTGTTTTCTTGCAACGAGCCAAAATATACGCCAAATGGTAAACGTACTTTTGTTACAATGAGCCAAAACGACTTAACGGAATTATTTGAATAAATACTATGCAGCACTATAGTTCTACTGATCAAAACGGATTAACTCCGATGGTTAAGAACCTATTGATAATCAATGGCCTCTTGTTTGCGGCTAAATATGTTCTTGAAAGTCGTGGAGTTCAACTCACCTCAATGCTTGGATTATTCCATCCATACGCTGGTCAGTTCAGGCCATGGCAACTGCTCACACATATGTTTATGCATGCCGACATTAGACATATTTTCGGCAATATGCTTGGGCTGTTCTTTTTTGGACGCATGCTGGAAGCAAGATGGGGACCACAACGGTTTTTACTCTTTTATCTCATTACGGGGTTTTCTGCTGTACTAGCACATTTTGGTATTATCCAATATCAGGTAATGCAACTCATGTCGCAATTGAGCCCAGAAACCATTGAGATTGTAAAGCGTGAAGGCCTAGATATTTTCATGACGAACCCAGGGCTTGCCTCAAACCCCTATGTTGCACAATTGGCTTACTACTTAGGTATACCAACCGTTGGAGCATCAGGCGCAATATTTGGCATATTGGGTGCTTGCCTTATCCTATTTCCAAACACGCAGCTATTCTTACTGTTTCCTCCTATTCCAATAAAACTGAAATACGCCATAACATTTTATGGTTTGTATGAGTTATTTAGTGGGATTGCCAATATACCTGGAGACAATGTCGCCCATTTCGCACACTTGGGAGGACTTGTGGCTGGTATTATTATTGTCAAATACTGGAACAAAACACGCAGAGACAGCTTTTTTTAATATATTAGAATCATATGTCGCTTATAGATAAAATACGATACGAATTTAACAAGGGTAACTCCCCTATTCGCAAATTGATTATTATCAATGTTGCTGTTTTCGTATTAAGTGGATTGGTGATGATGGTGGGCAGAGGTCGTGGCCCTGAATACGCTCAAAAGGCATCCGACTTTCTCACGTTATTCTATACGCAAGGAGCTTTTTCGGCATTCTTGACCAAACCTTGGTCGGTTTTTACCTACATGTTTTTCCATGCTGGGCTCTTCCATTTGGCAGGTAATATGTTGTTACTGTTTTATATGGGCCGAATCCTCCTCGATTTTCAAAACAACAAACAGTTTTATACCATTTACTTTGGTGGTGGATTGCTGGGTGCGTTTATGTATATCTTGATCTACACCGTTTTGCCAACCTTTGCCGGATTAGGTGGGCCAATGCCAGGAGCATCTGGAGCTGTAATGGCGGTTGTTGTAGCCACGGCAGTTTTACTTCCAAATTACGAGTTACATCTATTTGGTTCTTTCCGAGTCAAAATAAAATGGGTTGCTTTGGTGTTGGTGGGCATAGACTTGCTATACCTCACAACAAGCAATCAAGGTGGTCATTTAGCGCATTTGGGAGGCGCATTGTTTGGTTCATTATATATGCTTAATCAACAGGGCAGATTAAACTTAGAGCTTCTTCAATCAATCAAAAACCCTTTCAAACCAAAATTTAGAGTGGTTGATGAGCGTGATATTCTTAGGAAGCCAAAAGAAAAAGTGAAGACCGAAGCCTCTACACCGCATAGAGCCAACTCGAGTAATAGCAATAAGCCTCGACAAGAAGAAATCGATGCGATTTTGGATAAGATCAACCAAAGCGGTTACCCAAGTTTAACCAAAGAAGAAAAAGACCTCCTGTTCAGAGCGAGCGACAAATAAGGTGAAAAAACTATTTCGCACCATACTTATACTTCTCAATTGGGTGGTCCTATTTACGGTATTAGTATCCTATATAGCCCCCTTTGTTGACCCTCAAACTTCATGGCAAATCGCTTTTGTAGGGTTAACCTTTAAAACGTGGATAATTGCTTTAGTTGCTTTTCTGGTCTTGGGCGTGTGGTTAAAAACCAAAATGTTTTGGAAGAACCTTATTGTGCTCGGTATAGGTATACCCTTCCTTTTACGACTGTTTTCGTTACACCCTGATACCGATACAACTGGCAATTTTAAGGTTGCAAGTTTTAACACTTACGCCATTGGTATTTACGAGGGTTTAAACAACTCCACCCGTATTGAAGCTTTTTTAAACGACCACGATGTTGATTGTGCCGCTTTAATTGAGTGGCGTTTTAACCAAGGGAAGATTAGCAAAAAACGATATCCCTACCAGATTAAAATCAGGGCGTCGAAAAAGTCAAATAACGGCATCTTACTTGTGTCGAAACTTCCTGTTACTGCATCTGGCACCGTTCCTTTCACCAAGGGGTCATACAACACAGCTGGTTACATTGATGTTAAGGTAAACAATAAGCCCCTGCGCATTTACGGTGTTCATCTTGAAACAACACGAATGAAGCCTCGTGATTACCACAACCTTAAAGGTTTAGAGTTTGACTCGGCCTATACCGAAAATGCTAAAAACATCGCTGAACGTTTGAAACTGAGTATGGAAAATCGCGCTGGCCAGGTAAAAGACATTACCAAACATATGAGGTCTTGTAAATGGCCAACAATCATAATGGGTGATTTCAATGACACGCCTCAAAGCTATACCTATCAGCAACTCGCATCCGGAAAAAATGACGCGTTTGTACAAGCTGGAAGTGGTTTTGAAGCAACATTCTTAAAACCATTTCCATTCTTACGAATTGATTATATATTGACTGATGAGACTATACAACCTGTGGGGTACTCCTCTACAGATAGCATTGTTTCAGATCATAAACTCATATTTGCAGACCTACAAATAAAATAATACAATGGATTTTTTAGACCCGTCGATATCTGCTTATGCAGAACTACACACCTCGCCAGAAACCGCTTTGCAGCAAAAGCTTAACCGCGACACCTATGCCAATGTTTTAATTCCTAGAATGCTTTCAGGACATATGCAGGGCCGCATTTTAAGTATGTTTAGCAAAATGCATCAACCGAGCCTTATTCTAGAAATTGGGACCTATACTGGATACTCTGCATTATGCTTGGCCGAAGGCTTAAAAAAGGACGGTAAAATCATCACCCTGGATATCAATGAGGAAATTGAAGATATGACCCGGGGTTATTTCAATAACACGGACAATCCGGAAGTTTTTGATTATCGCATTGGAAATGCCTTAGATATAATTCCGACCATTACCGAAAACATAGATATGGTATTTATCGACGCTGATAAAGAAAACTATGCGACGTACTACGATATGGTTATAGATAAGATGCCTGTTGGAGGTATAATTATTGCCGACAATGTGTTGTGGAGCGGTAAGGTGCTTGACGCACAACAGCTGGATAAAGACCATGAGACAAAGGCTCTAAATGCCTTCAATAAAAAAATAAACGACGATTCTCGGGTCGAAAATGTTTTGATGCCTGTGCGAGACGGACTTATGGTGATTAGAAAAAAGTAATATAAACACCTAGCTGGTTTCGCTACGTCCAAGTGCTATCCAATAGTCCGGTGAGAACCGTGATTTGGCACAAGAATTACTATTCTCTTTTACTATTTTTGCCACCTCAAAATAGGACAACATGAATTTTACGAAACTTTGTGCATTCATTCTTATACTTGCTGCTGCTGGTTGTGGAAGTGAAACAAAAACAACTACAAAAAGTAGATCCCACACACGCGAAAAGAAAGTACTCAGTGCTGACTCCATTAAAGCAAAGTATGGTGAAGGTCTATACGCGCAAATCAATATCACTGAAGGAGATGTTCTGGTTCGACTTGAAATGGAAAAAGCGCCGCTTACGGTAGCAAACTTTGTCGCATTGGCTGAAGGTTCTATGCCCAATGACGCTCGCCCAGCAGGTGAACCATATTACGACGGTCTCAATTTTCATCGCGTGATAAATCTTGCTAATGGCGACTCCTACAATTTCATGATACAAGGTGGCGATCCTGATGGCAATGGCCAAGGAGGACCAGGGTACCAGTTTCGCAATGAAATTCATCCATTATTAAAGCATAGCGGACCAGGTATTTTAGCCATGGCCAACAGTGGCCCAAACACCAATGGTAGCCAGTTTTATATTACCAACGACGCCCAGCCTAGTTTGGATGGAAGTTATAATGTGTTTGGAAAAGTGGTTGAAGGACAATCACGGGTTGACCAAACTCTGAAAGGCGATAAGCTCTTTTATGTTGCCATAATTCGCGTTGGTGAAATGGCAAAAAACTTCGACGCAGTTGAAACATTTAACTCCCTTAAATAATTTGTATGCAAACCGTAGATCAATTTGATTTCTCAGGCAAAAAGGCACTTGTACGCGTAGATTTTAATGTTCCGTTAAATGATTCGTTTGACATAACTGATGATGCCAGAATGATGGCCGCTGTCCCAACAATTCTTAAAATTTTAAAGGATGGTGGAAGTGCGATTCTAATGAGTCATTTAGGACGACCAAAAGGCGGGCCAAACCCTGCCTTTAGCTTAAATCACTTGGTGGATCATTTGGGTAAAATAACTGGAGCTCATATTCATTTTGCCAGCGATTGCATTGGTGAAGATGCTATTTCTATGGCCCAATCCATTAAGCCGGGAGAGATCTTATTACTTGAAAACCTTAGGTTTTATGACGAAGAGAAGTCGGGAGATGCTGACTTTGCCAAAAAACTTGCCCGATACGGCGATATATATGTTAATGACGCTTTTGGTACGGCGCACCGTGCACATGCCTCTACGTCTGTTGTAGCTTCTTCATTCGGAAATCAAAAGTGCTTTGGATACATCATGGCAAATGAAATTGCCAACGCAAATAAAGTAATTGCCGAACCCGCGAAACCATTTGTTGCCATTGTTGGTGGAGCGAAGGTGTCAGACAAATTGCTCCTCTTAGAAAACCTCATGCAAGTAGCTGATACGATTCTTATTGGTGGAGGAATGGCTTATACGTTTGTATCTGCTTTGGGAGGAAAAATAGGCACTAGTTTGTTTGAAGCCGACCGCGTTGAACTTGCATTAGAGTTACTCGAAAAAGCGAAGGCGAAAGGTGTTAAATTAACGCTGCCTGCAGACTCTGTATGTGCTGATGGTTTTACAAATGATGGCGGCCTGCTAACCTGTTCTAGTGATTCTATCAAAGACGGCTGGATGGGTCTTGACATTGGGCCAAAGGCAGTTGAAGCCTATGTATCTGAAATCCTCAATGCCAAAACCGTGCTTTGGAATGGCCCTATGGGCGTTTTTGAATTTAGCAACTTCGAGAATGGAACAAAGTCGGTTGCTCATGCTGTTGCAGATGCTACAAGTAAAGGTGCCTTTACGTTAATTGGTGGAGGCGATAGTGCCGCTGCAATTAAACAATTTGGCTTAAAAGATGACGTAAGTTATGTCTCTACTGGTGGTGGTGCATTGTTAGAATACTTCGAAGGCAAAGAACTTCCTGGTATCGCTGCAATTAATGCTGTAGTGAAATAATTGAGGCCTTATCTTCTTAAAACCTTTACCTCTACACGTCGATTTTTAGATCGACCTAGTTGTGTATCATTCGTGTCAATTGGTTTATCGGGTCCATAACCCTCGGTTTTAACACGTAAATGATCTACACCTTGTACAACCAAAAACCTTTTAACCGATTTTGCTCGGTTTTGACTTTAACTAACATTGTGGTCGTAACCACCAACACTGCTGGTGTGTCCGCCAATTTCGATCTTCATTTCAGGGTATTTCTTTAAAACGTCTAATAACTTTTTAAGGCTTTCTATTGACTCTGGCAAAAGGTCGTGTTTGTCAATATCGAAGTAAACATGCTCCAAAACAAAACGGTCTCCTACTTTTAGCGTGTCGATCCTTGTAACAACTGTTCGAGTTTTGCGGTGTCGTATACCACATCATTTGCTGGTTGGTCATCCAGATTACAACCACACAAAGAAGAATCTTGTATGGGGACCAACGTTACGTCGTCCATAATGTAATATGCCTCGGCAAAGTACCCTTTAACTGGTGTAAGTGCTATTTTGTTTAATGGCTTAAAGCTTCCTATGGTCAAATACTTCTCCTCCTGTTGCTTTGTATTTGCATTGCAAAAGCATCCATTTACTCTTGTATGGCAAATAGCTTTCATTTAACAATAGTTGAGGGCTTGCCAATAATGCTTCTCGTATGTTTTTAAGAGGTTTCTTACTAAACCTAACGCCAAGTCCGTTACTGGTGTAAGCACATTGATTCGCAAGCCTTACGTATGTCGAAAAACAATACATACTGTCTTTCTTAAGCGGTTTTTTGAGTCTGTTCTGCACATGCTCTATGTCCTTCACCAAACTATAAACCCTAAACCCGATACAGCCAGTTCCCGACTTACAATCTTCGGAATAATAAAAATCTGGTGTTGGTGAGGCGGGTGTCCACGACTCTACTTCAGTTGTAATTGATGGCATTGATGTGGTTAAAGTTGGGTGCTTTTCGAACATGGCGTTAGCTACCATATTTCGAGGGTCATTTGGCCAAAACAATGCCGTATCAAGTAGTTACCAAAGGTAAAAATTTTAACCATTTCGTTATCTACCTTTATTCTACAGACTTAAAATATTGGCTATTATGCGATACGCTCCTGGAACTCCGGCGGGTAATTCTCTAAAAAAAGAAAGGCCGGTATAAACGATATAACCATTGCCATGCTGGCCTATTAAAAGACTTCCTAGCTTACCTGTCTCGCCATTGTCGTGCATAGAAAAAATTGATTTCATTTCTTTATCCCATTCGTTTGGAAAATACAACCCGCGCTCCTGAACCCATCCTTTAAAATCCTTCTCGGTAATAACATTTGGGCTTTTTAATACGGGATGTTCTGCATTGATTATTTTCACTTCAGCATCTTCTTCTGTTACTCGGTCTCGCGACAGTTTAATTGTATAAGGGCCTATTGGTTGTGCTTTCAAACGATGTGCGGTATTATACTGCATGACCACTTTACCGCCGGATTTAACGTAGTTAGACAAAACTTCATTTAAGGAACCAACATTACCGATTGTGTTTAATGCCCTAATGCCAAGTACGACTGCATCGTACTTCGATAAATCTTTTTGTAAAATATCATCAACAGACAATTGCGTTACTTCATATCCCATTTCTTCAATTGCCTCAGGTACCTTATCTCCAGCACCCATTAAATAACCAACATGCTGTCCTTCTTTTTTGAGGTCAACACGCACCACTTTAGACGACGCACTGGGAAATACCGCAAGTTCTGGGATATGATCGTATTTCAACTGATATATGCCCATACTGTACACTAATTTATCATCTTTAAAAATTGCACGTAGCGTTCCCTCACTTTCGTTATTTGAAGGCGTTATCGTAAATTGAAATAACTTTTTATCTCCTTTATGGGTTAAGGATGTCTTGTAAAACGCTGGTTCACTTTTCCAACCATCAGGAACAAAAATCTCTACATATCCGTTCACATTTGCTTTACCGGCTATCACTTCTACATCAACCACTTTAGCCTTATTAGAGGTGTACACCATCACTTGACGCCCTATGTTTAACATCGCTGCTGGAGTAACAATCAATGGTTGAATCCGCTTACCTTTTACTGGATCTGTAGACCCATGAAGTAGTGGTACATTCATTGCAATAGGTTCTCCTGCGATGTCCATCGAAATACTTAACATGAAAGGATACCTGTTTTCGGCTAAACCAATTTGATCTTGATCCGTAACTTGATAAATGCCCGTTTGCTTATCTCCTTGTAACCAATATGGCTGACTGTTACTGTTGATGGGAATAGTCCAAGTTAACGGAGAGTTAAAATATGTGTTTGTCGTGTTAATTGGGATGTTCACGTCTCCATTTCTCCAGTTTGACGTAATGGTATTGATGCGAATTGGCGTTGCAGAGGAAATACTAATTTTTGACTCTACATTTTGTCCAACAAACACTTGTTGTTCATTTGTAAACGCTGTTGCTTTTATTCCGGCACACGACAATATGATTTTGTGAACCGCCTCCAACTTATCTCCTCGTGATGTCGTTTTATCTAGTTGGGCAATATTGTTTCGAATTTCAAAAAGCAACGGTATTATCTGATGAGGTTCTTCAATGTTAAATGACTTGATCGCCTTTTGAATTTGTTTGTCGAGTTTGGCGTTAAGCCCTTTGTCTTTGAACGTAGAGGCAAACATGTTGTCTGCTATTTCTCCTTTCAATATTTGAAGGTATTCCCATTGACTGCCAATAACTGGTGAGTTACCAAAGCCTTGGCTTTTATGCTGACTACGGCTTAAACTTGAGATATCTGAGCCCGACTTGCCAATTAGGGGTAGGTATTTATTTACATCGAATTTAACATACGCATTGGGTGTTTTAGCCACCTCTTCATCCATACGCTCAACACTTCCATAAAACCAGTAACTGGTGTTCCAAAATATTGACTTTGTTTGCCATGGCTTCACCTTGTCGAGTTGCTCTGGAAATTGGGTTGGGTCAGCTGCTAAATCAAATGCCTCTAGTGCCAGCATTGCTGAAGCAGTATGGTGACCATGCGTTGATCGTTCTGGGTTTACTTCAGGACTAAATCGTGTGATGATTACGTCTGGCTGCACTTTTCTTATTACCCAAACAACATCGGATAGAATTTCACTCTTTTCCCAAAACCGAAATGTTTCTTCAGGCGTTTTTGAATATCCAAAATCTATTGCCCGAGTAAAGTATTGATTGGCACCATCTATTCGTCTAGCAGCCAACAGTTCTTGAGTTCGAATCAAACCCAATTGTTCTCCTATTTCTGTACCAATTAAGTTTTGTCCACCGTCTCCTCTGGTTAGGCTTAGATAACTTACCTCTGCATGCGTATAATTGGTTAAATAGCTTATGAGTCTGGTGTTTTCATCATCAGGGTGGGCAGCGATGTACAACACCTTTGTGTTGTTCGCTAAACCATGTAATTGATGTACAATTTCTGATGAAGGTACCGTCTCTTGTGCCGTTAAAGTGGTCGCCGTTATCGTGGCGATACAAATGGTTAGAATATATTTTGTAAACCTCATTTTGTTTTTTCTAGATAATCGATAAAACGATTGTTGCAATTCAGTAGGATTTGGTAAACGTTTTCAAAACCGTTTAAACCGCCATAATATGGATCTGGCACATCACCACCTTTGTCCATTTCGTCAAAATCTCGCATTTTTAACACCTGAGCCCTTGTGTTGGTTTGTGGTCTTAGTCTTTCAATATTCTCTACGTTGCTTTCGTCCATGGCAATGATAAAATCAAAGTTTGCAAAATCTGCTTGAACGAATTGTCGCGCCAAGCTAGGTAATGAAACTTCGTGAGACTTTGCTGTTTCCACCATACGACTATCTGGTTTGGAGCCAATGTGGAAGCCAGCTGTACCTGCAGAGTCTACCACAAATTGTGACGCATTGTGGCCCTGCTCAATCAGATGTATGAATAAACCTTCTGCCATTGGTGAGCGACAGATGTTACCAAGACAAACAAAAAGAATATGCGTTTTCTCCATTTTGGTTCCAAGTATACATCAATTCCTATTTTGATTCCTGATAATGTTGCTAATCTTTGTGTTTATGGAACGATATTATGTAAGCCTGCTTTTGTCTGTAGTTTTAGGGCTAACCGCGTGTAAAGACACTGATAGCCCAGATGTGAAAAGCGAAACGACCTACCCCATTGGTGTGGTTTCCACACGCTTGGGTGACATGCACTTTTGGTTGTACAACGAAACACCTGTTCACAAAGAGAAATTTATTGAGCTTGCCAGAGCCAAACACTATAATCAATTTACCTTCAATCGTGTGGTGCGAAACTTTGTTGTCCAAGGTGGTTGTCCTGACTCAGTCCAATATTTCGAAAACTCCCCTTTTTTACTGGACCCAGAACTTCATGATAGTATTGGTCATAGCTATGGCGCTCTTGGAATGGGTCGTGATGATAACCCTGGCAAGCAGTCAAACGCTTGTCAGTTTTACATTGTTTGCAAAGAACAGGGCTTACCTCAATTGGATAGCAACTATATGATTTTTGGTATGCTTATTAAAGGAGGCGATGTTTTAGAGGCAATTGAAAAAGAAAAAACAAACTCCCTCGATCAACCAGAGGTGGACATACCTCTTGATGTGTCGGTACAGTATTATTCAGAAAATAGTCTATTAGACTCCTTGGGCTTTAAGCTTCCCTAACGCTTGGTTTAGGTGCGTTTTATTGCTTAGCCATAACCACACAACCATTATGGCAGAAAACGCCCACGCAGCTGGCTGAACCCATGCTGTTATTTCTGTTCCAGTAAAAATAAATGGCAACGCAACGGCCAAAAGAATTAACCTTAACGTGTCGAGAATCTTGCCACCGGTTTTATTGTCCAATAATCTACCGTGAACAAAAACTGAAAATAAAATTGTTAGTACAAGAACTAGTAATTGTTTGTTTTCTATTAGGTCCTTGAACAACGAACGTTTAGGGTCATCAATGATGGCGAAAAGTGATATAAAAAGCGCCAAGGTCATGAGCGTATTGATCAATAAGTACATACCAAATGGTTTTGATATGGGTGTGCTGTGCGTCAAACGATTTCCTTCTTCGTCCGTTTTAAACTGTGATGGGAGGTGCCCAACGTCTTTTGGCGTCCATTCCGGTTTAGCGAAAAACAATTTGATTTTGTCTTTGTAGCTAGATGCCATGCTTGCACGTTTAAATAAACCTTTCCAATAGAAAAAGTTTGAATTGTATGCATTCTCGCTTTCAAAACCTGTGGTTATCCCATAATCTGGTTCCTCTTCCTCTGGGGTATAGGTGCCAAACATTTTGTCCCAAATCATAAAGACATGGCCATAGTTATGGTCGATATACTTCTCATTTCTTGCATGATGCACGCGGTGGTTTGAGGGCGTTGAAAATATTTTTTCCAAGAACCCTAATTTCCCAACAACACGACTATGGGTAACAAACTGAAATGCGCCAACAAATAAGATTGCTGTTGCCGCAAAATCTGGATGAAAACCGATTACTGGAAGCCATATAAAGAAAAACGAACGGTTAATTACAGCAAAAAACGATACCCGGAATACGGTAGATATGTTTATGTCTTCACTTTGGTGGTGGACAATATGGGCCGCCCATAAAAAGTTTATTTCGTGGCTTAATCTGTGGTGCCAATACGCTAAAAAGTCTGTTGCCAATAAGGCCAAAATCCAGGTAAAGGGATTTTTAGGAATTTCCCATAGCGTAACGTTGTCAAACACCCACATGGAGGCCACATAGAATACATAAAGCCAAAAGAAAGCAAAAACCCTTTCCAGAATACCACAGGTCAAGTTCGCCATGAAATCTGCGAAAGAATAGGTATTTACATTTTTTCGGATGGCAACAATCTTCTCAATAATCATCAAGATTGCCAAAACCGATAATAAGATGATCCAACCTTTAGCTGTCATTGTTCTATACTTTGTGCAAAGCTACAAAATAGCCCACTTAAATTGTGTCATGTGACAACAATCATTCAAACGTATTGTTTGGCTTGGTGAGGTGGTATAAACCTAAAAACATCATAGTCATGAAAATGGCCATTAATACATGACTAATATCGTGATAATTAAACCAATTTGAGACGCTCAGCTGAGTGCTGTAGACAACACCTGGAATTACACTGTATAATAAAGCGATGATCACAATTTTGCTGGTCTTGTTTTTTAGTTTGTAGTAAGAAAAAACCTGCATTGGCAGTACAAACCCCCAAAGTGCTATTACAGAATTGATTTGAGTTACCTTAAATGCCGTTTCTATTCCACTCGAAAGGAAGTAGAACATCAAACTAATGGCCAATATCCATTGAAGATTAAACCATTTCGGCAACAGTTTTTTCGCCTTTTGGGGTAACTGTTTTTCTATCAGTCGTAAACTTCCCAATTGCAAAAACATCAATCCCGTTGCCCCGCAAGCCCAGCCAATAATCTTAACATTCGGAGTTACATAGGCTTGTAACCCATGTCCTAACCAGGCAGCGCTGGTCATGCCAATGGCGAAAATTAAAAAGTACTTTTTAAACCACGGATAACTTGGTGATGCATTTCCTTTTTCACTGGAAAAGAAATAATATCCCGTCCAGCACACTATAGCGACTAAAAAGTCTGTAAGCGTTGTAACCGGTTCGCGCCATTCAAAACTGCCTACAAATACCGTTGGGTTGAGGATTGGGTCCATTATTGCCGCAAATCTAGTCTTTTGAGGTAAACCTTGTTTTTACGGTTTAATAACCCTGTTTAACTTCTCCCACATTTCGTCTAAAAACTTAGCTGGTACCAATGCATTATCAGGGTTGTCGCCCATACGAATGACAATTAAATTTTGACTAGGAACCACGTTTAAGAATTGGCCATTTTTACCTAAGCCTGAAACCATATCACTAGGGGCGTTTTCGGATAATGGTTTCCTTATTTCTAGTTGTAAACCGGGAAGCATGTGCGATGATTTGCCATTAAGCCACCACAAATAACCATACGATTTATTGATGTCTTGTGATGTGTTCACCATGTCTTTTATGTATTGAGCGTCATCAAGCAAAACAGTTTCATTCCATTTTCCTTCATTTAGAACTAGTATACCGAAACGGGCCATTGACCTTGCGGTACTGAAATAAACATGGTTATAATCTAAATACGTCCAATCGCCATCCATCCCAATGGGGTCTCTAAGTCTTTTGTTGAAATAGTCATCGAAATCCTGTTGTGTTGCCGCTTGAATTACACTATCCAATAGCGTGTAAGGAGCATTCTGGTATGCCCATCGTGCACCAGGATCAGCCTTATACGTTAAACAACTTTGATCGGTGCAGTCTGCGTTTCCACTATCATCCAAACCGCTACTCATAGTTAGTTGATGTCGAATGGTAATTTTGTCTTCTTGTTCCTTGGTCATCGACGTCCATTTTCCCATATGCGTAGACGACTTGTCATCCAGTTTTACATATCCATCCGCTTGCGCCTGTCCAACCAAAAAGGACGTGAGTGTTTTTCCAGCAGAAGCCCAGTACCATTTGGAGTTTTTGGTAAAGTCGCTAATCTTCAAAATGTCCTTACCGGCATAATGCTCAAGCACAATTTTTCCATCTTTCAAAACTAGAAAAGCACGTGTACTACCGTCATCTAGAAAGTTGTATAACGCATCAATTTTACTTGTGTCCCACCCAAGAGATTCTGGAGTGTGTGTTTGCCATGTGTCGCCAGAAGTTGGTGGAAAGTATAACGAACTAGTATTGTCATCGCCGCCTGGATTATTAATAACACCATCATCGTCTTTACATCCAACAACAAATAAAAAAAGCACAAGCATTGTGCTATAGGTGAATCTTAAAAATGTTTTAGACATACTCAAATATAACGCCAGTAGTTTGTAGGATCATTATTCTGTTTTAACAGAAAAAGCCCCAACAATTGTCGGGGCTTTTCTCAAGAAAAATAAATGGTCTTATTCGCTTTTTACGAACTTGACAATTTTCACGCTGCCATCTGCCGCAGTTAAATGGGCAAAATAGTAGCCTGTAGGTAGTGAAGTGATATCAAGATTTTCATTTGTGGTTAAGTCCGTTGATAAAACCTCAGCTCCTCCTGCGGTAAACACCTTAACACTTGCTAGGTTTTTATCCGCTGTAAAGTCCACTTGGCTATTCGCAGGCACTGGATATGCCATTGCAGACCAATCTGCATTTGGCGCTTGAAGGTTTTGAACGTCCATTGTTTGTGCCGTAGTAGACGACTGCGTTTGACCAACTCCAGGAATTGTAGCCGTTGTTTTACGACGCGCATTTGGATTAATGATCAATCGTTTGCTAATTGTAACAACACAACCCGTAACCGTATCTTTAGCCGTTAGCATTACTTTATAAACTCCTGGCTTGCTATATGCGTGTCTTACCGGATTGCCTCTTTGGTAATCTCCATCACCAAAACTCCATCCATAAACAACATTTTTGCTATTGCTTCGTGCTTTAAACTTCATCTTATTATCGCTAATCGTGTACTTCATTTTCGCTCTTAGCTTACATGGCTTTTCAATTTTCACGCGCTTGCACACACAAACTTTACACTTAGTTTTTGGATTGAATACGATTAAACAAACTTCATAAACACCTTCTTTTTTGTATTTGTGTTTAGCTGTTTGACCTGTGCTTGACGTACCATCGCCCCACGACCAGAAGTACAATACGCCTGACTCGTTAGACTCGCCTTTAACTGCGATTTTTCTTCGGTCTGTTTTGTATTTAAAGTCTGCTTTTAAGTTACAATCGCGTTTCACGACTACCCTTTTACATACTTTAACCCTACATCCTGAATTTGTAGTTGTGGCGTTCTTCGAATAAACCGTAACACACACTTCGTATGTTCCTGGCTTTTTGTAAGAGTGCTTGGTTGTGGCTCCAGTCGCTGTTTGTCCGTCGCCGAAATTCCATACAAAACGGGCATTTGTATCAGATGCTTTTGCTCTGAATTTAAAGTCGTTTCCATCTTGTGCGAACTCAAAGTCAGCCTTTAGTCGACATGGCTTTTCAACCTTAATATCCACACATTTTCGCGCTACACAGCCCGTTACAGTGTCTTTAGCAACAAAGCATAGTGTGTATTTACCTGCTTTCGCATAGGTGTGTTTTACTTCATCTCCACGGTCCGAATTTCCGTCTCCAAAAATCCAGCCATACACCGCATTTTTAGAATTAGATTTTCCTACAGCTTTAATGGATAAGCCATCTGCCTTCCATTCAAAATCAACTTTTAAGTTACATGGGTCTTCCACTTTAACACCCTTACAAACGCGCGTTACACATCCGGTTACTGTGTCTTTTGCAACTAAACATACCTTGTAACTGCCTTCTTTTTTATACGTGTGTTTTACGGCTTGTCCTCTTGCTGTGTTATTATCACCAAAGGTCCAACCATATACTACGGTTTTACTATTCGATTTCGCCTCAAATTTTGCAGAAAGATCGCTAGTTGTAATGCTGAAATCCGCTTTCAATTGATTACAATCAATAATTTTGAATCGTTTGCAAACCGTGGTTGAACATCGCGTTTTATTAATGCTATCATATCCATATGCCGTTAAGCAAACTTTATGGTAGCCCGCTGAGTCAAACTTGTGTTTAACATTTGCTGCACTCGAGGTTGAGCCATCTCCAAAATCCCATTTTAACGCTTTTGCGTCGCTTGACACAATAGATTCAAATTTTACCGTTCGACTGTTATTGTCAATTGAAAATTCAAAATCTAAGGTATCAATACAATGTGTTGCTGATGCTTGAGCTGGCCAAAATAGAGCCGCCATTAATAAGAGCAGAATAGGTTTACCTAGTATTCCTAAACGCTGTGTGATTGATTTCTTCATAAAAGTGTTTTTAAGTATTTGTTTCTTTCACATTGTTAGTCTTCCACGGTTGTTCATGGTTGCATGAAATTTTAAATATTTTTTATATCTAATTGATTTTAAGGGGGATAAACATTTGCGAAATGCCTTTTATCATTCTAAATAAGCGTCAAACCTTCTCTTGATTAGTCCCAATTGGCACTGGAGTAGCGATAATTATTTATACTCGTGGAGATATTCATTACTGTGGGACAGCATCACGAACATTCAAATAAAAACCTAAAGGTTGCCTTCTTCCTGAATCTTGGTTTTACCATTTTGGAGGTGTTCGCAGGGTTGTATGTAAACAGTATCGCCATTATTTCTGACGCAGTGCACGACATGGGGGACAGCATGTCGCTGGGTCTGTCGTGGTATTTAGATAAAAAGTCGAAACAAAAGCCAGACAAGAAATACTCCTTTGGTTATGCTCGTTTCTCGCTATTGGGGGCGGCAATTAACTCCGTTGTAATTCTTGCCAGTTCTGTTTTTATCGTGTATGAAGCGATAGGCCGGCTGCAAAACCCCGAAGAATCTAATGCAGAAGGAATGGTTTTGTTTGCCTTAGTAGGAATAGCAGTTAATGGTTATGCTGCGTGGCGATTAAGTGGTGGCAAAACCATGAACGAAAAAGTCATTTCGTGGCACCTAATTGAAGATGTGTTGGGCTGGGTGGCTATACTTATTGTTGGAGTTGTGTTGCATTTTAAACATATCCCATACTTAGATCCTGTACTTTCATTATGCATTACACTGTACATTGTATGGAATGTATTTAAGCGCTTAAAAGAAACTACGTTTCTGTTTTTACAAGGCACTCCTGTAGATATAGATGTAACTGAAATTGAACAAGATTTACTCAAAACTAAGTTTGTAGAAAACGTACATCACACGCATGTATGGTCGTTGGAAGGGGAACACCATGTGTTTTCAACGCATGTAAAACTAAAATCTATCGAATCCCTTCTGGTGTTGGCAAAGGTGAAAGAAGAATTAAAGGCAATCGTCAAGAAGTATGGTTTTGAGCATGTAACCATTGAAGTCGAGCTTGTGGATGAAGATTGCTTTGACCCGTCTTAAAAAAACCTCCCAGCAGTTATGCTAAGAGGTTTAATAATCTATTCTTTCACAATTTTTTGAGTCATTTTAACCCCGTCTACAACGGCAACACAGAAATATAAACCACTGGCTAAGTCTTCTGTCTGAATAGTAAGCCTTCCTGATACCGGCAATACTCCAGTGTAAATTTGTTGCACTTTGCGTCCTGTTAAATCCGTTAACCAAATATTCGAATTCATACCGTTTGCATTGATCGCAACAGTAAACGATTCATCAAATGGGTTCGGGAAGCAAGACATTTGGTTTGTATTCAATTGTTGTTCTTCGATATTAACATTACCCAAATCAACCTCCAAAGGATCACCGATAGTTCCAAGTATTCCATCCGTTGCAAAGCTGATTGGAGCATGCATCGCACTTACCTCTTGACCGAGGTCAGTATCATATAGTTTCAATTCAATAGATTTACCAATGTTCGATGTATCACCAAAAGCCGTTAAGTAGATAATGAATCGTCCCAATACGTCCGAATATTTCGGCTGGCCGACTCCATGGCACTTGCCATCAACAAATGCCCCTATTAGGCAATGGTTATCATCAATTCGCTTGTTGTTTTTAACCAACTCTGCCGTTACGTTCATATTGTATTCAAAACCATTGTAATCCATTTCCCATGGCGGCAAGGTTTTAAATAACTTTTTGGTTTTTATCGCTCCAGGAATATTCGTTTTGATTTTATACCCATCTCCTGGCTCTAAATAATTTAAGCTGCCTATCCAACTTGTTGATGATGCGTCGTACACCGCAAATTCCGTTTGTGATTTGATAATGTCTCCATCGCTTTGTTTCAGGTCTTTCATTTTTGATGCAATCGTTGACCCCAAGGCGTCTCCAGATCCTACCCACGACCAGTCTCCATTTCCAGCCACTTGAATACTGCCATTATCCGCAATGGTACCATACACTTCGATGGTGTCGTTTTGGGGTACATGAATCATATAACCCAAACCTTCATCCAAGGTTGTTATTTCGTTCGACCAGCCTGTGGTATGGTATTGAGCGTAGTTATCCCGATTTTTAATGACCGTCATTGAATCTTTAGACAAGTCTAAGAATAAGTCATCTGGTGCACTTGTATTCGTGTTGACATATAAGCTAAACCAGTTCCATCCTTTGTTAAAGCGCAATGTTTGATACACCCCATTAGTATGTAAAATATATGGGGATTGTGATTGACCCAGTAGGGTGTTATTTTTAAATATCGTCGTTTCCTTGGCTAAATAATGCACCCCAGGCGTTGCATCCCAGATTCTAAAATTCAAAGAATCTGAATCAGCCGAATCACTATATATCGTTACAAAAGCCAAGTACTTGCGTAATCCTGGTATATATTGAATTGCCCCTTTGCCAACCAATTCTTTGCCTCTAAACACTCCAATAACGTCTCTAACGTCACTTGAAATAGAGTCGTCAGAGTCGTCCGTACTGAACTGTAAAATAGCGTTCATACTGTACTTGTATTTAGACGCATCGAAGGTGTTTGTCACCCAACTCGGTGCCGTTGCCAACACTTCTACTTTTACCAATAAAAGTAAGTTGTAACCACCAGATACGGCAACCACTGTGTCTATATAAGTTCCTGGGAATAAGCCGGGTTTGTAAGTCTTCAAACTAATGTTTACCAGAGATAGTGAAAATTAAGTCATAAATTTAATCTTTGCAACAGGTGTTGCTTTCTTCTTTTTTGCATTGTTCTTAGTTTAATTAAATGTCGTTGTTCGAGT
>JAIBDD010000016.1 GCA_024679565.1 Bacteroidota bacterium | reverse complement strand
TTAACGGAAGACCAATTAACTAAAAAGTATAGGTACGAGTCTGAAATAACACTTCAATCGGTCACCTCAAATTTGTATACCAATATCAAAAGGTTTGCACCCTTTGGCCCTGATAATATGAAGCCCGTATTTCGGTCTAACGCGGTGTTTGATACTGGATCGGCCCGCACAATGGGCAAAGCAGGGGAGCATCTAAAATTAAACCTGGTTCAAAACTTAGGTCAAAAAGCAATAGGTGCTACAGCTTTTGGGTTCGGGAATCTATATCCAGCAATCAAGGATGGTTCAACAATGGATGTGCTATTTACAATTGAGGAAAATACTTTTCGGGGAGATCCGACAATAGAATTGATGATTCAAGATATACAATTGTTCTAGCTGGTAGAAACAAATCCCGGTTTTAATGGTTACACCTAGTATATATGAAAATAGGAATAGATGATATGGCGTTTACGGCTCCGGCCCTAGCATTGCCAATTAAGGACTTAGCAGAAGCGAGAAACATAGAATATGATAAACTGAGGTTTGGCTTAGGTCTGAAATCAATGGCGGTATGCGATGCCGACGAAGACGTAATTACCCTTGCGTCCACTGCTTTGATACATCTGTTGCAACAAAATGAAAATTTAAATCCAAGAGACATCGGACGAATATACGTCGGGACTGAAAGTAGTATTGACGGGTCAAAACCTATTGCGTCTTATGTACATGAGATTGCAAATCAATATTTTAATTCCAACAACCAGGGAGAAAATAGTTTGCGGAATTGTGATGTAATTGATATGACGTTTGCATGTATTGGAGCGGTTGATGCCATGCACAACTCACTAGATTACCTCGCTTGTAATCCTACTAAGACAGCCATCGTAATAGCGGCAGATATTGCAAATTATGATTTAGGCTCTCCAGGGGAATATACCCAAGGCGCAGGAGCAACGGCGATATTACTAAAAGCAAACCCAAGACTGATTTCGTTTCACTCGTCTTGGGGGGTTGCTATGAAAAGCGAGCACGATTTTTTTAAACCGGTAAGGCTTGAAGTGTTAAACGGGGAGGTTAAAGAGATGCATGACGAGAAGCCAATATATGATGGTCATCTTTCTAACGAAACCTATAAACAACGGATAGAGGAGGCATGGGAAAACTATGCCACTGATTCGAGCATATCCGAATACGATTACCTTGTGTTCCACCTACCTTATGCATACCACGGCAGACGGGTAATTTCTTCTTTATTTGAAAAAGACCTTAAGACCTCTGGTCTTTTAGAACAAATTTACCAGGAAAGTGAGATTGATATTAACACCCCAAATACTAGTAAACAATTTGCCAAATCAGACTATTACAAACAATGGGTCAAAAAACATGTATCTGGAGGGGAAGTCTACTCTTCGGATATTGGTAATTTATATACGGCCAGTATCTTCCTTAGTTTAATGAGTACGTTGAAAAACAACCCTGTGTCGCATGGGCAAAGTGTTTTGTTTTTTGCCTATGGTAGTGGTTCTAAAGCAAAGGTGTTTTCAGGAACAATTGAGCCAGGGATTTCTCAGGTAATTGCGCGATGGAATTTGGATCGATTTTTCGATGAAAGTAGATCTATTTCCTTCTCGACCTATATCGACCTTAGAAGTAAAAAAGTGTCTAAGCCAATTGCTCCTAAGAAGTTAGTCGTCCAGCTTTCCTCTGGAGTCACGGCTACAAACAGATATGAGCGGGGGTATTCAATCCGAGCGTAATGTTTGTGCCTAATACCATTGAATTGTTAAAAAGTTGGGCGCAAGTACTTCGGCGTTTATATGTTAATTCGTAACACAAGGTTAGCTTTGTGGTATAGCAAACAGAAGAGACAGAAGAGACAGAAGAGACAAATACTTCTGCCAAAACTAATATGGACGAACTTCCCTGTACGATACAAGACGATTTAAAGCTGTTTAACACCCTTGTTGATTTCTTATTAAAAGAAGAAAGAGATAACCCGGTGGCGGAGCGCATTCATCGCAAAGACTTACATAAATCAGTTGATTATACCTTAACCCGAGAAGCAACTCTTGATGAAGACTTGTTGCAGAATTTGAAGGACTTAGTACGAGCAACGCCGAAAACGGCTACTGAGTTATTTTTTAATCAACTATTCGGAGGTAGACAAGGCAAGGCTGTTGTGGGCGATTTGTTGGCTGTTCTATTAAACAACAGCATGTACACGTATAAAGTTGCAGGGCCACTTGTGGCAATTGAAAAAGAGATCATCCATCAGTCATGTAAACTCATCGGATATGGAGATGACAGTGATGGTACCATTGCTACAGGAGGTTCAATGAGTAACTATATGGCTCTACTCATGGCTCGCGATAAAGCTCAACCTGACGCACGATTTGAAGGGGTTAACCAGCCTCTAGTGATGTATACATCTAAAGAGTCTCACTATTCAAATGCGAAGAATGCAAGTTTTGCCGGTATTGGACGTAACAATGTGCGTTACATTGAATCAGATGATCACGGACGCATGCGTCCTGACCTACTAGAAGACCAGATAAAGCAAGATATTTCAAACGGTTTAAAGCCATTTTATGTAAATGCAACCGCTGGTACCACAGTATTAGGTTCTTTCGACCCGGTAAACGAAATCGCCGATATTACAGAAGCATATAACCTTTGGCTGCATGTTGACGGTGCTTATTGCGGAGCCGTAATATTTAGTGATAAGTATAAACATTTGGTGGAAGGGGCGCATAGAGCGGATTCTTTTAGCTATAACGCGCATAAAATGCTAGGGACGCCATTAACATGTTCTTTAATTTTGGTTAAAGACAAAAGGTATCTAACGCATTCCTTTAGTAATGAGGCTGAATATCTATATCAAACTGATGACGATGCAGATAATTTGGGTAAAACCTCTTTACAGTGTGGTAGACGAAATGATGCCTTAAAATTTTGGACCTTGTGGAAATCAATCGGCTTAAAAGGACTTGAGCAAATGGTTGATAAGCAATTCAATCTATCTAAGTATGCCAAAGCATACGTTGATGGTCATCCCGATTACGAAGTGTACAGTTACGACAACTCGGTATCTATCTGTTTTAATTATAAAGGAATTGATGCAGCCAAACTTTGTACGGCCTTGTATGAAGAGCGGGAGACTGTGGTAGGATTCGGGATTTTCAATGAAGATAAATTTATTCGACTGGTCACCATAAATCCAAATAACTCAGAAAAAGATATTGATCGGTTTTTTGAGGTTATTGAGACATTTGTCGCGCGTACACCAACGCTTCAGGAACTTCAGGTAGAATCTAAGTAAGCCAACGGAATTTCGGTTGGGTAGCTAGAGAGAAGTCTAAGTGATACAATGCAAAGCCTTTGGGCTTATTGGGCATCGGGAATGCCAGCATTTCTCCCATACCAACGGCAAACAACCAGCAGCCATAAATAGCATGTTCAATAGATGTGAACATGACCGACTTTGTCCGTATATAGGTTAACGAAAAAACGATGCCACCTACAAATGTGAGCACCAAAACCAAGGTGTTTAGAAATACGATGTGCGCAAAGGAAAACAATATCGCATTGGTCAGAATCATCATCGACTTATGTGTGAAAAGTGTCTCATAACGGGCATAAAAGAAGGACCGATATAGAAATTCTTGAGGATAAACGGAGAATATGCTATAAAACAGACTGATGCCGATTAACATTCCAACGTTCTTCCTTGCCACAATAAATATATCATCTGGATGATAGAAATACATGAATGCGACAGTTAACCCAATAAGTAGTGCAGTTCTTAGTGCGATGATCTTCCAATTAGGGTGCTTTGGTATTGAATAGAGTTCCTTTCTTTTAACAATCTTGTGTTTAAGAGAAATATGAATTGCATACGCCACAGCAATCAAAATAATCACAACCTTTATACCCGAATGAATTGGAACAAGTAGCAGGGCTGGCATTCCAACAAATAAAATAAGGAGTTCCAGAAACTGTTTTATTTTCTTATTGCTGTCCATTAATGTAAACTGTATAGCTGTGCAATATCTTTAAAAGCCTCAGTTTTACAACTGAACAAGTTGAAATTTTATGTGTTTTTCGCCTGAAGCCAGTTTTACTGCATCAGCAGTTATTACCACAGTTGGTATTATCAGTTTAAAAAAATCTCCAAACAAAGAGTCAAAAATCATGGCTTGTATCCCGCTATTTTTTGGGCTACAGCAATTTGCAGAAGGAGTGGTTTGGTTATCACTGTTGTACGAGCAATTTTCGTTTTTGAAACAGATAAGCACTGCTGGTTTTATCCTATTTGCGTGGGTTGTTTGGCCTTTTTGGATCCCGTATGCCATGGAGGGAATTGAACTTAATCAAGGCCGAAAAAAAATACTGAAGTGGTTCAAATACATTGGTCTAATGATGAGTTGTACATTGGGTTATGCTCTTTTATTCAGAGACGTGCAGGCATCTATATTGGATTGCAGTGTTATATACTCTTTCAATGTTTCTGACGACATTCATAAAACATTTGGGCTGCTGTATTTAGTTGGCATCATTGTTCCAACGTTAATTTCAAAAGCTAGCAAAACGTGGTTGCTAGGTGCAATGAACCTTATAGCTTATTTCGGTACAAAAATCTTTATCAGTAATCGAATACTGTCAATTTGGTGCTTTTTTGCAGCAATTACGAGCATCATCGTGTATTGGATAATTTTGGATTACAACAAGCGAATACAAGAAACGACTTATTCTTCAGAGTAAACACGTTTTACGCGTTGCGACACACTGGTCATAATTTCATAAGGAATTGTGTTCGTGATTTTAGCCAAATCAACAATGCTAGGTGACTTGCCAAAAACAATAACCTCATCTCCTTCGCTACAATTTATCCCAGTGACATCACACATGGTCATATCCATACAGATATTCCCAACAATGCGCGCTTCTTTATTTTTAATTTTAAACCAACCCTTCCCTCTGCTTAGCAGGCGATTTAATCCGTCTGCATAACCAATGGCCACGATAGCAATCTGTCGGTCAAAGTCAACTGCGTCGAAGTTTCCATAACCAATACCTTCGCCTGCTTTCACTGTTCTTATCTGTGAAATAAATGATTTTAATGAACTGACTGGCACAATACTGTTTTGAGCCGTTTGAGTTGGATGGAATCCATACAAACCTACGCCGAGTCTTATCATGTCCATATGTCCTTCTTTTAACCGAATGGCACCCGCCGAATTTGCAATGTGTTTTAAAGGACTGTACCCGAGAGCTGTTTTAAACTTCACATGGAAGGTGTTCAAACTTGCAATTTGACTAATACTCAACTCATCTTGTTGAGGATCTTCTGAGGCGGCAAAATGACTGAAGATAGATTGAATGCGAATACTTGGTTCATTTTTTAATAAATCAAAAACGTCTTCGATTTCGTCTAAATCAAAACCTAGGCGATTCATACCTGTGTTCACTTCAATGTGCGCTTTAGCGAGTTCAATCGCCTTGCGTTTAACTGCTGTGACATACATTTTTAGACTCCTGAAATTGTATAATTCGGGTTCTAGGTCGTAATCAAGCATGGCATCGTACGAATCCTCATCAGAATTCATAACCATTATTGGAAGTTTTATTCCTTTTTTTCGTAAAGCGATTCCCTCATCGGCATAGGCTACGCCTAGGTAGTCGATGTTGTTGAATTGCAGGAAGTGTGCAATTTCGTCTCCTCCACTTCCATAAGAAAAGGCCTTAACCATTACCATAATTTTGGTGGATGGGTCAACCAAAGACTTAAAATAATTCAGGTTTTGCTGTAAGGCGTTTAGGTCGATTTCAAGTACCGTATTATGCACTTTTAATTGAAGCAATCTTTCGATTTTTTCGAACTCGAAAGACCTTCCTCCTTTTAATAAAATGGCTTCATTAGCAAAACCGCTTAGATCAATTTGTTCTAGGAAGCTTTGTGTAGAAGGGTAAAATGATTGAGAAGGTAAGTCAAATAAAAACTGGTGTTCATTTATTCTTGGACCAATGCCTATCAATCGTGCATATTGATGTTTCTTTAAAAAGTTATGTACGTTGGTATATAAATCTCTATCGGAGAGGCTCGACTGTTCAACGTCCGATAGGATTATTGTTTTACTCAATTGTGAATGACGCTGAGCGGCCCAATCCAAAGCAATCTCTATCGATGTGAGGTCCGAATTGTAAAAGTCTGAGATGATTTGGCAATTTTGTATGCCCGCCTTTTGATTAAGGCGCATTTCAATTGGATGCAAATTGGCTAAAGCAGAAGCGACCATCGTTTGGTCAGTGTCCAAACACAATGACACTACCCAGGCATGCATGGCATTTTCGAACGACGCATCATCTTCAAAGGGTATTGTTGCCGTAAGTTTTTTATTCCCAACAAGCACCTTAATTTTAGTGCTGTTATCAATTGACACTCGATCCAACACCTTAACATTCGATCTTATGGAGTCCGACCAGGTAAAAGGTGTGATTTTATGTTCTTCAACAAACCGGTCGATGATTTCGGTTAGTAAATTCTCTTCTCGTCGGTATATCAACGTTTTGACATTACGGAATAAGTTTAATTTTTCGTAAACCTTTTCCGTTTCGTTAACAAATCCAGCCGAATGGGCATCTCCAATATTTGTAAATAGACCAATAGTTGGGTCTATTATCTCAGATAAAATGGTCATTTCTCCTTTCTGAGATATACCGGCTTCAAATATCCCAAGTTCATTTAGCGGGTTAAGGGGAAGTACAGACAATGGTACGCCAACTTGACTGTTGTAACTTTTGGGGTTTCTAGATATGTTATAGGTTTTGTATAGTAATTGATAGCACCATTCTTTTACGATTGTTTTTCCGTTAGAACCGGTAATACCGATAATGGGAAAGTCAATGGTATGCCTGTGGAATTTGGCAATTTGCTGAAGCGCTTTGAGTACATGTGGGACGATAATGTAGTTCCCCAAATCTGCATACAATCTTGGTTCGTCATCAACCAGAAAATTCGTAAAACCACCTTCTACTAACGACTCAATGTAGTCATGTCCGTCATGCTGCTCTCCTGCAATTGCACAAAACAGCGCACCTATTGGGTTGGACTTCTTCCGACTATCAATGAAAATGTCTTCAATGATCACACGAGGGTCTCCAATCACTTTCCCGTTAACAATTTCTGCTATTTTCGCAAGGCTGTATTGCACTAGGCAAAAATAACGAAGCTTAGGGGAGAAACAGCACTACCCGCTAATTGTAAATTCAAGCATATAAGTCAATAATGTTTGACTCAGATAACCATATAAATCGTCCTAAAAAGGACTATAATCAGGCTTGGCTGGCTATCCAAAAGTTTTGTGCCTACCAAGAACGTTGCCACAAAGAAGTGCGCTCGAGGTTGTATGAATATGGTTTAGGTACAGAAGATGTTGAAGAGCTGATCTTTAAGCTTATAGAGGATAATTACATCAATGAGGAGCGTTTTGCCGTGGCATATGCCAGAGGCAAGTTTAGAGTTAAAAAATGGGGTCGACTCAAAATTGTATCAGAACTTAAGTTTCGGCAGATCAGCCCATTTTGTATTAAGAAGGGGTTGAAAGAGATAGACGACAAACTTTATGCAGAAACCTTGCGAGACCTTGTTGCAAAAAAGGACCATGATTATAGGTCTACCACCAATCGATTTGCACGAAATAAGAAAATTGCGAATTATTGCTTTAACAAGGGATATGAGTCTGAGCTCATCTGGCAAGAAATTCAAGATTTAGAACAATAAAAAAAGGGCGCAAGGCCCTTTTTTATTTAGCTTTTTATAGCAACACTATCGCTTGTGACGTGTTGTGTATTTGCGTTTGGTAAGTTTTTGCGTAAAGAACACAGACACCTGAATGGCACTGTTATTCGCTGAATAACCTGCTCTTTTATCAAAGTTAGAGAAGCCCATTAAGTAACGCGCATCTAATCCCAACCTTTTCATGTCGTCCTCATCCATTTTGAAGGACATGCCCAATCCAGCCAAAATCCCAAAATCAATAGCGTTATAATCTGTTGGTGGGATATCAGCGTTAACCGCTGGAGTTACCTCAGTTGGAGTAGTTGTTTTAGTGCCCTGAGTTGCAGATAAAGCATATCCGAAGAACCCTCCACCGTATAGATGAAAAGAAGCAGCAGATTTTTTTACTCGATACGGAACTAAGTTGTCAGGCATGATTGGTTTCTCAAAATTGATATAAAGTGGAACCTGAACATACATTGAATTAGTCGTTGTTTCAGTAGTTACATCATTCTGAATCAATTTTTGTTTGTTACCCATTGTAGAAACGGTTGCATCCATTTGAACAGATAACTTTTTCATAAACTGATATTTTGAAGTCAATCCACCATGGAAACCCATAATTGAGATATTGTCGACACTAGAAGTGTTATGCGACATGTTTGACATGTTTAATCCAGCTCGAGGCCCAAGGTAAAACTGAGCAGAAGCCGTGCCAATGCTAAGTGCTATAACACTTACCATTGCGATTATTTTATTCATTTTGTTCATAATTTTTGAGATAGTTCGAACTGTTGCAAATATATACTAACAAACGTATCGAAAGAAAATTTGGTATGAATTAACACGTAATTGGTCCTTCATATAGTTTAACTAAGCAACCAGTGGGTTAATTTTGTCATCTTTAGAAGGTAATTCATAGGTCAACTAATGAAATTAAGAGCAGAGAGCTTAGTCAAGCAGTATAAACGCAGAAAGGTGGTTAATCAAGTGAGTCTTGAGGTTAACCAAGGGGAGATTGTTGGATTGCTTGGCCCAAACGGTGCTGGTAAAACAACTACTTTTTATATGGTTGTTGGGCTTATAAAGGCTGATGAAGGCAAGGTATTTTTGGATGATAAAGAAATAACGAACCAGCCGATGTTTCGGCGTGCGCGTAAAGGTGTGGGTTATTTGCCTCAAGAGGCTTCTGTTTTTAGAAACCTTACCGTTGAGGATAATATTAAAGCGGTGTTGGAGTTGACCACAATGTCAAAAGAAGAACAAGCAGAACAATTGGAGTCGTTGATCAACGAGTTTAGTTTAAATAAGGTGAGAAAGAATATGGGAAATGTCCTGTCTGGTGGTGAGCGACGTAGGACAGAAATTGCCAGAGCACTCGCTGTAAGTCCTAATTTTATTCTTTTAGATGAGCCTTTTGCCGGCGTCGATCCAATTGCCGTAGAAGACATTCAGGAGATAATAAGAAAACTGACAAAGAAGAATATTGGGGTTTTAATAACCGATCATAATGTACACGAGACATTAAATATTACCGATCGGGCATATTTGCTTTTTGAAGGAGAGATCTTGATGGCAGGAACTGCTCAAGAGCTTGCTGACGATGAAAGAGTACGATCCGTATATCTTGGTAAAAACTTCGAACTTAGATAATGCGTAAGACTATAATTACTGTATGTTTCCTGATTGTGGGAAGTTGGGTTGTTTCACTTGGCGAAAGCAAGAATAATGGGTTCTATGAGCATCAAGGCGCAGGCAAAACGATAGCCAAATTGCAACGTATTATTCTTTCAGGGGAAGCTGACTTTACTTATGGGTTTCAATCATATAACCAAAGCAAAATAACAGAGTCGGCCTGTTTTTATAACCAACCGAGCAATACATTACATTATGTGTTGATGAATGAAAAAGGGCATACGTTACATTTTTTAATTCCAATACTCAACCTTGATCATGTCAATAGTGTGGTCGATCAAGAGACCGATAAGTCTTTTATAGAGTTGGTGTATCACGACCAGCTCGGCATGAAGGTAAAAGAACATAACGATAGGAGTAGGATAATTTTTAGCTTGCAATTCACATCGTTCCAAATGCCAGTTGATCAATCAATCAACACGAAAGACTTGCTTAAGCAATTCAATAAGTTAATTAAGAAAGCTTCAAAGTATCAGGGCAACTAATGACGCGGATTGGGTTCATATGGATTGCCGTTTTGGTTCTATCATGCGGATCCAGTAATGATACATCACTTACAACAGAAGGCGTGATTGTCGATCTCGCCGAAAAAAAAGTAGCATTAATGTGGTTGGCACCTGATTGTCCTTTATGTCAAGCCTACAGTACACGATTTACTGAACTTGCTGCTGTTTCTGCACCCGATGTGTCTTATTATGGCGTCCTTCCTGGAGCACATTACAGTCAGGAAGAAATTGAACATTTTAAGGACTCATTTGCCTTTGACCTCGAAATTGTCACTGATCCAGACTACAGGCTGTCTCGAAAACTTGGAGCTACCGTAACTCCAGAGTTTTTCCTTTTAGATACAGGATATCAGGTAATATACTCGGGGAAGTTTGACGATTGGGCCACAGACTTAAGTCAAAAGAAGCTGAAACCAACGGCGTATTATTTTAAGGATGCCATCGAGGCCTTTTCACAAGGCAAACACGTAGCCATTAACCACGTCGACCCGATTGGTTGTACCATAGAATACGATTAAACTCTTATCAGTAGTAATTTCTATGTTTGCAACATGGCGAACAAAGTCAGTAAAAAAAGGCTTCTTGTCTTAATCATTTTGTCCTTTGGGCTCACTATGCTGGTGTACAACCCAATTAAAAGGGCCTTGGTCTCACCAAAAAAATCTAAGGCTACAGAGGTTCCGGCACAAGTTTTTTATGCGAATCATATTGCAGGTATTTTAAACGACCATTGTATCACGTGTCATCGGGCCAATGGCAGCGCACCATTTACGCTAGATTCATACAATAAAGTGTTTCGCAAAAAGACCACGATGAGAAAGGTAATCGAAAAAGGAATTATGCCGCCGTGGCCAGCAGATCCGACTTATAGTCACTTTATAGGTGAAAACATTCTAACCAAGGTTGAAAAGAAAATAATATATAAATGGATTGAACAAGGTGCCAGATTTGGAGACAGCACGAAACTACCAGAATTGCCAAAGTACAGTAAGGTCTCCAACCTCGGCGAACCTGATGTAACCGTGCCAATGGATTCGATTCTTGTTCCTGGCAATAATTTAGATAAGTTTTTTGTGGTTAAATCTCCCTTCGAAATTCCACATGACACTTTTATTCGCGCAATAGAGTTCGTTCCTGGACCTAATCAAATGGTACATCATTTAAACGCCGACCTCATTTTGTTCGAAGAGGGCAAAAAGGCAGACGTTTTTGACGGCATCCGTGTCGTTGATGAAGAAATTCATCCGGAAGAGTATGAATTGGCCTACAAAGCGTTGAAGACACATCATGATGACGGGTCTCTGCCATTTTTTTACCACAGTGCGGTAAACTACTTACCGGGTGTTGTTGGGACAATATATCCAGAAGGAATAGGTGGATATCGTGTTAATAGGAAAGGGGCATTTTTTGCCCGAGATATACACTATGCACCCATTCAAAAAGACCAATGGGATCATAGTCACTACAACATATTCTACAGCAAAACACCACCAACAAGGTTGACAAAGGAAATGATGTTAGGGACCAATGGCTTAAGCCCTATCAGACCCCAATTGGTGATCCCTGCAGATTCTATTAAAACATTCTCTACCCGTTTTAGAATACACGCTGATATGTCTGTATTAACCATCAATCCACACATGCACTTATTAGGTAAATCACTGAAAGCGTTTGCCGTAACAAATGTCAATGACACGATTCCTTTAATCAGGATTAATAGATGGGACTTTAGATGGCAATACTTTTATACTTTTCCTAACATATTGAAGTTACCTGAAGGGGCAGTAATTGTGGTAGAGGCCACTTTCGACAATACGGTTAATAATAAAAACAATCCCAATAATCCTCCAATAAAGGTGTCTGAGCGATATGATGGAGACGGTGCGCTTATGCGTACAACAGACGAAATGTTTCAATTCATTATTACCTACCTTGATTATGAAGATGGGGATGAGCAGATATCCCTAGATCCCGGGCTGTGACAAGAAACGGTTTATAGAAAATCGGTAAGCCAGGTCAATGCCAACGAAGGATTTCTGATATTTAAATTCAGCCACATCACCAAACATAAAATTATAAGGCTCTAAGATTTGTTGACCAGAATGACAAACTCTTAAGTCAATAAGGAAGGTACGATGTGCATCAATTTTAGTACTAAACCCAACACTATAAACAGCGTTAAATTGAAGATCTTGTTTTTGTCTTGGAGGTGAGCCAAATGTAAATGGGTCAAACGTTGTGCCAACCACTTGCACAGCCTGTGCAATACCATTTTGAGTGATTACTGCACTGTGTTGTAGTTTGCTTGAATTAATGTACATGTCCTGAATGTTTGCTCCAAGTCCGAGCCTAATATCCCATTTGTCGTTCAGTTGCGTTTGACGAATCAGACCAACGCTGGTTTCAAACCCAGCAGCGTATCGCTCAAAATCCCATGAAACATCATAATCAAAGCCATGTATGTCTTTTGGCATTCTAGCATTGTACTTTAAAGGAACGCTAAACAGGTTTCCGCTGGCTTGTAAGATCCATTGAACTTGAGTGCTATCCAATCGATTCAAACCAAAATCAAGTCCAAAACCAAGTCCGATTGAATGTGATCTGGAGCCAGTAAATTTCAACTCTTGAATGTTTACAGAGCATTCAGGTTTTTCAAGCATTTTTTGTGTAATCGCTATTCGGGCATGCACAGGCAAACGATTTTGTGCTTCGGATTTGTACCTAAACAATAAAGATAAGCTTAAGATGAAAGCGCAAGTGAGTTTGGTATGCATTAGGCGATTAATAAATTACAACCTCGTTGTTCACTATAGTCGTACCGACCAAGTACTTCAAAGCTATCATCTTTGTGCATTTTCCCTACATCCGAAGTTGCAATAAAACTGCAAGTTTCAATGTTGGCCAAGTCTATAATTCGAATCAAACCAGTTTTGTTGAACCTGGCTTGCTTGAAGGGGTCGTCTAATTCACTTAAGGATACATGCATCCATGGCGGCGTTACAAAATTATTCTCGTCGGTCATATAGGCTTGAGAAAACAACTCAGTCATGCCGTATTCCGAATGAATTTTAGCTCCAGGAAAAGTAGTAGAAATGTGCATGTGCAGCTCAGCCCGTGTTAGTTCCTTCTGTCGACCTTTCATGCCTCCAGTTTCCAAAATAGTTAAGTGCTGAAAGGTTTGGTTAGGTGGCAGCTGAAGATCTAGCAATGCAAAACTCACCCCAATAAGTAAGGTCTTCTTACCTTCAGATTCGTTGCTTCTTAAACGTTCGTGTAAAGACTCGTCTTTATCTAAATAATAGCCACTGTCTTTGTTTTTCGACAATGTGATTAATTGGTCTACCATGGCAATCAGTGACGAATGCTCGTTTTCTAAGTAATTGGGTAAAAGGGCAACAATACACCACTCTGTTACGTCGCTATAAACGCGCTCAAAGCCTTTAGTAAATGATTGGTTATACCAGTTTGCGTCGTTGATGTAGTGTTTGCTTGTGTTTAGCCCTGTTGTTGAACTACTTTCATAATATTTCGAGGTTTTAGTAATCCAGTTACCTGTTGTGATTTGATGGGTTTTAAAAAACGCTATGGGTAAATAAGGAATGTCTTCAAAATGCGTTATTTCATCTGGGTTACATTCAACGTGATTGAGAAAGTTCCGATAAACACTATTTTCTTGTGATTGGTAACGAAATATTTCAAGAGCAATTTCGTTAAAATTGTGTTTCTTTACATTAAATACATCGCTATACGACACTGGCAGTTTCATGCATCGCAAAATTAGCAAATCAGTTTACAAGCTTTCGGCATTTTTTATATTAACCATATTGTTTGGTTGTGGAGATAAGGATGATACAAATTACGCACCCGCAATCGGGCTTGAAGGTGTCGATATTATCGAAAGAAATGACGGTTATGATTCATTATTGCTGATTCATTTTTGGTATGAAGATAAAGACGGAAACTTGGGGTTGTCGGATGCCGATACCACGGACCAGTTCAGAGGGTTTAACAACTTGCACATAAACTTTAGGGAGAAGTTAAACGGGGTATACAAAGAATTAATGATTAAAAACACGACCATACCAACCGATTTTGATCAAAGAATACCCGACCTAACCCCAACAGGGAAAAACAAAGAAATTAGCGGTTCTATTACCGTGTCATTTGCAGTTGATCCAAATGAAATTCATGCAGATACGGTCGAATTTGATTTGAAAATTATCGATAGGTTGTTTAATGAGAGTAATATTATTGGAATGTCCGACGTTTCATTGCGACAACAATGATCATAAATCTATACAGTTCCACTGGTCAAATTCCACTAAACCAGCATGCAAAAATTGGTTATGTTTGCGGGTCTTTTAAGGAATTCAGAAGATTCTACCTGTTTTGGAACAACATTTGGATTAATTGGATTAAAGGAAAAACATGAGAACAATTAGTAATCTTAAAAACCCCATACGTATTCTCACATTTTTGGGACTTTGTTTATTCGCGTATACAAATACACAAGCTCAGCGATTTGCTTATGTAGATACGGAATATATACTTTCTCAATTGCCGGATTATAAATCGGCACAAAAGAAACTTGATGAAGTATCTGAGATATGGCAAAATGAAATTGATGCCAAATATTCCGAGATAGACAAGTTGTACAAAAATTACAAAGCGGAAGAGGTCTTGTTAAATGGCGAACAAAAAAAGCAGAGACAAGAAGAAATAATTGCTAAAGAAAAGGAGGCAAAGAAGTTTCAGCAAGAAAAATTCGGTTACGAAGGTGAGTTATTTAAGAAAAGAGAACAGTTAATAAAGCCTATTCAAGATCGCGTTTTCGATGCAATACAAACGATTGCAAAACGTGAGGACTTAGATTTTATTTTTGATAAAAGTGGTGATATGATTATGCTTTTCTCAAACGCTCGTTTTGATAAAAGTGGTGAAGTTCTTGAAGAACTTGGTATTACACCTCTAGATGAAAAGGATAAAAAGGACGATGGTAATCCTCCTGATGAGAATTTGCCACCGCAAGATTAATTTCAATTAGTACAGATATAACAGTTAACAATTTATAATGAACATCAAAAAATTATTTTTGGCCGGATTGGCCATAGTAAGTTTAACGCTTTCTGCCAATGCACAAGGCAAACAAATGAAAATTGCACATATCAACTCAGCAGAGTTGATGAGTGGCTTACCAGAAGTGGATACCATAAACATGAAGTTGGAAAACTTGCAAAAGGAATATCAACGCATGTTAGATGCCATCAAAAAAGAGTTGGCTCAGAAAGAAACATTTTGGGAAGCTAACCCTACTGAAGATCCTGATATTCTTTTGTTAAGACAAAAGGAATATGAAGAGTTGGTTCAACGATACCAAACTACAGAGCAAGAAGCCCGTCAAGGAATTTCCAAGAAACAATCCTCTCTATATGAGCCTTTATTTGATAGTTTAAAGAAGGTTATCCAAGAAGTAGCCATTGAGTTGGGATATACTTACGTTCTTGATAGTGGTGAAGGTGGGGGAATGATTTACAGTGACCCATCGCATGATCTTATGGCAGCTGTTAAAGAAAGACTGAAAACTACCAAGTTATAAATGTCTGGTGCAGTTGGTGTTTTCGATTCTGGGATCGGCGGTTTAACCGTTGCTTCTGCCATCAAGAAGCACTTACCAAATCATAAGCTTATCTATTTTGGCGACACGCTTCATTTACCTTATGGAGATAAGTCTTCGGAAAACATACAAAATTACATAAAGGCCATTTCGGCCTTTTTGTTTGAACACAAGTGTCAGCACCTTGTTGTCGCATGCAATAGTGCATCATCAGTGCTTCCTATGGTTTCCGGTTTGCCGTCGTTTAGGTCTATTACGAATGTAATTGACCCAGTTGTGGAGTGTGTCATTAACGATACATCGCTCAAACGGATTGGAGTAATCGGGACTAAACGCACCATAAATAGTCATGTGTATCAGCAACAATTGAATGACGCTAATCCGTCTTTAGAAGTTTTTGAGCACGCAACGCCTTTGCTAGCACCTATGATTGAAGAAGGGTTCATCCACGATTCTATAGCAGAAAAGGTAATACACGAATATTTGTCGGAATTGCCCGAAATCGACGCACTGATTTTAGGGTGTACGCATTATCCACTTATTCGCAAGGAGATTGACGCATATTTTGAAGGAAAGGTCAAATTGTTTGATGCACCTGATGTAGTTGCCAATTCATTAACAAAGTTGGTGGAATCTCCAAAAGATGACGAACCTCAAGACCATTTTTACGTATCTGACCTAACAAAGTCATTTGAAAAAACGGCACAGTTGTTTTTCGGAGAATCCATTCAATTGGAGAAACGCATCTTATTTAATTTTTAAGGGAGTTAATCACTCCACTCGTTTAATATTATTCATTGGGCTTTTTCCGATTGTTCGGCATTCCTGCCGTTTATGAATTGATTAATCACCATGGTACACTTGTCCTGTTGTTGAGCTATTGTCTGAAGTAGCTTTGGTAAAACAATTAATTCATCATGCGTATAACCATTACCATTTCACTTCTTGCTTTTATTTGTCTTTCGGCTACAGGTCAACAAGCTGAAATTAGAGGTTCTGTTCTATCAAAAGGCTCTTTTAAGCCGATCAGCAACCTTGATGTTGTTCTATACGAAGACAACAATATTAAGTATGGACACACTACTGATTCTTTAGGAATGTTTGACATTTCTAATGTATATCCCGGTAAGTATGAACTATTTATTTCCTTATTTGAAGACGTCGTATACAAAACAAAAATTGATGTTAGTGCCGGTGAGACTTTGACGTTATATGGTCTTGTCATCGGAAATAATGCGATGTCTAGCGTTATTGAAGAAACCGTAATCCGTAAACCGCGTGGGTCAGAAGATGTTACTAAAATTAGACTAGGGGAAGGAGACCCGTTTGGCCCCGAACGTGGTTCGATCGGTAAAACACAGATAAATGTAAAGGCAAGAAAAGGAGCACTAGAAGTGGGTTTAGGCAGGCCCGGTGGAACAGTAAGTTTTATTAACTCCAATATCGGTATGATAGGACCGGCCCCACGAACATTCGCCGGGCTTTCAGGGGTTGAAGTGATAGATAAGGGCGTTCCTGCTCGATATGGTAACTTTACTGGTGGAGGGGTCAGATACCAAGTAAAAGAGATTAGAGTAACTCCTGAAAATTATTATCAGGTTCAATCTACCAGTCCTTTTGATGGGTATCATCATAACTTGGGTGTGTTGTATTTTTCCCGGGCATTGTTGACCAGGTCACACTTTGTAAATGACGAGGAATTAAAAGCTATGAGATTGGGTATATCTCTTCAGGCCAACTACAAGTTTCAGGCAGACCCTAACCCCAACAGTGTTAAACCCTATGTGTTAAGCGATGAAGCTGCATCACAGATTGCACAGGACCCATTAGTGTCGAGTGAATTGATTGGTGGCTACGTGCCAGCGGCAACGTTTTTAGGTAACGCTGATTTAACTCAAGTTTCCGCTCGACCAGATGCTCAGCGCCATGATTTCGGAGGTCGGATGAAACTAAGCTATGCACCAAACGACCATTTTAAAATGGATTTTGTTAACAGCTTTGACTATACAAATCGCCGGATTAGTCAATCGAACTATGTTCCTATGAATAGCAGTGAAAACCCGCTTCAACAATACCGATTTCTAAATTCACAATTAAAGATAAGTCACAAGGTAATTGAACCCTACAATCAAAGCCGTGAGTTGAAAAGAGACAGTCAATTCGTGAGTAAGCTTTCATATGTGATTGATTTGAACTACCAGCAATCTAACTCAGAAGTCTCGAGCTATCGCCATAGAGATAATTTTTTCAATTATGGTCATGTCGGAACTTTTCAAACAGTAAGAGTGCCTACTTACAGTTATCTTGAGGATGGTCAAACAAAATTTATCGATGAAAATGGGGATGAACGTATACTGAAAAACTATATGGAGCTTACGGGTTACCGCGATTCACTTATTGGGTTTAACCCAGGAAAATCAAATCCGTTTCTAGGGGAGTACACTTCTTTTTTTTATAATAAACTCGGTGAGTCTGGGTCATTCCAAGACCTTATATCCATTGGTGGTTTGAGCAATGGACAAAATATTCCTTTGTTGTATTCATTATATGCAAACCCAGGTACGGTGTATGGTAATTATTCTAAGTCATTTCAAAAAAGGTTTAGTGCCTCCGCGACTACGTATATGAGTTTACACCCACACAAAAACCATAATATCAGGCATGACGTAGAATTTGGGATGAACTTTCAGCAAGACATAAACGGGAGTTATAATTTAAATGCGAGTCAATTGTGGCAACTTATGCCACTACTGGCAAATAGCCACCTTCAAAATGTCGATCGCTCGAACCCTTACTTTAAGAGGGATAATAACGGAAGGTTTACAGACACCATCACCTATCCAACATATGTTGATGCTGAAAGTCAAAAAACATTTGATGAAAATTTGAGAGCGCATTTGATGGCAACGAATTATGTTGACATAAACGGTAATCCGGTGACTGCTAGTTCATACATAGATATTAATGCCATTGAGCCACAGGTTTTTAATATTTCGATGTTTTCGGCTGATGAGTTATTAAATAATGGGAACCCTTACGTTTCTTATGCTGGGTATGATCATACGGGTAAACGGACAAACAAGCGTCACGGGTTACAGCGTTTTCTAACCGATAAGGAGTTAAGACCGATAGATGCGTTTGCACCAATTAATGCCGCTGCGTGGATTCAAGATAAGTTGGTGTTGAAATCGTTAATTATTCGTGCAGGTCTCCGCTTCGAACGTTATGATGGGAATCAATTTGTACTTAAAGATGCGTATTCGATTTATCCAATAAAGCAAGTAAGTGAAGTCAGTGAAATTAATGGAATCGCAATTGAGCACCCAGAAACAGTAAGAGACAACTATGTAGTCTATGTAGACGACGCTAAAAATCCAAACAAGATTGTTGGGTACAGAGATGGAAATGATTGGTTCGATGAATCTGGTAACCCAATAAGTGACCCAAATTTTCTAGCAAATCAATCGTCTTCTGGCCGCATTCAACCCATGTTAGTAGATCCTGAAAATCAGGAATTGACCATTAACTCGTTTAAAAAGTTTGAAGCTCAGAACCTTTTCTTACCCAGAATATCAATCTCTTTTCCACTCAATACATCAAGCTTGTTTTTTATGAGCTACGACAAACTCGCCCAAAATCCATCTGCAGGTCAAACGTATCTACCCTATACATCATATTTCTACCTGCAGAGCAATTTAAATGGGGTGCTAGCAAATCCAGAATTAAAACCAAGAGTTAAAACCGAGTATAATATAGGATTCAGCCAAGCTATAGGTCAAAAGGCAGGGATAAAATTATCGGCTGCTTATGCGAATATTACAAACGATGTAAATCAAATAAGGATAGAACAGGCGTTTCCGTATTCGTATACATCGTATGGTAATGTTGATTTCTCAACTATCAAGCGTTACACTGCCGAATACGATTTTGTTAGTCCTCACCTAACATTACAAGCGAGTTACGCCTTGCAGTTCGCAGATGGTACTGGGTCTAACGCAAATTCGGCAGCTACATTGATACAGAGCGGACAACCAAATTTAAGGAGCATGTTCCCATTGGTTTACGACAACAGACATACATTAAAATCAGGGGTCAGTTTTAGATTTGGTGGAGATTCATCTGTACGCAATAGACTAAAATACAAAGGCCCTCAAATAGGGAAATATAAACTCTTTAAAGACATCATGTTCAGCGCTTCAATGCAGTCAATTTCAGGCACGCCATTCACTGCCGTACAGCGTGCAATTTCGGAAGCTCAGGCTACAAATGGGGTGGTTCAAAGGAGCCAAACAAAAGGCAATCCATTTGGAAGCAGAATGCCCTGGACGCATAATCTGGATTTAAATATTCAACGTGACTTCAGTTGGGGAGACAAAACGGTTTCTGTGTATATGCTTGTTAACAATATTTTGAATACCAAATTAATAACCAATTTATACCGTTATACAGGTCAACCAGATGACGATGGTTATCTGAATTCACCCCATGGTTTACAGGCTGCACAAAGCCAAATTGATGCTGAAACCTTTGCTATGTTATACAAATTAAGAATGGACAACCCTGGAAATTTTGGAACACCACGTTTGGTAAACCTAGGAGCAAAATTAAATTTCTAACAAATTCCGTTTCTCAATTTGTATTGGACGGTGGTAAAAATGCCATTTTTGCAACCATTATTAAAGTTTAGATTTGAATTAACGTGAATCATAAGTTACATATCTTAATAGTTGATGAAGTTCATGAGGAACTCATGATATGCTTAAAGGAACTGGGCATTGATTACACCTATAGTCCTGAAATTGCTGTAGACGCAATACCAGGAGAGTTGTTGTCTTACAATGGAATTATTGTTAGGAGTAAACTACATCTTACTTCTGAGTTTTTGCAGATGCAACCTCAGCTAAAATTTATTGCTAGAGCTGGTTCGGGTATGGACAACATAGATTTAGACGAAGCAGAGAGACGCAATATTATGTGCGTGAACGCAGGAGAGGCAAATGCTGATGCCGTAGCAGAACATGCATTGGGATTGCTCTTATCGTTACAACATAAAATTGTAAAAAGTAACCGAGAGCTTGTCCAAAACAAGTGGGATCGAGAGGGGAATAGAGGGCAAGAAATTGGTACTAAAACCATAGGAATTATTGGTTTTGGTAATACTGGAAGTGCTCTCGCTAGAAAGCTGCAGGGTTTTGGGTGTCGAGTAATCGCATATGATAAATATAAAAAGGGGTTTGCAAGCCATTACGTGGAAGAAGTGTCGCTGGAATATCTGGAGTCGAAATCTGACATTATATCATTCCATATTCCTTTAACTTCAGAAACAACAGACTGGATTCGATCAGAGTGGTTATTTAGCCTAAAAAATAATGTGACGTTGATGAATCTTTCAAGAGGTGGGATTATGAAAATTCAGGACGTTATAGAAGAAATAAAAAGTGGGAAAATCACTCGTTTTGCAACTGATGTTTTAGAAAATGAAAGGTTGAAGTCATTTAATGATCAAGAGCGTCAGGATTTTGAGTGGTTGAATGACCAAGAAAATGTGATTTTGACTCCCCATGTGGCAGGGTGGTCACAAGAGTCATATGTAAAAATATCGAAGGTTCTAGGAGATAAAATTGCGTCTTACGTTAGAGGGGGAATTATCATGACGGAAACCAGCGAGAAGAATAGGCAAATTGTCGGATAAATTGTTTTTTTTGCAGTTTAATAGAAAGTTAAGTAGCTTTCGCCGATTATAGTAAAAGTATAAAAGAATAAACAAATTCAATATGAGTAAATATCTCTACCTAACGGTTATCCTAGTTGTCTCCAGTATGTATGCTTTTGGGCAAGCAAACTTTGGAGAGATTAGAGGTAAAATCATAGACGGCAAGACTAAAAAAGCACTAGATTATGCTGAGATTGTAGTGAAGAAAGACGGGATCGCTAAAGGTGGTGGTCTTTCGGATGATCTTGGGAACTATACAGTTAAGCCTCTGGAGCCAGGTGAATATGTAGTTGAAGTAACTTATGTTGGTTACAATACACGCCAATATTCGGGCGTAGTTGTTACGGGAAACAACATCTCTTATGTGAACGTTGAACTTTCGCCGTCAAAAGGTGGTGAAAAGTTGAAAACGGTTACCGTAACGCGATACAAAACGAATCTTATTGAGCCAGATAAAAATCAAAAGTCATTTAGTGATAAAGATCTTGTAAAGATGGCTGTTCGAAGTGCTGGAGCATTAGCTGCCACTTCTTCAGCGGCAAACACTACTGCAAGTGGTGGAGTAAGTTTCTTGGGTCAACGAACAGACGCAACAAGAGTTTTTATTGACGGTGTTCCAGTAATTGGAGACGCAGGTATCCCACAGGGTGCTCAAAGTCAGGTAGACATTATTCAGTCAGGTGTTCCTGCACAATATGGGGATTTTACTGGTGGAGCAATTAACTATACAACGAAGGGCCCGTCTCGTTATGTGCGAAAGTCATTTGAGGTTATTAGTTCTTCTCTGTTTGACCCTTATCACTATAACTATGCACAAGGGTTTATGTCAGGTCCACTTTGGATAAAAAATAAAGGTGGAGGAGATAAAGAATATGTGGCATTAGGATTTCAACTTTCTGGCGACCTAAACTATACGCAGGATCCATCACCATTATATGGTGGGGTATATGTGGTTAAAGATGATGTTCTTGAAGAATTAGAGCAGAATCCATTGGCGCCTAACCCACAAGGTAGTGGTTTTGTACCAGCTTCATCCTTTTTAACTAACGATGACATCGTTTTAGAGAAAGCACGACGAAATGTCGACTACTTAAGAGGATCGTTACAAGCTAAACTGGAGTACCAACCGAATAAGCATTCAACGGTTACATTATTTGGATCAGGAAGCTACAGAAACTCAAATTCGTATAGTAGAGCGCATTACCTTTTAAACTACAAAAACAACGCAGAGTCAATAAATCAGACCTATAGAACATACTTGAAATTTACGCAACGTTTGAGAAATGCAAGCGCAGACGATAAAGACAAAGACGCTTCTAAGTCATTAATCACGGACGCATTTTATACTGTTAGACTAGATTATCAAACATCAATTGGGTCTTCAAAAAGTGCACTACACGGTGATAACATTTTTGACTATGGATATGTTGGAAAGTTCGATCATTACAGGTCGCCTGTTTATAGATATAATCAAAATGAAAAGAAATTCATTGACCAAAACGGTGACACAGTTGCACGTAGAGGGTATTTTGAATTAGCAGGGTATCAGGATACGCTTTTAACTTTTAAAGCAGACGATAAGAATGTTGAGAGAGCTCGATACACCACTAATTTCTTTAATAACGCTGAACAACTGGGTAGAAGAATTTTTACTGACGGGCAAGTTTTTGAAGGACTTGGTGTTTTAAATGGTCGTTCAATTCAAAATACATATTCGTTATTCCTAAACCCAGGTACCAATGCAGCGGGATATTCAAAAAGCCAAGCGGAAAGAATTAGTGCATACGCGATGGGTGAAGCAAGTTTAAACCTTAAGAATAAGCATGACTTGCAATTCGGGATGACCTATGAGCAGAACTTGTACAGTGGATACTCTTTAAGTGCTAATAGTCTTTGGACTTTGATGCCCTTGTTAGCCAACTCACATATTTTAGAGTTAGACAACTTTGAGACTGGTGATTACACTGTGGGTGGTATTCATAATTATGACGAGAATGGTCGTTTCTTAGACACCATTACTTATAATACATTTATTGACTCGGATGCACAAAAGACATTTGATAAAAACCTTCGTGCTAAATTAATGGCTGAAGGTAGAACTGATGTTCACGGTAACCTTATTACTGAAACTTCGTTTATTGATATCAACTCTTTATCACCCGAAGATTTTTCGATTGATATGTTTAGTGCGGATGACTTATGGAACAACGGTAACAGCTATGTTTCTTATTATGGCTACGACCATCTTGGTAACCGAGACAGACAAAAACCTAGTTTAGCAGAGTTCTTATATGATGAGGACTCAAGAAGAGTAGGGTCATTTGCACCTATATATAGTGCAGCTTGGTTACAAGATAAATTTGCGTTTAAAGATCTAATTTTCAGACTAGGTGTACGTATCGAAAGATACGATGCAAACCAATTTGTACTAGCTGATCCATATTCACTATATCCTGTGAAAACAGCAGGAGAGGTGTCAAGTATTCAAGGACGTGATATTAGTCACCCTAGTAGTATCGGTGATGATTATGCAGTCTATGTAAATAACTCAGAATCACCTTCAGAAATATTGGGGTATCGTAAAGACAATACTTGGTTTGACGCCAACGGTGTTGAAATCTCAACGCCTGATGTTATTGCAAACGAAACTGGTGGACAAGTTCAACCTTTCTTGGTTGATGGTCAAAATCAGGATATCGTTAAGGAGTCATTTAAGGATTATGAGCCACAAGTTAACGTGTTACCACGTGTATGGTTCTCCTTCCCAATTAACTCTGAGGCACAATTCTTTGCTAACTATGATGTGATGGCTCAACGTCCAACAAACGGTGCGACTTTCACTCCGATTAACCAGTACTATTTCTTAGAGGCATCTCAGTCAAGAACTATTGCCAATTCCAACATGAAGCCAAGAATTCGAACAAACTACGAATTAGGTTTCAAGCAAAAATTGTCAGATAATTCAGCTTTAAGCTTAATTGCACAATACGCAGAAACAAGAAACGACTTTGGTCTAGTGAGATTGTACCAAGCTTATCCTGTAACATATAATACGTATTCGAACATCGATTTTAGCACAACAAAGTCATTTAGAGCTGAGTATGAGTTAAGAGGCGAAGGACGTGTATCGTTATCTGCTAACTACGCTTTATTGTTTGCTGATGGAACAGGAAGTAATATTAATTCACAAAGTGCACTTATCGCAGCGAATCAACCTAACTTAAGATCTCTATATCCACTTGACGTTGATGTGAGACACAAAATCGTTGGGATATTTGATTACCGTTTTAAAGGTAAAAACGATTACACTGGGCCAGTATGGTTCGGTAAAAAAGTATTCACGAATGCAGGTGCAAACTTTATAATTTCTGGAAAATCAGGAGCACCATACTCTAAACAAGGTATTGCTATTTCTTCAGCACAATCTGATTTAGGTCGTGTACAAAGATCTTTCCTAGACGGAAATCCATTTGGAAGTCGATTACCATGGCAATTTAAAGTTGACATGAATGCGTCAAAAACATTTGCAATCAAGAAAAAGAACCAAAAGAAATTTAGACCAGATACTAAACAATACACTGTTTTCTTATGGGTGCAGAATTTATTGAATAACAGAATTGTTGACCGTGTATATGGTTACACTGGTTTGCCAAATGATGATGGTTATTTGAATTCACCACAAGGACAACAGTATATCCAAGAACAAATCAATCAACAGTCGTTCATGGATTTATACAATGTAAAAATGAATAACCCATCAAACTTTGCTATTCCTAGGTTGGCAAGACTTGGATTTAGAATGACATTCTAGTAGAAATTGATAAGAGAAAAAGATATGAGAAATATAAGAAAGATAGGATTTGTTGCTGTTGTGTGTACGGCTGCTCTTTTCGCTTCAGCGAAGGAAAATGTAAACGTACAGACGCCCAATTCCGATGCTAATAAAGCAGGAACGCAACAGGTGAAAAATAAGTTAATGAAGTTTGCTTCTGATTGTGAACCAGCATCAGCGCAAGCGGATTTAGATATCAATAATGTGCGTACCCGTATCCTGAACGGTGGTGACATGTGGTGGGATTTAAGCAATGCACGATATGAGATTCCTAAACTGACAGATCTTAATGCTGTAAGAAAAAACTCTCTGTTTGCTGGAGCCATCTGGATTGGTGGTGAAGATGAAGGGGTACTTAAATTAGCAGCAATGACTTATCGTCAAGGCGGATCTGATTTTTGGCCTGGGCCACTTGATAAAGTGACTGGAACAACAAACAGCACACGTTGTGAAGCGTATGACGAAATCTATAAGGTGTCTCGTGAAGAAATTGAAGACCACAGAGAAGCATGGGAAAACGGCACATTAACTTCGTTAAGTGATGGTGTAAAGAATTGGCCAGGTAACGGTCGAGGAGCCAATGAGCCAGACATGCTAGCGCCGTTTTTTGATCAAGATAGTAATGGTGTGTATGAGCCATTCAATGGAGACTATCCAGTTCTTCAAACAGAATGCCGTGGGGTTCCGGTAGCGAGAGATAAGAACACTCCTGCTGACCAACCAGACCAAATGCTTTGGTTTGTCTATAACGATAGAGGTAATATTCACTCAGAAACACAAGGTCAGGCACAAGGTTTGGAATTGCAGACAACTGCTTTTGCTTATGCGACGAATGACGAAATTAATAACATGACCTTTTATACAACTCGAATCATCAATAGAGGTTCGAACTTGAGCAATACATATTTTGGTCAATGGGTGGATCCCGATTTGGGTAACTACTCTGACGATTATGTTGGTTGCGATGTTGGATTAAGTTTAGGGTTTTGTTACAATGGAGATGACAATGATGAAGGTATCTTAGGATATGGATTGAACCCTCCATCAATTGGTGTAGATTTCTTTGAAGGACCTAAGAAAGATACAACCATCAACGGCGTCGATACTTTGTTCGAACTAGGAATGTCTAAGTTCGTTTACTATGATAATGATTTTACGAATTTTGGAAATCCACAAACGCCAATCCATTACTACAATTACTTAAGAGGACTTTGGAAAAATGGTGACTGTTTAACGAGAGACGAAGCAAACGGCAGAACTGGAAGTAATTGTACCGATTATATATTCCCAGGTAAATCTGATCCAAATAGTAATCAAGACTGGTCAGAAACTACATCAGGTAATACACCTGCAGATAGAAGATTCCTGCAAACTTCTGGACCTTTTACACTTAAGCAAGGTGCAGTAAATAAGATTACTGTTGGTGTTGTTTGGGCTAAAGCTAGTTCTGGTGGCGCTACTGGTTCTCTTGATTTATTGAAAGCAAGTAGTAGAAAGGCACAAGAATTATTTGATAACTGTTTTGATATTCTTGATGGTCCTGATGCTCCTATTGTTGAGGCTCAAGAGTTGAGCAATGAAGTAGTGTTATTATTTAACGACACGAAAAGAATTGAAGCATATAAGGAAGTAACGATTAGTGACGGTCAACCGGTTACTTATGTTTTTCAAGGATATAGAATTTACCAACTTAAAAACGCATCTGTAGGAACAGGTGATTTAGAAGATATTGATAAGGCAAGAGAAGTTTTTGCTTGTGACCTAGACGATAGTATCACAAGGTTGGTTAACCAACCTTTTGATGAAGCTTTAGGTCAACCGCTACCTAAGTTAATGATTGATGGAAAAAACACAGGGTTAGTTCACTCTGTATCCATTACAGAAGATGCTTTTGCTATTGGTAGTAACAAAACATTAGTTAACCATAAGCCATATTACTTTATGGTTGTGTCTTACGCAGCATTGCCTGGTCATAGAGAGCTAGAGTATTTAGCGGGTAGAAAGATTCAGGAGTTCAGTGTAATTCCGCATAACCCAGAACCTGAGGAAGGTGGATTAAAGGTGAATGGTAAATACGGTGATGGACCAAAACTTGTACGACTTGAAGGTCGTGGAAATGGAGGCATTGATCTTGAGTTGACCGAAGCCTCAATTAATGAGATATTGGCCAACGGAAGAACACAATTCCCAGAATACGAAATCGGACAAGGACCGGTTAACATTAAAGTTGTAGATCCATTAAAAGTACCTAAAGGGAACTTTGAGTTAATATTGAGAGAAGATGTTAGCGCAACATCACCAATTGGAAGATTGAATGGTTTGGTAGACGATGCAACAGATTGGATGTTAATTAACACAGAGACAAATGATACAATTTTCTCTGACTATACGATTGATTACGAAAACGAGCAATTAATCACTGCAATTAGTACTGAAAACGAATTGAACGATTGGGGCCTTTCAGTAACTATCAAGCAAGTTGTTGGTCCTGGTAACAGTGATGTCGATCAAAGCAATGGTCTAATAGGCTGGAGTGTGAGCTGGGAAGACAACAGTAAGCAATGGTTAACGGCTATACCAGATATCGATAATGGAGCTTGGTTTAACTGGATACGTGCTGGTAGAGAAGGTTCTACTATTGCAACGCCAGATTATTCTGAACATGATTTTAGAGATGAGAATGGTACAGCCATTGACAGATTCGAAGTATATGAAAGAATTTGGGATGGACGAATTGCCCCTTACCGATTAGCTTCAAAGAATATTCCTTCTAACGCAAGCCCTCAGCCTGCTAGAAACTACACATTGGTTCAAGGAGTGGCGTATCAAGGAACACAACCTCCGTCGCACTGGTACAATTTGGACAACTTAAGTAGCATCGACTTGGTGTTTACTAAAGACGAATCAAAATGGTCTCAGTGTTTAGTGTTGGAATTGGGTGAAGAGGAAAACCTTAACCAAGGTGGTGCACTTAAGTTTGAAGTAAGAAAACACAATTCTATTAATAAGGATGGCAGTGAAAATGCTGCAGAACAAGGTAGAACATGGTTCCCTGGTTATGCAATCAACGTTGAAACTGGAGAACGCTTAAATATTGTTTTAGGTGAAGATTCTTACCAAGGACTTAATAATGGTAGAGACTTAAAATGGAACCCAACTGATCAAGGTGGTAGCTATAGTTCTGGCTACGCAGGATTTGGAGGAAGACACTATATCTATATCATGGATACAGATAGTAGTTACCTGCAGTCTTTATATCCTTCAGGACCGGCGTATGATGGTTGTAGAACGTACATGGATAGAGTGGCTGGGTTAACAGGAGATAATTATTTCCGTGAGTTAAACCAACAAGTACTATATCATGCGATGTGGGTGATGCCTTCATACCTAGCCAATGGATATGAGATGGAAACGAACAACAACGGTATGCCAGTTCCGCCAACTGAAGTGACATTTAAACTACGCGTTAAAAAGCCATATCAGTATTATGTGACCGCTGAAAACGAAAATAGAAACAATCCAAGATATTCATTCAACACTCAGGCCGTATTTGCTGAGCGAAGTGCTGAGTTTGGAAAAGAAGCAATGGAAACGATTAGACTTGTACCTAATCCATATTTTGCTTACTCAGAGTATGAAAATAACCCGGTTGAGAACAAGGTTAAAATTACAAACCTACCAGAGACGTGTAAGATTTCAATCTACACAGTGGATGGGAGTCTTGTACGTCGAATTATTAAAGACGACAAATCGACTGAAGTCACTTGGGATTTGAAAAACAATGCTAAGGTGCCAATCGCCAGTGGTACTTACTTAATCCATGTAGATGGAGGTGAGCTAGGTGAAAAAGTCATCAAATGGATGGGGATAATGAGAGAGTTAGACTTAGACTCGTTCTAAGGATTGTAAACCAATATTGATATAGATTAAAAGAAAATGATTAAGAAAATATATAGTGTAATCCTGATTTCGAGTTTATCGCTAGCTGCAATGGCTGGTAATCCAGATCGAATAGGACAATCCGGAGCAAGTCAATTGATGATAAACCCATGGGCAATGTCAAGTGGTTTAGGCTGGGCTGCTCAATCGAGTATTAGAGGGCTAGAAGCATCTTTCTTTAACATGGGGGGCTTAGCACATGCGAAACGTACTGAGTTAGGTTTTTCGAACACAAATTGGTTAGTTGGATCTGGCGTTCAAATTAACGCGTTTGGATTTGCACAATCTTTAGGTGGAGAAGGAGTTTTAGCTTTAACTGTTATGACAATGGATCTTGGAGAAATTGAAGTAACAACTGTAGAGCAACCTGATGGGGGATTAGGGACTATCAATCCGCAAAACACAAACATTGGCTTAGGATACGCTAAAAAGTTTACCAAAACGATATCAGGAGGGGTACTTGTTAGAGTACATTCTGAAGCAATCCCTAACGCAAGTGTTCAAGGAATAGCGATTGACGCAGGTATTCAATATACTGAAACAAGCGACAAGTCAGACAAATTGAAAAAGGATGATATCAAATTCGGGATTAGTATGAAAAACGTTGGGCCAGATGCTAGTTATAGCGGGGATGGTGTAACCTTTAAAGCGACTAACCCTAACAACGATGTACAACAGTCATTCTTGTTTAGAACTGCTGGATTTGGATTGCCTACATTGATTAATATCGGAGCGTCTTATGACTTCAGACTTGATGATACCAAAGAAACCTATAACAAGCGATTAACGGCTGCCTTAAACTTTACGTCTAATTCGTATACACGTAATCAAGTAACAGCTGGCTTAGAGTTTGGGTACAAAGAAATTCTTAAACTTAGAGGAGCATTTGCCTACGAGAAAGGTATTTTCGACGTTGATGAAAGAACTTCAGCATTAACCGGATTGGTAGCAGGTTTTTCAATTGACTTACCTATGAGTAAAAACAACGACAACAAGTTTGCCGTTGATTATTCTTACCGAGCAAGTAATCCTTTTGGAGGATCACACGGTATAGGTGTAAGAATTTTAGTTGATTAATTAAGATGTGATAAAGGTGCTTTTGCAGCACTAAAAAAGAAATATATAACTTTGCGGAACATTGCATTGGCCTTGCCATTGCAATGTTTCTTTTTTTAAACAATACAAGAAACGATTATGTCACAGATAAACTATATGTCGCAAGAGGGGTTCGATAACCTAAAAAACCAAATCGAACGCTTAAAGACGGTTGACCGTCCCAATATTTCTAAGCAGATTGGAGAGGCAAGAGATAAAGGTGATTTATCTGAGAATGCGGAATACGACGCGGCTAAGGAAGCGCAAGGCTTGTTAGAGCTTAAGATTTCTAAACTGGAAGAGTCGTTAGGCAATTCACGAGTTATTGATCCAAGCACTCTTGATTTGTCTAAGGTAGGAATATTAAGTAAGGTCAGGGTGTTGAATAAAAAGGTGAATAAGGAAATGACCTATACGATAGTCGCTGAAAAAGAAGCAGATTTAAAAAAGGGGAAAATATCGATTAAGTCTCCAATAGGTAAAGGTTTGATGGGTTGTAAAGTTGGGGAGGTTGCTGAAGTTACGGTTCCAGCAGGTGTAATCCCATTTGAGATTCTAGAAATCACGATTTAATGTCAAGTATATTCAGTAAAATAGTAGCAGGTGAAATCCCATGTTTTAAGGTAGCTGAAACTGAAGATTTTCTGGCGTTTTTGGATGTTTTTCCATTGCGCAAAGGACACACGTTGATTATCCCTAAAAAGGAGGTTGACTATATTTTTGACCTGGATGATGAAACATACGCTGGGTTACACATGTTCTCCAAAATTGTTGCTAAAGCGGTTAAAGAAGCAGTGCCGTGTAAACGTATCGGGACCGCCGTTATTGGGTTAGAAGTGCCGCATACGCATATTCACTTGGTCCCAATTAATCATGTTGCGGATATTGACTTTTCACAAGAGAAAATGAAATTTGAGCATGAAGAGATGATGGAAATTGCCTCATCTATCAGAGCATGTTTAAAATAGCTACTTGATTCGATCAGGGTTGTCTGAAATAAACGAACCCCAACTACCGTAGTTCTTTTTATTGGGTTGCTTGGCACTGGTAATGCCTCCTTGAAAATAATGACAGACGGCTGCAGCCATTCCATCTGTAGCATCTAGGTTCTTTGGGATTTCATCAAATTTTAATAAAGATTTTAGGATTCCGGCGACTTGTTCTTTACTGGCGTTTCCGCTTCCTGTAATGCTTTGTTTGATTCGTTTCGGGGCGTATTCGAATATTGGGATATCTCGATATAAACCAGCAGCCATAGCAACGCCTTGAGCCCGACCTAGCTTGAGCATGCTCTGAACATTTTTGCCATAGAATGGAGCCTCTAAGGCCATTTCGTCAGGATGGTAACCGTCAACTAAACTCAACGTACGCTCAAATATTTTTTTTAGTTTTAATGCATGTGAATCAACCCGACCCAATGTAATGATGCCCATACTAATTAAATGAATAGATTTCTTCTTACAGCCCAAGACACCGTATCCCATTATATTTGTTCCAGGATCAATTCCAAGGATTATGCGGTCGAATTCCGTATCAAGTAAGCGAGAGGACATTAGTCAAAAGTAGTTGCAATTATTGAATAACCATAAGAATCACAAGACACGAATTCTCATTATCAAATGGTTGGTTGCTTTGATTGCCTTGGGATTTCTTTACTACGAAATATTTGTCAGGCATCAGGCGGTATCATTGTTTAATGAGTATAAGCAGACCGTTATTCAAATCTGGCCTTCACTGCTTTTGGTGTTCCTTTTGATGCCACTAAACTGGTTTATTGAGTCATTGAAATGGCGACGATTACTTCTTAATACCACTAAGATTTCAAAATACAATGCGGTGAAAGGCGTATTAATGGGCGTGTCGTTGGGTTTGTTTACACCCAACGGCGTTGGTGAGTTCGCAGGTCGTATGTGGGTGGTTGAGAAAAAATATCGCGAGCAAGCGGTGTCAAGCAGTATCGTAGGGAGTTTGTCGCAACTATGCATTACCATTACAATCGGTGGTGCTTTAATCGTGTTTTTTGCAAGTCAACTGATTGCCAAGGATTGGTTGTTGACGGCACAGATTTTGGCTGGTCTAACCGTACTCTTTGGTTTTTATGCCTATTACAAGATGCCAGAAATTGCTGGCACTCTTCTAACCCGAATTAAAGTGTTTTACCGCTTTGGGAAATTTCGGGATTCAATGGCGTCCTTTTCCAAAAAGGCATTAACAAAAGCCTATTTGTCGTCATTACTGCGCTATGTCGTTTTTTGCACGCAGTTAGGGGTGTTAATCATTACTGTTGGAGGTCTATCCAGTAAAGAGGCGATACTTGTTGTAGGACTCATACCTGTGTACTATTATATCCAGACGATTGTTCCAACCATTGCCTTAAGCGAAATAGGTGTGAGAGGGTTGATTATGCTCTTTTTGTTTTCGAGTGTTTTATTGGAGTCGGAAGTTATCTTGATTTCATTTATTATTTGGATAGTTAATTTGATTGTTCCTGGTCTAATTGGGTTGGTCTTTTTAGCTCAAAACAAGTTCAGAAATAAATGATGCTTAGTATAATACTGTTCAGTTCATTTGTTGTTTATGCATGTATTATCTTGCTTGTCATGCGCTATTGGAAACGTGGTAAAAGTGAATCAATAGCATATCAACCAAAGCCTGTATCACTGCTTGTCGTTTACAGGAATGAAGAACGCGAACTCCCAGATTTGTTAATGGCTATCCAAAATCAGAAGTTGGATGGGTTAGAAATAGAACTGGTGTTGGTCAACGACCACTCTAGTGATGGGTCTGAATGTCTGATTGATCAATGGATTCTAGTATCTGGTATACAGGTGAAGCACCTTTCATTAAGCGACGAAAAACAGGGTAAAAAATATGGAATTGAGGAAGGGGTAGAAGCTGCGTCCTTTGATACCATTTTAATGTGTGATGCTGACTGCGTGATGGAGCCTAATTGGGTTTCTAGCATGAGTAGAACCAATCATGCACAGTTTGCTGCAGGGCCAGTGATGTTTAAGTTGCGACAGGGTCTTTGGCAATCCTTTTTGCAACTGGATTTTATAAGTCTGATTGTTTTAGGTGGATCTTTAATCAAAGGGAATAAACCGGTATTGGCCAATGGCGCCAATATGATGTTCAGTAAAGCATCCTTTAAGGCTGTTGGAGGTTATGCAGACAACCGATCGATTGCAAGTGGAGACGATGTGTTTTTATTAGAGCGATTTGTTCAAAAGGGGTATGACATATCGTTTGTGACACAACAAGAAGCGATGGTTTATACTACACCACCCAAAACGGTTAGTTCATTCCTAAATCAACGGATAAGGTGGGCTAAAAAAACTAAATACGCTAAGGGTGCTCGTTATAACTTCTATATTATTGGGTTGACAGCATTTTATGCCATTTACGTTTTGAGCATATTAATTGCTGTTTTGTCGAATGATGTGAATCTGTGGCAATCGTTAGCCATAGTGTTTATTGCGAAAACTATAATTGATTGTTTGTTTTTTGGATCAATCTTGACCTTTTTTAAGCAACAAAGGTTACTCAAATATGTTGCGTTAATACAATTCATTCATCCAATCTATATCTCTACTATTGCAGTGCTAAGTTTGTTTAATTCGTACACATGGAAGCAAAGAAAGTATAGTCATGGATGAGTTTTCTATTTCAGTTTTGGAGCTTTTATTATTTCCAGAACACTTTAACAACATTGTAGATGAGTGCCGAATGAATACAACTCGCCACATTGTAGGGGACATTTTAAAAAATTTACTTCATGATGGTCTGGTTTCGCCATTGATACTTAATGACAATGGTGGTTTTGTACGTAGTATTGGATATGATTCGGATAACATGGAAGCATTTTATTATCAAATTACAGCCAAAGGGATAGATGCTCTAAGTGCCCATAATCAAGAAAACTAAACCGACGATCAATCCTCCCAATAAGGCAATTAAACCTATCGCTGAAAAGAATATTGGAAGGCCAAAGGAGCCAAGTGTCGCAGTCATTAGCGCTAGTGAAAATGCTGAACCAGAGATAATCATTAGAATGTTAAACGCTTTTTTAATTTGACTGAGCTTGGCGTAACTCTGTGCTCGATATTTTATTGGTTGAATTCTGTTCTGCTTAGTGTTTTCAACGAATTTGAAAACAAAGTAACCTATGATAAGTAGAGCAAGTCCTAGCAAAAGTACAATATTTAGGTAATTGTATAAAGGAGTAATGAGCAGGGCGGCGTTCATGCCTGAGGCAATGGCAAACATTGTTCCTGAACCTTTTATTAGCTTCTGGTCAACGTCGTAAGGAGAAAGTGTGTCTGCTTTGGTGATTGAGTCATTGCGCCATTGAGATTTCTTTAGTGGTTTTTTTAGATTATCTAACTCAAGGAGCACGTCGCTCAGTTTCGATGTTGGCATGAGGTCTACAGAAGAATTTACTTTTTCTAATTCGGTTCCTAGTTTTTGCTGAGGGGTGGTTACGGCTAACCTTTGGTTTTGCCGTACATAATGTCCTGAACGCACAATTTTGGTGGGCTTATTGTTCAAGTGATGTGCTCTTGGGATATGGCTATGTCTTTGAGCACAGCCGAAAAGCAGTGTTACACTAAGCACAATAAGGAATGAGATTTCTCCCCTATTTCGTTTCATTTTTCAATGTATTGACAACCTCAAACCCCAGCCTCTTTCCGGTAGCAATTCCAGAAGGGTTGTTAAAGTAGTTTTTCTGTTGCACTGTAATTTGGTTTAATGCGTCTGTTGGCGGTACGAATAAGTCAAAATCTAAGCAGTATAACATACATTGTTCAATGATGTTGTGGCGGTGTTTTTTTTCTAACTTTTGACGGCCTATTTCTTTGTATAAAAACCCGAGTTGGCGCTTACCTTCAACATAAAAGTCGTTTTCGCTATTTACAAACACACGGGCAAGGAGATAGCCTTCATCGCCAAGTCGATTGTATTTTAAAGAATCGCTCAAGAAGTTGTATATCTGAATCATGCCAAAATAGCCTCGATTTGGGTTTTCTTTCACGTATGTACTTTTATTGATTGCATGTTTTGGTGGGAACGCAAAAACATTGGTGTGTAATAAAAAGACAATTGTGTCGCCGGAAAATTTCAAGTGAAATTCAAAATCACCAAAGCTATTCAGACTAATTTCGACGCCTTGGGCATTACTTAAAATTTTTGGAGCCAATGTCTCAACCACATTGAGCGCACATGCTTTAAACTCGTTAAATACTTCTAACGAATGACCATATACATCTTGTTTGAGATTTGCCTTGTTATTAAGTCCAGTTAGTATTTGTTCGATTTTATCTGACATCAAAGAATTTCGTTTAAACTAAAAAAAACGCCATTGTAGCGCAAACAAAGTTATCTAAAAATTGTAATCATAGTTAGTACTTTCGTATTGGTGCGAATTGCTATTTAATGCACATATCGACTTAGCGCTTTGCTAAGTATATCTGTTTGCAAATCAACGTTTTGCATTTGGACCAGAAGCAGTATTAAAGGATAAAAATAATTATTGAGCAACCCAAAAATTAATGGCCAAAAAAGAGTAACTTCGCACTACCTAAAATCACCATAATTTCGATGTCAAAAACAGCCCATTTATCGTTCCAAGGAAAAGAAGTTGAAATACCTTTAATTGAAGGTTCAGAAAAGGAAATAGGTTTAGATATTTCCAAACTAAGGGGAGCTACAGGTGCGGTGACTGTTGATGTTGGGTTCAAAAATACGGGTAGCACAACCAGTAGTATCACCTATTTAGATGGAGAAAAAGGAATTCTTCGTCATAGAGGGTATTCTATCGAGCACCTTGCTAAAAATGCAACTTTCCTAGAAGTTGCGTATCTGTTGATTAATGGTGAATTGCCAAATGAAACAGAATATGCAGATTGGGATCACCAGATAAGACACCATACATTGGTGAATGAAGATATGGAGAATATCTTCAAAGCTTGGCCAACAGGCTCGCATCCAATGGGACAGCTTACCGCCATGATCTCGTCTTTGTCGTCTTTCTATCCTGATTCTTTAGATCCAAATAGATCTGACGCTGAAACACACAGAACCATCAGACGCTTAATTGCAAAAATGCCAACCATTGTGGCCATGTTGCATAAAAAATCTGTTGGTCACCCAATCATCTACCCACAAAACAAGTTGGATTATACTTCTAACTTTTTGAACATGACGTTCAAAAATATCACTGAAGATTACGAAATTGATCCTGTGTTTGTTGAAGCGATGAATAAGCTACTCATCTTACATGCGGATCATGAACAAAATTGCTCGGCGTCAACTGTAAGAATTGTTGGGTCATCACATTCAAATCTGTATGCTTGTATTTCAGCAGGTATTGCAGCCTTATGGGGACCATTGCATGGCGGTGCTAACCAAAAAGTAATAGAAATGTTGGAGGCTATCAAGAATGATGGAGGTGGTGCACAACGTTTTATTGAAAAAGCAAAAGACAAAAATGATCCATTCCGTTTAATGGGTTTTGGACATAGAGTATATAAGAATTACGATCCTCGTGCGTTGATTATCAAAAAATCAGCTGATGATATCATGGAGAAAATGGGCATCAGCGATCCTGTTCTTGATATTGCAAAACAGTTGGAAGAAACAGCTTTGGCAGATCCGTATTTTGCTGAAAGGAAATTGTTCCCTAACGTTGATTTCTACTCTGGAATCATATACCGAGCAATGGGATTCCCAGTGGAAATGTTTACCGTGTTATTTGCCATGGGTCGTCTTCCTGGTTGGATAGCACAGTGGAAAGAAATGCGAGACCAGAATCAACCTATTGGCCGACCACGTCAGATTTACACTGGACCAGTATCACGTGATTGGGTCCCAATGGAAAAACGCTAGTTTTTTAGTTTTGGGTTGTTAAGGTGGCGGTCGTCGTCGCGTTGCGATTTTTTTTCAATATTTTTCTCAAGGGCAGAAGTGAGGTCCACACCAGTTTGGTTGGCAATACACATCAGAACAAATAAGACATCCGCTAACTCGTCGGGAAGCGATTTTTTTAGGTCAGATTCTTTGGCACTTTGCTCACCATAGATGCGTGCCATCAGTCGAGCAACTTCACCTACTTCTTCCATTAACAACGCGGTATTGGTTAACTCGTTAAAATACCTGACGCCCACTGTATTAATCCAAGTATCAATATTTTTTTGTGCTTCCTTTATTGTCATAATGCAAAGGTAGTCGTTGTATATTTGCATCGCATTTTCGATGGCGAACAAATTGGTATATATCACCCGAAAGGAACACTTCAATGCAGCGCATAAGCTGTTTAACCCCAAGTGGTCTGAAGAAGAGAATGAAGCGGTTTTTGGTAAATGTGCTAACAAAAATTGGCATGGGCATAACTTCGACTTGTATGTAACAGTTAAGGGGACGCCAAATCAAGACACCGGCTTTATTATGGATCTTAAGAAACTACGTGACATTATTAATGAAAACGTAGTTGATGTATTGGACCACAAAAATTTGAATTTGGACGTACCTTTTATGCATAATAAAATGGCATCTATCGAGAACTTGGCAATTGGTATCTGGGAACAGATTGAACCACATTTAAACAATTGTAAATTACATAGAATTAAGTTGTGGGAGACCCACAATAATTATGTAGAATACTTCGGAGAAGAAAACTAACCAGCATTATGTTTAAGGCATCAGTAAATCAGCGTCATACTTTTGATATCGATAGTAATACTATAAATAATGAGCCCGTTTCATTTGATTGTCAACTATTGCCCAATGGGACCTTTCACATTATCTTAAACAACGAATCCATTTCTGCTGAGGTAATTGATGTTGACTACAACAACAAGTCAGTGAATCTTTTATTAGATAACCAAAAATTTAGTATTCAGATTGAAGATGATTTTGACATGCTATTGGCTCAGATGGGTATGGATAAACAGGCTGTTGACAAAGTATCCGAGATTAAATCGCCCATGCCAGGCCTAGTGCTCGAAATAAAAGTTTCTGAAGGAGACCATGTGAAAGAAGGGCAGGCCTTAATGGTGTTAGAGGCGATGAAGATGGAGAATGTGATAGCCTCACCAAATGAAGGTGTGGTGTCAAAAGTTGAAGTCGAAGTCCAAGAAAAGGTTGATAAAAATCACGTACTTATCAGATTTGAGTAAGGACAGTATGCTCGGGCTGTTGATTCTATAATTAGAACTAACTACTTTTTCCGTACAGACAACAGTTTTAGTCGACATTGTGTAAACAAATAAATGTTCAAAGTACTTGTGGTGGCAACTAGTTTTTATTTTTGTCAAAAATATTTTCGTGAAACATTTAGTATTGTCCTTAGCTCTATTGCTGAGTTTGACAGTTTCGATCTTTGCGCAAATCGACTCGGTTGCCATAGCTCAAAAAAATCAAGAATTAGCAGATGCGAAAGTTGCCTTAGCTAAAGCTCAGTCAGCAGTTGACGCCATCAGTGGTCAGTTAAAAGCCTTGCAACCCGAAATGAAATGGAAATCAGGTAGGGTAGTAAGTTTAAACTTTAACCAGGGCTCGTTTAATAATTGGTCTTTAGGGGGTGTCAATGCTATATCGCTAACGACACTAGCCAATGGGTTTGCGAATTATAAATTCGCCAACTGGACTTGGGATAACAACTTAGACCTGGCCTATGGCGTTTTGAAAAACAAAGGAGATTATCTAAGAAAAAATGAAGACAAGATTGACTTTCAGTCTAAGTTGGGTCGGAAAGCGTCGGATAAATTGAGTTGGGCCGCATTAACTCGTTTTGAGAGTCAATTTGATCAAGGCTTTGACTTTAATGATGAGAACGATAACAGACCAGTAATTTCTAGATTTATGTCGCCAGCATACCTGAAACTGTCTCTTGGAATTGATTTAAAACCTACCGATAAGTTGTCGATTTATATTTCTCCTGCTGCCGGTAAATGGACATTTGTGACGGATGACAGCATCGCAGCACAAAACATCTATATACCTAGTACACATGACAATCCGAATAGAAGAGATGAGTTCGGAGCATTGACGTCGTTTATATACCAAGATAAAGCCATATTGAAAAACGTGGGATTGAGAACGAGCTTAGAATTGTTTAACAACTATACCGACGTGGTGAAAGAAAACCAGGGGAATATTGATGTTGACTGGCAGGTACGTTTTGACTTTAAACTAGGTAAATATATCGGCGCCAACGTGTTTACACATTTAAAGTATGATCACGATACAAAAATTGAATATGACCCTGTAAACAAGCCTGGTGTTAAAGGACCTCGCACTCAATTCAAAGAATTGTTTGGATTAGGGTTTCAGTATAAATTTTAAACGCCTTTAAAAACGAATTTTATGCCCTGCATTTATGTGGGGCTTTTTTGTTCCAAAATAGGTAACAATAATTTAAACTTTCAGCCGAGGTCATGTGTTATATTTGACATCAAATTATTTTAGAATGAAACTTAGAAATTTACTTATTCTTTTGGCGTTGGCGGGCACAGCAAACGCACAAATTAGTGTTCCGGCACCTAGCCCTTTGTCAACAGTTGAACAAAAGGTGGGCTTAACGGATGTGAGTGTTAGTTATTCTCGTCCGAGCATGAAAGGGCGAGCAATATTCGGAGACCTTGTGCCTTATGGAACGATGTGGCGTTTAGGCGCAAACGCGAGTACGAAAATTAAAACGTCAGACGATATTACTATTAATGGGCATGACGTGCCTGCTGGAACATATGCTTTGTATGCGATTCCTAACCAAGATATGTGGACAATAGTGATTCATTCCAATACTAGTTATTGGGGTACTGGGGGGAGTAAATACAAAGTAGAAGAAGACCTTGTACGATTTGATGTAGCGGTGAACTCCAAGTATCCTGTTGCTATTGAGACGATGACGTTTCAGTTTTCGAACTTGACTACAGAAGGTTGCAACCTCGAACTTCTTTGGGCCAACACACAAGTTGTACTTGACATAAAAACCAATGTTGACGAGCAAGTGTTGAAAGAAATTGACATCAAAATGAAAGGTGTTAGTTCGGCGACATATTATCAATCAGCACGGTATTATTACAATAACGACAAAGACATGGAAATGGCATATGAGTGGATTAAGCTTGCCCTCGTGGATAATGAAAAGTTCTGGATGGTACGTCAAAAAGCACTTATAGAGGCCAAATTAGGCAAGTATAAGGACGCTATTGAAACAGCAAATAAGTCTAAAGAACTTGCAGAAAAAGCAGGGAATGAGAATTATATGCGAATGAATGAGAAATCGATTTCAGAGTGGTCGAAAAAGAAATAGGTACTAAAATCTGGTAATAAAAAAAGCCCTTCGTTCGAAGGGCTTTTTTTATTGTTATTTTTTCTGCTTTTGCCTATCAACGGTTAGTCGATACATTACTTCAAGTGATTCGCCAGTTCGTTGATCTCGATAGGTGTAATGACCCTTGTCGTAGTGTCTGCCTTGAAATTTCAGCCGAGGTGAAACAGTCATGAGTAACCAAACTTCCCCGTCAAGAGCGTAGTATTTGTGTTGGAACACGTTGAATTTGTCGAGCATAACACCTTCCACGGTAAGCCACATTTCTAGGTGTAAACTTCTGCCGTCGTTAAGCGTTGCGATAGGCATTCGGTTGGTGTGTTTCTTAAGAATGCCAGATCGAATTACATGGCCTCCTGTTTCTAGGGTGTCTCCATTATACACGATGGTGTAAATGCGAACTTCGTATTTGTATTTTTTGGCATAACCATTAAAGCCAAACAGGCATATGCATGCCATAACCAAAAAGGATTTTAGGGATATGTACTTTATCATACCCAAATTTAATACACTTGGGTGGTGAATAGGAAGTTGATTTTGGTGGATAAGTGCTTATGAATTCATTGAAATCAAGAACTCATCATTGTTTTTTGTGCCTTGCATCTGCTTAAGCATCATATTCATAGCTTCTTCGCTATTCATGTCGGCCAAGTAGTTACGTAACACCCACATACGTTGATTGGTTACCTTATCAAGTAGCAAGTCTTCTCTTCTTGTGCTACTTGAAATAATGTCAATGGCTGGGAATATGCGTCGATTAGAAAGCTTTCTATCCAACTGTAATTCCATATTACCTGTGCCTTTAAATTCTTCAAAAATCACTTCGTCCATTTTAGAGCCTGTGTCAATTAAAGCCGTAGCGATTATAGTCAATGAGCCGCCGTTTTCGATGTTTCTGGCTGCACCAAAGAATCTTTTTGGCTTATGCAATGCGTTTGCATCCACACCACCAGATAATATCTTGCCAGATGCAGGTTGCACCGTATTGTATGCCCTTGCTAAACGCGTAATCGAATCAAGTAAGATGACAACGTCGTGTCCGCATTCCGTAAGTCGTTTTGCCTTCGACAAAACAATGTTTGCAAGTTTAACGTGCTTTTCTGCCGGCTCGTCAAAAGTGGATGCGACAACTTCAGCCTTCACGCTTCGGGCCATATCGGTAACCTCTTCAGGACGTTCGTCTATCAGAAGGATAATCATATAGGTTTCAGGGTGGTTGGCAGAAATGGCATTGGCAACGTCTTTCAACAAATTCGTTTTACCGGTTTTAGGTTGCGCCACAATGAGCCCTCTTTGACCTTTACCAATTGGCGTGATTAGGTCAATGATTCTTGTCGAGTAATTGCTTGCATTATACTCTAAGTTGAATTTTTCTTCTGGGAATAAAGGAGTTAAATGTTCGAACGATACGCGGTCTCTAACCAATGCTGGAGACTTGCCATTGATCATCTCAATTTTAATAAGTGCAAAGTACTTTTCACCTTCCTTAGGTGGGCGAATAGTCCCTTGTACAACGTCGCCAGTTTTTAATCCAAATGATTTGACCAAATGTGGTGGTACATAAACATCATCAGGAGATGGTTGATAATTGTAGTCTGCAGAACGCAAGAAACCATATCCATCTTGAATAGTCTCTAATACACCTTGGGTACTAACAACACCTTCTAACTCAAGATAGTTGAGTAGGTTGTCGCGCATTTCTTTGCGTTTTTCCTTTTCAGGGTCGCGCTCACGCTGTGACCGATTATTTGACTTGTTGTTGTGTTGACTGTCTTTCTGATTGTTGTCTTTCTGATTTTTACTTGGTGCTTCATTGCTGTCCATCGCTTCAATGATGCGTGCGTCGTCGTCAGATTTCTTATTGTCGTTTTGGTTCGACTGGTGGTGGTCCTTTTTTCTTTCAGATTTATCCCCTGAGTGTTGTTTTTTGTCTCCGTGATGACTAGAAGATTTTTCTTGATTCTGGTTGCGCGGTCGTCTTTCACGAGGTTTTGGTTTATCCTCAGAATTTTGTTCTGATTTCTCAGGTCTATCCGACTTTGCCTTGGGCTTGTCGTTGCGTTGATTCGCTGGTTTTTCCTGTCTGGCTGGTTTGGCTGGCTTGGCAGGTTTGTCTGGTGCCGCCGGTGTTTTTACAGCTTGTTCTTCTAAGATTTTATAGATGAGGTCCTGTTTTTTTAGGCCTTTACTATTTATGTCTAGTTTGGCTGCAATTTCTTTAAGCTCGGAAACGAGCATGTCATTAAGCGTTATAATATCAAACATATAAAGTGATACGTGGTGTTATGATTTTTAATAATTGTGATTCTAAAATTAATCGCGAAAGGGTTCGGAAATAATGTAGAAAAAAGAATTCCTGATCGGGACTCTCTGATGCAATGATAGGGCATTTAATTGAGAACTAAAAGTAGAGTTTCTAATTTAAAAACAGCCTTCAAGATGCGTTTTTGGGAAACGAAAAAGTGTCATCAAAAGTGTACTTATGGCGTAAATGGGGATAAAAACTTGCATTTGGCTGACATTATCATAACATTTGAACTTGTAGAAGTAGTGTGTAATTGGGTTTTGTATCTAAAAACCCTTCCAATTTTAGGTATCTCTCCCTTTTCTGGGTAGAGTTGACTCTGTTTCTGCATTTTTTATTAGAACAAATAGGATTTAGATTTATGAAAAAAATTTACTCATTTTTAATGGTAATCGGTGTGATTGCCATGTTCATTCCAACTAATGTGTCTGCGCAAACGTATACGTACGACCAGTCAAAATCATCATTGGATGTTGGGAACCCAGGGAGTTATCGTAGCACATACTATGACTATGTAACGACTGGAGGGACAATTATCCATAGAGGTAATTCAGGGCCAGGTGGATCTACAGGTAGTTACAATTCGACAAATTATTGGTCGAAAGCAGTTGCTATCCCTTTTCCATTTAAGTTTTATGGCGGCACTGTTGATTCATTCAGTGTATCAAAAAACGGTTTATTGACCTTCAATAAATCCGTAGCAGGTACAGCGGTGAATACGTCGTTGAATACGAATTCCAGTTTACCGAATTCGAATTTACCTGATTCAACGATTGCTTATTTCTGGGAAAACATGGGAACTAATATATCGACCTATGACTACATTTATGCAATTCCTTATGGCTCGACCACTGGAAAACGACAGTTGTGGATTTTGAATTACTCATGGAAGCTGGGATCGTCTAGCTATGCATATTTTGCTGTAGTGTTAGACGAAGCGACAAATGATATCTACATAGTGGATATGAATTATCATTACAATTCATCTGCATTTTCAATGACGGTAGGTACACAATTGTCCTCGTCATCCGCAGTACAAGTTACTTCTGGCTTAAATTCATCTGCAGGATCACCAAATATTGTTTTTGGTACTGGTGGTAGTAACTATTCTAATAACGAGTGGTATTTATTCGAAGACAAATTGTTGGTTACAGATGATATGACGGTAGAATCGTTGGAAAATCCATCGGGTGCTATCTGTTCTAGTTCGGACTCCATAAAGGTTAAAGTTAAGAATGAAGGCACCAATGCCGTAACCGATTTTGATGTTATTTGGTCTGTAAACGGTACTAGTCAATCGACATATTCTTACAGTGGGTCTTTAGCGGCAGGGGCATCAACAACGGTGAACCTTGGTTCGTATTCTTATGGGACTTCCGCCTCAACGTTCAATTTTGTGTTTAAAACAGACGACCCAAATGGAAATACAGACAACAACCCGGCGAATGATACTTTGAAAAATAGCCTCAATAAGGGGCTGTCAGGCAGTTATACGGTGGGTACATCCTCAAGCGACTATGCAACTATGGCGGCAGCGATGGCAGATCTTAAGGCTTCTGGTGTATGTGGACCAGTTGTGATGAATATCGCCAGTGGAACATACACGGGTCAAGTGGTTCTAGAAGGTGATATACCAGGTGCTTCATCCACCAATACAGTGACATTTAAGTCGGCCACAGGCAACCCGGCGAATGTAACATTTGCGTATTCGTCGACAAGCTCAACCAAGCTTACTACGTTCTTGCTTAAGAAAACATCGTATATAGTTGTACGAGATGTAACATTAGAAGCGAAAGGAACTTCTTACGGCTGGCCAGGACAAATCTGGAGTTGTAACAATGTACGTTTTAGTAATTGCGAGTTTAAGTGTGCATACACGGGTTCATCTAGCTACAACAATAACTTGGTAATTAATGGCAACGCGACAAGCTATTCATCCGGTACTGTGAACAATGACGTTACAATTGATAGCTGTACATTTACCAAAGGGGGATATGCTGCTTGTTCAAATTATGGGTCAAATACTTCAAGCCGTTCTAACAACTTTGTATTTACAAACAATACCATGACGAGTGCAGGTTATTATGGTTTACAGCTATACTATTTAAGTGCTCACCAATTATTGGATAACCATATTACTTTGGCTTCAAATGGGTATGCGGGCATGTACATGTATTACTGTAGTTCATCGTCAACTGCCCCATCACGTATTAATAGAAACCAAATTTATAAGTCGGACTACTATGGAATCTATATGAGTAGCTGTGATAACCCTTCTACTCAGAAAGGGGAGTTTTACAATAATATTATTGGGAACTTTGCTGGGTCTCCAACATACTATGGTTTTTATAACTATAGCGGTGATTATTGGAAGGTTTACCACAATACGATAGACATAAGAGTATCTAGTACTTCAACAGTAAGGGCTTGCTATTATTCTTCAGTTTCGTACTCAGACATTAGAAATAATATTTTTAGTGTACAAGGATCTTCGTCTACTAGCAATCATTATGCGATGTACAATACATCTTCGCCAAGTTCAACACGGCAATGCGACTATAACGTATATTATAACCCGAACGGGACATACCTTATATATTCAGGAGGTAGTCGTACTGCGTCAGTATTAAATACCTACAGTACGGCTGGAGATGTGAATTCAATTAATACTAAACCACCATTTGTAAGTGCTTCAAACTTACACCTATCGGATGCTTGTTTTGACAAAGTATCAGGTATTTCAGCAGTATCAGAAGATATCGACGGAGATACCAGAAACCCAGTTTTTCCGCATCCTGGTGCGGATGAAGTAGGTACGGCATCAAACGATATTGGGATTGTGTCTGTTGAATCGCCTTCAGGGACTGTATCTTCAGGAACTCAAACCGTTAAGGTGATTGTAAGAAATTATGGAAACAATTCTGTTGCAGGTTATAATGTAAATTACAAAGTAGCTGGTGGCTCAACTGTCTCACAAGCGGTTTCCAATACACTGGCAAGTTGTGCAAACGACACCATCACTTTTACTACAACATTTAGTCACACCGTTGGGTGTACCAATCTCAATGCTTGGACATCAGCACCAAATTCCACAACAGATGGAGATGCAACGAATGATACAGCTACTTCAAATTTTGGTGTAGCCATGTCGGGTACATTTACAGTAGGTGGAACAAGTTCAGATTACAATACCATCAACGACGCCATTGACGCGTTGAACTGTGCTGGTGTTAGTGGGGCAGTTGTTTTCAACATTGCATCAGGAACATACACAGGTCAATTTGAACTAGGAAGTTATACAGGTGCATCTGCTACCAATACAATTACCTTTCAAGCTGCTTCGGGTAACGCAAGTGATGTTAAAATCACCAATGCAACTACGACCACTTCTGCTAGACATACGTTAAAATTGAACGCTTCGAAATATATTGTTTTACGTCATTTAACAATTTTAAATACCAATACAACATTTGCTTGGCCTCTACATTTATTAAGGTCAGATTACATTACGGTTAGTAACTGTGTAATACAGACTACAACAGAAAACACATCGTCTAATTTTATTGGCATTCTGGTAAACGGTAGTGCAAGAAGTCAATATACTGGTTATAAGGCAACTGACATAAAAATAGACAGTTGCTCTATTTCTAAAGCAGCATGGGGAATCGCGGCTTATGGCGGTGGGTCTTCAACTTCATCACTTTCACCTGGGTTAGAGATAACCAATTGTAACATGAATAACCTCGGTTATTACGGTATGTATTTATACTATCAAACCGGTATGGTTGTGCACAATAATGTAATTAACCTTTCAACTGCTGTTGAAGCTTATACAGGTATTTATTGTTATTATGTCAAAAACAATGTTCAAATTACTCAGAACCAAATTCGAAACTCAGGTTATCAAGGGGTTTATCTGAATAATTGTGACAACGGTTCTACAACACGAGGAATTTTTGCTAACAATACTATTGGATCTTTTAGAGGTAATCCAACGTTTTATGGTTTATACAATTACAGTAGTGATTATTGGGATATATATCATAACACAATGGTTTTGGATATAAACTCAACCTCACAAGCCCGTGCACTATATTTTAGCTCTGTGAATTACTATAATGTTAGAAACAACATCTTAGTGGTTAATGGTAATTCGAACACTACAAATCATTTGCCATTTTATACTACTACCACGGCAAATGGTTCAACACGTGTGTTAGACTACAACGTTTATTACAACAAAACGGGGCAGTATGCGTGTTATAATGGTGGGTACAGAACAAAAACAGCACTAAATACATATAGCTCATCATCCGATAGGAATTCAAAATCGGTTATGGTGCCGTTTAAAAGCTCAAGTGACTTACATATCGCTGATGGTTGTTTCTTAAGATTCCCATCCATATCGTCTGTAACTACGGATATGGACGGCGCTAACAGAAATCCCGCTACAACTCACCCAGGTGCAGATGAGGTGGAAACTGGAGCGTTAGATGGTGGTGTTACAGAAATACTTTCACCTTCTGGCGTAGTTACTGCCGGTAACCAAACGGTTAAGGTGGCTGTTAAGAATTTTGGGACTACAACGATTACGGCGTTAACGGTACATTATCAATTCGGAAGTGCCACAAGCCAATCTCAAACATTTACAGGATTGTCTCTTGCTGGGTGTACGTCTGATACTTTGACGTTTACAAGCCCTGGTAGTCATACTGCGGGTTGTGTTCAAGTACGTTCGTGGACTAGCTTGCCAAATGGTACAACCGACGACGTAACGAGTAACGATGAGGGCCCAACGACCACTATAGGTGTGCCAATGGCTGGTGGAGTGTTTACAGTAGGAACTAGTTCAAGCGATTTTGAAACTATACAAGATGCAATCGATGAAATGCAATGTGCTGGTATCGGTGGGGCTGTTACATTTAATATTGCAGCAGGAACGTATACTGGCCAATGGTCAATAGAAAACATCCTAGGTACGTCAAGTACCAACACCATCACATTACAATCAGCATCAGGAGATCCTGCCGATGTTATTTTGACATTTGCGAATAATTCGTATGGCAACTTCCACACACTAAGAATTAGCAGCACGGACTATGTAAACTTAAGAGGTTTAACTGTACAGTCGACTAACTTGTATAATGGTTGGCCAATGCACATCATGATGTCAAGCAACGTAAACGTTGATCGATGTGTGTTTAAGACTGGCGGAACTCTAACCAGTTCTTCAAATAGAACTCCTATGGTTGTGAATTCAAGCACAACGAGTTATAGCTCAGGATCACTTGGAAATTCAGATAGCCTGCATATTGATAGTTGTCGATTTGAAAACGGAGGATACGGTTTTTCAATTGTTGGTAGAAGTTCTAGTTCAACTTTGAGAACCAGTGGGTTTATGTTTACGAACAATACAATGGTGAATGCAGGTTATTACGGAGCACGCATGTATTATCTGAGTGGTGCTACCATTCATAACAATACCATTACAATGAATCCAACTTCAACGTATTCGTATTATCCATTTTACTTGGGTTATGTTGGTTCAAGTAGTACCCAGTCTCGCACTACTATTACAAACAATATCATTAAGAATATTGGAATCTATGGTGCATACATGCTCCAATGCGATGGAGCATCTACCAACAGGTTACTGTTTGCGAATAACGTAATCTCTGGATTTAGAGTGTATACTAGTACAAATTATGGTATTTACAATAACGGTTGTGATTATGTTGACTACTTCCATAACACAGTAGAAGTAAACCCCTCTTCTTCTCCTGCATGTAGAGCATTTTACAGGTCGTCTGGTAACTACCTAGATATTAGAAACAACATCTTTAGTGTTTCTGGTTCAATTGTATCAACAGCTAGTTATGCTTACTATTCAACCACTTCGCCAGGTGCATTAATCACGTTAGACAATAATAATTATTACAACCCAAGAGGTACAAATCTGATTTATTCAGGAGGCAACCGTTCAGCAACTGTATTGAATACCTATTCAACTCTTGGTGATGGAAGTTCAATGAATATGAACCCTCATCCAAGTAGTTCTCCAGATTACCATATGAATCAAGAAAGATTTTATGGTGCAGGTGATTCTACGGGTACAGCGAAAGATATCGCTGGTGCTACAAGATCTCTAACAATGCCAACAATTGGTGCATTAGAAATCAATCCAGACTTAAACGTTATGTCTGTAACAAGTGATTCAATGTGTGGAACAATGAATTCAGCTGCTACAGTGTCGGTTACTTTCAAGAACGAAGGTGACATCATTCAACAAGCTGCACGCTTCAACGTAAGCGTTGATGCTGGAACGCCAACATTGGTGACGGTAACAGGACCTTTTGCTAAAGGTGTTACGTATACACGTACCTTACCTTTAACTGTAGACCTAAGCGGAACAACTGCTAATGTCATAACAGTTACGAACGCTGATGGAGATGTAGATGCTAGCGATAATTCAGCAAGTACTTCGGTACCTTACTGGGCGTATCCTGTTTCTTCGTTTACTCAGTCAGATTCTTGTTTAGGAGATGCTATGAGTTTTACAAATACAAGCACAGTGGCTACGGGTTCATTGGCTTCGACCGACTGGATGTTTGGCGATGGTGGAACAGCTTCTACAACAAGTCCAACACACACCTATGCAAGTAATGGTACCTATACGGTTACTATTATGAGTGAGTCTAATGTTGGTTGTAGAGATACAGCAACACAATCTGTAAATGTACTTACTGCATTAGCAGCTGGTACTATATCTAGCGCTTCGACAATATGTTATAATGTAGCACCATCGATGTTTACATCTACGGCTGCGGCTTCAGGTAGTGCTGGTGCTTACCAGTACCAATGGCAGTCGTCAACAGACAATGTTAACTTCAGTGACATATCGGGTGCTACAAGCGCAGATTATACAAGTGGAACATTAACAACTACTACGTATTTCCGAAGAGCTGCAACTACTGATGTAGGATGTGGACCTTCTTATACGGGAAGTTTAAAAATAACTGTTTACGACAAATTGGCTGGAGCTTTAATAGGTTCAGACCAAAATATTTGTTACAACACGATGCCTGCTACGATTAGCCAAAGTGCTTCGGCAACTGGTGGAGACGGAACATGGACACACCAATGGGAATCTTCAAGTAATGGAACTTCTTGGAGTTCTGTTGCAGGCGCAACAACAACAAGTTACTCACCTGGTGTATTGACCTCAACAACATACTATAGATTAATGTCTATAGGTGGATCAGGATGTGGTTCGGTAGCCAGTAATGCGACAAAGATTCTTGTTTACAATGATCTATACGCTGGTTTGGTTGGTAACGACCACAGTGTTTGTCCTCAAAGCCCTGCCGATCCAATGAATGGCACAACAAGCCCTTCTGGTGGAGACAACTCATATACATACCAATGGCAGACTTCTCCAGATAATACGACTTGGTCGGATATCTCAGGAGCTACTTCTGCATCGTTTACTTCTACAACAGGTTTAACGTCAACTACTTTCTATAGAAGAAATGTAACTTCAGGAAGTGGTTGTGGTACTAAACCTACAAACTCTGTAAAGGTTACGATAGCACCATTGCCTAAGTCATCATTTATTGTGGCTAATCATTGTTTCAATGATGTGATGCCGGTTACAAATAACTCGACAGTGGCTACAGGTTCATTGACTAGGTTTGCTTGGGATTTCGGTAACGGAAACACAAGTACAGCACGCGTGCCTTCATACGTTTATGCAACAAGTGGTATTAAAACAGTTAAGTTAAAAGTAACGTCGAACATTGGTTGCGTTGATTCATCAACTAGCACAGTGAATGTGTCTAACGTACCAACACCAGCATTTACGAAAGTATTTGATTGTGTTAAGGAAGAAGTGTTGTTTAAGAATGCAACTTCTGTGAACTGTGGTAAAATCTCTGCGTTTGCATGGGACTTTGGTGATGGTTCTAGTTCAACTGCACAAAACCCAACGCATAAGTATGCAACTACAGGAACGTACTCAGTTAAGTTTAAAATCTTCCTTCCAGGTGGATTTATCGATTCTGTTACAAGAAACGTAACTATAGCTAAGAAAGGTGTTTCTGGATTTACGGCGAATGATGAGTGTTTCGGAGATAGCGTTCGATTTATCAACGCATCTACAAACGCTGCCTCATACACTTGGGATTTTGATGATAAAACGTCATCAACAGTTGAAAACCCTGTTCACTTCTATCGTGTAGCTCAATCGTATGACGTAACATTAATTACTAAGGATGGTAACGAGTGTGACGATACAACAACTAAGAAAGTAACAGTGAAGGTTAAACCTTCTGTTTACTTCTCGAAAGATGATCGTTGTGTGAATACAGGTAAACCATTTAACAATGGAACGCTATATGCACATTCATATGCTTGGACGTTTGGAGATGGTGCAACATCAAATTCTGGGGCTAAAGCATTAACACATGTATACACTTCAGCAGGAACATTTGATGTTAAACTGGTAGCATACAACAACAACGGTTGTCGCGATTCGTTCGAAGCAAAAGTTGTTTCATTCCCTAACCCAACAGCTGCGTTCAGCTTATCTAATTTATGTACAGGTCAATCAGTAAGTGCAACAAATAGCTCTACTTCAAATCACGGTAATCACTGGGATATGGGAGACGGTGCTACGTTCACAACGACTACACCAACCTATAAATACAATAAAGCAGGAACATACACGGTTACTTTAACTGTTGAATCAGATAAAGGGTGTAAGGATACAACGAGATCAAGTGTTACAGTATATGATACTCCAAAAGCAGATTTTTCTGCTACTAGTGTTTGTGCAGGTGGAACAACCACATTTACAAATGCAACTACTGGAGGGTCAGGTACAAAAACATATGCATGGAGCTTCGGTGATGGCAGCACATCAAGTGCTGAAAACCCAACACACAGCTACAGTGCTGCAGGTAACTACTCGGTTAGTTTAACTACAACTGGTCAAGGCAATTGTTCTGGTACAGTTACTAAGTCTATCCAGGTGTACAAAGCACCTACAGTTAGTGTGTCTGTAAGCGATGTTTGTGAAGGCACAGCTTCGTACTTTACTTCTACAACCACAGGAGCATCATCTTATGATTGGGACTTCGGCGATGGAAATTCAAGTACAGCACAATCTCCACGACATACCTATGCTAAAGCAGGTACTTATACAGTTAAATTGACTGCTAATAGTGCTTATGGTTGCTCAACAGTAGAAACAACAACTGCTACAGTGAATGACTTACCAACTGCAGGGTTTAACAACTCTACAGTGTGTTTAGGTAACGCAACATCATTTACAAATACAAGCAGTATCTCGAGCGGAACATTAACCTATTCTTGGAACTTTGGTGACGGATCAACATCTACCGCTACAAGCCCAAGTCATACATACAGTTCGGCTGGTAACTACACAGTAACCTTGATGGCTACTGCTAATGGATGTTCAAATTCGTATACAACTACTGTAGTTGTAAATGACGTGCCAACTGCAGACTTTACAACCGCTAATGTTTGTGTGGGTAATGCAATGAGTTTCTCTAACTATTCTGGAGGTGCTACTAAGTACTCTTGGAACTTCGGAGACGGAAGCGCTGCTTCAACTGCAACTAAACCATCACATACATATACAGCTTCTGGTAATTTCACAGTTACATTAACTGCCGAAAATGCTGCGGGTTGTACAGATACTAAATCAGTTAGTGTAACGGTATTTGGCACGCCAACAGCTGACTTCTCTGCAAGCGACGCTTGTGCAGGAACAGCCGTATCGTTTACAAACAAAAGTAGCACTGGGTCGTACCTTTGGAACTTCGGTGACGGTGGAGCAAGTACAACTACATCACCTAGCCATACATACAAGTCGGCAGGTACATACACGGTAATGTTAACTGTGAAAAATAGCAATGGTTGTGAGTCTTCAACTTCAAGTCAAATCACAATTCACGCATTACCAAAAACAGCATTCGCCACAGCTTCGGGTTGTGAGAAAGCGGGTATTCAGTTTACGAACAATTCAGCAGGAACGAACACATACGCCTGGACATTCGGAGACGGTGGTACAAGCGCGGCTAAGAATCCTAACCATACGTATAACTCCTCAGGAACCTTTAACGTAACGTTAACGGCAACAAATGGAAACGGATGTTCAATGGAAGCTAAGCAAGCAGTTGTGGTATCTCCGCAGCCTACTGTAGCGTTTACTGCAAACTCTCCGTGTGAGGGAAGTGCAGCAGCGTTTAGCAACACCTCAACAAGAGGGGCGAATAGTTGGACATTAGGTGATGGCGCAACAAGTCGATTGTTGAACCCAAGTCACACCTATGCTAGTGCAGGTACATATGCTGTTCAGTTAACAGTTACAACGGCTGCAGGATGTACTAACTCAATGACAAGTAGTGTAACAGTTAATCCAAATCCAGTAGCTTCGTTTACTTCGAAAGCGTTGTGTACCGGACCTAACGTTGACTTTACTAATACAAGTTCAATTGGTGGTGGATCAATCGCGAATAGCAATTGGAATTATGGTGACGCCTCTACTGGAACATCAAATTCTCATACTTATGCTAAAGCGGGTGTATATAATGTAACATTGACTGTTACATCTAATAGAGGTTGTATGACTTCTACGACATCTCCAATCGCGGTATATGAAGCGCCATTGGCTAAGTTTAGCACAAGTGATGTATGTTTAGGAGAGTCAGCTAGCTTTACGAATGAAAGTTCTAATGCGAGCAGCTCTGCATGGAAATTCGGTGACGGAAATTCAAGCAACTTAACAAACCCTACACATACGTATGGATCTGCTTCAACATATACTGTAGAGTTAATAGCAATGAACCCATTAGGATGTTCTAACGTTGTTACAGGCAGTATTAAAGTTAGTGCTAACCCAACTGCAGACTTCAATGCTCCTTCGGGTTGTGAAGGCGCAGCTACAACGTTTACCAATACTTCAACGGGTGCTAATACACATAGTTGGAGCTTTGGTGACGGTAACTTAAGTATGGATGAAAACCCATCACATACATTCGCTTCAAGTGGAAACAAAAATGTAACACTGATTGTGCGTACAAACGATGGATGTTCTGATGAAGTAACTAAAATGGTTGCTATCAGTACAAGCCCGACTGCAGCCTTTACAGCAGTAGGTAATTGTTTAGGTGACGAAACGATGTTCTCGAATACGTCACAAAACGGAACTTCATTTGCTTGGAGCTTCGGCGATGGCAATACAAGTAACAACGCAAATCCATCAAATACATATAGCTCAACGGGTGATTACAGAGTATTGTTAATTGCTAGTAATGCGAACTGTGTTGATTCATCTGAGCAATTGGTGCCGGTTAATCCACTTCCAAATAGTGACTTCACACATGCAACTAGCGGAAGAGAAGTAACATTCTCTCCAATTGAATTGGGTGGAACTAGCTATAACTGGAACTTTGACGATGGTAATACATCAACTTCAATTGCACCAGTGCACCGTTTTTCAAGTGCTGTGGTTCAAACATTCAACGTATGCTTAACCTTAACGGATAAAGCAGGTTGTTCTTCAGAGAAGTGTAACGATGTGAATGTTGACTTAGTTGGGGTGAATGACGTGACGACTGAAAATGGAGTCAACGTTTATCCTAACCCTAACAAAGGTGCATTTGCGGTAACAATGACTGAAATAAATGGTGATGTAGAAATCGCACTTTATGATACAAAAGGCGTTCTTGTAACAGTAGTTGATACTACTAAACCGTCAACTCAATTTAATATTGATGTTACAGGAGTTGCTGAAGGCGTATACTTCGTTCAAATTAAGAATGGAGATTACACTTCTACACAACGGGTGGTTATTACAAAATGATAAGACGATAACTCGTTAAATCACATAATAACTAAATCTTGTTCTAACAAGGGGTCGGAAACGACCCCTTTTTTTTGTTTACTTCTGGATACATTTGCGACTCGAATGGAGTTTGTGAAAAACAAGTGGCGGTTTATTGTTGAATTTGTCATGATGTCTGTTGCCGTTGGGCTGTCTTGCTATTATGTATCAGAGTTTGGCTGGCCTAGTAATGGTATTATTGCCGTGTACGTAACTTGGTTGATTTACTTTTTTGTCCAACTCAAGGTCAAATTAGGATTGACCTTACCATTTGCTTTTATCGTAGTTTGGATGATTTTGGCAATACAAGATTGGAACGACAACCAAGCTGTTAAGTCCTTTGATGTTGAAGATTATTACCTGGCGATTGCCTATGTGATGCATGCTTTAAACGGGGCAATAATTTATTTTGAAAATAAAATGAGATGGTAGGTATCACAACTATTGATACATTACCGTTGTTATCACATATATGAAGAAACTATTAAAGCGATTGGTGATTGGTGTTGTAGGACTTGTTGCAGCAGTTGTATTGTTTATTGTTATATCCGGCAACCACTATATGTTCTTTATGATCCGTCATACCATTTTAGAAGGCAGGATGGGGCCAACGATTGATGAACATGTATATTATGACAACAGGGTGGTGCAGGCATCATCGTCTCCTATAGAATGGCCTATTGGCGAGAATTATGCATCAAACCAATTAACTCCAGAAGAAGAGACATATCACGCCACTTATGAGACAAAGGCCTATGTGGTTATTCATAAAGGAGAGTTGATATATGAAAAGTATTGGGACGGTTATTCAGATACGTCTAAAACCAATTCTTGGTCTATGGCCAAAAGCATGTGTAGCCATTTAATCGGTTGTGCTATAAAAGAGGGTGATATCGATAATATTGATCAGAAGATATCGGAATTTTTACCAGAATTTAAAGACGATACCACAACCACTTTACGCCATGTATTGACCATGAGTACAGGGTACAACTGGTATGAAAGCTATCAGAATCCGTTTGGTTTTACCGCTCGGTCTCTATATGGTAACGATACTCGGAAGTTGTTAGACCGCTATGAAATTGTTGACGAGACGGGAAAAATGTTTAACTATAAATCTGCGAATTCGCAGTTGTTAGGTCTTATTATAAGCTCAGCTACAGGGAAAACACTAAGTGAATATGCCAGTGAGAAATTGTGGCAACCCATAGGAGCGAAGGAAAATGCTTTTTGGAGTTTGGATCACGACGGTGGAGACGAACTGGCTTACTGCTGTTTTAATACGAATGCACGAGATTATGCAAAATTCGGTTACCTATATCTCAATGAAGGGGTCGTTGGAGAAGACACCCTTATCCCGAATTGGTATTTTAAAGAAGCAACACAGCCTTCGCCATTACTCGATAAAATAGGTGGTGCTAATAAGCGTTATGGCTATCAGTGGTGGTGTACAAGCTATAAAGGAGAGCCCTTCTTCTATGCCCACGGGATTGACGGACAGTACATCTTAATTCTTCCCGAGAGTGATTTAGTTGTGGTTAGACTTGGTCAAACCAGGCCTCATATTCGTGAGAAAGGCCACCCAATAGATATTTATGAATACCTAAGTATGGCCCAAAACATGATTCGTTAGGTGAGTTTTTAGCGCGCTATTTGAGAAAATAGTGCACACCAAACCAAGACTATTGGTTGCGTAATGCACAAAAGAGGTTTGATTATGTTATGATTTATAGCAAATTTGTTTTATGACTGCGTATCAACTGATTATTGCGGGTTCACTCGCCATTATAGCATCGTATTTGTTTACAGAATTTAGTAAGCGAACAAGTATTCCGTCGGTTTTAATGCTAATAGGTGCTGGGGCCATTTTAGGCCAGTTCTATACCATAGATTCAGCGAGTTTGGCGCAACCACTGGAGGTTTTGGGTATAGTCGGTTTGGTTATGATTGTACTTGAGGGAGCGCTAGATTTAGAATTAAGCAAGGAGCGTATACCTCTGATAAAAAAGTCGTTGGGTATGGCTGCTTTGGGCTTGATTGGGTCCGTTCTTGTTATTGCTTTTTTACTCTATTTCGTCTTTGACATGACCATTGGCTCTGCGTTTTTGTATGCGACGCCATTGTCTGTAATCAGTAGTGCGATTGTTATACCAAGTGTCGACCAATTGCGCCCTGATAAAAAGGAGTTTTTAATATATGAAAGCTGCATATCGGATATCCTAGGCATCATGTTGTTTTACTTCATTATTGGGATGCTTCATAACCCGGATCCGGTTCAAGAGGTGACCAATTTCTCGGTAAAATTGCTGGTCACCATTGTAATCTCCATACTGACTAGTTTTGGGTTGATATTCTTGTTTAAATTCATAAAAACCAAAGTTAAAATCTTCCTATTTCTGGCCATTCTGATGGGACTTTATGCCATTGAGAAGAGCCTACACCTAAGTCCTTTGATTTTGATTTTGATTTTTGGGTTAATGCTCAAAAACAATCAACTCGTTTTTAGAGGGGCATTAGCCAATAGAATTAGTAAAATGGAGCTCAAACTTATGGAGCATAATTTTCACATTATTACCCGCGAAACCGCTTTTGTGCTACGCACATTTTTCTTTCTAATATTCGGGATGTCGATGGTTTTGTCGAGTCTTCTTGATGTTAAAGCTTTGGTGTTAAGTGTGGTGATTACCAGTATGATGTTTTTGGTGCGTTGGTTGTTGTTAAAGATTTTTGGCAAAGGAATAGGTAAGCCGTTACTTGCTGTTGCACCTCGAGGGTTGATTACTGTCTTATTGTTTTACTCTATCCCTTCTGATTTGATATCCACAGCCTTCCCTGAAAGTGTAATCTTATATGTAGTAATCTTCACCAGTTTAATTATGACTTTTGGTTTGATTAAAAATCAGAAGGTTAAAGCTAAATCGGAACAAAATGACGGAGAAATACTAGAGGCTGTTGGCTAGATTATTTTGCCATATTCACATGTTTTGGTGTAATTGATGCAACCTTTTTAGGGGTTTTGAGACAAATATTTGAAGAGATTTTCGTATATTTGGTATAATGCTTTTGCTACTTCAACATGTCGTGTACCTCTAATTCTTTTATTAAATGGGTTTTTTGTTTAGTCTTATTGACTACGGTTTTTGTATCATGTAAAAAAACAGAAGACAAAAACTTTGACAACAATACAGCCATTTCACCCCACCGTATTCCTACGATTAAGATTGAAGGCTATGTTACACGTGTATTTATTGATTTAATCGGCAGAACACCTCTTGAAACCGAATTGGCGTTTGAGACTGATTTACTTAAGGAGAATAACTTAAGTAAGGCAAGTAGAGAGACTCTAGTTACAAAATTACAGACGGATTCAGCTGAAGTCGTAGGCGACTCTAGTTACTCAATCGCTTATGGAGAGCGCTTGTATATAATTATTAAGTCAAGGATGGTTGAAGGAGCTGAAACGCCATCCTTTACGAGGCATATAGGCAATGCAAACAATTCTTTAAGACAAGGAAGATTGCTTGGAGACTCTATACGTGTTTTTGCGGCACTGGATAAGATTAAGCGAAATCAAGAAGTCCTTGATGCCAAATATGAATTCAGGAATCAGGAAATAACATTGAATGAAGTATTTGCGCGGATGCTAAACAACAATGTCTATGACGAAATCAATATGAATACATTCAATTTTGTGAATGCTTCATTTGACGATTTGTTTTATCGTTTTCCGACCCAAACAGAATTTGATATTGCCTTTAACATCATAGAGAGAAACGAAGTCGGTCCACTCTTTGGCGGTTTTGCTGCCACAAAAGGGGGGTACTGCAAACTGTTGACAGAATCGGATGAGTTTTATGAAGGGTTGATACGTTGGACGTATTTAACCTTGTTGGATCGTGATCCAACCACCTCAGAGGTGTCCAGTCATTTTCAAACACTCCAGAGTACTCAAGACTTTAGAAACCTTCAAAAAGAAATCATAATAACAGACGAGTATGCGGATTTTTAAAAACAAGTATTTAATCATAATAGGTGTGGCCATCATCAGTCTTGCGTCGTGCAAAAAGGATGTTATCGCTACGTACGATGTCAACGATGTCGACATTGAAGATAAGAGTTTGATAAAAGACAGATCAAAGTCCAATAAGCAGTTCATTTCTATTCTGTATACCACGTTACATCAGAAAGCAATTTCCAGTAATCAATTGATACGCACAGAGCGTGTTATTGAATCGTTTGGCGATAAAGCACTGATAAATGAGGTAATCGTTAGTAACTACATGAATAATGGTAATGTGGTTATGCCAACCAACGATGAAATGAGAACGGACTTGGATTCGTTTATTACTGATACGTACAAATTGTTTTTTGTACGGATACCAACCGAAATTGAAAAAGCATTTTTCGTTAATTACATAGAAGCAAATCCGAATATCACACCAGAGTTGGTGTACACGGCCTTTGCATCTGCAGATGAGTACCAGTTTTATTAAGTCGCATTATGGAAAGAAGAGAATTTGTTAAAAAAGTAGGCTTGACCGCAGCAGGAAGTGCCGCGTTCCCTTATATATTACCTTCGGGTAGATTGTTTGCCAAAACAAACGCTGAGCTTGCAGATCACGTGATATATGTGTTATTTGCCGGAGGTGTGCGACAGCAGGAATCGGTATTGCAGCAATATTTGTCTGGTAGCCAAGGCGTAGACATCGGCGGCAATATCATGTACAACATGTTTAACGGGACGGCTCCTGACAAAAAGATTGTGTATGGTACAACACCGACCAATGAGCCGACAGGAAGTCTACCAATTCCCAAGTTATTGACCAACACTTTGCAGTCTCAGGGTTTGTTGTTTCCTGAAGTCGAAGCGGTGAATGGAGGGCATTACGGGGGGCTAAATTCCTTATTAACGGGAAGTCGGTCTACAGCACAAGGATTAAAAGTTAGACCCAATTCGCCTACCATTTTTGAATATTTGAGGAGACACAGAGGGTTTAAAGCTTCAGATGTATGGTTTGTTGGTTCTGGTATCGGGAATTCATTTCCTTTACTAAACTCAAGTAATCATGAAATGTACGGTACCGAGTATGGAGCAAATTTTGTTGCGCCTAGTATTACGTTTGGCAACGAGGGCTTGGACGTACTGAGTAATGCCAAAGTGTATCATCCAGATGAGGAACTTGAGCCGATTCAGAAGATGAGAGAATTCTTAAACAATTCGTTTAGAATCAAAAATGGAGAAGTGCAAGGCATCCGCAACGGAGAAGATGAAAAAGAAAATATTAAAAAATTCGTCAGAGAGATGTTTACTAAAAAACAAACTGGCGGACTGGCACGTCCTCCTGCAGGAAGCAGTGGTGATTTGAATACTCTTGCGTATGCAGCTGAGGTAATGAAATACTTTAAACCCAAAATTACGGTAGTCAATCTTACCAACGTTGATGGGTGTCATGGTAATTTTAGTGGATATCTGAGATCATTGCATAGAGCGGACCACGGAGTTGGCTGGTTGTGGGATTACATTCAAAAAGAGATTCCTGAAATGGCTGGAAAGACAATTATGTTGGCTACGCCAGAGTGTGGTAGAAATTTAAACCCGAACCCAATTCAAGATGAAAATGACTGGTATGGTTATGACCATAGTGGCGATGCCAACACAAGACGTGTATGGAGCTTGATGGCTGGTCCCAACGTTCCTTCGAATATGATTGTAGGTAGTGAGTCGAACCAAATTGGTTTAACTACAGACAATGTGTTAACGGTGGCAGATATATTCGGTGTAAAAGATGCGGTGTTAAATGCTGGATTCGTAAACCCTGGTTCAAAATCATTATTTGATAGGATATGAGAAAACTAAGTGCGCTATATTTTTTAGGGGTACTATTATCAGTTGGATGTAACAGTTCAGATCCAGACGTGACCAATCCTTACGATAATCAAACCGTAGGGCAAGAGCATGAAAAAGTAGATGGTTCAAAGGCGGATTTAGATCCGAACACCATTGAAGGGATACATGCAAACATATTCTTACCAACGTGTGCAAATTCAGGATGTCATGACGGAAATTTCGAGCCAGATTTTAGAACAATTGAATCATCTTACAACACACTGATTGGTCAGCCTATTATCAAACAAGATGATATGAACCCACTAACGGCAAGGGTAACTCCGGGCAACGCGTCTACAAGTATGCTTGTAAGGCGGATGTTGGTTGATATTAACGGTAATTCTGGAACAATGCCAATTCTGGCGGATCCCGACAGCGATTGGCCTCAGAAGAAAGACGAATACATTAAGAACATTGAAACATGGATTGACAATGGGGCGTTAAACCAAAACGGGGAAGTTCCAACGGCGTCAAATTACCCAGTTCAATTAAATGGAATAATCGCGAAAGTAAATGGAAGCGTTGTCTCACGAAATGGGATCTATAAGTCCATGAATATACCATCGGGTGCCTCAAGTGTTGAGATTTGGGTGTCGTTTGAAGATGATGGGTTAACTCCAGATCAACTCACCAACGCGTCTGTTGATCTGTCTATAATGGCGAATGATTTTGATAGTACGAAAATGACGACGCTGACTTACACAGGCAGCCCCGAAACGGCCAAAGGGTATTTTGGTGAAGATGAGTCATTTTATCACCGAGCCACTATTTCACTAGCAGATTGGCAAAGTGGGGATGTGATTTGGTTAAGAACTCATGTTTCTGACGGAGTCAATTCGAGCGAAGCGCCAAATGATAACTCCCTGTTTAGAGCGAAAGAATACGCAACCTTAAAATTGAAATAGAACGCATGCAAAAACTACTTTACCTCACTACTATAATAATGCTTTCCTTAGGTTGTACCGAGGTAACTCTAGTCGAGAAACCTTCTGGACCTCCTATTATTGAGTACGTAGATATTCAGCCACGTGAAGTGAAAGAGTTTCAAGACTCTATATTGATTACATTTAAGTACTCAGATCCCGATGGCGATTTGGGTTACGAAAACCCGGATATTAAGCCGCTTGGTATTCATGATTTAAGGCTTGAAACTTCAGATTTTCAGCATGTAGGCTTGTTAGCGCCAATCGACGCCAATTTAGATATTGCAGGCGAACTAACGGTAAAATTAAAAAATACTTTTTTGCTAGGGTCTAGCGAAAATGAACTGACAACCTATGAACTCATATTTACAGATCGCGCGGGTAATGCCAGCAACCCAATTCAGACCGACGAAATAAGTATCGTGCGCCGTTGAGACAACTGATTGCCATATCAATATTTTTAATTTTTGCCATTACAAGCTACGCGCAAAACGACTTTTACATGAGTAATGCAAAGGTGAGTGATTGTAAGGGTAATTTTTTTGATAGCGACAACGGGAGTACATCCTTAGATTATGACCACAATGAAGACTATATATTTACGATTTGTGTACCAGGTGCTGAAAGTATTACGTTAAGTTTTTCATCGTTTTGTACAGAGGCCGATCTGGATTACCTTATCTTATATGACGGGAAAGACACTACGGCCAATAAGCTAAGCGGTAAGATTTCAGGATCAAGTACGCCAAGTTCTTATACCACGACGGATTCATGTTTAACAATATACTTTCATAGCGATGCGAGTAAGTATTGTGATGGGTGGGAAGCCAGTTGGACAACCAAAGTTATACCAATCTTGCCACCGAAAATTATGCCACCTACGGTGAGTTGTGAAGATTCTAAAGTGGGTATAAAACTTGATCAAAAGTGGAACTGCGACTCATTATCAGGTTCTAATTTTACGGTGACAGGGCCAATCAATCCTGGAGTGACGTTAACTCCAATTAATTGTGACGCCAACAACGAAACAGACACATTTGTGTTAAATGTAACACCCATGTTAGACCGCAGTGGGACTTATACAGTTGAATTTGATGCTATAAAATATGATCGATGTGATTCGGCTTGGACGTTACATTCTGATACGACATTTGACATTACCAATTGCCCAATTTATGTAAACTTAATTGCGGATCCGGATACAGTATGTAACGGAACTTGCACTGAAATAACGGCAGAAGTAACAGGAGGTGATTCTAGCTTATATGTATTCAATTGGTCATCAGGAATAAATGGCAGCTTTGGTCCGCATACCTATTGTCCGCTGACCTCTGGCTGGGTGAAATTGACTGTTTCTGACGGTGTTTCAATCCCGGGTACAGATTCTATTTGGATAGAAGTTGTGAGCCCACCTGTGGCTCGTGGGGATACAACCGTATGTGAAGCAGCCAATCCCTTTAATTTAACAGCTACTCCTGTAGGCGGTTATTGGACTGGAAATGGCATCACGGATTTCGCAACTGGGTTGTTTGACGCTCCAACAGCCGGTGCTGGTTCACACCTTGAGATTTATCATTTTGCAGGATGTATTGATACCACAATCGTCCATGTTATTGCTTTTGATGCTGGGCCTCCAGATGCATCTTGTCCAGGTTTGTCCCCGTTTCGAGTAACAGGAGCAAACCCTGCAGGTGGTATATGGTCGGGCCCGAATATAGACAGTACTGGATTGTTTAATCCTGTTGATACAGGGACTTACATAGTAACATACACCTGGAATGGTTGTTCCGATACGAAGAGAATAAACGTATTTACGGTTTTTGCTCAAGAGTTTGACACCGTTTGCCAATCAACAGATTCAATATTGCTCAACTTTAGCCCAATAGGGGGTGTTTGGTCTGGTCCTGGTTTTAATGATAGAAGGTCGGGTTGGTTTGTGCCGCGTTTGGCTGGCTCCGGCAATAAACAACTTGTCTATAATGCAAATGGTTGCATGGATACAACCTTGGTATACGTAAAACCAATAAGCGCAAGAGGTAATCAGGTTCTGTGTCCAGACGGGAGCAATGGATTTACTTATGCTGGATGGCCTGCAGGTGGATATTGGGTAGGACGTGGAATTGTTGACTCTATAACTGGAGAATATGACCCTTCATTTGTATACTCTATAAATCGTACTTCGTATAACGATACGATGTTTTACCATCTAAATGGTTGCAAGGATGAAAAGATTATGTACGTGCGCCCAACACGTATTTACAACGATACTTTGAAGTTTTGTATCGAGGATCCAAGGTTATTACTAAACTGGTCAAGTGCCAGAAGAACGCCTGGTGGTGGGAGATGGACTGGTGCAGGGATATCTGGCAATTACTTTACTCCTATTGTTGCAGGTAGAGGCGTGCACAAGCTTTATTATGATGCCTATGGTTGCAGGGATAGTATGATTATGGTGGTTCACCCTCAGTCAAATATCCAACAAGATACTTTGCTGTGTGAAACGGACCCTTCAATTATTTTGTACGCAGAGCAATCTGGGGGTTATTTCATCGGACCTGGTGTGCTGGATAGCAGCTTAGGAAGATTTGATCCTGGAACGGCTGGAGTCGGAACTCATCGTTTATATTATTTTTCACGTTATGGCTGTATAGACTCTTGTGAAATTGAAGTGGGGGCGAGACCGATTGCCCGTATCTCACAATATCAACCCTTTTACTGTTTTAGCGATACCACTTTAACCTTATCTGGGACACCTTATGGAGGTACATGGACAGGAACAACGTTCGGAGATAGCCTATTTAACCCAAACCTCTCCGGGTCTGGGAATCATAAAATATTGTATCGATTTGGTACGGCAACATGTTATACAACCGATAGCGCATACATTGATGTGCTTGACACCTTAAAAGGTAGTTTTACCTATGATGATGATTCACTTTGTTATGGAGAGCAGTCTACATTGGTGGCAGGGGGCTTACGAGGGGCAGGTACGAGTTATGCATATAATTGGTCGGCCTCAGCCTCAAAACTGCGTAATGTTTTTGTGCGGCCTCCAAATTCACAATGGGTTCATGTAACGATAACCGACGGATGTTCTGATTCATATAGTGATAGTGTATACATTAATGTATTTCCTAAAATAGAAACGGATGCCATAACCTCAGACACACAATGTTATGGGACGGTTGGTTTTGCTGAATTGCAACCTCGATTAACCGACCCTTACAGTGTAAGGTGGTTTACAACTCCGCCAAGGTTTACGAATAGAATAAGTGCACAGGTCGCAACTACGTATGACTTTAGAATACAGAACTTAAATACAAAATGTATCCTTGATTCGGGTATATATATTCCTTCCTACCCGCGTATCAATGCGTATTTTATAACTACACCAACCGAAGGAATCTGTTTAAATCCTTTTGACCCTGAGTTGCAAATTATCAACTACACGGTTGGGGCTACACAAGGGACATGGTACTTTGGTGATAGTACCCAGCAAGCGTATTCAACGATGGATAATCCAAGCCATATCTATAAAACAGATACCAATAAATATGTTATTTGGTTGTATGTAGAAAATAGAGGTGGTTGTAAAGATTCCTTTAGCATCGATGTGTGTGTTGACGATTCGGTGTATGTCGTTATCCCAACAGCATTTTCTCCTGGCGTAGATGGCGTGAATGATTATTACCATGTGCGCACAGCAGGTGTGACAGACTTCTATATGGCTGTTTTTAATCGATGGGGTGAGCAAGTGTTTGAAACGAATGACAAAGACTTTGAATGGGATGGTAATTATATGGGAAAACGCATGCCAAAAGGGGTGTATCCGTACTACATTAAATATAAGGGTAAGAAAACCATTCGACAACAGACTCAGGGCACCATTCAAATCATCCGCTAACCCCCTAAATTCCTATAAAAACTAAGCAATTGTCTATTTTGCTGTTTTTTTAGTCAAATTCGTTGAAAAATTAAAAAGTTAGGACTACTTTTGCAGCCCTTTTTGAGGATATAATAAAAAGAAAACACAGTGGATACGCTTTCGTATAAGACAAAATCAGCCAACAAGGCTACCGTTCAGAAAAAATGGTACGTTGCTGATGCAGAAGGAAAAACCCTAGGTAGATTTGCTTCTGAAATCGCTAAGATAATTAGAGGTAAAAACAAACCTGATTTTACACCTCATGTTGATTGTGGTGACAACGTCATTGTAATTAATGCTGAGAAGATTACCATGTCAGCGAACAAGATGGACACTAAGGTGTACATCAGACACACCTCTTACCCAGGTGGTCAGCGTGAAACATTAGCAAAAGAATTGTTAGCAAAAAAACCTGAGGCTTTAGTTGAAAAAGCTGTGAAAGGGATGTTGCCTAAAAACAAACTAGGGAACAGGATATTTCATAACCTTTTTGTTTACACTGGGACAGAGCATCCACATGCCGCTCAGAAACCTGAAACCTTAGAATTGTAATAATATGGAAGTTACCAATACATCAGGCAGAAGAAAAACTGCAGTAGCTCGAGTTTATATGACTCCTGGAAACGGCGCAATTACCGTTAACAAAAAAGATTACAAAGATTATTTCCCATCAGCTTCACAGCAATACAAAGTGCACCAGCCTTTAAGCTTGTGTGGGTTAGATGGACAATATGATATTAAAGCTGTGTTAAGTGGTGGTGGGTCAACCGGTCAGGTTGAAGCACTTCGTTTAGCTATTTCAAAAGCAATAGTTGAACTTGACGCAGAACAAAAACCAGCTTTAAGAGCGGAAGGGTTTATGACACGTGACAACAGAATGGTTGAGCGTAAGAAGCCTGGGCAAAAGAAAGCAAGAAAGAAATTCCAATTCAGTAAACGATAAACTTCGTATATGTCAGAAATTACGACAAAAACATTATTGGATGCAGGTGTACACTACGGTCACCTTACCAGTAAGTGGAATCCAAAAATGGCTCCTTTTATTTTTATGGAGCAAAATGGGATTCACATCATTGACTTAAACAAAACCCTTTCAAAACTTAACGATGCGAAGGCAGCGGTAAAAAGTATTACAAAGTCAGGGCGAAAAGTAATGTTTGTTGCTACAAAAAAGCAAGCCAAAGACATCGTTCAAAATGAGGCAACACGTGTAAACATGCCTTACGTAACTGAACGTTGGTTAGGTGGTATGTTAACAAACTTCGCTACTGTAAGAAAGTCAATCAAGAAAATGCAATCCATTGATAAAATGGTGACTGATGGTACCTACTTGCACCTTAACAAAAAGGAGCGTTTGATGAAGGATCGTGAGAAAACAAAATTGCAACGTTTACTTGGTGGAATCGAACAATTGAACAGACTACCAGCTGCATTATTTATCATCGACGTAAAGCGTGAGCATATTGCAGTTAAGGAAGCGCAAAAGTTAAATATTCCAATTTTTGCGATTGTTGATACGAATTCAAATCCAAATTTAGCGGATCATCCAATCCCTGGGAATGATGATGCGTCTGCGTCTATCGAATTGTTGGCTAGAAGCTTTGCTGATGCAATTGCTGAAGGTCTTAGCGAAAGAAAGCAAGCTAAAGAAGCTGCTAAGAAAGATGCAGATAAAGAAAGCGCAACAAAAGAAGTTGCTGCTAATTAATCGGATCATAACACTTTAAAAATATATTTTCATGGCTATTACCGCAGCAGCAGTAAACGAATTGAGAAAAATGACTGGAGCAGGCATGATGGACTGCAAAAAGGCATTAACTGAAGTAGGTGGCGACTTTGAGGCAGCTATCGACCTACTTAGAAAAAAAGGACAAAAAATTTCAGCAAACCGTGCAGACAGAGATGCAACAGAAGGGGCAGTTATTGCTTTGGCATCTGATGATAGCACTGTTGGTGTAATCGTAAGATTAAGTTGTGAGACTGACTTCGTAGCGAAAAACGCTGACTTTATAGCACTTGCCGATAACATCGCTAAAATTGCTTTAGAAAACAAAGCAGCAGACTTAGATGCTTTGAAAGCATTAAGTATTGATGGACAGGTTATCAGTGAGCGATTGACTGAAGAAATGGGTAAGATTGGTGAGAAAATCGATGTTTCCAAATATGATATCGTTTCAGGAGCATCTGTAATTAACTACATCCACGCTGGAAACAGAATTGGTGTTTTAGTTGAATTGAGTTTGCCAACAAATGATGACATTTCAGCGGCTGGGAAAGATGTTGCTATGCAAATTGCAGCAATGAACCCTGTATCTGTAGGTCAGGATGATATTCCTGCTGACGTTATAGAAAGAGAACTGGAAATAGGACGTGAACAAGCACGTGCTGAAGGTAAGCCTGAGCAAATCATCGAAAAGATTGCGATGGGTAAGCTGAATAAGTTTTATAAAGAAAATACATTAACTAAACAGTCTTTTGTTAAAGATACATCGGTGAGCGTTGAAGGCATGCTTAAAGGCATCGACGCTGATTTAAAGGTATCATCTTTCTCAAGAATTGCACTTGGTTAATTACAATTGTAAATAAAGAGATAAGGAGAAACATAGTTTCTCCTTTTTTTTTGCCTTTTTTTGAATAATAATGAAGTCCTAAAGGAACATGAAGTATAAAAGAATATTGCTAAAGTTAAGTGGTGAGGCCCTTTTAGGGACTAAAGAGTATGGGATAGACCCTGAAGTTCTTGGGCGGTACGCCAATGAAATTAAGAAAGTTTTGGATCTTGGCGTTGAAGTAGCAATAGTTATTGGTGGAGGAAACATATTTAGGGGTGTCCAAGGTGTTGAAGGTGGAATGGAAGACAGAGCCCAGGCAGATTATATGGGTATGTTGGCTACCGTTATCAACGCAATGGCTTTACAAGGAGCATTAGAGAAGCAAGGCATTTTTACACGTTTGCTGAGCGCTATTAAGATGGAACAGATAGCTGAACCGTTTATACGTCGAAGAGCCATTAGGCACCTTGAAAAAGGCCGTGTGGTGATATTTGGTGCAGGTACAGGCAATCCATATTTTACAACGGATACTGCAGCTTCATTGCGATCAGTCGAAATTGAAGCTGATGTGTTGCTAAAAGGAACCCGTGTAGATGGTATTTATTCTGCTGATCCTGAGAAGGACGCTACCGCAACTAGGTATAACAACTTGTCTTTCACAGAAGCAATACAAAGACAACTGAAAGTAATGGATATGACGGCGTTTACATTATGCCAAGAAAACCACCTACCGATAGTCGTTTTTGATATGAACAAAGAAGATAACTTGGTGAATTTGGTTCACGGCAACGAGGTGGGGACGCTTGTAAGCTAAGCCTAGCTTCAAAGCAGCTATCGAATCTTTACAATCGGACTTCTTGCTCGATTAACGTTAAATTTTCATCGTTTATGATGTTGTCTAGGTAGTAAACAATACCATCTTTACTATAGACACGTTCATCTAAATCCTTTGGGGTTAAAGGTTTGCCACCAGTAGGAATCAAAAAAACTGGAACGATTGTTTCCCAAGTAGTGTCTTTAAGAGATAGCGTGGTCATGGTGTGTGTGTTGCCATTCATTGGGGCTTGATATAAACTAATATCTTCTGCGCCATCACCGTCTAAGTCACCTTCATTAATGAGAATAATTTCACAGCAGCCAGCGGCTATGGTTGGAATAAGATTTGTTGAAAAGAAGACAGCATAACTGCCTGGAGTTCCATTTTCAACGGCATTGCCGACGCCTGATTTGGTCTGAACCGAAAATGCATATTCTTTAATTCCGTCGCCATTAAAATCACCATATATTGATGAACCCACAGAAGCAGGTTGTGCCTGCAACGTTGTTGCCAGCAATAGAAATAGGAGAATCGAAATTAACTTCATGAACCGCACTACTTTCAAAACGCTTTAATACGTAAGATGTTACAATTATCTAGTCAAACAACGTAGATTATTCTCGCATAAGCAAGTGGGAAATATCAACCGAAACCACGATTATTTCTTACACCCGTTACGCTAATGAGTTTGCGATGTTTATATGTTTTGACAACGTGAGCGGCTATGATTTGTCAATCTCGTCTAAATTTTTGACCGCTTCTGGTCTAGGTGGATAAAGCTTAGATACGATTACACCGACAATCATCGCTAGGGCAAATGATGGAGCAAGAACGTCTAGTTCGATAAAGTACTTTCCAACGGATTCTATGGATTGGACAAAAAACTTAAAGACAATTACGGAAGCAAATCCGGTAATCATCGACGCAATAGCACCTTTTTCGCTATAGCCTTTCCAAAATAATGTGAGAATAATTACGGGACAGAATGTTGCGGCAATTCCAGACCAACCAAATATAATGACCCAAAAAACTTGTCGGTCGGGTGAAACCCAATTAAGAATGATGGCTAAACCTAATGCCAAAACAGCCATTATCACGGTAGATATTCTTGAGATATTGGTGAGGTTTTCGTCTTTAAGGTCTGGTCTAAATATCTTTTGATAGAAGTCGCGAGAAATTGAACTTGATGCGAGTATCAATAATGAATCGATCGTAGACATGATTGCAGAGAGCACTATCGCGACGTAAATCGCCACCACAACCAGTGGTAGATATAGTTCGGTAATCATACTCAAAACATCTTTCCCTCCAATGCCTAAAATGACCTCTGCATCTTGGCCGTGTTTGGTAAAGATGACACGTGCAAGAATACCAATAGTCACTGCTGCGGCGTCAGTTAGCAGGGTAAAGAGTAGGGCAACTTTTTTTCCCTTATCAATCTCGGCTTCATTCTTAATCGACATGAATCGGACATACACTTGTGGAGAGCCAAGAAAACCTAAACCAATCATAGAAAAACCTATGATGGTGAATATGTTCATCCATATGTCGTCACTTTTCCCCCAAATATTGGTTAAGGCAGGGTCAATCATGTTTAAACCTTCTGTAATTCCTGTGCCGTGATCCATAGAGAACCACACCACGATAGGCAACAAAACGAGCCCAATAAACATTAACACACCTTGAAATAAATCTGACCAAACCGCCGCCACAAATCCACCTAAAAATATGTAGACGAGCACAATTAAAAAGCCAATTAATGCCCCTACTTTATAGTCAATGTCAAGCATTGATTTGAAGGCAACTCCTGTTACATCTATTTGTGAAGCAACATAAATAACAATGAAAATGACAAGGGCAGCTGCAGCAACAGCTCTTAATGTATGATTAGTTGTTTTAAAATGACTTTGTAAATAATCTGGAATGGTAATGGAACCAAAGGAGTCAGATCTGCGTTTGAATTTTTTTGCCATGAATTGCCAAGAAATAAACACCCCAAGAAGTTCTCCGGCAACCACCCAATAACCAGCATATCCAGCAATGGCACCCATGCCAGTCAATCCGATTAGTAGCCAGCCAGACTCGCCTGTTGCTCTTGCAGAAAAAGCAACGGCCCAGAACCCCATCTTTTTCCCGCCAACATAATAATCGCTTATATTTTTAATTCTTTTGGATGCAACGACCCCAATTAAAAACAGGATGGCAACATAAATGCTTAAGACAATTAATTTGACTGTAAGTGGGTTTGAAATCATAATCTTGGATATTAGCCAATAATGTTGGAAGTAAAGGTATTTTGACAAATTATCCATGATTTTCCATGGCTTATGACGTTTGTCGAATTGGCGACATTTTAGCCAAAATCAGTTCATTTTGGACGAAAATGGGGTGGAATATGTCGTAAATAGACTTAAAATGGCTAAAAGGAGGCAAAAATGATTAACTTCGTTTGTGTCTGATTCTGAAGGTAAAACTGATGACGGATACTAAATTTAGGGGTAGTCCTTGGATTTATAATTGATTAATCCCACATGACCTCTAGTACAAACTCCACTCAGATTTTAACAGAAAACATAAATTCAGTCCAAGATTTGCTATCGTGCATGGCAAGTTTAAATAAATCGCAGTTTAACGCGTGTATCAATGCTGTTGATCTTTCGGGATGTGACTTTGAACCATACGGTTCTTGGAGTGACGTGCATTATACCAGAAACTGCTTGTATTGTGATGAGCAGTATGAGGTAATATTACTATGCTGGGAGAAGGGCCAATTTACACCCATTCATGATCATGGTGGGGAGGAATGCTGGGTTAAAATCATTAGCGGCTCACTGGAAGAAACGATATACAAGCCAAATGATTTGGGCGAACCAACACTTATTAAAAACAGTGTTGCACATGCAGGTCACACCACCTATATGATTGACTTTATGGGTTGCCACCGATTGAAGAATGTTGGAAATGAACGCGCAATGTCTTTGCATATTTATGCAAAACCAATAAGCCGGTGCAATATCTATGATGAATCTGAATTAAGGTATGTTCCGAAAGATCTTGTATACCACTCCATTGTCGAAATTAAATAGACGCTTTTGTGGATTATTCTTCGGGTTTTGCATAAAAAGCTCGTCTCTTTTCGGCCATCCATTTCATCATAGCGTCTGAATCCGCAGACTGCATAAGCTCACGCATTTTTTGCATGGCTTGAATATGTGGAGTATCTTGTTTTTGAAACATCTCCATTCCGTGTTGTTTACTTTTCTCTTGAATTTCTTCGAACGTTGCGGCATTAAATAGTACATCACATGCGCCACCGAGTTCGTTACAGCTCATTGATTTCATAATACAGGTTTATTGTTCTACATAGGCCTTGAAGGCAGTCATATATTTTATCGTTTGTTTCTTGAACATGCCTTTCATTAAAGGGGCAAAAAGCTTCATGATTCCTTTCATTTCGAAGTAGCTGTTGTTTGTTTGACAACCTTGTCCTCAATTTTTTCAAATTGCATTTCTACTTCATTGTATCCCATCGAACTGGTATATCCAAATTTGATTTGGTCGGGTAAGTTTTCCTCAAGAATGGTTTCGGAAATTTTCATTTCCTTTTTTTTATGGACAAAATAAAAGTTGCTTTTAGCACCTTTTTTACCAGGTGTTCCAGAGATGTGTTCAATCTTTTGTAAACCTTCCATCCAATGTTTTACACCTTCTGGGTCCTTAAATTTGTTGATTACGTCGTCAAGCGAGCGGTTGATTGTATTAACTAAAGTGTACCTCATATTGGATTGAATTGAACTACAATTTATTCAAAAAAAAAGATGAAACACTTTATCATGCATACGTATGTTGCTGGTGTTATGACCTTAGCCAAGATAACTCAGCTATCTACGATAACCTCTAACTATGTGTCGATGGGCGTCTATAAGAATGTGACTTCTCCGGTTTCTAAACTATAATAAGCCGAAACGATTTCAATATCACCTCTTTTAGCGGCATCACCAATTATTGAAGAGCGGTTTACCAACTCCTCTGCCGTCATTTGTGCGTTGATTTTGACAATTTCGTTGACAGAGTCCCCTGCTTTAGAGGCACTAATAGCTGGTGTAATATGGCCTAACAGGTGATTAAGATTGTAACCATTGTCGCCACCATTTACAGCTGCAGTTACAGCACCACAACTTTGATGTCCTAATACCACAATTACTTTCGAACCGCAATTGGCAACGGCATATTCCATACTTGCCAACGACGAACTGTTTGCCACGTTTCCTGCAACGCGCACAACAAAAAGTTCACCTAAACCGGCATCAAAGGCAAGTTCAGGAACAACACGACTATCGGCGCAACTTAATACGATCGTATGTGGTTCTTGTCCAGATACCAACGTGTTTCTTCTATTACTGTCTTGCAATTTGCCATCAAGTTTGTCTTCAACAAATCTTGCGTTACCTTCTGTCAATCGCTGTTTAATTTCTGATATATTCATTTTCTAATCTTCTTTTCTGAGTGTCAATTATATAAAGCGAATAGCAATTATGCAATGGCTATCACCGATTCATTTTCAAATTTCAATAAAACTTGATTGTTGTCGTGTTCAAATATGCCTTTAAATGGTGTTGGAGTAGGTGGGATGTTTGTTGGAAACCACGTCCTTTTTTTATTGTAGTTTACCAAAAGGAAAAGGCCGTCTTCTGATCCATTTGCTCCAAACCTATCGACATTGCCATATTTAAGTTTTGAACCTAACACCAGTTTTAATTCCTGATTAAGTCTTTCAGGATGTTTTGAAGCCATACCTATTTCGTTCATCGAAATAATTTGAGAAGCATCAAAACCCTCACGGTCAGAGTAGTTGTTAAGGTTATGTCGGACGATAAACTCCAAAATGTTTACTGTTGGGTCAAAGAAGTATACCGACTCCGAATTCCAATCATCAGGCCCCGGCTCAATAATTCGCCCATTCTCATAGGTGATAACGCTAAGTCTGTCTTGTAACCAGTTTATGGCTAATGCTAGTTTGTTATTTGGTATTAAGAAGCAATAATGATAGACATGCGGCTTTTCACTCTTTTCGAACAGGAGCTTGGAGTGGCCTAATCGAACACTAAAAGAGTTGGGTGATTTATTGGTTGTTTTGAGACCAAATACATGTTGGTAGAAATCACGCTGTTGGTGAAGCTCAGAAGTGTATAATGTTAGTTCCTTAATCTTCATTGGTTACTAAACAAATATATCCAGTTTCTGTTTAAACTTGACTGTAGCCATTAGCGTCTTTGGATATGTGCTTATGGATTCATTTCGTTTCTACGTCTCATTTTTTACTGGATTACGTGCCTTGCATGACAAACAAAGCCTTTTCAAAATCACTTGATTTTAAGTCGTTGATATGGATGCCAAAATAGCCTTGTGAATCACCGATTCGCTCAAACTGCGGCATGGCTAAAAGGTAGACGAATTCATCTCTGGTCGTATCAATTTTGATCTTTTTTTCTTCTGAAGATTCATAGTCTTCAAATGATACATGCAAATGCGCCAGCGCGAGGTCAAAATCCACACCATACTGCATTGGATTTGGAATGCCTAATATTTGATTGTTGTACAGTTGGTCGCAGTGGGCGTCATTGAATTCCTCGACTTTCTCTTTGTCGCTATCTGACAATGTGCTGGTTTCAATCTTAATTGTTTCTGCAGATGGTGGAAGGTGGAAGAACGTTTCAAACGCCAACGTGTTCGAGGCAAAGTGATATTCGCTGGTGAGGTCGGAGGGGAATGGTGTTGAGCTCAGTTGTGCAACATCGCCTTGGTAATACATGACCTTCGATTTTTCTTTTTCACGCACAAAGTCGTAGGCTGCGCCAAATTCATTTTCAGGCTCTGGGAAATATGAAAAGAAATACAACACACCAGTTGAAGGAAGGAAGTCGTGTCTATGGAATTCTTCAATTTCGGCTAGGTTAAGTTGTGCAAAGAAAACCATCGATTTGCCGTCGTATTTTGGCCATTCCAAAGTATTAGGCAAGTCGGGT
>JAIBDD010000038.1 GCA_024679565.1 Bacteroidota bacterium | reverse complement strand
GTTATCGAACTTTTACTAGGTTCGATAAATGGGCCAATTTTCTGTTTCAGTAGGGGGAATCAGAACGTTATCGAACTTTTACTAGGTTCGATAAATGGGCCAATTTTCTGTTTCAGTAGAGCGTAGTTGAATTGAATAAAAGCAGCCAAATCACCTTCGTAATAATATCCATTTCCGCTCCCGTTGCCGTTTTCGAAATATGAATTTCTGTTCATAGCTCCAAGGCCTATATCGTCCCCGTGACCATATAGTTTACCAACCCCATTGGCTGTTCCCATCAAACTACCATTCATATAGGCCAAAATTCGACCTGAAGTGGTATTGTCAGAACTTCCATCATACACCATTGTAATGATGTACTCTGTAGTTGGTGTAATAGTAGAATCAATGCCTTTAAAGTCCCATGGTGCATCCGCACCGTCATTTGCTCTGTTCCAGCCTGCAACGTACAATTTGCTGTTATAGATGTATATGTTTATCCCACGTGTTGCACCACCTTCTTCATAGATAACTTGTCTGCTCGAAATATCAGTGCTTGTTCGAATAACAACAATATACGTTCGCTCGGTTGAAGCCGATTTATTAAGGTCGTTTTGATCTGCCATTTGCAAATAATCGTTCGTACCATCAAATTCGAGAATTGGATGGCCATTCATGGCTGATGTACCCGATTGGAAAGCTGGTTGGTTTGCAGTAGTTGATTGTGACCATGCCGTTCCGTTCCCACCAATATTGGAGATAGAAGATATGAGGTCATCGTCTTCATAGTTTAGCGAATCAAGATCGTAACAGAAACGATTTGTTGTGTTGTCTCCAATACCTGCAGGACCGTAGCATGTGAAGGTCGGTGTACCTTGTGTACCGGCAAAGGTGTCAGGAGTAGAAGATAGATTTGTGTACATAAATACACCAAGAGATAGTAAAACAGCAAGAATAGTTGTAATTACTAAGGTTTTTTTAGAGATAGTTCTAACCCTATTTTTGGTTCGTTTTTAAGTTCCATTTCATCAAGAAGTAAGTAACAGTAGTTGAATTACACTGATATGCTCAGCTTAATTCGGTTCAAATATAGACATACATTTCCACATATGGGAATTATTGCTATTAGTGTTTTTATTTAGAATAATTCTTCCTCCATATGAAGTTGTGCAATTGCTTCCATCCCTCTAAAGTTCAATTACTTTTGTTGCTCATGAAAAACAACGTTCGCGTGCATCTCGCTTTGCTCACCGTATCATTGATTTATGGCGCGAATTATACCATAGCCAAAGACGTAATGCCTGCCTATTTAGGGGCTTCAGGATTTGTTTTTATCAGAATTATTGTGGCTGCCATTTTATTCAATATAGTGGCATTATTTAGAACACGAGAAAAAGTAAAGGATAAAAAAGACTACTTAGAGCTTCTTATCGCAGCTTGTTTTGGGGTTGCTGGAAATATGCTTCTTTTTTTTAACGGCCTGGCCTTCACCTCAGAAGTGAATGCCTCTGTACTGATGTTGAACGCACCCATTTTTGTGCTCATTTTTTCTGTTTTTGTTCTTCGAGACCGCATTAGACTATGGCAAGCAATAGGTATGTTGATTGCGGCCACTGGGGCACTCTTTCTTATTGGAGGCAGCACATTTGAATTTAGTACCCAAAGCGCTTCAGGAGATATTATGGTATTACTCAATGCGACAAGCTTTGCGTTTTATTTGGTTTACGTAAAACGGTTGCTTAAGAAATACACTGCCCTTTTTGTGATTAAGCATATGTTTATTTTCGGAACACTACTGGTTCTGCCTTTTGCTTGGTCAGACCTTCAAACGGCAGAATATGCACAATTCCCGCTGGATATTTGGATTGCTATTGGGTTTGTGGCCATAATGACAACATTTGTAGCCTATTTATTAAACGCTTGGGCTGTTCAAAAAGCTTCACCCAACTTAGTGGCGTCCTATATTTACCTTCAACCCGTTATTGCAACTTTTATCGCAATAAACGCTGAAAATCAATCCCTTTCTTGGGAAAAAGTTATCTTTGCTGTCGTGATATTCACAGGTGTTTATTTGGTAAATTCTAATAGAAAAAAGGCGTGATTCGATCCATGACAGGCTACGGTAATGCCGAAAGGATTACCAAAAAATATCATATCAAAGTTGAAGTAAAATCTCTCAACGGAAAATTCTTAGAATTAAACTTACGATGCCCTAAAATACTTGGGGAGAAGGAAGCCCTTTTAAGGAAATATCTTACGCCTAAACTTATTCGAGGTTCTGTTTTATGTCTACTGAGTGTAGACCGTGTGGATGACGTAGCCGAAGGAGCCAAATTAAATACTGCACTTGCACGACATTATTTCGACCAAATTAAATCATTAAGTGACGACTTAGGCACAAACGATAAGGATATTTTGAGAAGCATTTTAATGATGCCTGACGTCATGGCTGCAGATGAGGCCACGCTTGAAGATTCGGATTGGAATGACGTTTTGGCTACCGTTGATGAAGCCTTTACCAAATTTGACGCCTTTAGATTACAAGAAGGTGATGCACTTGGAACCATGTTGCTTAACCACAACAAAATAATACTTGACCAACTTGATCCAATCGAGTCTCATGAAATTGCACGAAAAGGGTTAGTAAAGGATAGATTGACTGCTGGTCTAGAAGATTTTAGAAAAGACAATAAGGTGGACCAAAATAGGTTTGAGCAAGAGCTCATTTACTATTTGGAAAAACTTGATATAGCCGAAGAAAAAAACAGACTAAAAGCACACTGCGAATTGTTTGACAAAGAGGTTCGCAAGGGCACAAATGGCAAAAAACTTGGCTTTATAAGCCAAGAGATGGGAAGAGAGATAAATACCTTGGGCTCTAAAGCTGGTTTCGCTCCAATGCAAGAGTTGGTTATTGTGATGAAGGAAGAGCTTGAAAAAATAAAAGAACAAACGTTAAACGTTCTGTAATGGAGAAGCTGGTCATTTTTTCTGCCCCTTCTGGCTCTGGTAAAACAACGGTCGTTCGCCACTTATTGGAAACGAACAACGATCTGGCCTTTTCTGTATCGGCCACCACAAGGAAAAAGAGACCAAACGAAGTTGATGGGAAAGACTATTACTATCTCACCATTGAAGAATTCGAGCAAAAAATTAAAAACGGCGCCTTTCTAGAATACGAGCAGGTTTACGATGGCCTATACTATGGCACATTAAAATCAGAAGTGGAAAGAATCTGGTCTAATGGGAAGTCGGTAATTTTTGATGTTGATGTTGTTGGAGGCCTGAATATCAAGAAAATCTATGGTAAAAAAGCGCTGGCTGTTTTTCTTCGTCCACCAAGTATCGAAGAATTAATGGATCGACTGAAAAAGCGAGAAACTGAAGTCGAACATGAATTAGACCAACGCATTGGCAAAGCCAACGAAGAACTTAAATACGAGAAAGAATTTGATATTGTATTGATTAATAATATCTTAGCACACACACTTAAAGAAACTGAAAGCATCGTCAAATATTTTTTGGCGTTATAATATTATGAGAATAGGACTGTTTTTTGGATCATTTAATCCAATTCATCAAGGGCACTTAATACTTAGCCAATTCATCTTAGATCAGATCAAATTAGATGAAATATGGTTTGTTGTATCGCCTCAAAATCCGCTTAAATCACCTATTGATTTATACGATGAAAAAGATCGTTTAAAAATGGTGAAGTTATCTATCAAGGATCAGCCAAAATTTAAGGCGTGTGACATCGAGTTTAGTATGCCTCGACCTTCGTATACTTTCGATACACTGGTTGCCCTTACTAAAAAACATCCTAAAGACGAATTCGCTCTAATTCTTGGGTCAGACAACCTACAGCATTTCGACAAATGGAAGGAGCATGAGCAAATCTTGTTGGAATACGATTTAATTGTGTACAACAGAGAAAACAATCCTGGTGGAGACTTTGCTAAAAACCAGAAGGTCCGTTTGCTTAAAGGACCTATGTTAAATATTTCATCAACTCAAATACGTAGTTATCTGCGACTTGGAAGAGGCATCAAATTTATGGTTCCAAAAGAGGTTGAAGAGTACTTAGTGAAGTTGAAGAAATAATTATTCTTGTTCGAAACTGCAGCCACCACCTGCATGACACACTTTGTTTTGATTCGCTTGTAATTCACCGTCTATATAAATTTCGGTTTTAATCACATGCACATTGCCATCAAGGGGCATCACAAATAATAAGACCTTATCGCCTGGTTGTAAGTCGGCGGTGTGATTGCTCTCAAATACCTCAGTAAATTCACCAGTTTCTTGCCATATTATTTCACTGTTTCGATCGATAAATGTGCTTACAGAACAATCGGAATCACATGTCGCTTTAAACTCAATGAAATTGCCACTTTTTACTGGTGTTTCGTCAGCGTTACAACTTGCCAAAACCAACGCCCCAAGGAGTATTATCAAATTGATTTTCATAGATACCTATTTGTTTATAGACACCTGTTGATCAAGTTTAGTTGCTTGAAATATAATTATGGATAGGGGTAAACGCATTCTTGCTTGTCTTTACATCAAACGACACAAAATGAAAACTCAAAAAATACTTTTAGTTGGCTTAACAATTTTATCACTTTCCTTCACTGCCAGTGCAGACGATGGCTTTTGTGTGAAAGGTAATGGAGATATTGAATCAATCGACCTAAATCTCGAAGAATTTAGTTCAATAGAACTAATGGAAAGTGCAGACGTCGTCATTACTCAAGGCACTAATCAACACGTAACCGTGACAGGCGATGCAAACATTATTGACCTCCTTCAAACCGATGTCAGAAATGGGGAATGGTCAATTGAACTCGAAAACGGTTGTTATCGAAACTATCAACTGGATGTAGAAATCACAGTGCCTGATTTAAGTCAGGTGTCATTAAGTGGTTCTGGGCACATTTACGTCAATGCATTTGACAATCAAAACAATCTTGACTTGTCTATATCCGGATCAGGGAAAATTGAATTAGAGAGGTTTCGAGACACCCGAAATTTGGATGTTCGCATAAGTGGTAGCGGCGATGTTATCGGATATGACAAGTTTGACCAGCTTCAAAATTTGGATGTTCGAATCTCAGGATCTGGAAACTATGATGCATATCCAATTGAAGTCAAAAATGCCGATATAAATATTACCGGATCTGGTGATTGTTATACATCAGTTTCAGAAATTTTAAATGTAAACATATCGGGTTCTGGTCGCATACGATACCATGGCAGTCCCACTGTTAAAAAAAATATTACTGGTTCAGGAAGTGTTCGAAAAACGGATTAAACAGTAAACTCATATCCCAAATCCACATCGATAACGTTACTTTCGTTTACTAAAACAAAAGGTTTATGTTATTCTTTCGAACGCTTTTATCTTTTCTAAAAGATGCTGAATATAGGGACTTGCTCGTCACAACGTTGGTTACGTTAACAGGTGGAACCATTATATACCATGTTCTTGAAGGATGGCGGTGGATTGATTGTGTCTACTTCTCAGTAATTACATTATCTACAATTGGGTATGGTGACTTTTCACCTCAAACGGATGGCGGAAAATTATTCACCATATTCTATATCATTCTGGGTATTGGCATTATCCTTAGTTTTATTAATGCCATTTACAATCACTATAGTAAAGCTGTAAAAACGAGTAAAAAATGATTGGGCAAAAAGATGAAGCCACTTCATTTTGGAATAACAGATATAATGAAGCCGGTTACGCTTACGGTATTGAACCAAGTGTGTTTGTAAAAGATAGCCTTGAAGATTTAGAATCAAATTCAAGAATCCTGTTTCCCGCTGAAGGAGAAGGAAGAAATGCAGTATACGCAGCAAAAAAAGGCTTCGACGTACATGCATTTGACTATAGTGAGGTCGCTCGGAACAATGCCCTGCATTTTGCAAAGAAAAGTGGTGTTGACATATCGTATCAAGTCGGTGGATTAGAAGATCTCAATTACAAGCCCGCCTCGTTTGATGCAGTAGTGCTCGTATATGCACATTTCTTTCCTGAAATTAGAAAATCCTACCATCAGAAACTTGTTTATCTGTTAAAACCAAATGGGAAAATAATCCTTGAAGGCTTCAACCAAAAGCAACTGTTTTACAATTCTAAAAATCCATTATCTGGCGGGCCTAAACGGTTAGACATGTTGTTTACAAAAGAAATGTTGCTGGATGATTTTAGAAAATTGAACAATATTGAAATCACTGAAAATGTGGCGTTACTGGATGAAGGCAATTTTCATAAGGGCGAAGGGTCACTCATAAGATTTATTGGTAGAACAACCAAATAAGTAGTCACATCTAACTAGCTCCCTTGTAGTATTTTGTACTAAATGTGCAGAATATGACAATATCGCATACGACATTGTCACATAATAAGTGGTATTTGCTGTCCCAAATCGAAAGTGCTGGGAAATACTATACTTACTTTAAATTGAGATGATGAAAATTTTAAATGTTGCCTTGGCAGGTCTATGCCTTCTTATATCCCCTTCCGTATTTGGTCAAAACTGTGGTTATGTAGACGACTTCAGAAAGACTGTTGTTGACAACGGTGATAGCACACTTACTTACAATTTCGAAATAGACGTTGAAACCACTTCTGGTGGAGACAAGAGCGTACTTATGCGGTTAGACTGCAATAGCTACTTATTTGAAAGCAGTGAGTGCCTTAAAACTGATACGTCGACAATAACGTATTATTATGGCCCGTACACCTTGCATAAAAACATATGCAATATTTCACCGTCAATAATCTGGACTGGTCATACCAACGACAAATGTGGAGGTTCAACATGTATAGGAGAGACAATTACTTTGCCCGTGACGATGCTCGACTTCAGTTCCACATTGTCGCAGAATAGTGTTGTCATAGACTGGTCTACTGCCAGCGAACTGAACAACAGCGGTTTTGAAGTGCAACACAGTGTAAATGGTGTTGACTGGACAAATATCGGATGGGTTGATGGTCATGGCAACAGTCAAAATATAAAAACGTACCAGTATGTTCATGACTCGGTGTATACTGATATCAACTACTATCGACTAAAACAAATTGATTTTGACGGTCAATTTGAATATACTCAAGTGACTGTGGCGAGACTCACATCTGAAACGGGCAAACCGAAAATTCGAATATTCCCAAACCCAATTAACGATGTGATTCAAATATCTGGGAAGTACCAAGAAGTGCGTATCTATAACGCATCTGGAAATGAAGTTTCTATCACGATTGAGGATAACCATATTAATACCTCTTCGCTTATTCCTGGTCTATATTTTGCTGAAGTGACCACGACATACGGAAAACAAAGATTTAAGCTAGTTAAATAAATAGTACAAATCAGAACGCGGGGCTTCCATTGGATGTCCCGTTTTTTTGTTCAAAATAATTTGTCTCAACTTTCGGAGTGGAATGAATTGTTGCTTGATGACTTTGGAGAACAGACCAACATTGTAATCACTGAAAACACAGAGTTACTAGACCAAGTAAGTTTTGATTAAGGCGATGGATCGCGCATTAGATTTGTTGGTAACAAATAATCAACGACCATAAACATATTTCCTATTGTTATTAAAATTCCGCTACATTGAAAAAGTTATAAATAGCATAAAATGATTTTTATCATGTAACAGCCTGACCCCAGTCAGGCTGCAAAAATGTGGTTACGCAAACCTTTGTCTATAGCAAAATGAAGCCTACCACCTCATATACCGTTAGCACAAAATGTGTTTATTGTGGCGAGCGTTGCATTCCTGCAACCACGGTGGTTCAGTCTGGACTGAGTTTCTGTTGTTTCGGATGTTCAACACTATACGACCTTCATGAAAATATTGATGATTATCAATGGTCAGATAGCGACGTATCTATTGAATATAAGCAGTACGATTTAGAAGAAGTATTCAACCAACTGGTTGATTTCCAAAACGATAAAATTTACAAGTTAACCATCAGTGCGCCAAGCATTTATTGTGCCTCGTGTGTAGAACTGTTGGAAGATTTACCAGAAATAAATGACAAGATATTTAGGAGTCATGTCAATTTCGAAAATAGGGATTTGACCCTTACGGTAAGTAAGGAACTACCCATTTCACATGTCGCTATGTTATTAGACAAACTTGGGTATCCGCCTCAGTTTAACATAACGAAGAAAGCAGGCGAGAAGTCAAAACGCAAGCAACAAGATCTTTTAAGAAAAGTAGCGGTGGCTGGTTTTTGTTTTGGCAACACTATGATGTTGAGCTTACCGCATTATTTTGGACTGTCTATCGCAAGTGAACCATTTTTTGTAAGCTTATTTCGATACCTCAATGTCGCATTGTCGATATTAGTGTTGGCTTATCCAGCCAAAGGATACTTCAAAACGGCGTTTGAATCTATTGCGAATCGTAAAAGTCATATCGACATTCCTATAGTTTTAGGCATTATTGCTATCTGGGCTTGGAGCATATATGAAATCATTGGAGGAATTGGTTTTGGATATTTGGACTCATTAGCTGGATTAATTTTCTTCCTTTTAGTAGGTAAGTGGTATCAGAACAAGGTATACAGCAAGATTACTTTCGAGCGATCAATACACGAATTTTTACCATTATCAGTTCGGACCAAAAATAAATCAGATCATTCGTGGACGCGGGTGGATGACTTGCAAATAGAAGACATCGTTGTAGTCAAAAACAGTGAAGTGATTCCTATCAATGGCCGATTAAAAAATGGCAACGCGATTATCGATTACAGTTTTGTTACTGGTGAGTCTGTTCCAGAAATAATTCAGATTGACGACGAGATTTACATAGGTGGCAAACAAACTGGTGGCGAAATAGAGATTGAAATAACAACTATTCAAGATACATCGAAAATTTGGTCAGCATGGAAAACACCCAAAACCGATGCAGCAATTGAAACGCATTGGACAACGGTCGTTAGTCAGTACTTTACCCCACTAGTCTTGTTGGTTGCCATTGTTGCACTAGCCGCTTGGATGTACATAGACAGTACAAAGGCCCTCTTTGTTTTTAGTTCGGTGTTAATCGTTGCATGTCCTTGTGCTTTAGCACTCTCTACACCCTTTACCTATGGCAGTATATCAAGAGTTTTTGGCAGAAATAAATTGTTTCTAAAACAAGCAGATACGGTTGATAAGCTGAGTTACATAAACCATATCATCTTTGATAAAACAGGCACACTTACAAGCAATCGTTCTCATCAAGTGGTTCAGCACGGTGCGTTTACTAACGATCAATTGAAGTTGGTAAAGTCTGTATGTGCTAATTCCAATCACCCGTATAGTGTCGCTATTGTCCATCAATTAGAAAATACTTCAAGTATGCCCATTGACACATACGAAGAAATTGAAGGAAGAGGCATCATCGCTACAATCGGATCACACAAAATTCGAATTGGTTCCTCTCAATTTCTAAACGCTTTGGATGATAAGAACTCTGCAGTTGTATACGTTGAAATCGATGGGGAGATATTGGGCCACTTCGGCATCCAGAATAGTTATCGGACAGGATTAGGAGATTTGCTAAAATCCCTCGGAAAACACTTCAACCTTTCCATTTTATCAGGTGATAACAGTGCTGAAAAAAACAACCTAACCAAGGTGTTTAGTTCATTCAAGCGCGTCTTGTTTAATCAAACTCCTGAGGATAAAAAAGAATACATTAAAACGTGTCACCAAAACGGTGACAATACAATTATGATAGGCGACGGATTAAATGATCAGGTTGCCTTAAATCAAAGCGATGTGGGTATTGCCGTAACGGAAAATGTTACTGGTTTTTACCCAAATTCGGACGGGATATTAATGTCGGAGCATTTCAACAAATTGCCTCGATTATTAGCCTTGTCGCGATATGCAAAAGTCGTTTTGAAAGCAAGTTTAGCATTTTCTGTTTTTTACAATTTGATAGGAATAACCTTTGCGGTTGCTGGGAGTTTAACACCCATAGTGGCAGCAATTTTGATGCCGCTCAGCTCTATAACTGTGGTAGGTTTAGTAACCGCACTGGTTTCCTTCAAAGCAAAAAAACTTCAATTATTATGAAAATATTATTGGTACTCATTTGCGTTAGTTTGGTTATGGCATTGCTGTTTCTAGTGCTTTTTATTAAGGCACAGCAAGGCGGTCAATTTGACGATTTAGAGTCACCTTCATTTAGAATTTTAAACGAAAAAAATAAAACTGGTTATAATGCAAAAAGAAAAATTTAGCTATGACAACACGATTGTAAGGAACTTTGCAATCGCAACGATGGTCTGGGGGCTTGTAGGCATGTTGGTTGGTGTAATCATTGCCACACAGCTTTTCGAACCGGCCATGAATTTAGGTAACAGGTTCACGACTTTTGGTAGAATTCGTCCACTGCATACGAATGCGGTGATTTTTGCCTTTGTAGGAAACGCCATATTTATGGGTGTGTACTACTCATTGCAACGACTTCTAAAAACGCGGATGTTTAGTGACACCTTGAGTAAAATCCACTTCTGGGGATGGCAACTCATTATCGTGGCAGCAGCTATCACGCTTCCGCTGGGTATTACCACATCAAAAGAATACGCTGAATTGGAATGGCCAATTGACATCGCCATCACCATTATTTGGGTCGTATTTGGATGGAACATGATTGGAACCATTTTCAAGAGACGCGAAAAGCACATGTATGTTGCTATCTGGTTTTATTTAGCAACTTTTTTAACGGTTGCCTTACTGCATGTTGTTAACTCTTTTGAATTACCTGTAACGTTTTTGAAAAGTTACTCGTGGTATGCAGGAGTGCAAGACGCATTGGTTCAGTGGTGGTACGGTCATAACGCGGTTGCTTTCTTTTTGACAACACCGTTTTTAGGACTGATGTATTACTTCATGCCTAAAATGGCGAATAGACCAATTTATTCGTACAAGCTATCCATTTTACACTTTTGGTCTTTAATATTTTTATACATCTGGGCAGGTCCTCACCACCTTTTATACTCTTCTTTACCTGATTGGGCTCAAACGTTAGGTGTCGCATTCTCCATAATGCTTATCGCACCAAGTTGGGGTGGTATGTTGAACGGGCTGCTAACATTACGTGGCGCTTGGGACAAGGTTCGTGACGACGCTAGGTTGAAGTTTATGGTTGTTGGATTGACAGCATATGGTATGTCAACATTCGAAGGGCCAATGCTTTCGTTAAAAAACGTAAATGCAATTGCCCACTTTACTGATTGGATTGTAGCACACGTTCACGTAGGCGCTCTTGGCTGGAATGGCTTTTTGACCTTCGGTATTCTGTACTACTTGATACCAAAACTGTATAAGACCAAATTACACTCGAAAAAACTCGTTTCAACTCACTTTTGGTTGGGTACACTAGGTATCATATTCTATGCGGTTCCGATGTACATTTCAGGAGCAACACAAGGTCTTATGTGGAAACAATTCACGCTTGAAGGATTCCTCAAATACCCTTCATTTTTGTCGACCACACTACAAATTATTCCAATGCATATGTTGCGTGCGTTAGGTGGATTAATCTACCTAGTGGGTGCCATTATTATGGTTGTGAATCTATACAAAACCATGAAAGCAGGAAGTCTCGTAAGAAACGAAGAAGCTGAGGCGTTCCCAATGGTTAAGGAAGATCCAAAAATGGTAACGTCAGGTTACTGGCACCGGTGGATTGAAAAACGTCCAACCCAATTCATCTTGCTCTCTTTTATAGCAGTTACGATTGGTGGTGCTGTTGAGTTTTTACCAACATTCTTGGTTGAATCCAACGTCAAAACCATTGAGTCTGTTAAACCTTATACCCCGCTCGAATTAGAGGGTAGGGATATTTATATTAGGGAAGGCTGTAACAACTGTCATAGTCAATTGGTAAGACCATTTAGATCAGAAACTGTTCGATATGGTGATTATACAAAGGCGGGCGAACATGTTTATGACCACCCATTCCTTTGGGGATCTAAACGAACAGGTCCAGATTTGTCAAGAGGAGGAGTAAAAAATGGCGTAATGTACAAGAGCGCTAGCTGGCACTACGATCACATGATGGCTCCAGGCGATATATCGACAGGTTCAATAATGCCGAGTTATGGTTGGCTTTTTGACGATGATATAGACGATTCTAATCTTGAAGGCAAGATTAATGCGATGCGAACATTAGGTGTTCCGTACCCTAAAGGATATGAAAAAATTGCACGTCAGGATCTTGAAAAGCAAGCATTAAAAATTCAAAAAGAACTTATTGCTGATGGTAAGCCAGTAGAAGCCAAGAAAGAGATTTTGGCTGTAATCGCTTATCTGCATAAGCTTGGTAGAGATATAAATGTAGAAGAAACTAAATAATCTAAAACGAAGAAATTATGTCAGATTTATTAGGAAATGTATCAGGGGCTGATGTGTATTTAATAATCTCCCTTATCATATTTATTGGGGTCTTTATAATGGCTACCATTTATATGTTGATGATGCCAAAACAGCTCATCAAAACAATTTCAGAATTACCACTTAACGACGATAACAATTATGAAGACTAAAAGTATAAAAATAGCACTAACCTTAGTTTGTATGTTGTTCATGTCGACCGCTTTTGGGCAGTCATTAGACGACATAACAGCGGCAACAGAGAGTTATGAATCGTTTGGGATTAGTCTTGCAAGTGTGCTGTACATATTTGCAATTATCCTAGTTGCAATTGCGGGCGGAATGCTACTCATTGCTGTTCATCTCAAAAAATATATGAAAGGTGAGTTAGGTGAGGAATACACAAAACGTCAACCGTTTTGGGAAAAGGTATTTCAAATTAAACCTGTTGCTTCAGATAAAGATACTGTTATCAATCACCCGCATGATGGTATTTATGAATTAGACAACCCACCACCACCATGGTTTATGTTCTTGTTTTATGGAACTGTGATAATCGCGGTTATCTATTACGTACGATTTACGTTCACCGATTCGGGTTACACCCAAGTTGAGGAATATACAGCCGAAATGAAAGCCGCTGAAGCAGACCACAGTAAGTTTTTAGAAACTGCTGGGGATGTAGTTGATGAAACAAGTGTTACGCTTTTAACTGACGAAGCATCTCTTGCAAAAGGCGCCACGATATACGACGCCAATTGTAAAGTTTGTCATGGTGACTATGGTCAAGGAACGGTTGGGCCTAACTTGACAGACAAATATTGGAAGTATGATGGAAGCATTAAAGGGGTTTTTGAAACTGTGAAATACGGCCGTCCTGGTGGTATGCAAGCATGGGCTCAGAACATGGGACCAGAAAGCTTGCAAGCCATTGCTAGTTATGTTATATCATTAGAAGGCACAACACTGCCAGATGGCATTGAGGGTAAAGCTGCGGAAGGAGACCTGTTTGATAGATCAAGCGATGACTCCGAAGCAGACCAATCTGCAAGTGAAGAATCAACTTCAGACGAAGCCGACACTCCAGTAGAGAATGAGTAACACCGAAACCGAAGATAATTTTAGGGAACATCTTGGTAATCAAACCACAAGTGGTAAGCGTATCTGGTTGTACCCTAAAATTATTAAAGGTCGTTTATATAAATACCGTACATATTTAAGCTGGTTCTACCTGCTATTCTTTTTTACCGGACCGTTTATCAAAATAAATGGTTATCCGTTACTCCTACTTAATGTAATAGACCGCCAATTTGTAATTTTCGGTCAGCCATTTTGGCCTCAAGACTTTCACTTTCTCGTACTGTTATTGATCACGGCTATTGTTTTTATAGTCTTATTCACAGTGATTTACGGAAGAGTATTTTGTGGCTGGGTGTGTCCGCAAACCATTTTCTTAGAAATGGTTTTTCGCAAAATTGAAAATGTGATTGAAGGTAATTCTATCAAGCAAAAAAAACTTGATGCCATGCCTTGGAACCGTGAAAAAATCACTAAAAAAACATTGAAATTTTTCGCTTTTTTTGGCGTCTCATTTCTTATATCCAACACCTTTTTAGCATACATTATGGGTTGGGAAAACCTCTGGTCTAAAATATCTGGACCATTTATGGACGGCCTCACGGCATTGTTTGGATTGCTTGTATTTACAGCCGTCTTTTACCTTGTTTTCGCAAAGGTTCGTGAGCTTGTATGTATTATGATTTGTCCTTATGGCAGGTTGCAAGGTGTTATGCTCGACCCCAATAGTATGGTGGTTGCCTATGACGATGAAAGGGGAGAACCCCGAGGCAAAATACGCAGAAACCAGGATCAATCTGAAAAAGGTGATTGCGTGGATTGTAACTTATGTGTTGATGTATGCCCTACAGGAATTGACATAAGACATGGCACTCAGCTCGAATGTGTGAATTGCACAGCCTGCATGGACGCTTGCGACAGTGTGATGTCTAAAATTAAAAAGCCAAAAGGGTTAATCCGCATTGATTCGGTAAACAACATACGGAACAAAACAGGTTTTCGTTTTACTCCACGAATTATCTCCTATACAATTGTAATGGTTTTATTGATGGGTGTTTTCACCTACCTGCTAGCCAGTCGAACAGATGTTGAGGCCCATGTTTTAAGGATACCAGGGCAGACCTTTTTTGAAGAACCCAATGAGATTATCAGTAACATGTATAATCTAGAAATGGTGAATAAATCCTTTGACGACAAGCGATTTTCGATACAACCAATAACCCCAGGATTTGAGCTCGTGGTGGCTGATTCCAATGCATCATTGCAGGCAAACAGTGAAATGAAACGGGTGTTTTTATTAAAGAAAAGCAAACAAAGTATTGAAGGTTATAAACAACCCGTTGCAGTTCAAATATTTATTGACAATAGACCTTTAAGAAAATTTGAAACCACTTTCTTTGGACCAATAGTTATAAAAGAATGAATTGGGGTAAAGGATTAATTATTAGTATGACGCTATTTATAGCGTTTATCATAGGTCTTGTTTTTTATATGGTGAACCACAGTGATTCGTTATATACTGACGACTACTACGCAAAAGGGGAAGCACATACCGAGACAATGAAAGCCATTGAAAATGGAGCATCAGTTACTATGGAATATGCCCAATCTAACTTAACCATTTCACTTGGAGACTCTGGGTTGGTAGAAGTTGTTGAAATGAGGCATATGAGCAACAACACCTTGGACAGAACCATCCACAATACAACATTATCAGCGCGAAAAGTTTTCACGTTAAACGTACCAGAATTAGCCAAAGGCTTATGGTATATAGAAACCTCTGGGACGCTTCATGACAAACCATTTCTAAAGAAGGAAAAAGTATTTATTGAATGATTTGGGCCGCATTACTTCTGGGTTTAGGTGGATCGCTACATTGTGCGGCAATGTGCGGACCTTTGGTCTTTTCTGTTCAAACGAACTGGAATATCATGGGTTTAAACCCACACATTATCCTATATCACTTAGGTAGGATTTCAGGTTATTTGTTACTTGGCTTGGCATTTAGCTTGGTTCAAGTTCCTGTTCAATTGTTTGATTTGCAGCAGTACATTTCGCTGGTTTCTGGCATATTGTTATTGCTGTTTGTATTTAAACAGTATATCCCTGGTCTAAAACAATTAATGCCCTGGATTTCTAAGAAATTGTCGACCGCAATGAGTCGTAATTATGGCAGAAAAAATAGTCTACCAATCGTTGGATTTTTAAATGGTTTGTTGCCTTGCGGATTGAGTTATGCTGCTGCTGCAGTTTCGATTAGCCAACCCAATATTACTCAAAGCCTAATATTTATGCTATTCTTCGGGATAGGCACTCTACCGTTATTCCTTGTTGGCTCTTACTTGGGCAAAAAGCTAAAATTTTCATTTTTCAAAAACGCCAATAAGTACGTCAACTATTCCATGATATTAATAGGTGTGCTACTGATCATTAGAGGCTCAGGGTTAAACATCCCCTATCTAAGTCCTGACATCGCTCCAGAAACTGGAGAAGTTGAATGTTGTCATTAGATTGATTTAATTCAAACTTGGGTCAGTAGGGCTGTCAGCCAACACAGCATATTTACCCCCGAGATTTTTCATTGCCATCTTCCACAGATCATTGGCGTCTACTTCATGACTAAAAACCATCTTGCTGCCAATATCTGACACTATCCATGCCTCTTCTTCGAGTTCATCGGCCAATTGACCTGCAGCCCAACCAGAGTATCCCATAAAAAAAACAAAATTAGTCATCATGTCAGGCGACTTTCTTAAAATCTCAAGAGCTTTATCAAAATCTGCACCCCACCAAACTCCAGGCATTACTTCCTTCGACGGCTCGATGACCGACCCTAAACTGTGAAGGAAATGCAACGTATTTATCTCAACTGGTCCACCTTGGTATAGATTATAATTGGGTAGCTTATCGTCTTTTAGTGCCTCGTGGATGGACAAATCAATATTGTTGTTCAACACAAATCCGAAACTTCCTTCTTCATTATGCTGCGTTATTAAAACTATGCTACGTGCAAAGTTTGGGTCTTGTAAAAACGGGTCAGAAATTAATATTTTACCGGCTGCAATTTCCATGTTACGCAATAACTAAACGAATATAAATTGCTCCAAGGATAACCAAAAATGCTACACCCAAATAAGCAATGATATACTTTCCTTTCGACCAAAAGTTAACAGGTAGTTGACGCTTTACAACGATTATTCCAAGAATCGCCAATACTGGTGCGGTGAGAAACGAAAAACTTGTTGCGATGTTCACCATTTGTTTCATATCTGTGATGAAAAAACGAAGAATAATTAATGCCCCTGTTGCAATTACAAACAACCAGATTATTCTAGGTCTTCTAACACTCTTTTCCTTTATCACAATTGCATTAGAGTCGAGTGCGCTTCCATTGTTATCACGCCAAATCATCCCAATTTTTGTTAATACACGTGGCATTGCATCGAGGCACGTAAGTGTAGTGCTAAACATGGTTGTAAAAGCAGCTATGGCAATAATCCAATACGACCAACCGCCAATGCTGGATACATAAATATCGATTAGTTGTTGCGCGTAAGCCACACCTCCTGATGCCAATTCGGTACCAGATCCGTAAATTACATTCGCACCCAAAACCAAGAATCCGATACCTAATAAACCTGTTCCCCAAAAACCGACTTTAAAATCAAAAAGTGACCGGGTGTTCCCATTATTCCCCTTTTGTCCCATCTTCTCCTCACTCCAAATCGAATGCCAAATGGCTATGTCTAGAGGTGCAGGCATCCAGCCGAGAAAAGCAATGAGAAACAACAAATCAAACGAATCGAACAAATTGAAAATCTTACCTGGTGTATAGGTGCTTGAAGGCATGGAATAGAAAAATGATGAGCAGACGGCTACAATCGTCGTTACTGCAAGCGTAACCATAATCACTTTCATGAGTTTGTCTAGAACCGCATATCTTCCAATAGCACTGATCATGAGACAAACGGCTAATAACACTGCGCTCATCGCAACTGGTGAGATCGACACTCCAGTAATTTTTATTGCCAACCCTGCAGTTACAATTGTAACAGCCGCTTGTATAGTAAACATAGTGGCCACAGTTAAAACAGCGACAATGGCCAAAGCCCATTTCCCAATTTTAGCATAGCCATGCAACAGGTTGCTGCCCGTTGTTTGGGTGTACTTTGGTCCTAACTCAAAAAATGGATATTTAAAAATATGTGCAAGAATTATCCCGATGATAAGTACATATCCGTATTCTGCACCTGCCTTGGTGGATTGAACTATGTGCGACACGCCCACAGCCGCTCCTGCGTATAGAAGTCCTGGTCCTAGTGCTTTAAGTTTTTGTAACACAATCGAAATATACGCGATTTAGTATAAGACTGCACATATAGTTATAAAAACAGAACCAAAAAAAAGTGCCACACAAATCGTGCAGCACTTTGTAATCAATTGAATGTTTTTTATCCTATTCTTGAAATCAAATCAGCTGCTCTATTAGAGTATCCAGCTTCATTGTCGTACCAACCCATAATTTTTACCGTATTTCCTTGCACCATTGTGGTTAAAGCATCAAAAATACAGGAGTGCGGATTTCCAACGATGTCGATTGAAACGATAGGATCTTCCGTATACTCAAGAATTCCTTTTAGTTCATTTTCTGATGCCTTCTTAAAGGCTGCATTAATTTCTTCTTTCGTTACATCTTTTTTAAGTGTAACCACAAAGTCTGTAGCACTTCCAGTAGGAATTGGCACTCTAAGTGAGTTTCCGTTTAATTTACCGGCAAGGTGTGGCAACACCAAACCAACTGCTTTAGCAGCTCCAGTACTAGTTGGGATAATTGAAACTGAGGCAGCTCTTGCTCTTCTCAAATCCGAATGAGGTGCATCTTGTAATCTTTGATCCGACGTATAGGCATGTACCGTGGTCATAAAACCGCTTTCAACACCGTATAAGTCGTCCAATACTTTTACCATCGGCGCAAGGCAGTTTGTCGTACAACTTGCATTTGATAAAATTGTTTCTTCACCAGTCATTGAGTCGTCATTTACGCCCAAAACAACTGTTTTGATATCACCTGATGCAGGCGCCGAAATAACCACTTTTTTAGCACCAGCAGTAATGTGCTTACCCGCACCTGCTGGATCTCTAAAGAAACCCGTACTTTCTAAAACTACGTCAATACCTAATTCTGCCCATGGTAGATTTTCTGGATCTCGTTCTGCAGTAGCACGAATTTGCTTTCCGTTTACGATTAAGAAATCATCATTTGATTCTACTGTACCGTTGAATTTCCCTTGTACAGAATCGTACTTTAATAAATGAGCTAACGTCGCGTTATTGGTAAGGTCGTTGATTGCAACGACTTCAACGTTTTCTTTCTCTAAGAGACATTTGAAGGCCAAACGACCGATACGTCCAAAACCATTAATTGCTACTTTCATTTTTAGATATTTTATGTGTTTGTTTTAGAAATGGGTGCAAAGGTAAAATTTTTAAAAAATTAGTTGTTGAATTATGGAAATATTTATTCCTTTGCACCCTTGAAAATCAGAGGTAGACACTGATTCTGAATTATTCAGATTGTGTTTCTACTGATTTATCAGAGACTTGGCCCCTTCGTCTATCGGTTAGGACGCCAGGTTTTCATCCTGGAAAGAGGGGTTCGATTCCCCTAGGGGCTACACAAGTAGCAACGTAAAGCCTTGACTATTAATTTAGTCAAGGCTTTTTTATGCATTAGGGTATCGTTTTAGGTATCGGTTAACAAAGATTTGACCACATTACTACCATAGCGACTTGGCAACTTTTAAACTGGTCATCGTTTCCCACGTCAGCTTCACAACTCGCTAAAGGAACTCCGGTATCTATTATATTAATATTAAGGGAGGTATGTAAAGCCTCTTCTGACTCATTATTAACCTCAATAGCTCGTAGCTTAGGAAGAACAAACTCTGATAGCTTTAACATTAGTTCTAATGCCTTCTCG
>JAIBDD010000012.1 GCA_024679565.1 Bacteroidota bacterium | reverse complement strand
TCCAAATTGAAACGGCGAAGAGCCACAAAATCCAGAACCCTAAAAGCAAGAAAAAAACAGTATCAAAATTTAAACCTAAATTAGCATGAACTCTCTCTTAACTTTTAGCCCAAAAAGTTCAACTTTCGCTGAAGACGTACACCCCCGTAGGTCGACTCACATATGAGGTAATCAAGGTCATCCATTGGAACAGGGTTTCTTAGTATCGGTCGATCAGGTCGGCCAATGTCTCCTGTAAATCCAAGATAATTGTAGTATCCGTCTTCTTTCTTAATTCTGAGTGTAACACTGGCACTCCCTAAAATATGGCCACTATCACGAAAACGAACTGATATGGTATCGTTTACTGAATACCATCGATTATATCCAATACCAACAAACTGGTCCATGCAGTTTCGTGCATCTTCAATCGTATACAAGGCTTTCACCGGTTTAAGACCCAGTCGTTCCTTTCGTCTATTCAGATAGACAACATCTTTCTCTTGAATATAGGCACTGTCCATTAGCATAATAGATGCTAAATCACGTGTTGCACTGGTGCAAATGATATCACCCTTGTATCCATCTTTAGATAGCTTAGGAATACGCCCGCTATGATCAATGTGGGCATGGCTTAAAATCATGTAGTCAATCTCTTCTGGGTTAAAACCCCACTCACGATTGAAATTTTCGTACTTCTCTTCGTTGCCTTGATAAAGCCCGCAATCGAGCAAAATATTTGTCCCGTCATCCAGCGTCACCAAATGACTACTCCCTGTTACCGTTTGTGCCGCCCCACAGAATTTGATTTTTGCCATAATAAATTGTTCTTACAAGGATAACAAAAAAAAGAGGCTGCCAACAGCAACCTCTTTCAAAATCTTATGTTTTACTGCGTTTACTTGATGCGTACTGCATATGATTCTTCATCACCATCTTCAGTTATTCCATCTATAAGAATCGAACCTGTCTTCCCTTCGAGTACCTTCACAACATCCTTCGTTGTATACACACGTTGCTTGTCTATCATGGTAATAACAAACCCTTCTGGAATTCCTTTGTCTTTAAGTGGCCCTTTCCCAATTGATTTTATTCTTACACCGTTTCTAACCTTTAATTCCATCTTTTCTGTATGTCCTAGGTTTTCAAACTTTCCACCCAGTGCCGAGGCTTCTTCTCTTACCGTTTCTGTTGATATTTCCTGCTTTCCGTCTTTACTCAACAGTTTTACCGTTTTTTCAATCTGCTTTCCGTCTCGAAGCAAGGTAACGGTAACGTCGTCACCAGGGTGGTATTTGCTTATTTCCTCCTGCAATTCAGATGCCTTGTTCACCTCTTCTCCATCAATTCGAATAATGATGTCTTCTTCTTTAATCCCAGCTTTCTCTGCTGCTCCTCCATCTACGACTTCAGGAATAAAAACACCTTTTATGTTCTCAATCCCCTTATCTGCAGCAAGGTCGGCAGTGATATCTTGAATTCTTACGCCCAATATGGCCCGTTTCACTTCACCATATTTACGCAAATCATCTAAAACCTTTTTAGCAATATTCACCGGTACGGCAAACGAATAACCGGCATAAGAACCCGTTTGCGAAGCAATTGCTGTGTTTATCCCAATAAGTTCCCCTTGTGTATTCACAAGTGCGCCCCCACTGTTTCCTGGATTAACCGCCGCATCCGTTTGGATGAAGTTTTCTATCGCATACTCACTGTTCTGCCGTAACAAATTAATATTTCTTCCTTTGGCACTTACAATACCTGCCGTTACCGTGCTTGTAAGGTTAAAAGGATTCCCAACAGCGATTACCCATTCACCTACTTTTAAGTCATCCGAGTTACCAAAGCCCAAAAAAGGCAGTTCCTTTTCTTCAATCTTCAGTAAGGCCAAATCCGTTTCTGGGTCTCTTCCCACCAATTCCGCATCATAGCTTCTTTTGTCGTTCAGAATTACTTCAATTTTACTTGCATTTTCAATTACATGATTATTGGTTACGATGTAGCCATTATCCATGATTATTACCCCTGAACCGGAGCCTTGACGCGGCTGATTGTTTTTAAACCTAGGGTCGTTAAAAAACCCGAATGGATCAAACATTTCACCCATCTCACCAGAGGATTGAGATTGAATTTCCGTTTTAATGTGCACAACCGTTGGTGTAGCATGTTCCGACACTGCGACAAAATTTGTCCCAGGTTGGTCGGCTATTTTCTCCTGATTGGTGAATTGTACTTTTTGCTGTTCTTCAAAACTTTGTGGCTTCGATTTTTGGCTAAAAAATGCTTGATTTAGCCCTAAAGCCATTGCTCCTCCCACTATAGCGATAAATAAAACGCCTAAAACTTTCTTAATTTTCATAATATTTTCCGTTATCAACACATACAAAATTAGTCGTCTAACCAATTTGTGTCATAAATTTAGATATTTGTAACGTTCAAAAAGACAAATTGCATCTACCTCATTTACCTATTTCGATTAAACAATATTAACGTTCTACAAAATGCTTCTAAATAAACGTTTTTCTGATTCTCAACTTGTTGAGGAAATAAAAGCAGGAAACGAGGAAGCGTTGGTGTCAATGCAAAAATCGTATTACGCTATGGTAAAGAGCTTTATTTTAAAAAACAACGGTACTGAAGATGAGATAGATGATGTTTTACAAGACAGCATTATTGCTGTTTGGCGTAACGTCAACAAACCACACTTCTCATTAACAGTAAAAATGAGTACCTATTTGATGGCGATAGTCAAAAATCTGTGGTACAAACAACTCAAAAAGAAAACGAGGTTTACGGTTGTAGACGAATCTTTGCAAGAGAAGATTACAGCTGATGACATTAAAACAGATCACTTAGATCATCGAATCATACATCAATTGGTTGCCGAATTAGACGAAACATGCATGAAGCTTCTGGGCTATTTCTATTTTGATGGATTCGACAACAAAACAATTGCACAAAAAATGGGCTTTGCCAATACCGATACGGTAAAGTCAAAGAAATACCAATGTTTTAAACGGTTACAGTCGTCGGTAACGACTAAATTTAACAAAGAAGATTTTTTCAATTAAATCATGGATAAGCAACAACATATTCACGAATTAATTGACCAATACCTCATGGGGGAATTGGTAGGACAAGAATTGGATAAATTTAAAATCCGATTAAAAGATGATCCTGCGTTTTTGAATCAGGTTCAAATACAAAAAGCGATTATTAATAGTGTTGAGATAGCACGTCGAGACGAACTAAAAGCAATCCTTGTTGACGCAACAAAACCTAAAAAAGGTTTTATCATCCCTTTTGGAAATAGGAGTTTAGCTGTTGCGGCAAGTATCTTATCCTTATTGGCATTCGGTTTAATCATTAAAACAATGTTACCACAAGGTGGTGAGGAATTATCACAAGCCGACAAAACCGAGCAAACCATCATTAAAGAGCCTATAGAAAACCAAAAACCTGTATCTGACTCCGCACAGGTAGTGGCCACTTTGGACGATGAAAATCAGGATTCGTTGTTTATTCCTCCTTCACCTGAAATTGCGCTGGCCGATGTTGTAGAAGATGATGAAACCATGGATGATGCAAGCATATTAACAGCTGAATCGGATGACGTAGACTTTGCCGAGTTGAAAAAGAACGAAGACGAAATAGATGGTGATGAATTTAAAGCACAGCGTGACTCAATGCTTGGAAGCAAGAACGTTGTTTTGCTGGCTGTTGCTTACGAAACGCAAGCATCAGAGGCCACCACATCACAAGAGGTTAAAACTGCCAAAAAGGATGGCTTGTTCAATAGAAAAAGCAAAGAAAAATCAGATAAAAAAACCGAAGTAGCAGAAAGTGCTCCTCAAAAAACGTTAAAGACGTCTCCAAGCATAGGTATTCGTGTTGAGTTTTGGGAGAGCATTGTAAAATTCAAGGGGTACAAATTTGACGGCAAAAAACTACTTTTATTCGACACACCTGTTTCAACTCAGATTGGGTTAAAATCATATGGTAATACAACCTTCCTAAATAAAGGAGGAACTTGGTACAAAATCGTTCCAAACAATAGCTTTAACCAAATGGTACGTGTGTCTAATACAGAGATTCTTAAAGTTCTAAACGCCAAGTAGAAAGTGCAAATACAATTTGAAAAATACCAAGGCACTGGTAATGATTTTATCATGATCGACAATCGGCATGGAGAAATTGACGCTTATAGCTTGCCAATAACCGCCATGTGTGACAGAAAATTTGGTATTGGTGCAGATGGAGTTATTGTTATCGAGTTACACGACAGCGTAGATTTTAATATGATTTACTTCAACCCTGACGGAAGTCAGAGCTTCTGTGGTAATGGGAGTAGATGTGCGGTTGCTTTCGCTAGAAGTTTAGACCTCATTAATGCGGAAACCATCTTTCTATCAACCGACGGATTACATGAAGCGAGTATTTCAACCAACACCGTTGCATTAAAGATGCATGACGTCTCTGATATTAAAACGCATGGTAAGGCTTTTGAATTGAATACCGGTTCGCCTCACTACATTCAATTTGTTGATGACGTGTCAACGATTGAGGTTGTGGAGGAAGCGAGAAAAATAAGATACAACGACACGTACAAGGATGCTGGCATCAATGTGAATTTTGTTGAAAGAGAACAAAATGCATTAAAAATTCGGACCTACGAAAGAGGTGTAGAAAACGAAACGTTGAGCTGTGGCACAGGAGTTACAGCAGCCGTTTTAGCAGACGCCTTCAACACCAACAAGACTGGCGAAAAAATGAGCACCGACGTAAAGGTTGAAGGAGGCGAACTGAAGGTTGAGTTTACCGCTAATCCTGATGGCTTTGCAGACATTTATCTGATTGGTCCAGCGCAAAAAACTTTTGAAGGTCGGATAGAGATATAAAGACGCGTTGATTTTTATCTTTGCCCATGCATCGATATGCCAAACTTTTTTGGGGCCTTGTTTCAACCGGGTTTATAATTCTATTTTTCGTTACCCAGAACGACCCATTCTTTGGAGATGCCATATCAACAATCTCACGAGCAAGCAATCATATTTATGATTCGGACTTTACGCAGATAGCCTATCCTGACAATTTAGATCCCGGTCATCCATTAACCTTTTCCATACTGCATGCTGGTCTTTGGAAAATATTTGGCAAAGACCTTTGGGTCAGTCATTTATTTAACCTTGTTATCGGGTTCTTGATTTTGATTTTGTTTGTCCGTTGGGGGAAGAAATTAGGCTATGGCCACAAAACATATCTCGGCGCAGGATTACTGGCACTAACGCCGTTATTTATGTCGCAAGTGGTAAACCCAAATTTGCATTTACCACTAACACTATTTGCATTAGGATTGTTGTATAGTTTACAATTTGGAAAAAAATGGCAGCAGGTTGTGTTCGCAAGTGCACTGCTTTTAACACACCTCCAAGGGCTGTATTATCTTACACCCATTTGGTTGTGGTGGTTCTTTAAAACGCAATCTATTTCCATACCCCAGCGGTTTAAATTGGCCACTCAAGTATTACTCATCCCTTTTCTACTTTTTATAGCGTGGTTGATGTACCATCAGTCTATTACAGGATGGTATCTGAGTTCACCAGATTATGCCGGTCACAGAGGATTTCCTGGAATCAAACGTTTTATAGTTAACCTACTTATGGCTGATTGGCGTATCGTAGATTACGGACAAGTCGGGCTATGGTTGATTCCCGTACTAGCCATTTTCAGAAAAAGGATTGCATGGAAATGGGACCACCCTTTTACACTGTTTATGGTTCTTTTTCTTTTCAATGCGTTAGCCATTGGATTTACCACTAAAACTGGCCCGATGCATAGATACTTGTTACCTTGTATTCCCTTTTTAATTATGGGTAACATTTCGTGGTTATCACATTTCAAACCAAGAACAATTGGAATTGTATTTGCCCTTTTGGTTAGTGGGCATTTTTGGTTTTATCCAGGTAAAATTATGGGAGATGCGACGCTTTCGTATAGAAGTGTGTTCCCTCTGCTTGAAGAAGCCAAGGAAGATTTCTCCAATTCAACGTTTTATTCCTATGCTCCCCTTGGAAACCCAGGTCGTCACACCAAACTAAACGATGAAAGGGAAGACTACAAGCTACTTTATGACCAGGACATCACAAATGCTCCTTTGGCTTTGTTTAGTAATATCAGTGGTGATTTTAGCGCCCAAGACATGAAACGCTTGCAACAATGGCCCTCAAAAACCTATCAACGTGGGTACGTGTATGTTCAGATTTTTAGCAATCCAAGTATGGTATCAAACCCCATTAAAGGACCTAAAAGGCAACCAAGTGCTTTCGAGCAATGGTTCATCCAATTAAAAAATACCATAAAAGGCACTGATGGCGTTTAGTATAATAGTGGCACGTGATTTGATATATAATAAGTAAGATGAAGAAAATCCTATTCTCTTTTTTGTTTACACTAACTGTTTTGGTTGCCTTAGGTCAAACCGACTCGGTTAAAACTAAATCGGTTGACAAACTGGGGTTAGATTCTATTGAAGTGGTACGCATAATTGTTGATTCTGTTAGTGGCGACACCTTAATGTTTTACCGTTTTGAAGAGCTGGTGATGAAAGATTTCACAACTCCCGAACAACGCAAGGAATACAGAAAATTAAAGTATAACGTTAAAAAAGTAATGCCTTATGCCAAACTTGCTGCCTTCCGGTTACAAATGATGGAAGACAACTTGCATCTTATTAGCGATCCAAAAGCAAAGGAGAAATACATTAAGGAAACTGAAAAGTCTTTAAAGAACGAGTTCATTGAAACCATGAAGAATTTCAGCAGATCGCAAGGCATATTGCTCATAAAACTAATTCATCGTGAAACTGGCAAAACAACACACGAACTGCTTAAAGGGTATCGAGGTAGTATTGAAACTTTCTACTGGAGTGCATTTGCAAAATTATACGACGCAAGTCTCAAAGAGGAGTACGACCCCATTGTGGACTACCAGTTAGACATGATAATAAAGGCGTACGAATTGGAATAGAAAAACGCTAGGAGAACAACCTAAAACGCTTGGTTAGGTTAGTTTGATTTCAAGAGAATTCATGGTTTATCATTGTTTCATAAACCAACAACCATGAAATTTTTCACATCACAATTTATTGTAAAAACAACTGGCTTTATAGTATTGCTAGCCTGTTCTTCATTACCGACGCTAGCGCAAGGACCTAGCTCAATTGGCTATAGCTTGTCTAGCTGTTTTCACACGTTAACTCCAAACAATACCGGAAAAACATTAAACGTCCTTAATCTCGGTGAGTTTCATTTCGATTATACCTCAAATGCAGGCGCTCAACCAGATTTTATCCGAATTCGTCTCTATGATAACACAGGTGAATTCATTGGTTACGAATATGAGCATATGGGCTTAGGTGATGACATATATAATGTCTCCCGTCATCCAGATTACGGCATGTTGGTAGCGGTGCATGGCTTAGACGTATGGAAAGAAAAATGGCTTGTCAATAAGAATGCCTTTATTTTCTCGGACTATGTCGGCTCTGTTGAAATCACAATGTACCATTGGACAGGTGATAAGGGTAGCCGCACACTTGACCCAAGTTTGTATCAATTAAAATTGAACTTTGTTTCACCCGATGAAGCTTTTGCTCCTAAGTCAAATAATGCGCCATGCCTCACTTTTGACAACTTTGATCTAGGTATCGATCAACCCCTAAATGGATTTTGCGGGAGATTCCGTTCACCGCAATTAACCCCCAGACGACCAATCCCTGATGGCTCTGGATGGAACCCGAACAACAATTATGATGTTGTTTTTGGTCAGCACATTTCTATTCCACAACCTCAAACGGATAATGGTGTAAGCTGGTGTGATGATGAACGCACAAAACAAAATGCTTCCCCAACCGCTCCAAACCCAGTGCCAAGTGGCTGTATAAATTTTGACTTAAAATATGAATTGGAGCCATGTGCTAATGCGAATGCAAACTGTCCAACGGTAGATATCATTAAAACTATTTCTGTTTGTTGTACATGTGATGTAAGGCCCATTGGCCCTAGTAACTAATGCCTAAATTTGATATTATGAAAACCAAACTCACCATTTTGACATTAGTGCTCATATGCGCTTCTAGTTTCACGTATTGCCAAACATTTCGATACACCGATTTGGCTGTGCAGATTATTTCTCCAGAAAAAAACTCAACCATAAGCTCCCCAGTTGCACTCAACTACTCCTTTAGCATCACCAACTTAGGCCCGGACACTTTATTTCCGACAGACACATTGACCTACAACACCGGACACTCTTTTCAGTTTCGACCACCTGAAACAAAAATGCCCATTGGGAAAATCATCGCCCCTGGTGATTCCATCATTGTTTCCGACTCTATATCCATTAATTCAGGGAAATCGACTGAAAAATTTAGCTTGTTTTTTGTCGAAGTGCCAATGGCCTACGGTCCAGATAATGGTCACTTGCCTCTAGTTAATGAGTTTTCCGAAGACCGCAACAACAACCAAGCAAGTGTTGTGCTTAATCACATTGGCAATGCAAACACGCACAACTTATCAAAGCAGACACTGGCAATTTTCCCAAATCCATCAAAGGAAAATTATTTCTTCGTGCAAGGTGTAGACAATTTCAAATCGATCACCCTTCTTAATCCGCTTATGCAAGAAGTCCCATTGAAGTCTTTAAAACATGCTGCTGATATAGTTCGCGTTGACTATAACGATGTTACAGCTGGGTTATATGTCTTGCAAGTGGATTTTGGAACACATACGCTAAAACACAAAATAATTCTAGACTGATGAGACGATTACTCACTTGTGGGGTTGCTGTATTACTTATGCTAAATGTGTTTGGACAAGGAAGAATGTGCGACATAAGCGCTAACATATTCTCTCATAGCAATGGCCATAAATTCATAAGTAGAAGCAAAGAAGTCGTAAAAGTATCGCTAATTAACCTTGGCCCTGACTCCCTAAGAACAGGAGATAATTACAGCGTAAAGTTCGTTTTCGGAGGAGGAAATATTTTCCCAAAATTCAAGAAGGTCAATAGGCTGGTTGTACCAGGCGATAGCATCATTTTCATTGACACTTTAGACATAAATTACGTCGGCGATATCGACTCTTTTGATTTTTGCACCGACGTTTTAGTATATAACGGTGGCAGGGACAGCATAAAATTAGAGGTAGCCGACGGGCTATTAAACAATAGGTACTGCATTACTGCTGCACATAAACGGGTTACCACGTCGACGAGTAGAACAATGAATTACGATTCACTTTTTGTTTATCCCAACCCTGTTAAAGACAACCTGGTGCAGTTTGTTCACCTAGAACATTACTCACAACTAGAGCTTTATAACAGCAGCGCTCAACTCGTTAAGAAGCTACGTGTGTTACCCGGTGTCGAGGAAATATCATGGGATGTAAAAGACCTAAGACCAGGTTTGTATTACTTACGTGCATACAACACCAGTGGTGTTTCAAGTAGGAAAATCATCATTCAATAGAGTTATACAAAATCACGCGACGCTCACTTTCACTCACTTTTTTTCGTCAACTTTTATGAAGTAGCTTTGTTCTAACAACATGGCACATCAAAAACTAGATATTTTAGCATTCGCAGCACACCCAGATGATGCTGAACTTGCTTGCTCTGGCACACTTATCAAACATATTAAACAAGGTTTAAAAGTTGGAATTGTAGACTTAACTCAAGGTGACTTAGGTACAAGAGGTAGCATAGAAATACGCGAACAGGAAGCCGCTGCATCTTCAGCCATTATGGGTTTAACTGCACGTGAAAATTTAAAAATGGCGGATGGTTTCTTTACCGAGTCTGATGAAAACTTAAAGCGGATCATTTATGCCATTCGTAAATATCAACCTGAAGTCATTTTAGTAAATGCCATATCCGACAGGCACCCTGATCACGGAAGAGGTAGTCAAATTGTTTCTCGAGCAAACTTTTTGAGTGGTTTAGTACGCATCGAAACAAAAGATAATGGGGTGATTCAGAAGCCTTGGCGACCAAAAAACATTTACCACTACATTCAATTTCGTTATATAAAACCTGATTTTGTGGTTGACATTTCAAACGAATGGGAAACAAAGTTAAAGTCAATTAAGGCGTTCAAAAGTCAATTTCATGACCCAAATTCCGACGAGCCAGAAACTCTTATTGCATCATCTAAATTTATCAAATATATCGAGGCCAGGGCTATAGAGTTTGGAGCTTCAATAGAGGTAGAATATGGAGAAGGTTTTACTGTTGAGAAACCTTTAGGAGTTGACAATCTAATCAGCTTAAAATAGCATCGAGTTTACCAGGTTACGGTAAACACACTGCGTTCACGCATCTTTATGCCATCCAGAGCTATAGCCTCAAAATCTGCGACATAAATTCCAGGCTGCACAATACCCCCGTTTGCGTCTAAACAGTCCCATACAAAATGGCTTGTCCCGGCTATAAGGTTGGTGTTTACAGGAAATGCGATTAACCGCCCAGCAAGATCATAAATGCGTAGATGTGCCACATTTTCTTTAGAAACAGTTACCGCAACAATTAATTGATCATTATAACCATCAAAGTTTGGACTTACCGGATCGGTTTGAATGGTCAACGTGTTTAAACGCGGTGTTCCTTTTACTATATGGGAATTTTCAAACCCAGGAGTACCGAAATTGTGGTGTTGTGAGGAACTTAACCAAGTTCTCTCTGAAAGCTGTGGTTGAAGTCGTTCTAAACTTACATCTTTCGTATCGCTGAGTAATGGGAAGTGCATGGCATCAGCGTACGTAAAACTATCGAGCACATCACCATATCTATTGGTTACTCCTATATTTCCAGTCTCGTTAACCAGCATTGGCAGCTTGTCGGATTGGACGATATTCATAGCATTGGCCTTGCAGTCTTTTAAACGTAAACTATCCGTGCAGACCACTTTGTATGTGTCTTTCTGGAAAATTTGGCTTACCGTCTTAATTGGATAAAGCCGCTTCCAATGACCAGACGAATCTTTTACCGCCAAGCTGAGCTCTTTAAAATCCAGCAGCCGCTCTGAAACGTTGTACAACTCTACATACTCAACACAATGCTCGGAAACGTCGTACATGACTTCAGTTAGTAAAACATCACCAAATGTTGGACTTTTCCCAATACCAAAAGGGACTATAATTTCCTCCGCTTCATTACCAAAACAATCTTGAATCCCACGCAACCCGATTGTGTATAGCACCCCAGTGTCTAATTTTTCTTTAAATGTGACCTGCAGGCGATTGTTCTCAACTTCCGTACTTAACGTATCAGACAAATTTTCTAAGAAAGCTTGATTAATGACAACATCGCTAGAATGTATTGACTCATTAAAGGTTACAACCAATCCGTTTTTCTGAGCCTCCACATGGATAACTTCAGGTGACTTCCAGTCTTCCAATCTCGCTTCAACGGAATTCATCTGGCCAGGCGTTCCCCCGTTTCGATGCACGCTAGACGTCCAATTTTCACTTTGTTTACAAGGCCGTGTTACATCAATCATTTCCAAACTCCAGCCACCCTCTTGCTTCCAAACAGGTTGATGCCAGCTTGAAGAATAGAATACTTCATGAATTGGGACTTTGGAAGGTCCTGTTAACCACAAACTATCACCTGTATTGTTTAAACCAATAAAGTTAGAAATGCCTAAGACATTGTCTTGCCTGCTAAAGGCATTCGAGAACTTCGCATCGCATAAAATTACCGTTGAATCGGGCCATAATACATATGACGATAAGGAATTGGTTCGATTCCCATCTGTCAATTCCCAATCCAATAAGTCAAATGTTTTATTACTGTTGTTCGTTAATTCTAGGTATTCGTTTTCTGGAAGTCCGACGCTGGGAGAATAGTCTGCATAAATCTCCGAAATCACGACATCATGCCTCCCTACGGAATCAAAAAGGACATGATTAAACGGAATTTTTAGATCCTTTGCTACATTTCCAGAAGAATCAGACAAGTTTGCCACGTGTAAAACATAACTGCCTGTCTCAAATTTCTCACTAAAAAACAATTTCATTGTATCATTTTCTACTGTGATTTGAGATGGATGTCTATTCCCAGAAACCAACTTAAAATTTGTTGTTTCTACGTTTTCATCCAATACAGGCTCATTGATATGTAGCTGCAAAATTGAGTCCTCCATCACTTCAATTAGTTGTAGTTCTGGCGTGAGTGAGTCCTTCCTTGGTGGTCCGTAATACAAATTATCAAAGTAATGTTTGTTATGAAAGCTTTGCGTCGATTGTCGGACTGAAATACTCATATAACCTTGAGCGTTGTTCCACTTTAGATGTAGACTATCTGCTAAAAAAACTTGAGTTTCTTTGTCATCGTAAAAGGCAATTGCACCTAACGAATCATCATTTACGGTGAGCACCAAACGCCCTAACAATGAGTGTGTTATACCCGAAATGCTGGATGCCAAAATCCTTGATTGACCACTAGAAATCTCGTAAAATACAAGGGCGTCTTTGGTGTCGCCAATACGAACAAAGTACGCGTTTTGTGAGTCGTACAAACAACCAGAGGTTGACCAGAAATATACGTCGACGTAATTTGCCGAAGACGTTGATATGCCCAAATCCAATTCGATAGACCACTCTGCCGATGAGCGTTTTTGTATCGGTACGGATACACGAAATGTATCATGTATCGCTGAACTATTCGATCGAAGTTTTCCTGCTTCACGAACAAATTTGGTGGTATCACAACGCCAGAGGGTGTCATCAAAAATGCTGTCAGAATGGAAGCTAAAAAGGTGATTTGTTATCTGAGCTTGAGCGAAATAATTGGCATAGCAAAAAACTATACACAAGAGCATGCGTTTTACAGTATTCATTATCAAGTTTGGTTATCCCCCAAATTTAACGAACACGATTAAATAGGCATTATTTGATGTAATTTTGCCGACTTATAAAATTGGCAAAACAAGAAGACATATTTGAGCATGGCTCAATTGAGATAATAGGTGCTCGTGAACACAATTTACAAGACATCAATCTAACTATTCCAAGAGGTAAACTAGTCGTATTTACAGGCTTAAGCGGTAGCGGGAAATCATCTTTGGCTTTCGATACCATCTTCGCAGAAGGGCAACGAAGATACATGGACACCTTTTCTGCCTATGCTCGGCAGTTTATTGGCGATATGAAGCGCCCTGACGTTGACAAAATTGAAGGGCTCAGTCCGGTAATTGCCATCGAACAAAAAACCGTGAGCAAAAATCCACGGTCAACGGTCGGAACGATAACGGAAATCTATGATTTTTTAAGGCTGTTGTATGCCCGTGCGGGAGACGCCTATAGCTACCTCACAAATAAACCAATGATTCGTTTTTCTGAAGATGAAATCATAAACCTGATCTTAGAAAAATACGCCGGAAGTAAAGTAGCTGTTCTTGCGCCGATAGTAAAAGGGCGTAAAGGTCATTACAGAGACCTTTTTGAACAATACGCAAAACGGGGTTACGCTAAAATGCGTGTTGATGGTGAAATTGTTAGGATTGAACCTGGCATGCAATTAGACCGATATAAGGTGCACGACATTGAATTGGTTATTGACCGCATTGAAGTGGAGTCGGACAATCGATTTAGAGTTTCTGAATCTGTCAAATCGGCCCTTAAGTCAGGAAACGGTGTTTTGATGTTGTTTGACTTTGAAAGTGAAGAAACACATCATTTTAGTAAAAACTTGATGGACCCTGAATCCGGGTTGGCTTACGACGAGCCTCAGCCAAATACATTCTCTTTTAATTCGCCATACGGTGCGTGCACAAAATGTAATGGTCTTGGTACTATTGCAGATATTGAAGAGGATTTAATTATTCCGAATCCTAAACTTAGCATCAACAAAGGCGGTATAGCCCCTTTGGGCCAATTTAGGTCTAACTGGACTTTCACTCAATTACGCGCTATGGCCAAGCGGATGAAGTTCAGCCTTGCAGATCCCATCGAAAAACTGGATCGAAAGGTGTTAGACACCATCTTAAATGGTAGCGAAGAAAAATTCGAAGTCATCTACACGTATTCCGGAGGAGGTCAACAAACCTATGAAACAACCTTTAAGGGGGTAATTCCGATGGTTCAGAACTCTTACATGCAAAAGTCTCAAGATAGCTTATATCAATGGGCCGAAGAGTTTATGATTATGCGTAAGTGTCCGGATTGTGAAGGTTATAGACTAAAAAAGGAAGCCTTGCACTACTTCATTGCCAAACGACATATTGGAGAATTGGGTGAGATGAATATTTCTGAACTTGAGACATGGTTGGCGGATTTGACCAATCAATTGTCGGATAGGCAGAAAGTGATTGCAACAGAACTTCTCAAAGAGATTCGAAATCGAGTAGGTTTTTTAACCAATGTTGGTCTTGGATATCTAAGCCTTAACAATCCTGCTAGAACACTCTCCGGTGGCGAAGCACAAAGAATTAGACTTGCCACACAAATTGGTTCCCAGCTTGAAGAAGTTCTATATATTTTAGACGAGCCAAGTATTGGACTACACCAACGCGACAATATGCGATTAATCAAGTCGCTGCAAAAACTTCGAGATGTTGGGAATTCGGTTATTGTTGTAGAGCACGACAAAGACATGATTCTTGAAAGCGACTTCGTCGTAGATATTGGACCAAAAGCCGGAAAGTTTGGCGGTCAAATCATTGCCTCTGGGCCATGGCAATCCATTAAGGGGTCACATACGTTGACTTCTGATTACTTAAGTGGAGCAAAAGAGATTAAAATTCCTGCAAAACGTCGTCGAGGTAACGGGAACAAAATTACGCTGACTGGTTGTAATGGAAATAATCTTAAAAATGTATCTGTATCATTCCCTCTAGGAAAGTTTATATGTGTGACTGGTGTTTCTGGTAGTGGAAAAAGTACGTTGATAAATGAAACGTTACATCCAATTCTATCCGAATTCATTTACAACTCGCGCAGGAAACCTTTAGCCTTCGAAAAAATAACTGGGATTAAGAGTATCGATAAGGTCATTAAGATTGACCAATCACCAATTGGCCGATCTCCTCGCTCCAACCCTGCTACCTATGTTGGTTTCTTTACAGACATCAGAAATCTATTTAGTGAATTGCCAGAGGCAAAAATCCGTGGGTACAAACCTGGCCGGTTTTCTTTTAATGTAAAAGGTGGACGTTGCGAAACATGTAAAGGTGGCGGACGACGAGTTATTGAAATGAATTTCCTTCCGGATGTAGAGGTCGAATGTGAAACGTGTTTAGGTAAACGATACAACCGCGATACGCTTGAAATCCGTTATCGTGGCAAGTCTATAAGTGATGTTTTGGACATGAGCGTTGAAGAAGCAACTAAATTCTTCGAGAACATCCCTTCTATTTATAGAAAAATTAAAGCGTTAAAGGACGTAGGTTTAGGGTATATCACCTTGGGCCAAAGTAGCACAACAATTTCTGGGGGAGAAGCGCAGCGCGTTAAGCTTTCAAGCGAGCTCAGTAAAATATCTACTGGCAATACGTTTTACATATTAGACGAACCTACAACCGGTCTGCATTTTGAAGACATTAGTGTTTTATTGGAGGTACTGCAAAATCTTGCTGACCTTGGCAATACCGTACTTGTAGTAGAACATAATATGGATGTAATTAAAGTTGCTGATCATATTATTGACTTAGGCCCTGAAGGTGGTAAAGGTGGTGGTACCATTATAGTTGAAGGCAGTCCAGAAAAGGTTGTTGAGCTAGGAAAAGGACATACTGCCAAATTTCTGTCATTAGAATTTGACAGTGTTATGGCTTCAAATGCCTAATATCAAGTGCTTTTACTTGTTTTTGTGAATATTTAAAATCAAATTCGAACCCAATTGAGTTTTATACATTTATAATAGAATATGAAAAAGATTTTTTTACTTAGCGTCTTAGCCAGCATGGTAATGTTTGGCTGTTCAGACGACGGAACAACTGGTACTACTCCTGGTACATCATCGAACAATCCAACGATGGCCTCTATGGAGAAGTCAAACAGAAACGCTGTTCTTGAAGATTTTACTGGTGTTAGATGTGGTTACTGTCCTGATGGTCACAGAATTGCAAATGACCTTTTATTAAACAACCCTGATAGAGTTGTAGTTATTGGTGTTAATGCTGGTGGTTATGCTGCTCCTGCTGCAGGATGGGCTAACTTCACAAGTTCTTACGGACAAGCTTTGGTTGACCAAAGTGGTGTTGCTGGTTACCCAGCTGGTACTATGAACAGACAGTACTTCCCAGGAAAAGCACAAAACAAAGGAACTGGTTTAGCAATGAGCCGTGGTTACTGGGCTGAAACTGCTGCTACTGTTATGGCAGATGAGTCTCCAGTTAACATTGGTGCAAAAGCTGTTTTTAATTCAGCTAAGTCTGAATTAACAGTAACTTACGAAGTGTATTACACGGGTGATGAGTCTGCTAACGAAAACAGAGTTAACATCGCTTTATTACAAAGTGGAATGAAAGCTAAGCAAAGTGGTGGTGGAGACGACTACACGCACAAGCACGTTATGAGAGACTTCTTAACTGGTCCTTGGGGTCATGAAGTACCTTCAGAAAACACTGCAGAAGGCAAGTGGTACACTGAAACAGTAACTTATGATGTTCCTACTGACTACAATGGTGCTGTTATCCCTCCAGGTGGTGGTGCAGTAGTTGCTGAAGACTTAGACGTTGTTATCTTCGTTGCTAGAGGCAAAACTGACGTGATCACTGGTATCCACGTTGACATGACAATTGAATAATATTTAAAATAATATAAAAAAGGCTCCGAATTCGGAGCCTTTTTTTTTGCCCTTTTCTCAGATTCAAATCAATACCTTTGCCGCACACAATGACAGCTGAAAGCAAGATCACATTAGTTCCCACACCCATTGGCAATCTCGAAGACATGAGTATTCGGATGATCAATAATTTAAAAATGTGTGGTCTCATACTCGCGGAAGACACTAGGCAAACAAAAAAATTGCTGAATCATTTTGAAATCAATACCAAAATAGAGTCCTTTCATCAGAATAATGAACATGCGAAATTGCCTTATGTAATGAGGTTATTGGCAGAAGGAAATCATATTTGTTATTGCTCAGATGCTGGCACCCCTGGAATATCTGACCCGGGTTATTTACTTGTGAGAGAAGCCATTGCCAATCAGTTCGAAGTTGAATGTTTACCAGGACCAACAGCCTTAATTCCGGCACTTGTTGTATCGGGTTTACCCTGTGATCGGTTTTTGTTTGAAGGCTTCCTTCCTCACAAAAAGGGACGACAAAAGCGATTGCTTAACTTGGTTGATGAAGAACGTACGATCGTTTTTTATGAAAGCCCCCACCGCATCGTTAAAATGCTTGACCAACTTGGAGAAGTTTTTGGTTTGACAAGAGAAGTAAGCGTATCAAGAGAAATATCTAAGTTGCATGAAACGCATTACCGAGGTACTATCGAAGAAGTTCAACACCTTATACAACAACAGCCTATAAAAGGGGAATTTGTCGTTTGCCTAGCTGGTAAGTCATGAAAAAACGATTAATCTATATCGCGATAGCCTTATTAGGTGGTTGTTTGCTCTCTCTAGGTTGGCCGCCAAATACTTTACCATTTTTATTTTTTATTGGTCTTATACCTTTTCTCTATTTAGAAACCTTTTTTAGCGAAAAAGGAAGAGGTAAGTTTTATGGTTTATACACATATTTAGGCTTGTTCACCTTTAACCTCCTTTCTACATGGTGGGTATGGAATGCCTCACCTGGAGGTGCTGTTTTTATGTTGATCGCCAACACCCTACTTATGTTAATTCCATTTGTATTGTACAGAATCACAAAACGGTTCATTGGTCAAGGACGTGCACTATTTTTCTTCATTGTACGCTGGCTAACATTTGAGTACATGCACTTTCGTTGGGGTTTGGCCTATCCTTGGTTGACGCTTGGCAATGGTTTTGCCACTTCTCCAAATCTTGTTCAATGGTATGAATATACTGGCGCTCTTGGTGGTAGTTTATGGATACTGAGCGTTAATGCATTTATATACAATTCGTTTAGCAAGTATAGGAAGTTGACCACCGCAGCAATTGCTATTTTGATAGTCGCTCCTATCCTATGGTCATCGTACTTAAAAAACAATCAATCGTTCTGTTTCACGTCAAATGAGATTCTTGTCATTCAACCAAACATTGATCCATATCTAAAATTTGAACCTGGCACCAAACGTGCACAAATAGACACCTTTATTTCTCTATGCAAATCTGGCATCACGGAGAATACCAAATTAATTATCCTTCCAGAAACTGCCTTGGTAGGCAATATGAATGAAAAATTCATCAGTCAAGATTATGGCGTGCGCAGGCTTAAGTCTTTTTTAATAGATCATCCGGGTGTTGGCATTCTTGTTGGAGCCTCCACACATCGATTCTATGAAGACGGAGAAGAGCTCCCGCCCTATCCCCGATATTACGAACCTGCCGACAAATATTACGATTCCTACAACACTGCGCTTCAAATTGACGCAGATGGCAGCACCGCAACATACCATAAATCTAAACTTGTTCCTGGAGTAGAAAGCCTACCCTTTCCATATGTATTTAGAAAGTTCGACAACATACTAGATCTAAACTTAGGCGGGGTATCTGGCAATCTAGGGAAAGACCGTTCGGCCAAAACCTTCCACTATACGTTAGCCAAAAATGCACAACTATCTATAGCACCGCTCATTTGTTACGAATCAGTATTCGGAGATTACGTTGGAGAATTTGTACACCAAAAAGCAGACATTCTTGCGGTAATAACGAACGACGGATGGTGGGGCAACACCCCTGGACACAAACAGCATATGCACTATGCACGATTACGTGCCATTGAATATAGAAGGTATGTTATCAGAAGTGCAAATACTGGCATAAGTTGCGTTATCGACGACAACGGTAAGGTCTTAAAGCAACTTGGTTATTGGAAACAAGGTTATCTTCAGGTAAAAGCCCCAAAATTGACGTACGAAACCTTCTACAGTAAAACAGGAGATTACATTGGCAAAATAGCCGTTTATATATTTTTGGTTCTAGGGCTAAGTATTATCGTAAAATGGATCAATCAACAGATAGGTTAACAATAGAGCGATTAGGGCTTATCGACTATGCCACTGCATGGGAATTGCAAAAAAAGCAAGTATCATCACGACAAGCTGACGAAGCCAAAGACACGTTATTCCTTTGTGAACACAATCACGTCTACACCTTTGGCAAAAGCGCAAACCAAGACAATCTGCTAATTAGCGATGCATTTTTAGCATCCATTAATGCCCAAAAGTTTCAAATTGAACGCGGTGGTGATATTACCTATCATGGACCCGGCCAACTGGTAGGCTACCCAATTCTTGACCTTCATGGTTTAAACATGGGAGTCAAAAAATATGTTGACCTACTAGAACAAAGCATAATAACGACTTTATCATCATATAACATTCATACCAAAAGAATTGACGGTTTGACAGGGATATGGTTGGTTGATGGACCACCACGAAAAATTGGTGCCATTGGTATTAAGGTTTCAAGAGGTATTACTATGCATGGTTTTGCCCTCAATGTCAATACAGATCTTACCTACTTTAATCATATTGTTCCATGCGGCATCTCAGACAAATCGGTAACATCAATGCAACAGGAATTAGGCAAGGAAGTGGATTGGGATTCTCTGCAAGACAACTATGTTTCGACTTTCAAAGACCTCTTCTTTTCTTAGTCTAGCTTAATCAACTCTTTAATAAATTGCTGAGCAGCTGATCGGGGTGATTGGCTATTTTGAGACACCTTGTCTTGGTATGCGTTCAGTCTCTCTTGAATTCTGTCATTGTTTTTCATGAGTATTCGGAAGACATGATCAATATGCTGGTTTAACCATAAAACCGATTGTTCTTTTCTGCCCGACTCGAAGAGCCCGTTTGCTTTTTGAATAGAAACGAAAGACTGAATTTGATCGTAAATCAGGTCCATATTAGTGCCACTCAACGAATCTATCATTTCTACACGTACGCCCCATTCTGCTCGTGTGCTCTGCATTAGATGGAGCGCATTTTTGTAATGCTGTTTGGCCTCTTTTGCAAGTTTTGGACTCGCATCCGACTTATTAATAGCGATCATATCTGCCATTTCAACAATGCCTCGTTTAATTCCTTGTAGCTCATCTCCTGCACCAGGTAAAAGCAGTAATAGAAAGAAATCAACCATATTGTGGACCAACGTCTCACTTTGTCCAACACCAACCGTTTCCACCAAAATAACATCAAAACCGGCCGCTTCACACAACAGAATACTTTCCCTCGTTTCCGAAGCAACACCACCGAGGGTGTCTCCACTTGGCGACGGGCGCACGAATGACTGGTCTGACACGGATAAATAATTCATCCGCGTTTTATCGCCCAAAATACTACCTCTTGTTTTCTGACTTGTTGGGTCTATGGCTAATACTGCAACCTTCTTGTTGTGATGTTCTATTAAGTACTTGCCAAACGCATCAATAAAAGTGCTTTTCCCCACGCCTGGAACACCTGTTACGGCTATACGAATAGAGTTTCCTGTATGGTTTAGGCATTTATCTAACAATTGATTGGCAAGCTCTTGATGACTTTCAAGAGTGCTTTCGAGTAATGTTATTGATTTTGACAAGGCTATGGTGCTGCCTTGTACAAGTGAATTGTAAAGCTGATTTACATCCAAAGCCGCCATTTATATCAGCATTTTACCTATCATAAAATATAAAAACAAGCCGAGTAAATCGTTGCTTGTTGTGATAAACGGACCCGTGGCCAAAGCAGGGTCTATTTTAAATCTATCGAGAATCAAAGGCACCACTGTACCCACAACAGCTGCAAGCAATATCACCGCAAACAAAGCAATACTTACGGTCGTCATTATGCTGTTGGTCTTGCCCGCAATCAATCCGTAGCCCATCAATAATGCCGAACAAACCAATCCATTTATTAAAGCCACCATTAACTCTTTTCCTAGCTTAGTAATTACAGAGCTACTGTCTATGGTATTGTTGGCAAGTCCTTGAACAATGATTGATGAACTTTGCACACCAATGTTACCCGCCATTGCCATTATAAGAGGCATGAACAAAGCCAACTGAACGTTTTCTTGTAACTCGCCATCAAATTGACCTATAACAATTGAGCTCAGTACTCCGCCGAAAAGACCAATAATCAGCCATGGCAGGCGGGCTTTTGAAAGCACCCACACCTTATCTTTTACTTCAACGTTTTGACTAATACCCGAAAGCATTTGATAATCTTTATCTGCTTCCTCTTTCACAAAGTCGAGCACATCGTCAATGGTAACCCTTCCCAAAAGTCTATTGAGGGAATCAACTATAGGTAATGCAATCAAATCATATTTCTGCATTGTGCTAGCGATGTCTTCTCCATCCGTCGTTACTGTCGCATATTTAATGTTACTATCAAATATCTCAGATATAGGCGTTGTTGCTTTTGCTAGAATAATTTTCTTTAGCGAGACCCATCCCAATAAAATATCACTGTCATCTACAACGTAAACGGTAAACACTTTGGATACTTCCTCTGCTTGTTTCCTTATTTCTTCTGTGCACTGTGCGACGTTCCAGTTGATGTTGACTTTTATCAACTCGCCTCCCATCAAACCACCAGCAGTGTTATCTGGGTAGCGTAACAAACGCGTTAAATACAAAGAATCTTGCTTGTCTGGAATATAGGATAGGATTTCGGTGGCGGCTTCTGCATCGATAACACTCAACACGTCGACTGCATCATCACTATCCATATTTTGGATAAAGTTGAGGGCAATTTCTTCACGCGTAAAACCCTTGAAGAACTTGATTTGAACTTCTGGATCTAATTCGGCTAAGACTTCAATTTTCTTATCTGCGTCTAGGAGGGATGTGACATACACCGCCTGCTCCAAGTTTAAACTGTCAAAAGTTTCGGCGATATCCGCAGGAAAAAGGCGCTCTAATACTGGTATCAGTTCGTCCTCTTTCTTTAGGTCGAGTTGGGTAACAAACTCTTCTAAAAACTCCTTACTTAGCTCAAATGCTTCCATTATTGCGCTTGATTTTGCTCAATCAAATTGGTTAAGCCGATAAAATCAGTAACCGATAAGTTCTCTGCACGCAATTTAAACATTTGATTATTGAGACGAACGTCCTTTGGTATGTTAAATTTTTTCAAGGCATTTGATAGGGTTTTTCGCCTTTGCTGAAAGGCCGTTTTTACCACATCAAAAAACAACTTCACATTCCAATCGACTTCCTGGTCGATGCGATACCCATAGATCACTGCTGACTGCACTTTGGGTGGAGGGTTAAATGCTGTTGGGGGAATCTCTATCTCTAAAGTTATATCGTAAAACGCTTGCACCGATACCGAGAGAATCCCATACGTCTTATTGTTTGGTTCTCCAGCAATGCGTTTAGCAACCTCCAATTGAAACATCCCTGCGAAGGCCGGAACCTTTAATCTATTATCAAGTATCTTAAATAGTATTTGAGACGAAATATTATACGGGAAGTTCCCAATAACACCGTATTCATCATCGAATAGTGCATCTACATCTGTCTTTAAATAGTCTGCTTCAAGTACAGCTAAAGAAGGCATCTCTTTCCCTAGATACGCCACAGAGTCTCGGTCTAACTCAACCGCTTTTAAATTAATCGGTTTCTCAATCAGATACTTGGTTAGAACACCCATGCCTGGCCCAATTTCCAACCAGTTTTTAACCTCATTTCGGCTTACCAAATTAGCCGTTTGCTCTGCTACACTTTCATCTTTTAAAAAATGTTGTCCTAAAAACTTCTTTGCTCTGACTTGTTTAGGCATCTATTTTCTGATCAATTAATTTCTTTAACAAACTAGGCTCTGAAAAACTGAGATTGATGGGTTGCACCCAAAAGGTCACATCTGGTTTTAAATCCAACACAAAAGTTTTCAGTTTGACCCAATCTTTTTCTGTTGTGATCACATTGTTATCCAAACGATCGGCGTCGTAAATCAGCTGTTTCACCTCCGTTATGGAATAATTTCTGTGGTCATTAAACCCCAGCAATACGGCGTCAGGGTAATTACGTTGTGTTTCCTGCTGCAACTGTGCGTTATCAGCCAAGCCACTTACAATTAATGGCCGCTCCAACTTACGTTCTTCTCCAAATACATTGATCAATTCTTGATAATGCAACTGACTATTAAAGGTGGGGCAATTTGCATTTTTGTTTTCCTGATTTAAATCTGGAGACTTTGTATAGATAAGAATATCCGCCCTATTTATATTTTTCCGAAACTCCCTTAACCTACCCATCGGTAGCACAAAGTCTTTTTCGTAAGGATTAGAATAGGTACTTAATACTATCGAAACGCTTGGTTTGACGTATTGATGTTGATAGGCATCGTCTAAAATAACTAAGTCGATGTTTGGATTGAGAGCAAGCATTTCTGGTATCCCTAACACGCGGTTTTCACATACAGTGACAGTTAATTCTGGATAAAGGGTTTTTATTTCCAAAGGTTCGTCCCCAACATTTTTGGCCAACGAATCAGATTGTACCACGCCAAAACCTTTGGTTATTCTTCCATATCCGCGACTTAACACGCCAATTGTTTTGCTACCTTGATATTGCTGAATCAGATACTTCACCATTGGTGTTTTGCCAGTTCCACCAACCGCTAGATTCCCTACTGAAATAATAGGTACGTCGAAAGAAACAGATTTAAGCAATCCAACGCGAAATCCCCAATTGCGTAGCTCCATCACTAAGCCGTAAGCAAATGAAAACGGCCACAATATCCATCTAATCTTGTTCAAGTCTGGCAAATTTAACGCATATACCGGTAATAAAATCGAGTCAATTTACGCTGCATTTATACTATTTATTGTTGCTTTGTTGTACAGTACAAAAGCTGCAACACCTATGAAACTTAATCACATCACAGGTTTACTTAGTGAACTCGCACCACCAAGTTTACAAGAATCATACGACAACTCGGGTTTAATCGTTGGAGACGCTAACATGTCAATCACGGGCATTCTCGTTTCGCTTGATGCCACCGAAGCTGTTGTTGACGAAGCGATTGCAAAAAAATGCAATCTAATTGTGGCACATCATCCTATAGTTTTCAAAGGTCTAAAGAAAATTAACGGCAAAAATTATGTTGAACGTACTATCATTAAAGCCATAAAAAACGACGTTGCGATTTACGCTATACATACCAACCTCGACAATGTATTAGAAGGAGGTGTCAACCAGAAGATTGGGAATAAACTCAGTCTAAACAATGTTGAAATTTTGGCAAAAAAATCGGGGACAGTGCTAAAGTTGGCTGTGTATGTTCCGAAGGATCATTTACAGATAGTCCAGTCTGCCATGTTTCAAGCTGGAGCAGGACATATTGGCGATTATGATGAATGCAGTTTTGTGAGCGAAGGAACGGGAAGTTTCCGCGGTGGACCTAATGCAAAGCCTTTTGTTGGCGAGCCAGGGGAAAGACATCTTGAACCCGAGACAAAACTAGAAGTGGTTATACCAAGACACCTACAAGATAAGGTGATTAATGGCATGTTGGCAGCACACCCCTATGAAGAAGTCGCATTTGACTTGCATCCATTAGACAATAAGTCATTACACGTTGGTGCTGGATTGATTGGCACATTAAAACAACCGTTAAAGCCACAAGACTTTTTGGCTTTTGTAAAGAACCAATTACAAGCTACAGTTGTACGGTTTACCGATACAGACAAAAAAGAGATCTCGCGTGTAGCCGTTTGTGGTGGTTCTGGGAGTTTCTTAATCCATGCCGCAAAGGCAGCAGGAGCAGACGCTTACGTCACCGGAGACGTTAAATATCATGAGTTTTTTGATGGAGAAAATGAGATGATGATTTGCGATTTAGGCCACTTTGAAAGCGAGCAATTTACAATCGAATTATTACGTGATTTTTTATCGGAAAAAATACCTAATTTTGCAATCCTTTTCACGGAAACAGATACGAACCCGGTAAATTATTTTTACTAATTTATGGCATCAATAGAAGAAAAACTTCAAGGTCTTTGGAATCTACAAACCATCGATAAAAATTTAGATCAATTACAAGCAGTTAGAGGCGAACTACCTATGGAGGTAGCCGACTTGGAAGATGAACTTGCTGGCTTGCAAACTAGACTGGACAAATTTGAGCAAGAAATTGCTGATTTTGAGTCAGACATCGTTGCGAACAAAGAGAAAATCAGTCAAGCTCAACAGCTAAGTAAGCGATACAATGAGCAGTTAAACAAGGTTAAAAACAACCGTGAGTTTGACGCATTGAATAAAGAAATTGAAATTCAAGGTTTAGAAGTACTTGCAGCTGAGAAGAAGATCGGCGAATTGCAAAACAGCATTACCTTGAAAAATGAATTGATTGAGGAAGTTAAGCAAGACTTAGACGGCCGTAAAATCGATTTAGAGAATAAGAAAAAGGAACTTGAGGAAATCAGCGCTGAAACCGAAAAGGAAGAAGGCAAGATTGCTAAAGACCGTGACAAAGCAGTTAAAGCTGCAGACGAAAAACTATTGAAGGCTTACGAACGAATTCGTAAGAATGTTTTCAATGGCTTGGGCGTTGCTCCGGTATTACGTGGTTCTTGCGGCGGTTGTTTCGCAAAAATTCCACCACAATTACAATCAGACATCAGACAACGTAAGAAAATCGTGATATGCGAACATTGCGGTCGAATCAACGTTGATGCTGAAATGGCTGGTATCGTTGAAGAAGTGGTTGAAGAAAAACCAAAATCAAGACGTCGAAAAAAAGCGTAAACACGTCTCTTTCGTACTTATTTCATGGAGGACAATGAATACCTTTGTCCAAATGCGTGTTAACATCTATATACGCTTGTTACTAGTTACTCTTTGTTGTGCGTCGTCACAGGCATTGGGTGCAAACACTATTGCATTTTCTAAAAACTGCATTGAGGCGCAAAAGGCCTTATTTAAGTTCAAATTAGACCATGCGGAAAAACATCTCGAAGCAGAGTCTAAGACAAACCCCAATAATGCCGTTGTCGATTACCTTATGGTTATGCACAGCATGCTGTCGTACACCACAAACGAGACCAAACAAGGATTTACCACTTTTGACTCATTAAAAGAGGTCGCCATTAAAAAAATATCCGCAGCATCGGAAGAAGATGGAACAAAAGATTTCCTTTTGGAAGAAGTTTACTTTTACTCGTCTGTAGTAAACGGGAAAAAGGGCAACAATATAGCTGCTGCCAACGATGTGAGAAACTGTTACAAGTATGGCACTTTGGTACTTAAAAAACATCCTGACTACGTTGCAGCCAAAAAAACGCTTGGCCTCCTAAAATCTGGCTTCGGCAGTTTGCCAACAAAATATCAAAAGCTAGTACAGTTCTTTGGATTTGAATCGAGTATGAACAAAGGCCTTGAAGACCTTAACAGCTTTATTACCACAAAAAGTGATCGTCAAGAATGGACCATAATGAAAAAGGAAGCACAATTTTTTGTGGCCTCCATTCACCTATATCTTAAAAATGATAAAACGAAAGCGTGGACGCTTATTGACAGCCTAACACAGGATCATGCACAAAACCCCCTTAGTCGTTTTGCCCGTGTCAATTTTGCAGATAAATGTAGAAAAAACGATGAAATAATTCGCGTCATAACTCAAGCACAGAAGAGCACACCCGATCAAGACATCCCTTTTCTTTCCTTTATGTTAGGTAAGGCAAAATTAAACCGGTTAGACCCAGACGCCGACTCTTACTTACGGCAGTACTTAGACCAATATCAAGGAGGGAGTTACGTTAAAAGTTGCTACCAAAAACTTTGTTGGCATGCTGTTATACAGGGCAATGACAACAAATATGTGACGTACTTAAATGAGTTAAAGGTAAACGGGAACACAGAACTTGAAGAAGATGAACAAGCACAGAAATATGCCGTTCAAAACAAAACACCCAATTCGGTGCTTTTGCAAACCAGGCTCCTGTTTGATGGTGGCTACTATACCAAAGCGTTAAAAATTATACGACCAAACAATGCAGGCGATTTTGAAAAAGGCTTAGTGCGTACAGAATATTTCTATCGAAAGGGCCGTATCTATGACGCATTACATCAAACCAAATTAGCCGAAGCCTTCTACCTAGAGGCTATGCAAGAAGGAAATCTACTTCCGCAATATTATGCCTCATATGCAACGTTGTATTTAGCAGAAATGTATGAACGAAATGGTGACAGCATAGATGCCAAAAAATACTTCAAATTGTCGATGAGCTATGATGCAAACAAAGAATACAAAAGAAGCATTGAACATCGAGCCAAAAATGGGCTGGATCGTATTGACCAGAATTAAGTAATCTACTTTATTTTTGACACCTTGAAATTTAACGTTTTCATAGTTATATCCATTGTAGTGTTGAGCTGTAACACAAGTAATGATCGAGAAATAAATCGAGATGCTTATATTGATGTTCAGCAATACTTTCAATCAGAAGTTGTAGCCCTTACAGCGAATCAAACTGGCTTTTACAAGCGCACGAGAATGGACTCTACCACAAACAGTGACTCAACGGATACACCCGATTGGTCTAAAGAACTTTTTGCATTTCTAGACATCAAGATTAAACCTGCAGTTTGGAAAACCGATTTCGTTAGGGTAGAGACGCATGACGACCCAAACGAAACCGCGAACGTTTATAAAGCGACAAATCCAAACCAGAAAATTCAAAGTTTCAAGATTAAACTTAATCCCGATAGCTCTATCAATCGTTTTTCAGCACAGATTATAAACGAAGGAAAAATAACATCATCAATAACTGGTATTAGCTACACGCAAAACGTTGGCTATACTGTTCATGTCAATCGATCGACGAAAATAATGGGTACAGAAACTTACCAGATCGTTGGTCAGTTTATACCACCACAAACTCAAAAAAATTAACACATATGACAAAGGCATACGTTTTTCCAGGACAAGGCGCCCAATTCACAGGAATGGGGAAAGAACTTTACGACTCTAATGCAACAGCTAAAGCATTGTTTGACCAAGCCAATGATATACTCGGTTTTGACATAACAGACGTCATGTTTGAAGGCTCTGCAGAGGACTTAAAGCAAACCAAAATTACACAACCTGCAGTGTTTCTGCATTCGGTAATTGTAGCCAAAACGATGGAAAATTTTAACCCAGCTATGTTGGCAGGTCACTCGTTAGGAGAAATTTCTGCACTCGTTGCTGCTGATGTTTTGAGTTTTGAAGATGGATTAAAACTTGTAAGTACAAGAGCCACGGCAATGCAAAAAGCATGTGAACAAAATCCTTCTACCATGGCTGCAATTTTGGGGCTTGATGACGCTGATGTAGAATCAGTTTGTGCTGAGATTAGTGATGAAGTTGTGGTTGCTGCAAATTACAATTGCCCTGGTCAACTCGTTATATCTGGGAGCAATGAAGGGGTTAAAATTGCCTGTGAAAAATTACTCGAAAAAGGTGCAAAGCGTGCGCTGCCTCTACCTGTAGGAGGGGCTTTTCACTCACCACTTATGGAGCCGGCCAAAACTGAATTAGCCGATGCAATCAACAACGCTGACTTCAGCAAGCCAGCTTGCCCTGTGTACCAAAATGTTTCTACGGTTGGCGAAACAGACCCACAAGTCATTAAAGCCAATTTAATTGCACAACTTACCGCACCGGTAAAGTGGACGCAAAGTGTTCAGAATATGGTTTCCGATGGTGCTTCTGAATTTATTGAAGTAGGCCCAGGTCGAGCACTACAAGGAATGATAAAGAAGGTTGATCGGGCGCTGCAGACTAGTGGTGTGAGTTAGATTAATTTTTAATGCTTATTTCTTAATGTTTAATTGAATTCGTTCATTAACCGTCATTCAGAGATTGTGACGTTACGAACAACAGTAGAACTCTTTGTTATAGGCTATCGGTCTATAACCGATTTTCATTTTACGTCGCAAACTCTTGATGGCGTAATATTCAATGTCGGTGCAAAGCTGAGCGATGGCCCCACAGAAATGCGGGCCGGGGTAAGGGCTGGTAAGCCCTTATTTAAACTTAGACTTTAACTCAAATTTCTCAAGACTTTTCGCTTCGATCCGAAAGAAACGAATTATGCAAACTACCCCAGAGAAGCAAGAATTCCATTCAACGTTTTACTCGGTCGCATCGCATCAGATGTCAATACCTCATTTGGTAAATAATACCCTTCAATTTCTACAGGACTACCTTGAACTGAAGTCAATTCAGCATTTATCGTTGATTCATTCTGAAGCATCTCAGAAGCAACACCTGTAAACAGCGATTTCAACTCGGCATCTTTATCTTGATGTGCCAAGGCTTCTGCCCAATACATTGCTAAATAAAAATGGCTTCCTCTGTTGTCTATCTCGCCTATCTTACGTGCAGGAGACTTGTCGTTTTCTAAAAACTTCTCAGTTGCCTCGTCAAGTGCCTCGCCTAAAACAATGGCTTTCGGATTATCATAATTCGTACCCAAGTGCTCTAAAGAGACAGCTAAGGCCAAAAACTCCCCTAAAGAATCCCAGCGCAAATAATTCTCTTCAACAAACTGCTGAACGTGTTTCGGAGCAGATCCGCCTGCACCAGTTTCGAATAAACCTCCACCATTCATTAATGGAACGATTGACAACATTTTTGCACTGGTTCCAAGTTCAAGAATTGGAAATAAATCGGTTAAATAATCACGCAACACATTGCCCGTAACCGATATAGTATCTTCACCTTTTCTGATTCTGTCTAACGTAAACAAAGTTGCTTCATACGGACTCATAATACGAATATCCAATCCGGCTGTATCGTGGTTAGGCAAATACGTATTTACCTTCTTTATCAATTCTGCGTCGTGAGCTCTTTTGCTATCCAACCAAAAAATGGCAGGCACTCCTGTTGCTCTTGCTCTACTCACGGCTAATTTTACCCAGTCTTGCACGGGTGCGTCTTTCACTTGGCACATTCTCCAAATATCTCCAGTCTCAACATCATGCTCAACTAGCACACTCCCATTGCCGTCAACAACCCGAACAACACCATTTGAAGAAATTTCAAATGTCTTATCATGGCTTCCATATTCTTCCGCTTTTTGTGCCATCAAGCCAACGTTTGGAACTGTTCCCATTGTGGTTGGATCAAATGCACCGTGCTCAATACAAAAATCTATTGTTGCTTGATAAACACTCGCATAACTACTATCTGGAATCACCGCTTTGGTGTCTTGCACTTTTCCTTCTGCATCCCACATTTGCCCACCGTTGCGTATCATGGCTGGCATAGATGCATCAATAATAACATCAGACGGCACATGTAAATTCGTAATTCCTTTATCAGAATTTACCATCGCCAAGTTTGGCCCATTTTGATAAGCCGCGTCAATATCCGCTTTAATTTCAGATTGTTTGTCTGCTGGCAATTGTCCTAACTTATTCACTAAGTCTCCAAAGCCATTATTAAAATCGACGCCTATTGAATTAAAAGTATCAGTATGTTTTGCAACAAGTTCATTAAAAAAAACGCGTACAGCGTGACCAAAAATGATCGGATCAGACACCTTCATCATTGTAGCTTTCATGTGCAATGAGAACAAAACGTTGTTGTCTTTTGCGTCTTTAACCTGCTCAGCTAAAAATGAAGTTAAAGCGTTTTTACGCAATACTGTCGCATCTATAACTTCACCCGTTAGCAACGGCATTTCCGACTTCAATGTCGTTACCTTGCCCTGAGCATCTTCATGTTCTATGCGAAATGTAGTCGCATCTGAAATAGTAACAGATTTTTCGTTTGATCTAAAATCTTCAGAATCCATCGTAGCCACGTGCGTTTTACTTGCATTGTTCCATGGGGCCATGCGGTGTGGATTCTTCTTTGCGTAATTTTTAACGGCTTTGGGTGCTCGTCGATCAGAGTTTCCTTCCCGTAAAACAGGGTTTACCGCGCTACCTTTTACCTTGTTATATTTCGCAGCAATATCTTTCTCTTCTTGTGTAGAAGGATTTGCAGGATAATTAGGGATAGCGTACCCTTTGCTCTGCAATTCTTTAATTGTCGCCTTTAGCTGAGGAACTGAAGCCGAAATATTCGGCAACTTAATGATGTTCGCTTCTGGTGTTTTTGCCAACTCGCCAAGTTCTGCCAAGTGATCACCAATTTGTTGATCTGGAGTTAAATATGCTGAGTACTGAGCCAATATCCTTCCAGCCAGTGAAATATCTCTTGTTTGTACTTCAACATTAGCCGCAGCCGTAAATGCTTGTACAATTGGTAAAAATGAGAACGTTGCCAACATTGGCGCCTCATCTGTTTTGGTATAAATTATCTTGTTTGACATTGCGAATTTTCGAACGGCAAAGATAATTGGAATTCTATATGAAGTAGCTAGATTTTAGGATGAAAACGGGTGAATATTCGAAGCGTCTTAACACTATTCTTCTTCATTTAACAGAAACAGCACTTCGTCCTTTTTTTTCATCAAATATTGTTCTCGGGCAAACTTCTCAAGCATTTCTTCGTCAGTGCTCAATTGCTTTTTTTGCTCCTTCAATTTGACAATTTCGGCTTCATAAAACTCTTTTTCTACCTCTAGGGCAGTAATTTGTTTGCGTAATTTATACTGGTAAACGAAGTTGTTCTGATCAAAAAATGTCAACCACGCGGCCAACACAACAAAGACTATGAAATATCGATTTTTATACAGCGGACGCGACATAACACAAAGCTACTTCAGAATTGGTTTCATCCGACATTGACTAATAAACAGCAGATTGAAATCTGTACTAAACTGTAGAAGTTATCCGGTCGTTTGCTACTTGCATACGCGACACAACAACATCTTTTCCTAACAAAGCCAGCATATCAAATATGGGCGGTCCACCTGCCATACCACTAACAGACAATCGTAGTGGTTGCATTATTGAACCTGGAGACACTCCTTTATCCTCCGCAAAAGCACTAAACTTCGCTTGAATATCATCGGCTGAAAAGTCTTCCATACCTGAAAAAACATCGGCCAAATCAGTAATTACTTGAGGAGTTTCACCCTTCCATTTTTTCTTAACCGCTTTTTCATCGTACGACGTTGGATCAACAAAAAAGTATTCAGAAACAGCCAAAATTTCAGGCGCAAAGTTTACTTTTTCCTTAACCATCGTCACAACGTCGACAAGGTAATCATTGTCACTCTCCCACCCTTTTTCCGCAATCATTGGCTTTAACAAGTCTGCCAATATTTGGTTATCCATAGACTGCAAATACCGGTTGTTAAACCATTTCGCTTTATCGGCATCGAATTTGGCTCCACTTTTTGACACTTTTTCTAGTGAGAATGCTTCTACCAATTCATCCAACGTAAACATTTCTTGATTGTCTGAAGGGTGCCAACCTAAAAGAGCCAACATGTTTAAAACAGCATCTGGCAGGTATCCACCTTCCCGATAACCGGAACTAATTTCATTCGATTTTGGATCAGTCCATTCTAAAGGAAACACCGGAAATCCTAATCGGTCTCCATCTCGTTTACTTAATTTCCCCTTTCCGTCAGGCTTTAATAGCAAAGACAAATGGGCAAATTTGGGCATGGTTTCTTCCCATCCTAAATATCGGTATAGCAACACATGTAATGGAGCAGAAGGCAACCATTCTTCACCGCGTATTACATGCGTAATTTCCATAATATGGTCGTCAACAACGTTTGCTAAATGGTACGTTGGCAAACCATCTTGCTTAAGCAAAACTTTGTCGTCCATTTGACTGGTATGCACAACAACCCAACCACGTACTTCATCATGAAACCGAACTTCTTCTTTACGTGGAAGCTTAATTCTAATCACATACGGATCGCCATTTTCTAGACGTTTGTTCACCTCATCCTGACTCAAACTCAAAGAGTTCTTCATATTCATTCGAGAGGTTGCATCGTACTTGGCACTCATTCGGGCGGCCTCTAGCTTCTTACGCATTTCGTCTAATTCCTCAGAAGTATCAAAAGCGTAATAGGCATGACCCGCCTCAATTAATTGATCGGCGTATTGTTTGTACATCGACATACGTTCACTTTGTCGGTATGGGGCATACTCCCCTCCCTGAACAACTCCTTCATCAGGAGAAATACCTAACCATTCAAGAGATTCATTAATGTAGGCTTCAGCACCTTCAACAAATCGTTTTTGGTCGGTGTCTTCAATTCGCAGAATGAAATCACCACCATGTTTTTTGGCAAACAAATAATTGAACAAGGCGGTGCGCACACCACCAATATGTAAAGGTCCTGTTGGACTGGGCGCAAAACGTACGCGAACTTTTCTATCCATGAGTAAAACGCCGCAAAAATAAGTGTTTGACTTGGGTAGGGAAAGCCCTAGAATTCAATAATTTCCATACTTTTGTATTGCGCAAGCACTATGGAATCTTCCTTTTTAGTAATTCTCTTTACCCTTCTTTTATCAGCTTTCTTTTCAGGGCTTGAAATCGCTTTCTTATCAGCGAATAAGTTACGTATTGAATTAAAGAGTGGACAAGGTGTAAAATGGGCTATGGTTTGCGCTAAATATATCAAAACGCCATCCAGATTTATAAGTACCATTCTTGTTGGAAACAACATCGCTATTGTGATTTATGGTTTGGCCATGGAAAACTTGCTAAACCGTAGTCTTTCGGATGTATTTGGGTTACACCTTGAAGGTATTGGGCAAATGCTCGTAATTACATTTATTTCGACCCTTATCGTTTTGGTGTTGGCTGAATTTGTTCCAAAAGCGCTTTTCAGAATCAACCCCACAGGAATCCTAAGTGTACTTATTTACCCCTTTCAATTTTTCGCAAAGCTCTTATCGCCCATCGTGCGTTTTACCTTGTGGATGGCCAAGCGAATGCTCCGGATTTTCTTAAATAAAGAATTCACCGAAGAGAGTCCAACTTTCAGCCGTTTGGATCTTGACCATTATATCACAGAAAGTCAGAAGCACAAACACGAAGATGATCGTGACGTAGACACCGACATCCTTAAAAATGCCTTAGACTTCGGAAGCGTTCAAATAAGAGAATGTATGGTGCCGCGTACAGCATTAGTGGCCATCGATTTAAATAGCTCTGTTGAGGATTTGTTAGCCTTGTTTATGGAAAGTGGGCATAGCAAGTTATTGGTGTATCGCGACACGATTGACAACATCATCGGATATGTGCACCACATTGATTTATTCAAAGAACCCAAAAACATTAGTTCTATTCTTATCCCTATACTAATAACCACAGAATCGAAACTCGCCAATGAAATGTTAAATGAGTTTACCATCAACAGGAAGAGTATTGCGGTTGTAGTGGATGAGTTTGGTGGGACATCAGGCATTGTAACAACCGAAGACATTATCGAAGAAATTTTTGGCGAAATTGAAGACGAACATGACGATCAAACCGACGTCATTGATAAAAAAATATCTGATTTAGAATATGAATTATCAGCTAAGCTGGAAGTTGATTTTCTTAATGAAAAATACAACTTAAAGGTTCCAGAGGGCGATTACGAAACCCTTGGCGGATTCATTATTTCAGAGCATCAGAGTATTCCTAACGAAGGGGATACCATCGATCTTGGCCGCTTTATCTTTACCATATTGCATTCTGAAGACCACCGGATTGAGACGGTTCGGTTGAAGATTGACCCTGACGACTAATACTGTGTTGATGCGGTAAATTAGCCTGCGCATTCAATTGCCACAGATAGAAGTATTCTATTATTGTTTCGAATTGGCTTGTAGATGACCCTGCGTCACGGGTACAAAAAGGGTCCCATTTCAACATTTACATTTCTAACGTCTTCATCATCATCTCATCAACGATTTCAAATAGATGTTCAGGTTTTTTGGTTTTCCAATTCCAGGTGTTTTCATCTTCTTCCTCAAGACGTATGAAGTTTCCAATTCCAACGGATTCCATTTCTTGTAAAATATGGTCGCGACAATGTAAAAAGGCAACCCAACCTCCCGGTGTATCTTCCCACCATTCTTGGTAATAAGCATCGTCACTTGGATGAAAATTCAATATGTTTTCTCCAAGAATGATAAACTTTTCAATGCCTAAATCAATCATTTCATCAATCACCTCTCGCTTGAGTATTGCGATATCATTGTGTATGGTATCATTCCATTCGCCAATCATTTCGATCACCGCATATTTGACATCGTAGTCAACAAAAAGGACTTTTAGCAATAACGTTTCACTGCCGAAATAATCCCATTGTGGGTGCACCAAGTAATTGTAAATCTTATTGGTGAATTCGAATTGGCTGTGTTGTGTTTGATAAAACGGGCTATTGGGGTCGTTACTCGCTTTGTACACATGGCGCCATAAATAATGTGGCTCAATCTGATGCATCTGAAATGTTAGAGTCTTTTACAATATACAAAGGACGACCCTTAATGTTTTCGTTCATCCGACTTATATACTCTCCTATTATTCCGATCCCAATCAGTTGAATACCTCCAATAAATATTAAGGTAATCATTTGTGAGGCCCAACCTGCTTGATATGTTTCTGAATAATATTTAGAATACAAGGTGTACAGAATCAGGATAAAGCCAATAAATGAAAACACAAACCCAGATATGGTGGCTATTCTGAGCGGCCAGTTGCTAAATGAGGTGATTCCATCCAAAGCCAAACGAATCATTCTTGAATAGGTGTACCCTGTTTCTCCGCTCATACGTTCATCACGCTTAAACGACACATACGTTTGGTTAAATCCAATCCATGAAATTTGACCACGTAAGAATTTGTGGTGCTCTGGCATGTTTATCAACTGATCAACCACTTTGCGGTCCATAATTCGAAAATCACCTGTATCCAAAGGTATCTCGAAGCTCGTGATTCTATTAAGCACACGATAAAACCACTTGGCTGTTGCAATTTTCATGGCAGATTCACCCTTACGGCTTTCACGTTTTGCATAAACAACTTCGAAGCCTTCTAAGCTTTTCAAATACAACTCTTCAATTACTTCTGGAGGATCTTGACCATCGGCGTCAATCATTACCACTTTATCCCCTTCGGCCTTGTCTAAACCCGCACTTACAGCCACTTGATGACCAAAGTTGCGGCTAAAATTGATGTATTTTACATCAGCATGTTGCTTAGCCAATCGCTTGATAACGTGTTCACTATCATCTTCACTCCCATCGTTTACATATATATACTCTCGTTTTACGTTTAGCTTGTCAAACACCTCAGCCATGCGCGCATACATGGGCAGGATATTTTGTTCTTCGTTGTAAATCGGTATGATGACAGAAATCATGGTTCAAATTAACGACAATTAAATAGAAATAAATGTAACTAATCGCCTGTTACTGCGTATTACAATTATGCAACCCTAATTGATCTGTGTCACTCATGTAAACTCGTATTTCGTCTATCATAAAAAACCGCATTACCATCTATTCTTAACCCTTTTATGTGCCCATATTTATTAAATTTGGGCTTCATAACCTAAAAACGAAATATATGTCAGACTCCTTAATCAATAATGATAGCTGGATTCGTCAGGCAGAAACACACATGAGTGAGTATTGGGGGCGGGAATGATCCTGAAGGATTGAATGTCTGAAGGATTGAAGGTTCATCGTTTCACCTTCCTATCTCATAGAGGCTACGTAATATCTTATCCATTTTACGACCCTTCGCTAATTCGTCTACGAGTTTGTCCATATAACGGGCCTGTTTGGTGAGTGGCGAAACAATTTCCTCAATTCGGTATCCACAGATTACTCCTTTGATTAATGTTGCATTTGGATGCAAATTTGTCCGCTCGAAAAATGATTCGAAGGTCGCTTTCTCATCAATCAGAGATTGAATAGTATCGTCGTTGAAGCCCGTCAACCAAGTAATCACCTCATGCAGTTCTTCAACACTTCTACCCTTTTTTTTAACCTTATCTACGTAACTAGGGTAAACAGAGGCAAAAGTCAATTTCGCAATACGTGCGTCGTGTTCTGGTGTTGTAGTCATTATCCCTGAATATTTAGTAGCGCTGTCAATTCAAGAAATGTCTTGAATTACCTATCTCTTTTTATATCAACTAGTTTCTTTATCGTGGTGTCTCCGTGGTTGTTCATTTCTATAGATTTATACACTCCGATTCCCTTTAAATCAATTATTTCACCCTTCGAAGAATAATTATATACCTTTTTTGTACTCATATCTTCAAACCTCGCTTCGGTCTGGTGTACGATTTTGATACACTTATTTTCGTTGGACAAAGCGTTGTCTACCTCCAAAAATCCAACAAATCCATTGTTTACATTCACCATTGTAGAAGTAGGCTTGCCATTAACAACCGACATGTAGCTAAAGTTATTTGTCATACGTCCATTTAACTCTCTTTTCCACGGAAAAATAAGCTTTGGGTTTACACTGGCTTTTACAAAGTCGTTCTCTTGTGTCTTAATAAAGTGATGTACGACATTGGCTCCGTGTTCGTCTAAATCAAAGACCATACTGTCAACTAAGTTCTGTGACTTTTCGTACCTACTAAATGTATAATACCCGTCGTCATTTCTCTTAAACTCTAAAAACTCAAAATAATGTTCAGGTGACTTGTCTTTCGAAGCCGTAACTACTTCGTACGTATATGTTGTTGGAACCATCGTGTCGGAAAGTGGAAAATAGAAATCCTGTATCTCATGCTCTTCCTCTTGCTTCTCAATCTTTTCTGGATTCTTTGTTTCCGTTGACGTATTTGACGTACATCCTGTTACAACCAAAGCCAATAACCCAAGGAGTTTATTTTTCATGTGCCAAAATTAAGCATAACGTGGTTGGTTGTATCACGGGTAAAAACGTTCAAACATTACTTTATAGTTTGTAGAATCTTTTCATAATGATGATAACTATGACGAAGGGCGTGGTCCTCAATAAAGAACTGAGCAGTTAGAGGTGCATTTGCATTCAGTGATACCTTACCAGATTGATCCAATTCTGCATCTGTGAAGGAACGAACCGAATCAGCAGCCACTTTACTATTTTTTCGTAAGAGTGCCAGCGTTTCTTGTTTGTTCACCTGTGCAAATTCTTCTGCATGCTGGGCATTCATTTCATTTACAACATCCACAGTCGCTTCTGTAATGGAATTACCTGAGGCCAAAACTTGTGCAAGTTCTATTTCAAGAGGATAAACATTGGCGACATGATGAACTACAACTCCAATTGTTCGGCCATCTCCCACAACAGGTTTGTTCCATTCCGAATCTGATAATCCTTCTGCGAAGGTTGCAAGTGTGTTGGCGCCTGTAATTAGTCGCTCTGCTAGTGCGTTAGCACGAGTGTTTAAATTTGACATATTCTGTTTGTTATTTTTGGTTGGTTTTAACTGAAAAATTGAAGACATCAGGTCTTGAATAATGACCTACCACATCGAACATGCGCTTTGCCTCCGTAATTGTATTTAAATCAATATCTGCGTAAAGAATCCCTTCTTCGGCTTCTAATGGTCCAGCAATGATTTGTCCTTTAGGATCTATGATGCAACTATTGCCAGGATTGATCCATTCTCTTCCTTCGGGATATAGGTTTTTAAAATCATATTCGTCGGGTATATCATTCTTGCGAATGGCCATACACGTGCTGACTACGAACAACCCTCCTTCACGTGCGTTGTGCTGCATGGATTGCTGCCAGTTAGGGCTTTTATCCCAAGTAGGTGCAGCTAGTATTTGAGCACCTGTTTCATATACTGCGTTTCTGGCTAAAGGCATATAGTTTTCCCAGCAAATCAAGCCTGCTATTTTTCCTGCTTTTGTATCGTACGATTTGAATGTAGACCCATCTCCTTGTGCCCAAATAAGCCTTTCACCACCGGTTGGTATCAACTTACGGTGTTTGCCTGTTATTTCACCTTCATCGCTTATGAACAATAAGCTATTGTATAGACTTGTCCCACTTGTTTCGGAGTTGCGTTCATGCATCCCCATTACAACACTAATACCAGCTTGTTTAGCTGCCTCACATAGTTGATTTGTGGAATTATCTGGGATCGTTACGGCATTTTCAACGAGTTCAACATACAAAGCGTTTAAATCTGCTCCTTTGCTATTTGGAATTAACCAGACCCAATCCGGGTAACCCGATATAAATGCTTCTGGAAATACAATTACTTTGGCGCCTTTCGCACCTGCTTCTAAAATTGCTTCACATGCTTTTTTTACCGTTTTCTCTTTATTGAGGAATACAGGTGTTAATTGTGCTGCTGCTATTTTTGTTTTAGTCATCATGTTATTTCTTTTGTTTTAATGAAACTCTATGATGCAAAGTTGCAGCCTGTTAAGGCATAACTATTTCAAGGTTGATTCAAATGATGAAACAATTGATTCAATTTCTATTTTTCTACCCTTATACTAATTGTAAAGCAAAATCTGTGGGAGAAACCCTAAAGCGTTTCTTAAAAACCCTGGTAAAATAAGTAGGGCTATTAAAACCAGAATCATAGCCTATTTCAGCTATTGTTTTTTGGGAATTCCCCATTGCACTTAGTGCAGTAAGCAAACGAGACTCTTGTATTAGTTGATTTGGTGACATCCCAGTTAAGACCTTAATTTTTCGACTTGCTTGCGATTTACTAAAGCCCAGTGAGGTAAATAACCCAGCGGTGGTAAAGTCAGATCGTGTAAGGTTGTCTTGAATAATCTTAGACAGATATGTCGAGAAACGAAGGTCATCATTATCTAAAACGGTAAAGTTGTTATGTTTTTCGTAGTGACCTGACAGTTCTTTGTTGGATAAAGCAATCGTTTCCTTGTCGAGATATAGCATTCGGTTCAAGCCTAATGCGCATAGACCATTAACCCTCAACTTTGTTTCCTTAAAAAACGTTTCACCTTCTTCGTCTACAGGTCTACCGCTTACAACGGCCAAATTATATTCCAGACTTTCGTTTTTAACGTCAAATAATTCTTTAAGGGCTGTTGCACATGTTATTGCGTCATCGGCATACATGAACGTTGCCATCGTTTGATGATCTGGTTCTCGGACGATTATACCGTTGTGATCGGTAATAACCTTCAATACTTGTCTGTGTATTTCTTGGTCTTCTTTTTTGAAAGCCACAATATTGGTTAAAAGGATTGTTCTATACCCTGGGTCAAGTTCTCCTGAGTTGGTGGTTGCAAGATCATTTATATCTGAGCCTTGTCCCATAAACAAATTGTACTCATTGTCTGCTACCTCAATGATGTTACATGCGGTGTTTCCATGTGACTGAAGATGCACTTGATTACACGCATCTTTATCTGGACCTTCCATCAAACAAAAGATGGTCTTGGCTTGCTCATTTACCCAATACTTCAGTTGCTTTACACCAAAATTGTCCTGAATAGCGAGGTCTTCCATATGTGCTTTCACCACATCTTCAGCCGAAAATTCGTCAGTATCAACTGTGTGGATGTCCATGTATAGTGGCATAATTTCTTACTGTTTTAATTATCCTTAACGCATTGCATAAAAACAATGTGAGTCAAACTCATTAACGTTTGTAAAAAGCTAATTTACTACTTGACGTCCAGTCCTACAAAAGTTGATATTAACTCTGTCAATTCTCAAAGTATACCTAAGTACTGAGCCGGTAATTTCTATGCATCTGGCGACCAACTGAAACCGGCAAATAATATTCAAAAAACTCCATTCAGAAGCGAGGCCACGCCTGCGATAGGTCGTTTTGTTATGTGTGGCGTTCATCAAAAGGATTTCCTTAAAAATCCCTTCATAAAAAAAGACCCAACCGAAGTTGGGTCTTTCTGTGGTGTCCCCGATGCTCCTGCGTCGATCGGGGTAGGGGGGCGTCCGCCACATAGATTTTTTGCAAAAAAAAAGCTCGGCAAATGCCGAGCTTTAAAAGTGGTGTGGGGCGGGTTTGAACCGCCGACACATGGATTTTCAGTCCATTGCTCTACCAACTGAGCTACCGCACCGTTCCCCTCTTTTTCAAGAGGACTGCAAAAGTATTACTTATTTCATTTTTTCAAACGCTTATTTTCTAAATTTTTTATTCCTACAAATAGAACACATGGGCAAAACTTCTATAAGCACAAATGCGTTGGTATAAAGGGCATTAACTATTTTCGCTTTATGCAAATAGCACAGCAAATTTTATTTGTTATCGCACTCGGAATCGCGATCTATTTTTTTTATAAAAACGTTTCTAAAATAAGAAGAAACATTCTACTTGGTCGAGACGAAAATCGGAGCGACCAACCCAAGAAACGCTGGTCCATCATGCTCAAAGTGGCCTTTGGACAAACTAAAATGGTAGCAAGACCGATACCCGCCATTCTTCACTTTTTTGTATACGCAGGTTTTTTACTCATCAATATTGAGGTACTTGAAATCATGCTTGATGGCATACTAGGGACACACCGCATTTTTGCCTTTATGGGTCCTGTTTATGACGTGGCTATCGCATTTTTCGAAATACTTGCACTATTAGTTTTAGTTGGGTGTGTCGTTTTCTTAACGCGACGGTTTATTAGCAGAATACCTCGATTCCATAAGCCAGAAATGAAGGGTTGGCCTACCAAAGACGCCACCATCATACTGATAACCGAAATTGTATTAATGGCCGCTATTTTAAAGATGAATGCGACCGATCAAATACTACAAGCACGGGGTGTTGACCATTATGCGAATGCAGGTAGTTTTCCTGTAAGTCAATATTTGGTTCCGTTTTTTGACTCATTCTCTACAAGTACATTAATTGTATTTGAGCGTGTTTTTTGGTGGTTTCACATCCTAGGCATTCTAGTTTTCTTAAACTTCCTACCATACTCAAAACACTTTCATATTATCCTGGCTTTCCCCAATACCTTCTACTCTAAATTGAAGCCAATAGGTCAAGTAGACAATATTGGTTCAATCACCAACGAAGTTAAAATGATGATGGGTGACCCATCGGCTGATCCAAACGCTCCACCACCTGAAAGTTTTGGTGCAAAAGACGTAACAGATTTAAGTTGGAAAAACATTATGGACGCGTATACCTGTACCGAATGCGGAAGGTGTACTTCTGTTTGTCCGGCTAACGCAACTGGTAAAGTACTTTCTCCAAGAAAGATAATGATGGACACGCGCGACAGGGCGGAAGAAATAGGTAAACGTATGGATTCAGGTATTACAGAACCAGACGACAAAAACCTTTTAACCTATATCACTCCAGAAGAATTGTGGGCGTGCAACAGCTGTAATGCTTGTGCAGAAGCCTGCCCAATAAATATAGACCCGTTAAATGTAATTGGTCAATTAAGACAGTATTTAGTTATGGAAAAAGCTGAAGCCCCAAATGAACTAAATATGATGTTTACCAATATTGAAAACAATGGCGCCCCGTGGCAATTCCCTGCTACAGATCGTGACAAATGGACAACTGAATTATGAGTAAAGATTTAAAAGATGTAACTGTCGATGGCGAAAAAATTAGCCCGATTTTAGACGATAAGGTCAAAAATTATTTAATCGATATTGACGGCACAATAACAGAAGATGTGCCAAACGAAGATCCAGAAAGAATGGCTGTTGTAGACCCATTCCCTGATGCCTTAATTGCATGCAACCACTGGTACGAAGAAGGCCATATTATCACGTTTTTTACCTCAAGAACTGAGGAAACAAGAGAAGTAACAGAAACATGGCTTAACAAACACGAGTTTAAATACCATGCATTATTAATGGGCAAACCAAGAGGCGGAAATTATCATTGGATTGATAATCACCCAGTGCGATCAACACGATATAAGGGTAATTTCACCAAGGGATTTAAAAAGGTCTCGATTTTTGTAAACGAGTTTGAAGACTAAGTAATGGCAGAAAAGATACACGTTCCAACTGTTGCAGAACTAAATGCAAAAGGTGTTACTCCCGACGTTCTTTTTTGGGTTGGTTGCGCAGGAAGCTTTGACGAACGGGCTCAAAAAATCACCAAGGCCATGGCTAAGATTTTGTCGCACTTGGAAATAAACTTTGCCATCTTGGGCAAGGAAGAAAGTTGTACTGGCGACCCTGCAAAACGTTCAGGAAATGAGTTTCTTTTTCAAATGCAGGCCATGAACAACATATCTATCATGAATGGCTATGGCATTACTAAAATATTAACCACTTGCCCGCATTGCTTCAATACCCTTAAGAATGAATATCCAGACTTAGGTGGAAATTATGATGTAATGCACCATACTTCATACATTCAAGATCTAATCAACCAAGGGAAACTAACATTTGGCAAGGGCGATTATAAAGGCAAAAAGATTACCTACCACGATAGTTGTTATATCGGGAGAGCGAATGGTATTTACGACGCCCCTCGAGATATTCTTAAAAAACTTGATGCAGAACTCGTTGAACTAAAACGTTGTCGCAGTAATGGATTTTGTTGTGGTGCTGGAGGTGCTCAAATCTTTAAAGAAGCTGAAAAAGGGACTAAGGAAGTTAACGTGGATCGAGCCGAAGAGGCACTAGAAACAAAGGCTACCATCGTTGCGTCGAACTGCCCGTTTTGCATGACCATGTTGACTGATGGAGTTAAACATTTTAACAAGGAGGGCGAGGTTCAAGTTATGGACTTAGCCGAATTAGTTGCTAACGCCAACGATTTATAAGATGAATAATTGGGATCAATTATCGCCAGAATCAAGGTTATGGATGTATGGTTCAAAACGAGCACTGTCTGCAGATGAACAGCATTCTATTAATCAACTACTAGCTAACTTTTGTGCTGAATGGTCAGCACACGGCAGTAAACTGGATTGTGGTTTCAGCATTTTATACAACCAAATAATTATATTAGGTGTTGATGAAAAAAGTGCCGAAGCCTCAGGCTGTAGTATAGACACTTCTGTACAAATCTTTCGCGAGTTAGACACCAAATATGATCTAGACCTGTTTAATCGACTAAGAACATACCACCTTGAAAATGGTGCGTTGTCTGCCTTTCATGCAAACGAAGTCAAAGCAAAACTTGAAAACAATCAATTGCACCCAAATTCTATCTTCTTGGATATGTTGGTGCCAAACAAAGGATTGATTGGCGAAATTACGAAACCACTTAAGGCAACTTGGTTGTCTAAGTATGTATAAAGTTAACCTGGTAAAATCAGTAATGGCACATGAATTTGGCCAGTTAGCTTCTTTGTGGTACTCCTGCTAAACAAATAATCTATCCTCGAATTGTGGCGATGACAGACCACAAGCATGTCCAAATGTGTGTTAGCTAAATGTACGTTAATACCCTCTTCAGGTGAGTTGGCAATTTCAGTAGCTACCGCCACCTGCATGCCGTTTAAAGGCAAACTCTTATGAGCAGTTTCTGTATCACTTGTAAGAACATGTAAAACAGAAAGTTTTGTTTTCTGCTTATTTTTAAGACTGTTTAAAATGCGTTCAACAACCTCCACATGTGGAATTTCTGACTTGGTTGTGGCGATGCAAACTTTAGGTCGTTCCTCAATTTCGAATTCGGTAGGAACAGCAAGAAGTGGCAAAAGACCTAATCTTACAATTTGTTCCGGGTTAGAGCCTAGTACCTTATTGGCGATGGTGTTGTCTCCTCTTGTGCCCATTACAATCATATCTGCATTATGTGCTGCTATGATTGCTGGCAGTATATCTTGCAGGTACCCCAATTTAGCCTTGGTTTGAACCAAACCTGGGCAGTCATACTTTTCTTCGAGCCTCTTTTTTTCAATCTTTAAGTCGCGCTCAGCATCTTCTTGCATAAGGTCGGTGATGTTAATCATCATACCCGGTGTTGTTCTTGGAGGAACCACACCATGAACTAGAACTAACTTAAAGTTGGAAACACCGAACATTTCGAATACAAAATCTGCTGCCTTTTGGGCGTTTTCTGAAAAATCGGTTGGCAGCAAAATATGTATCATGACGACGTACTGCTAAGTGATATTTCCATTTGTTTCGCCAAAGAGTAATTGTCTGTTTGTACCGTTTCAATCCAAATGTTGCGCATTTTTCTAAACACCTGCACATGTAAACCAGCTTGTTCCTCAAACGCTGTTTCAACTTCCGCAACTGTCATATCTGCATTGATTTGTAGCTTCTGTGGAAGTGCATTATTCGTTAGATCTGAAATTGACTCCGTACCAAAAACCCGCATTTTTGCGCTCGACGACTGCCCTTCTTCATGTGCCTTCTTGAATAGTTCAAGTTTCAGCCCATTGAACATGTCTGTGAATTGATGTTTTACATCCAATACTGTTGCTCCTTTTTCTATCGTAAAGTCCATAGCGTCAGTTTTAAAGTGCATCTGCCGCAAAGCGTGTAAACTCTTCTTTCAGGTCGGTATATATCTTTTTGAACATTGTCATCTGATCTACCAACGCTGCATCTTCTTCTGCTTTTCGATGATCCGTAGCTACATTATTTGCCTTCGCATTTTCAACTAGTTTATGCTCCGCTGCATTAATATCATGCTTTAAGGTGTCAATCACCTCGTTTTGTCGGATAAACTGGTTCTGGAAATGCTCGACTTGGGCTGTGATTTCCGTCTTTGTGTTCTGAGTAATAATCTCCTCTAATCTATGTTTAAATGTTCCAATTTCATCTTTGTAGAAATTAAGATGTTTGACCCATTTCGTGTACTCTTTGTGTAATTCGTTTAAATATTTTTCTGCCATGATACTATTGTTTTTATGTTAAAAAATGAGGACTGGCATCTTACTTGTCATTGCCAATTCCTTTGAAATACTTTTATGAAATAAATTATTAATAAAACCGCGTTTATGTCGCTTCAACCCTATTAACTGCAGGTCATTTTCCCACACATAATCATTGAGTTCTGATGCAATATCTTCACCAGCGATGGTGTCTACATTGGCATTTGGTTCAAAATGCTTCACTACTGCCAACATTTCGTCTGCATTCACTTTTTTGTTAGAAACATGAATGATATTTAGGGTTGAATTGAAAGGTCTGACCAACTCTTGGAAATCTAAAATAGCATTGTCAGATTCCATTGTAAAATCTGTTGCGTACCCCGCCTTAGGCCAACCTGTGTATACCGAACCATCTGGAACTATAATCATTGGGATTTCACAACGTTGCATTACGTCACTAGACGTTGTTCCTATCCACTTATCGAAAGGGTTATTTACACCTTTGGTTCCCATGATAACTAAGTAAATGGCCGATTCTGCTTCAATCTCTCGAATCATGTCTACCACTAAACCAAAAGTTTGCCACGTTCGTATGTTCCCCCCTACTGAGGTTTTTAATTTACTCGCCAAACCGTCTAGCTTACGCGAATTGTCTAATTGTTGTTGATCCATCATATCCTTCACTGTTGAGGGAGGGGTATGGACGTCTAAAACAGGTACGTGTTGCGCATGGGCAATTACTACTTCTGCATCTAAGTCTCTTGCAACTCTTGCTGCGTAATTTGCTGCATTTTCAGATATCTCAGAAAAATCAACGGGACAGACTATTGTTCTCATAAAACTTTGGGTTTGTCTTACAAAGAAGATACTTCTTAGCCAAGTACCTAATGACAGCCATCACTTACACTTGTGATAAATAACAGTGACGAAAAAAATGACTGAACCCAACCCTTTTTCACCTGAGTTCGTCAAGAAGTCATAAATCACTTTTAAATCTATGAACAAGCTCACCTTTATAATTGTATTTGTTTTTTTATCATCAGTTTCATTGGGTCAAGACAAAGCGTCTATCCTGTTCGATTCTGATAGCTATCGGTTAACGCCTTTTCAAACCGAAAAAATAAACGTGCTATTATCACAATTAAATGGTGAGCCATGTTCTGTTACGATTTTCGGTCATACTGACTCTGATGCCAGCAACGTATATAACATTGCATTGTCTAAAAAAAGGACTACATCAGTCAAGCAATATATCATAAAGCATTACCCCAACATTTCAATTTTAAAAACAGCGTTTTTCGGTGAACAAAAACCGATAAATAAGAATGAAAATAACAACGCCAAAGCGCAAAATAGGCGTGTGGAAATAACACGTACCTGTTCGGTTTCAGCGCCAGAGAATGAAAAATCTGAAAACATTTGGCCTTTACTTAACCAAATTCAACCAACCCCAACCAACTTACATTTTGACGGAGCCGACGGGGGTGCGTTCAACCTTAAAAATGGTGCACGTATCTGCATAGCTCCAAATACGTTCCCGAAAGGGCAAATAAACCTCCATGTATCAGAGTGTGTAACCATAGGTGATGCTTTCGCCTATGGTCTTACTACTCAGTCTAATCAAACTGGTGATGGGCTACAGTCGTCTGGAATGTATCGTCTCCAAGCGTTCCAAAATGGTCGTTTGCTTCCAAACCTGAAGTCTAATGATATCACTATTTATGTACCTGTTGACGGTACTGACTATAAAACCTTTGACGCTGTTATACGTGACCAGTATGTGGAATGGGAAACTCGAGAAACCGGTGATGATACGTTTATAAAGCCATATGTGAGTCTCTGCGAATTAACCTCTTGCCCTAACATGATAGCGCAATCTGACGTGGTTTATTCTTATGCTACATGTCGGTTATTCTGGTGCAAAGTGAAACGCTTTTTTTCAAAAAAATACAAAAAGGAGTATGACAACTATGTGTATTCCACCATTATGCGCAATCCAAATTTTCAAGCCATGTATCTAGTATATCAAAAAGAGATCGATGAAGCGTTTGGTGACGAACGTGCATTTGCCGCTTACATTGCCAGCCATAGCTACACTGAGATATTACAGAAGATGAACGAACTTTTTCCTAGATTTACTAAAGACGTTTTTTACGCTATGCAAATGCCCAATTATTCGTGGGTCAATTGCGATCGATTTACCAACTTTAAAAACCTAACGACTATCACTATAAATGAAACCCTTGAAGAAGGGAAAGACATTCGGTTGTACTTTAAAAAGTTGAATTGCGTCATGAGACCAAACGAAAACGGCCTACAAAAATCCAAATTTAATAAGGTTCCTGTTGGACAAATTGCCACATTGGTTATTGTTAAACGTATCAATGATGTTTTGCTGATGAGCAGCGATGAATTTCACATTGGAGATAACCCCAAAGTACATTTCAAACCAATTAAAACGAATGACTTAAAACAGTTGTTCTTAAACTAAGGCAGCTTAATTAATTCCCCAGTACCGGTTTGAACGTGAACTTCTTTTAAGTCGGAGGGCTCCGACACGTAATACATGTTTCCTTTGTTGTAAATGCCGACGTAAATTAACCGTGTTGCATTGATATAACAATCCAAAGGTGTATGGCTATCAATCAAGGCCTCTTCACATACCAATTCTCTTGCATCGATATTTGTTATTTCCTCTATAGATCCTTTCAATTTAAGGGCCTTGCCACGTAAAGTTGTTGCTCCCGAATTTATGGACTCAACATAGATCTCATTGCTAATGTCTACACGCAAATCAATGTCTTCTAATGCCGAATGATAAATTGATAAATCGGTTAGCCGTAAGGTATCGTTTGAGATAATATTCGTTGCACCAAATACAGACAATTCATTGATGTCGTGTATGAAAACTTCTAGCGTGATTTCCCGTTTATAGGACCGGACAAAGTTGCACGTATTGCAATTGCTGATGGTTAAGGTTTCTCCATCTACTTCAGCTGATATTCCCTCAACTATGTTTTCTCCGCCAGTGATTAATATTCTTTCAGCTTGGGCAGTATCCTGAGAAATAATCAAGTTAAAACGATCTCCTATTGAAATTGCACTAAAGGGTTTTAACGGCCGCTCAATGGAAATATCATCACCTGTGCTGCTCACACAGTCGTCCCATTGTTCCTTTTTGCACCCTGTGAGTACAAGAAATATGAACGATATGGTTATCCAATTTCTCATAGTCGATATCCGAAACCCCAAGTAAAGTGATCTGCGATTCCAAAATGTGTTTTTAATGCCGCAAGAATATAGCCGTGTTGATTGAAGTGGTAATTGAAGCCTAGACGCTGATATGTTATAAATTTATTAGCACTTGGTTTATATGGATAGAACCCGATATCAGTTATAAAGTAAACCCTACTGATTAACAACTGATGACCGGCGTACACACCAAATTCCATCATATCTGGAAGACTTAATCCAGTTAATGGTTCATCAGGATAATCAATAAAATGGTGTGTTTTGTCAATGTAAATGTCTGAACCAAATCGCCAGCTACGCTTTAAATTCACTTGCTTAATTCTAGTGGCACCAATATTCCAAATGTGGAATCCAGTGGTTTTTGTTAGGCTGCGTTCTTTAAATCCGTACGCTGCATAAAACTGCCAAGCTCTATTATCCAAAGTATCCTTAATTGGATTACGATGTGGTTTCTGTTCAATTAAATAATTGCCGCCAACATAAAGCGAAGGCATGTTAACCCCTAAATTGGGTACACGATAACTTCCATTGCTAAAATGCGTTAGACCAAAGCCTATTTGCAAATGCCATGGATTGTTTAGCTTATGCGTTTCCCATGTGGCGAAACCCTGCATCACCCCATTAATGTGACTCCCAATGGCCTGATTGCGTCTGTTATCGTAAATATCAAACTTCTTTGTAAGGTAAGCAAGACCGGTACTTAAGCGAATGCGAATCTCGCTATGCGAAAATGATTTAAGAGACGTTTCGATACCTGGCATTGCAGCGAATGCATTTCCCACAAGATCAGGAGTCCCTAAATTCATGTACAGCAAACCCATATAGATTTCAGGCTTTTTGTAAAAGCCTGCCCAAGGTTGCACAGATTGTTGCTTTGATATTTGCAACTCAAACCCGTGTGTATGTGCTTCTAAGTTTTTTGAATCTTCACGATGCGCGACCAAAAAACCAGGGTAATAATTAAACCCTATCGCCATTTTAGGACGCTCTTGGCACCAAGCCCAACTGCTTAAAACAGTAAGTAATAGAAATGCTAAACCCTTTTTCAAAACTCCATCAAAACAAACCATTATTTAGGTCTCCTACAACCTGAAAATGTGAAATTTAAGTATCATTTCGAGACAGTTATCGTTCAATTATGAAAATATTTTCATCTTTTTTTCAAACCCGTGGAATTTAACTAGTCAAAATTCAGCCAATGTTGGCGAGACTTTCGAGCCCAACACCAGCAAATACGTGGGTTTGGCTTGATTATTGTAGAGTAGTTAGACACATACATTTAGTAAGAAAAATCAAACATTCGGCTACCTTTGCAAGTTATTATTAAAAACGCATTAAGTAGTAGTTACGTTAGAATTATATGAGACAACTAAAAATTAGTAAGCAGTTTACTAACCGCGAAAACAAATCACTAGACAAATACCTGAACGAGATTAGTAAGGTAAATATGATTGATGCCCAAGAAGAAGTTATCTTGGCACAACGTATTAGAGAAGGCGACCAAGCTGCATTAGAAAAGCTTGTAAACGCAAACCTTCGATTTGTTGTTTCTGTTTCGAAACAGTACCAAAATCAAGGTTTAACCTTAGGTGATTTGATTAACGAAGGAAACCTAGGCTTGATTAAAGCTGCTAAGCGTTTTGATGAAACACGTGGATTCAAGTTCATATCTTACGCGGTATGGTGGATTCGTCAAAGTATTCTTCAAGCGTTAGCTGACCAATCAAGAATTGTACGTCTTCCGTTAAATAAAGTTGGTTCTATTGGACGTATCTCTGCTACGGCTGCCAAATTAGAGCAGAAACATGAACGCGAGCCTACTGCGGAAGAAATTGCTAAGGCACTAGACATTCCAGTTACTGAAGTTGAAAACGCTTTTAAAACGTCAGGTCGTCATTTAAGTATTGATGCTCCATTAACAGAAGGTGAAGACAACACGTTATTGGGTGTTTTAGATAACAACGACGAACCAGATCCTGACAACCCGTTGTTGAACGAATCTTTGCAAAAAGAAATTAATCGTGTTATTTCAACACTTTCTGAAAAAGAAAGAGACGTCTTGAAATATTACTACGGTTTAGATGGTGGACCAGCACATACTTTGGAAGACATTTCTGAAAAAGTAGGACTTACACGTGAACGTGTCCGTCAAATAAAAGAAAAAGCATTGCGCAGACTACGTAAGTCGTCTAAAAGCAAAATCTTGAAATCCTATTTGGGATAGAAGACAAATGATAACTTATGAGAGGCTTCCATCAATCGATGGGAGCCTTTTTTTGTAGCAACCAACCGAAACCCACTTGATAAAACACGGACTTAGACGTTGCTATGGTTTCCCAATTTCGCCAATAGGTATTGTACCGTGCCCCAAAGCCAAGGGTAATCGTTAATGGTGCTTTTTTAAATAGTTTTCTCGAAAACTCCATTCCATAAGAAAAACTTGCAGAATGTACCGCTGGTGTTTTAAAGCTAAAAACAACGGGTTTATTCGACGTCCTTCCAGCAACGTTTACGGAGTAATCGTCATAAGATGATAAGTAATACCCATTTATTGAACCCGAACCATATTCACCACTACTAATTCTGGAATAATCGTAATACCGAAAATGTATTTTGGTTCTTTTACTTTTAGCAGTCATGAGCCCGCCACCAAACGTAACGCTCAAATGATTTCGAGAAGTCCTGCTCTCGTGTAAAACAAACTGCCCGTTTATATTGAAGCCAATAAAGTCTCCAGGTGTCTCCACATAAACCATTTTGGCACGTTGAACGGTAAATAAAGTATCGAATTGGTTTTGGCCAAAACCTTTAGATACGCTAACCGCGTCAAACTTGCCTTCCTCCACAAAATATAGCGTTTCGTCTCCATAAGGCTTATCATCTAAATGGTAGCTGTCGTGTCGACCAAATGCCCGATTAACGATATTTATTCCCGCTCCTAAACGCAATCGCCATGATTTTTTGGATTGCGCTTTCACGCCAAGTTGCGCACTGAAATAATTATTGTTATCCGTATTCCCACAGCAATAACCACTTAAATCGTCATATTGAAATTTAACATCATACGGACGTACGGTAGTGATAGATTGATTTTTTAAACCTGCGTTGTCGCGACTTACATCAAGATGGCTTAAAGCGCTTGCACCAAACAATCCATCTCGCCACACTTGATTCTCAATGAGTCCTTGACCTGCCTTGAGCTCAATCGCATCAACTTCAAAATTTTTTACCAACCACGATTGCGCAGATACTGTTTTGCACAAAACAATACCCATTGCAACTAACATCAAACGGATTAAATTTTTGTCCATATAAATTCAGCATATCAAGAATACAACATTACCAGAAAATAGCGGTTGTCCATTCAATTCTTTATGTTTGACTATGAAACTCAATCTGACACTTATACTCTTATTCTTTTTAGCTGCGTGTCAAACCAACTCAAATAAACCGCAAGAGGTTGACACTGTTATCGAAGACAGCACTGCACCAACTGAATTACTGGACTCGGGAATGGTTATCCAAATGGAAGATGTGGGCTACCCAATGTTCGCTTTAGATCTTATATCACAACAAAACGCCAAAACCCATTCATTCCTGCTGAATATTGAGGCTATAAACATCACACATGAAGAAGCATATAAACTCAAAGACAAACAGGCAACGGTTACTTATGCTCTTAAACACGAGCCAATGGTAATGGACATTATACATGAAGACACCTCTATTATGGGTGAATACGCGCTTCCGCACAGAGATGACTTTGAACGTGTATCTGAGGTAATATCTGGTGCAGAAGAGGAAAGTCAAGGTGACTTGCCTAGAGAATTCACGATTACATCTTCTGACGGCAAGACGATGATGTTTGAATATTATATCGACGAGAGTTTAGCCAACATAAACGGAAACACAGCCACGGTATTTTACGAAATTAGGGACGTATCGGTTGTTCAATCTATCAAATTACATGAGTAGTCGGATTTTACTTTGCTTCATCGCACTTGGTCTTTATGGCTGTCCTTTGGTTGTCAAAAAGCCAGATCAACCTGCCAAACCGAAAGTGCAACTTGTAGTGCTTGGTAATGTCCAGGATGCAGGTTCTCCCCATATTGGCTGTAACAAATCTTGTTGTACTGAACTATTGGATAAACCGGATCCGTCGCGTCAAGTGGTATCACTTGGGCTTATTGATCATCGCGCACATACATCATTTTTATTTGAAGCAACACCAGATATAAGCGCGCAAACTCATATGTTGTCGACCTTAGACTCAGGCCTAGCCTCAGTGCCCAACGGCATATTTCTCACACATGCACACATTGGTCATTATGCCGGTTTGATGTACTTAGGAAAAGAAGCGATTAACAGCCACTGCGTTCCTGTCTACACCATGCCACGTATGGAACAGTTTTTAAGTCGGAACGGCCCTTGGAGTCAGCTCGTTTTACAAGAAAACATTGAACTGTTTACCATTGAAAACAATAAGCCCATATCATTAGGAGACAGTCTATCTGTAACGCCATTTCGTGTACCTCACAGAGATGAGTATTCTGAAACGGTTGGCTATAGAATACAAGGTCCGTCAAAATCGGCTCTATTCATTCCAGATATCGACAAGTGGGAGAAATGGAATCTTCACATCATAGACGCTATTAAACAAGTGGACTTCGCTTTTATTGATGCCACTTTTTTCGATGGAGATGAAATAAAATCAAGAGACATAAGCGAAATACCTCATCCCTTCGTAATCGAGACCATGACGCTTCTAAAAGATATGACTGCAGAGCAAAAGGAAAAAGTTCACTTTATACATATGAACCATACCAATCCTTTATTGAAGGAAACATCTCCTCAGTCTAAACTGGTTCAAAAAGAAGGATTTAAAATTGCTCGCTTAGGGCAGGCATTTGATTTGTAGTATTAACGAACGACTGACCCTGGCTCAATACCGCCAACTGGCTCAACAAACACCAATTTCCCTTCCGTATTTTCTGCCATTAACAGCATTCCGTTAGATTCAACACCACGCATTTTTCTTGGCGCTAGATTTGTAACAACAACTGCTTGCTTTCCGACCAAGTCTTCAGGACTAAAATGTTGTGCAATACCAGAAAGTATGGTGCGCTTTTCAAGACCTATGTCTACCAACAATTGTAAAAGCTTATCTGCTTTAGGCACTTTCGCGGCCTCAACAATGGTTCCTACTCTAAAGTCCAACTTCGAAAAATCATCAAAGGTGATGGTAGGTTTTATTGGTTCTAATTCTGGTGCTTCCGCGTTTTCTTGTGCTTGATTTTCCAATCTTTCTTTTTGTTTTAGTATTTCCTCGTCTTCAATCTTAGCGAACAACAGCGTTGGCTTATTTACTTGCTGACCGGCCATTAATCCAGTTGGTTTAAGCTGAAGCATATCTGTTAATTTACCAGATGTGTGTGGCAGAAATGGTATACTCGATTTAGCGAACAAGGCCAGTAATTGTAAAGAAACATTTAGTATTTCTTTTACGCGTTCTTGCCCATTTTCTTCTTTAATCGCATGCCAAGGTGCGGTATCTTGCAGGTATTTATTACCAAGTCTAGCAATGGCCATTAACTCCGCCAAACCATCTCTAAATTTAAACTCTTCAATCAATCCTCCCACTTTTTCTTCAAGTGCTCGGGCTGATTCCAGCACGTCGTAATCCGTCTTATTTTCGTTTGCAGGAACGACTCCATCGAAATATTTATGGGTTAATACCATTACTCGATTCACCCAATTACCCAAAATCGCTACCAATTCGTTATTCACCCGTGCTTGAAAATCTGCCCAGCTAAAATCACTGTCTTTGGTCTCGGGCATTATGCTCGTCAACACATAACGTAACTCGTCTTCTTTCCCAGGGAAATCATTTAAATATTCATGCAACCAAACCGCATGATTTCTTGACGTTGAAAGTTTCTCGCCTTCCAAATTTAGAAATTCATTGGCCGGTACATGTGTCGGTAAGTTGAAATCACCATGGGCTTTTAACATGGCTGGAAATATTATGGTATGAAAAACGATATTATCCTTTCCAAGAAAATGCGTTAATTCAGCCTCAGGATTTTGCCACCACGATTTCCAATCATCTGTACATTCTTTTGTTGCCGAGATATACCCAATAGGTGCATCAAACCACACGTACATTACTTTACCATCGGCGCCTTCTATTGGAACCTTAACGCCCCAGTCTAAATCTCTAGTCATCGCTCGCGGTTTCAAACCATCATTCAGCCAACTCATGCATTGACCATATACGTGCGATTTCCATACATCCTTTTTGGTAGCTACCCATTCATTTAAAAACGACGCTTGAATAGTATCTAAAGGTAAAAACCAGTTCTTTGTTTCCTTTTTGACTGGACTGTTTCCGGTAAGCGCTGATTTTGGATTAATCAACTCAGAAGGACTTAACGTACGTCCACAATTCTCACATTGATCTCCATAAGCCCCCTGATGTTTACAGTGTGGGCAATCACCGGTTATATATCTATCGGCCAAAAACTGATTTGACTCTTCATCATAGTATTGCTCAGTTACCTGCTCTACAAAAACGCCATTATCATACAGCGTTTTAAAAAACGCTTTAGCGGTTTCGTGATGAATTGGTCGTGTTGTTCTTGAAAAATTATCAAACCCAATCCCCCATTTCTCTAAACTGTCGCGAATCAGTGTATAATTCTCGTCAACAACATCTTGAGGTGTTACTCCTTTCTTTTTGGCCTGTAACGTAATTGGCACACCATGCTCATCGGTTCCACAAACAAATAACACTTCCTTCTTTGCGTTTCTCAAGTAACGCACATAAATATCACTTGGCAAAAAACACCCTGCTAAATGGCCAATATGTAAGGGCCCGTTGGCATAGGGTAAAGCACAGGTGACCAAATGTTTCTTGTTTGTAGACATGGCGGCAAAATTAGCGGACTTTTCTCTTTTCTATGAAGTATACGTCGGCCTTTTTGAGAAACCCTTGTTTTTGTTTCTGTGTTCTATACCCATAAATCAACGCACTACCGTCATTCATGTAGAAAAACTGGGCTTCTTTACGCGTGACCTTTGTCGAATTCTTCCCCGGAATAGTGTCCGAATTAAGTTCTCCAAACTCCAATGGTTTAATATGACCAAAATAAAGTTTGTTCTTGGCTGCATACCCTAACTGTAAGGTGTCGTCATCTACAAATGTTTGCAATTTAGCAGAGGTTGTCCATGGGATATAGTCGAGATCCATGTCGAAATAATAATCATGTTTGAGTTGGCCTTCGGCATCAAATCGAAGAATTAAGCCATGCGAATAAGCATAACCTTTAAAGTCTTGTGGTGATCCTGCAATAGTGTTTCCATTTCGTGTTACCCCGTATAAATCTGTGTATAGTTCTTTGTAAATCTCTACGGGCAGCATGAAACCGTTTCCAATAGAAATTACCGGATGCGCAAAGGCATGGGTTCTTATTTCGGTACTTTTTTCATGCTTCTTTAATCTCGCCAGTTTACGTTTCATTTCAAGTTTTTCATACTTATCCAAGTAGTCAAAATAATGTGGTAAGTCTGAAAACGAAAACGTCTTCATATTCAAGCAACAACCATCTTCTATGACCGCAAAAAACACCCCACTAGCTTGTCGAGTGGTATATTTGGCGTACGTGCCTGTTAGAAGTATTCTTTCTTCACTTAACTGATAGATCGTTATCCCATGAATCGTTTTATCAGGTATACTAAATTGAAACCGTCCATAGGATTCTCCAGTGCCACTCCAGGTCGCTACAAATACATCATTTTCCTTGCTACTCTTTTCCCTCCAGATGTAAGACACGTCAGTACCTCCTTGTATAAAATCAAAATACAGTGGAAACACCTTTGTCCGCTTTTTCACCCGCTTTACACTATACGATTCGTAGCCCGGTGCTTCAATTGGGGCTACAACTATACGTTCTCTATTAATTCTACGGTCCAAAAAAAATCTAGCTTCGTCGCCTACAACCACTTGTGGTTCGTACATCTTATTAGGGAGATCACCAGACACAACTTGAAACTCGCTTTTTGTTGACTCCACCAATGAGTATTCGCCACGGCGGTAATCATAATAGAAATCGTAAAATGCATCGTCACTGCGATATTGGTCTCTGGGTTTGTGCCTAAATGGAATAGGTGGAATCGTATCCATTTGAACTTTCAAGATCGAATCAAGCAAGATATACCTCCTTGTCGGGATGTATTTGGACTTAACTGCTGCCTTAACACTGCTAATCAAAACATAGTTTTCAATGCATGCGGTAGACTCAACTATTTCATCTCCTGTCAAAACAATTTCAAACTGGTTTTTCGGTATTTGTGATTGTGTTACAAACGGTGATATACACAGTGCGATAAACAAACAAAATACGATATGGAACTGCTTTTTCAAGTAATCAAAAATAGGATATTCTATCACTTCTTCAGCTGCAAGTTGACGAACGGGAAAGACTACAAATGTCATAGTAGTGTCAAAGGAAAAAAATTTACATGTCTATACAAACAATTTGCATGAACGCTGGTTAGGTCTACCATAAAGACATTTTGCAAAAACAAAAAAATGAAAAAAACATTATTAATTTTATCTGTTTCTACCGGGCTACTATTGGCTTCATGTGGAAACCCAAAAACAACAACTACAGAAGAAGCTGGTGAAACAGCTGAAGCAACAGTAGAAAGCGTAACGTACAACGTAAACCTTGACGAATCAACAGTAAATTGGTCTGGAGCCAAAGTATTGGATGGTTCTCACACAGGAACTGTTACTGTTACTGCTGGATCTCTTTCAACAAATGACGGAGCAGTTGAAGCTGGGAATTTTACGCTTGACATGACGTCGATAGCGGAAGCTAATCCAGCAAATGAAGAAATGACTGCTAAATTAATGGGTCACTTAAAAAGTGGAGACTTCTTTATGGTTGATTCTTTTCCAACTGCATCATTTGAAATCACTTCAGGCGGTACTGACATGGTTAAAGGAAACTTAACTATTAAAGGAATTACTAAAGAGATTGAAATTCCAGTAACTACTGAGATGACTGACGCTGGTATGACTGCTTCAAGCAAGTTCGCAATTAACAGAAATGACTGGGGTGTTGTTTGGGGAAATAACAACACGGATGAAAATTGGGCTTTCTTAAAAGACAATTTCATCAAGGATGAAATCGAATTTGATGTAACATTAGTTGCATCTAAATAATCTTTTTGAAAGTTAGGTACTTTTGAAATATTGAAAAGGGTCGGCATTTCCGGCCCTTTTTTTATTCTTTAATATTTTGCAGCTTTAATAGGAAGGCATAATCCAAGGCAATTTCCTTTATACGCTCAAATCGTCCGCTTGCTCCCCCGTGTCCGAAATCCATTTCGGTTTTCAGCAACAATATATTGTTGTCTGTTTTTAACGCCCTCAATTTTGCCACCCATTTTGCTGGTTCCCAGTATTGAACTTGACTGTCGTGTAAGCCCGTTGTTACCAGCATATTGGGATAATCTTTTGCCTCCACATTGTCGTAAGGAGAATATGATTTTATGTAATTATAAAAAGTTTCCTCTTTTGGGTTTCCCCATTCGTCAAACTCACCAGTTGTTAGTGGAATAGACTCATCCAACATCGTGGTTACTACATCAACAAAAGGCACTTGAGCTACAACACCTCGCCACAATTTTGGCTCGAGGTTAATTATTGCACCCATTAATAAGCCACCAGCACTGCCGCCCATAGCATATAAATTTTTTGTTGACGTATAGCTTTCCTTCACCAAATGCTTGGCACAATCTATAAAATCGAAAAACGTATTCTTTTTGTTTAGCAATTTACCTGACTCATACCACTCACGTCCCAACTCTTCACCTCCTCTTATGTGCGCAATGGCATATATAAAACCACGGTCTATTAAACTCAGTCGGTAGGAACTAAAATGTGGATCCATCGAATGACCGTAACTTCCATAGGCGTATAGCAACAAAGGTGCTTTGCCGTCTTTTACCGTCCCTTTTTTATACACCAACGACACCGGCACGTCTACACCGTCTCTGGCTGTAATAAATAACCTTTCAGATACATACTCTTCCTTGTTGTAACCACCAACAACTTCTTGCTCTTTAAGCAATTCCTTTTCCTTGGTCACCATATCATAATCAAACACAGAATAAGGTGTTGTCAGCGAAGTATATCCAAACCGAAGTATCTTGGAATCAAATTCTGGGTTTGTTCCAGTGCCGCAGCTGTAAGCCGGATCATCCATTTTGATGTAATGTTCATTGCCAGTGCTAATGTGCCGAATACGAATATGTGTAAGGGCATTATGGCGTTCTTCCATGACCAAAAAGTCATTAAAAAGTTCGATTCCATCAAGAAGCGTATCGGGCCGATGAGCTACCAATTCCTTCCAATGCTGTTTTTCTGTATCCGTCAAACCACATTGCATTAAGCGAAAGTTAGGGGCTTCCCAATTGGTTAATACATACCAGGAATCATTAAAATGAGCAATACCATGCTCAATACCTCTTTCTCTTTTATTAAAAACCGTAAAACTTCCTTCCGGATTATCTGCCGCTAATATTTGATGTTCGGAGGTGAGTGTGCTGTGAGAAGATATAACTAAGTACTGTCTCGACTTTGTTTTACGTACATATACATTATAGGTGTCATCCAATTCATGATACACTAATGTGGATTTGTCCGTTTTTATACTATACCTAAATATCTTATCCGACCTCAAAGTCTCCGAATCTTTGGTTGTATAAAACAATGTATTGTTGTCGTTAGCCCAAGTTGCCCCTCCAGATGTTTGCGTAATGGTTTGAGCAGAAATCTCTCCCGTTTCTAAGTCCTTAATGTAAATGGTATAGATCCGCCGACTAACAAAGTCTACCGCATAGGCGAGCTTTTTGTTGTCTGGACTCACAGATAATCCTCCAATTTGACAAAACGATTTACCTTCTGCAAGTGCATTTACATCAAGTAATACAATTTCTGGATTGCTTAAAGAATCTTTTTTGCGGCAAAAAACCGGATACTCTTTGTTTTCTTGAACCACTGTATAATACCAGTATCCATTAAGAAAATAGGGTACCGAGCTATCGTCTTGTTTTATCCTTCCCAACATTTCGTCGTATAACCGCTTTTGCAACGACTCCGTATCCTTCATTACACTATTGGAATAGTCATTTTCGGCTTCCAGATATTTTATAACTTCCGCATCTTCACGGTTATTCAACCAATAGTAATCATCAACACGTACATCACCGTGTGTTTCAATTTGATGAGGATTTATGGGACAAACTGGTGGTTTTATCATTTTATCTTTATAACAGATTTGACGCAATATTAGATATTCCAACTTTAAGAATTTCAGGTCATTTGCTTCAAATTCATGCATCTTTGCACAATGGCAATTATCCTGTGTATTGAGACATCTGGTACAATATGTTCTGTAGCACTTTTTAATGAATCAAAAACCTGCCTAGGATTCTTAAAAGAAGATGCGTCTTTTAAGCATGCTGCCGTCGCAACCGTTCTTATTGATAAACTGGTTACAGCGAGTAATCTTGTTATCGGAGACATTGATGCCGTCGCATTAAGTTCAGGCCCTGGTTCCTATACAGGTTTACGAATTGGGACTTCTGTGGCGAAAGGATTGTGTTATGCGCTTAACATTCCGCTTATTTCAATAAATTCTTTAACCCTTATGGCCTCAGGCTTCATTGAATCTAACGATAATCTCGACGGCCAGCTCATTTGCCCAGCCATTGATGCACGTCGTATGGAAATATTTACGGCTATTTACAACCCTGACTTAACTTGTGCGTTTACACCAGCGCCTCTCGTTGTTACAACTGAATCTTTTAGTGAATTATTGACAGAAAACAACATACATATCTTTGGCTCAGGTGCTGAGAAATCTTACAAAGAAATTAATCACCCAAACCTTCAATGGCATGTCGATGATTTCTTGTCCGCACGGTTTATGGGACCGCTTGCAGTTAACAAATGGAAAGCCAAAACATTTGAAGACACCGCCTATTTCGAACCGGATTATTTGAAGGCTTTTCACACAACCGCCAAAAGAAAATGAGAATAAAGTCACAGTTAAATTATACGCAAGTATTAAATAGTGAGGTAATGTATCTTTACCAACGCCGTTTATAACAACACGAGATGGCCGCATTTATGAAATTAATACTGTTGAATCTATGTCTGTTTTGTGCCTTTGGTTTAATGGCACAATCTACTATGACGTGTAGATACATCGGTGTTGACACGGGAGCTCAAAAAGTACTGCAATCCGAAAGTCCCAAATCCACGTTTAGCGATGCTATTGCAGCAAAAAATTATCTAAAAGAGTGGGTATCTAATTTTCACAATGACGGTTACTTAAGTGCATCCATTGATTCTTTCTCTGTCGACAGTACTCAAATTACAGCCAAGATATATGTAGGCAACAGGTTTAGTTGGGCCAAACTAACGTACAATGAACGGGCCATAAATTGGATGCAAGAAACTGGTGTTAGTATCGGTGCAATTCACGACAAACCAATCAACAGAACAGCTTATAGTCGTATGGTTGAGCGTATTCTTAGCTATGGGGAGAATCATGGATTTCCTTTTGCGCAAGTAAAACTCGACAGCATTAAATCATCAGAAAACGGTGTAGTTGAAGGGAAATTGACGGTCATTCAAAACCGATATTTTGAATTTGACACGATAACCATGGTAGGTGATGCACAAGTGTCGAAGAGCTTTCTTTATCAATATTTGGACATTGAACCAAACATGCCGTATAGTGAAAAAGTTGCGGTTAAGATTCGTGAGAAACTATCGAAGTTACCATTTGTCACTATTACTCATAATCCTAGAATATACTTCGCTGGCCAACGTGTACGGATTACGCTGTATTTAAAGCATAGACGAACAGATCAAGCCGACGGCATTATTGGTTTTGCTCCTAATACATCGGGTTCGCAGAATAATTTATTGATCACTGGTGAGGTAAATTTAAGTCTACAAAACCTCTTAAGGCGTGGCATAGGGTACGACTTACATTGGAAAAGTTTTGCTGCACGCTCGCAACAGCTTAAAATGAGTGGCGAAATCCCCTATTTACTAAAAAGCCCAATGGGAATTGATGGAAACTTTGAGTACATCAAGTTCGATACTCAATTTTTCAACTTAAAAACGAAACTGGGGTTTCGTTACCTATTTGAAGGAACTGACTTTTTAAAAATCTACGTGCAAAATGCACAGTCAGCACTCATTTTTGCTGACACAAGTTCAATTCGACTAACCCAAAGTATACCAATCCAAAATCCAGTAAGCACTACGAGTTATGGTTTGCAATTAAAAAGAAGTCGCTTAGACAATCCATTAAATCCAAGGAAAGGTTTTGACATCGAGATTGATGGCAATGTAGGTCAACGGCGTGTGCAGAAAGACATCCGCATAGAGCAGGTGCTGTTCACCAACGTAAATAATGAAACGTATAACGTGTATGACTCGATCGATTTAAAATCTCTACAGGCGGAGTTTAATTATAGTGTATCGTTGTTTTTCCCGCTTGGCAAAAAAAGTACGGCCGTTGGATTAGTGAGCGGCAAACAGTTAATTACAGAAACGGTGTTTGTAAACGACTTATATAGATTTGGCGGAACGCGTTCTCTTCGAGGATTTAATGAAGAGTCGTTATTGGCCAATAGCTATACAATGGTCGGAATTGAATATCGATATATTTTAGGTGAAAATGCCTTTTTTCAATTATTTGCAAATGCTGCTTATACAGAAAATAAAAGCGACCCTGAGTTGGGGCTAGTGACCGACTACCCTTATGGTTTTGGCGCAGGTGTTCACCTAGATGTCAATTCCGGAATATTAACATTGGCATACGCCCTGGGCAGTGAGCAAGGCAACGGAATTAAGTTTAGCCAAGCCAAAATTCATTTTGGTATCGTTAATTATTTATAACGTTCAGGCATTAGTCAGATACGACAACAAAGCCTTTTTGTCCTTTTTCAACTGCCTTAGTATCGACAGTCGTTTGGTACCTACCCTAACCCATCTATACGCTTCTCTAAGCTTAACCCACTCTGCTAAGTATCCGTAAGCCAGCAATCCTAAACTTGGCCAAACAAGGAAAAATCCAACCGTAATCCACCAATTATTGAATACCTGATGTACAATATATGTTTCAAGCGTACCAAAAATTGTAAACACCAATAAACCTAGTGCCATTGCCACAGAGCCCATAAAATCCACGCGTTTCACCACTTTAAGTGATAGGGTTCTTGTGATTTGAAAGGGTAATATGTGTAATACGATACTTATAATGAATAGCGGGAAGCCTACAATAAGTGTAAGAAATTTGAGTACTATTTTACGGCTAACCTTTCTTCCTGATTGGTTAATCAATGAGGCGTTCTTTTCAACACCTAGTCGTTGAAGTGTCCCTACATAACTACTCAACCTTGTTTCGAATTGCTCAAACGCTTCACTATCTGTTGTTTTGTTTTTATCGATAAACTCGTTTATACCTTTTCGCGTTTGATGCCAATCACCTGTATCAAATGGATGATCTGCTGCACTCCCTTGAAATAGTTTTTCAATATGTAATACTGTTCGTATCTGTTCCTGGTCCTCTACGGTAATTATCCTTTTTAAAAGTTCCTTTTCTATTGCACTCGTTAATTCATTAACTGCTTCCCATTGGTTCTCTTCATATTGCGCTTTAAAATCGATTGGTTTAATGGGGTCTCCAACATCAATCGTTAGGTTACCACGGAAACGATGCGGGTTAGAATAATTAATCCCAACAGGAATCATATGGATATCTAAGTTAAAGTCATTTTTAGCTTCGGCCTCCAGTGCAATACGAGCGGTACCGGCCTTCAGTGGTGCTAGCGTGTATTTTGTCTGACAGATTCCTTCAGGAAAAATCATTAAGCATCCATTCTTTTCCATCAATTGGTGACAGTATTTAAAGATGTCTTTGTTTTGTCCAACCTTATCTGGATCATGTTCACGTCTATAGATAGGTATCATCTTTAGCCTATTGAACAATTTAACCATAGTTGGATTATTGAATGATTCTCCACGGACAAGAAAATACGTTGTACGTCGCATTTGAGAAGCAATCACAATAGGGTCCATAAACGCACTGCGATGGTTGGGAAGAAGAAGAACCGGTTTGTCGGAAGGGATTTTATCTTCATTCAATATATTGATATGAACAAAGTATTTCCTTGTTGCATAAGATAGGGCAAACTTTAACAAGCCATATAGCATGGCACGAGTATACAACTTTACCTTGAATGTCTTTGTAGATGAATGAGGAGTTAGGGTTTAGCCTCCCTGATCGTGCTGGCGACAAGCCAGGAGAAACTGAAGAATCTAAAGATGACAACACGTGGCTTAATTATAGTTGCTCGCGAAAATATCGAGGAAGTTACCGCAAGGTATATGCTCAGATTACCTCAGGGAGTGTTCCGGATGGATTAGCCGTAAATTTAGAAGTTAAAGACCTTCAACAAAACGGCCGAGAAACATGGGGTAGGCGATATTCCAACTCTATCACATTATCAAATCAACCTCAGGTTGTTGTCAATAGAATTGGTGGAGGTTGTACCCGTCGTGGCATACGTTTTGGTCATCAATTGATTTATGAATTAAAATTAACCGACATAGACCAGTTGGTAGTAGACGACGATAAGACATATCTAACCATCACTTATACCAGCAGCGACTAATGAAAAAATCAGCGATATGCCTCTTTCTGATAGTTGTAGCTACAACGGCCTTTGGACAACAAATACTTATTCGTGGTAGTGTAGATTTCTCCTTCAACTTAGCAAACATTCAACCCGGAGAAGACTACAGCTTAGAAACCGAAAGCAAGCAAGACGGTGTTCGCTTGGACATCAAAAACTTGAGAAGACAAGCGTATTGGCGTGTAACCGTAAGCAAATCAGATATCAATTGGGACAACAATGTTAAGGTATACGTTCGACGGACAAGCTCTGGGAACGGAAACGGCTCACTTTGGGGTTGCTCCAACTACACACAAATTCGGAATATGCCCCAAACCGTATTGCAAGGCCAGGGAGCCCTCAACAATATATACTTACAATACAAATTAGACGGAATATCATTATCCCTTCCTGCAAACACATACAATACAGACATAATCTACACGCTGTATGAGCAATGATGCAGTTGGACCTTTTGTAACGAAGCTCGTAATATCACTTATCGCTTTAATTTTAATTGGTCCATTGTCAATCGACATCCCGACGATTCCACTTACACTGCAAACTTTTGTACTTGTTGTCACTGCGTACTGGTTTCGCTGGTCTGCGGTTTTTGCAGCTGTCATTTATATATTGGCTGGACTTGCAGGGTTGCCAATATTCAGTGGGTTTGAAGCCAATCCAGCTATATTACTTTCACCTTCTGCTGGTTTTGTGATTGGGTTCCCGGTAATGAGTTTATCAGTTGTTATTTTGCAAAATAACAGCACAGGTTTCTTCAAGGCTTTAATGTTGTTTTTGGTAGCCCATGTGACACTGATTATGTTCGCTGTTATCTACAATTATTTTGCTGGTTTTAGTTTTATAGGCTTTACTTACATCTTTCTAAGGCTGATGCCTTCCTTATTGATTAAGAGCATCTTGGCTAGTTTGGTCGTGAATTACGTTGGTGTACCCAAGCGCCTGCGCGCATAAGTCACACGGTAAGAATTCAAAATGACAAAGGAGTTGAAACACTACTTTCCAAGGAAAAAGTAAAATATGACAGCCGAAATGATGATTTCTACATTCTGAGAAGGCTAATTACACGACGCCCTGTGCATCAGCTATACAAGTATTTTAAAAACTAAAAACGTTACAGAAAGAATAGTCAGTGTACCTTTGCCTATGCACAAAACTCAAGGGTTAAAAATAAAACGTTACCCTGCTTCAACAAACAGATCACTTCAAGCATGGAGTGCGGCTGACGAGCACATACTCCTTCAATTAAAAGACTTTGACACCACCAAATCCAATGTAATTACTTACGGTGATTCATTTGGTTATTTGACGGCTCAAGTCGATGCAAAAAACCATTATGTTGTAGTTGATTCTGCTTCTCAACAAGGAGCGATTTCTAAAAACATTGCTGAAAATAAGGTCAAGTGGTCTTATTCTTTTTTAACACCTCTTGCCAAACCGGCGTTAAAACCGACCATCGGGCTGATGAAGATTCCTAAATCTTTAGACCTTTTTGAATTGTTTCTAGATCATTTCACTCAGCATGCGAGTGTGAAAGGTCAGATGATTTGTTCGTTTATGACACGTCATTTTAGCAAGCAAATGGTTGAAATATCGGAGAGATATTTTGACGATGTGAGTCAGTCCAAAGCGATAAAAAAGTCGAGATTACTGATTTTAAAAACACCTAAAAAAAGACAAAAAAGAGACGTAATTAGCACTTATTCACACGAAAACGACACAATTCGTCAATATTTTGGCGTTTTTTCATCAAATTCCTTAGATCATGCAAGTCAGCTTTTGATACAAAATTTACCTGAACTCAAAAACGAAATGTCTGTTCTGGATTTGGGTTGTGGGAATGGAATTATTGGAAAAGTCGTATTGCAAAAAAGCCCAAAATCTACTGTTCATTTTGTTGATGATTCATATTTAGCTTTAGAGAGTGCCAAACTTAATGTGGAAGGTGACAACGCTTTATTTCATCATCTGCATACGCTGGACAGCTTTGCCCCTGATTCATTTGATGTTGTTCTTACCAATCCACCTTTTCATATAGAACATGAAATCGATATTAGTCTTCCCATTAGACTTTTCAAGGAGTCACATCGAATCCTTAAACCAGGCGGCGAATTGCGTGTTGTTGCAAACCATCATTTAAACTATAAGACTCACTTAGATAAGGTATTTAACAGCGTAGAGGTGGTAGCTGAGAATGAAAAGTACATAGTGTACTCATGTGTTAAATAGACCCAGAAACCAAAAGCGAGCGTTGAATACTTCAACACCCGCAATCCAGCCTAATTACACACTAGTTCTTAATTATAATCTTTCATAAACGCCTGCTATGCCTTGGCCTCCGCCAATACAAGCAGTTACAATTCCATAGCGCTGCTCACGTCTTTTCATTTCGTTAAGTAGCTGAATGGTTAGTTTTGCTCCTGTACAACCTAATGGATGGCCTAGTGCAATGGCACCACCATTTACATTGACCTTGTCCGTATTAAGACCTAACTCACGAATTACGGCTAAACTTTGTGAGGCAAATGCCTCGTTCAACTCAATCTGATCGATATCATCAAGTTTGAGTCCCGCGCGTTTCAGCGCTCTTGGTACAGCTTCAACAGGGCCAATACCCATATACCTTGGATCAACTCCTGCGCTCGCAACTGAAACAAGTCGTGCTATAGGTTCTAAGCCTTGTGCCTTCATCATGTCTTCACTCATTACAATAACGAAAGCAGCACCGTCAGAGGTCTGACTTGAATTACCTGCCGTCACCGAACCTCCTTGCTTAAAAGCCGGTCTTAGTTTACCCAACACTTCCAAACTTGTGTCGCGGCGTGGTCCTTCATCTGTATCAACCACAAACGATCTTTGTTTACGTTTACGCTTTTCAGCATCGTAGTACACTTCATTTACGGTGTAAGGAACAATCTCGTCTTTAAACTTCCCCCCCTCGATTGCTGCGATAGCCTTTTGGTGCGAATCATACGCGAATGCGTCTTGATCTTCTCGGCTTACATTAAACTTTAAAGCAACTTCCTCTGCGGTAAGACCCATACCTAGAAAATAATCAGGATGGTCTTTGGCGATACTATAATTGGGCACTGTCTTGAACCCAACCGTTGGCACTAAACTCATGCTTTCAGTTCCTCCCGCAATGATGCAGTCTGCCAAGCCCGCTTGTATCTTACCTACGGCCATGCTTATCGTTTCTAGACCGCTACCACAATACCGGTTAACTGTTGCACCACCAACATTAATTGGCAACTTTGATTTAACACCAACCCAACGTGCCATTTGCAACCCTTGCTCTGCTTCAGGTACGGCATTTCCAACCAATAGATCTTCCACTACGCTTGGGTCAAACCCTTTTGTATTGTCAATCAAATGATCTATGACGGCTGCTCCAAAATCTACTGGAGAAGTGAACCGAAAACCTCCTTTGTTTGCCTTCCCAACAGCGGTGCGAAAACCACTGATTATATATGCATGTTTCATAGCTGCTTTGTTTAATTTCTTAATGGCTTACCTGTTTTCAATATGTGCTGAATACGTTCCAGCGTTTTTCTTTCTCCCAATAAGGATAAAAAGGCTTCTCGCTCTAAGTCGAGTAAATACTGCTCAGACACCTCTGTTGGCTGCGACAAATCTCCACCGGCCATAACAAAAGCCAGTTTTTTCGCTATTTTTTGATCATGTTCGGATGCAAATCCGCTAATCCCGAATGCCTCAATTCCAGCATACATTGTTCCTAATGCCGTTTGCCCTAACACTAAAATGTCTTCTCGCTCTAATGGTCTTGAGTATCCTGAGTTTGACAGCTCAATAACCTTATTCTTCGCTTCAGCAATTAATCGACTTTGATTAATCACAACAGAGTCTTTATCGGTGTGCAATACACCTATATCAAATGCCTCGTAACCAGAAGTGGCCACTTTGGCTGTTGCAATAGTTGTAAACCTTTCCTGTAGCGCTGGCAATTGTGGGTCACCCGTATAAAATCCATCGCTTGTTCGAACCACAAATTCTTTGGTCCCACCACCGCCAGGTATGAGACCCGCGCCAAATTCTACCAAGCCAATATATGTCTCAGCAGATGCAACCGTTGCGTCTGCATGTAAGCTCATTTCACATCCGCCTCCAAGTGTTAGTCCATGAGGAGCCATAACAACGGGTATGGAAGAATATCTCAGTCGCATAACCGTATTTTGGAAATACCGAATCGCCATGTTCAACTCGTCATATTCCTGCTCAATGGCCAACATAAGCATCATAGCCAAATTTGCGCCTGCAGAGAAATTTTGCGCATCGTTTCCAACAACCAACCCTTTCCAATTCTGCTTCTCTGCTATGTCGATTGATTTATTGATGCCTTGTAAAATTTCGGAGCCAATAGCGTTCATTTTTGTGTGAAATTCTAAACACAGTACACCGTCACCGATATCATGAAGACTAGCGCCTTTATTGCCCCAAACCAAGTCATTAGTACGGTAGTTATTTAGCGTAATATTCTCTTGTGACCCTGGAATCACTTCATATGATTTAGATGAAATGTTATAAAAATAGCGGGCTCCGTTTTCAGTTTTATAAAAACTCGACACTCCACTTTCAAGCATGTCGAGCACCCACTGATTAGGCACTATGTTTTCTGACCGCATGGCATCAGCTATACGCTGAGGGCCTAAAATATCCCATGTTTCGAAGGGACCGAGCTCCCACCCAAAACCAGCGCGCATGGCATCATCAATTTGATATAAATGGTCTGCAATTTCTGGAATTCGATTACTGGCGTATGCAAATACCTGCATATTTAAACTGTTAAAAAACATGGCCGCCTTGTCTGTCCCTTTTGCCAATATTTTGAGCTTATGGGGTAAACTCTCCGCCTTTCTTGCTGCCCCAATAGACTCGAACCTTGGGCTAGTTTTTGGCTTATACTCAAATGTTTTTAAGTCGAGGGCTTCGATTATGCGCTTGCCATTTTCGTCTTTCGACTTCTTATAAAAACCCTGACGCGTTTTGTCTCCGAACCATTCGTTCTCAACCATTTTTTGAACAAATGGAGGTATCTCAAATAGTTTTTTGGCTTCGTCTTCGGGGCAATTTTGCCCAACTCCTTGCGCTACCTTTACGAGGGTGTCAATACCAACTAAATCACAAGTTCTAAACGTTGCAGACTTTGGTCTACCGCTTACCGGACCTGATATCGCGTCTATTTCCTCAACCGTTAAATCCATTTCCTGCATTAAATGGAAAATGGCCATGATACTAAATACACCAATTCTGTTTGCAATAAAAGCAGGTGTATCCTTACACAAAACAGTCTGTTTACCTAAAAACAAATCACCATATCGCATTAGGAACTTTGTAACCTCAGCATCCGTTTTTACGGTAGGAATTATTTCTAATAACCTGAGATATCGCGGTGGATTAAAAAAGTGTGTCCCACAGAAATGTGCTTGAAACTCTTCCGACCTGCCTTCAAGCATCATCGAAATTGGAATCCCTGAGGTGTTTGAACTTATTAGCGTCCCTGGCCTTCTGTGTTTTTCCACTTTTTCGAAGACTTCCTTTTTAATCTTTAAGTTTTCGATTACGGCTTCTATCGTCCAATCAACCTTCGACAACCAATCCATATTATCATCGAAATTGCCTGTAGTTATATTTTTTGCCACATCCTTCGAATACACCGGTGAAGGATTTGACTTTAGCGCTGTTTTAAGCGCCGCATTTACAATTCTATTTCTGGCCTTCGGATTGCCCTTTTCTTCCTCTGTTAAATCAAAGGGAACTATGTCTAACAGAAATACTTTCAGACCGATGTTGGCAAAATGACATGCCAACCTACTCCCCATAATACCTGAACCTAAAACGGCTACTGAGTTGATTTTACGATTACTAGCTGCTATTACCTCCATAGTTCTATTAATAAGGGTATTTATTTGCTTCAATCATTTTATCTGCAACTGCCTGACGTGCAGCAATGGTGTTAAACGGTTCGTACTTGGTGAACCTCCTGACACCTATTAACATCATACGCAGTTCATCACCTTCTGCAAACCCACAAATGGCATGTTTGCCAGACATGTGCACACGTTCCAATGCGTCGCTCAAATATGTTTTCGACATCAAGACTTGCAGTTCGGCAGAAGCCTCTCCATGCAAGTTTATCATCTTCTCTGTTCGGAGTATGGCACTCTCTGCAGTAAAAACATCGATGACCATGTCTGCCAGATTCATTAAAATCTCTTGTTGCTTTTCAAGCTCCATCATGTATTTCTGAGCAGCTGCACCAGCTGCCAATAAGATTGCCTTCTTGGCATTTACTATTGCCTTCTTTTCAGCAAAAAATGGCCCTCCATCATCGTCGTCATCGAAACTTGGAATCTCCATCAATTCTTCCTGTATTTTCATTGCAGGAGTCATGATATCCAATTCCCCTTTCATCGCTTTTTTCATCAGTTGACCAACAGCAAGCATTCTGTTGATTTCGTTGGTACCTTCAAATATGCGATTGATCCGTGCGTCGCGATACATCCGTGCAACAGGATATTCTTCCGAGTAACCCGTTCCGCCAAAAATTTGGACGGCCTCGTCAATTACAAAGTCCAAAGCTTCAGAACCCAGTACTTTCAGTATAGCACATTCCACACTATATTCTTCAGCCGCCTTCAATTTTGCTTCTTCTTTACTCAGTCCTTCTTTCTTTAATTCCTCGATTTTGTCGGTGATTAAATCTGCGACACGATAGGTAGCTGAATCTGTAGCGAAAGTTCGGATTGCCATTTCGGCAAGTTTGTGCTTTATGGCACCAAAACCGGAAATAGCTTGACCAAATTGATGTCTTTCGTTTGCATAATTAGTGGCGATATCGATGGCTTTCTTACAACCACCCATAACCATGGCACAAAGCTTAAATCGGCCAATATTGAGCACATTGAACGCGATTTTATGTCCCTTTCCTATTTCCCCAAGTAAATTATCCTTTGGGATACGTACATCTTCAAAAAATACTTGGCGTGTGCTTGAACCTTTTATCCCTAACTTTACTTCTTCATCTCCGAGCTTAAGTCCTGGAGTATCTCTTTCTACAACAAACCCCGTAAACTTATCTCCATCTACTTGAGCAAATACGATATACAAATCAGCAAACCCTGCATTCGTAATCCACATTTTCTGGCCGTTAAGTACCCAATGCTCTCCATCGAGGACTGCTTTTGTTTTCGCGGCAAGTGCGTCTGACCCTGAATTAGGCTCTGTTAAACAGTAACTCGCTTTCAGCTTGCCAGTAGCTAAATCGGGCAGATATTTATCCTTCTGTTGTTGTGTCCCAAAATACAAGATTGGCAAGGTTCCAATCCCAGTGTGAGCGGCCACAGCCACACCAAACGACAAGGCTTTACCAAGCTCTTCACTCAACACAGTTTCTGTGTTAAAATCAACACCCATTCCACCATACTCTTCAGGTACACCAGCACCCAACATACCCAATTGACCAATTTCTTCTAAAAGATTTGGGACCATCTCTGGGTTTTCCAGTTGCTTGTCGATTTTGGCAATATTGGGCCAAATTTTAGCTTCGATAAAATCAATGGCCATTGACCTAAACATAAGTTGTTCTTCATTCAACTCTTCTGGCACGAATACTTCATTCGCCTGCTGCTCTTTGATTAAAAATTCTCCGCCTTTCATATGTGTGTTTTTAGTTTGTCGTGATGAATTTAAGTCGTAAGCTTGTAAACATGTATAAGCCTACATTCAAAAAAACAGATAATTTCTGGCTAAAAAAAGATATTTTCGTTAAATTGTCGTACACAATTATGTCTTGTGCGACATTTTACACTAAACGTACATTACATAGCGATTAACCACGTCTTTCAAACCGAAAAAATGAGAAAATAATGGAGGAAAATTCAAACCTATTTTTACCAGACCAAGTCTGCTTCCCTTTATACGCAAGCTCACGAATGATCACGCGTTTGTATCAACCCCTACTGGAAGCATTTGAAATAACCTATCCTCAATATTTGGTGTTGCTGGTTTTATGGCAGCATAAGAAACTAAGCGTTACTGAGCTAGGCAGTAAGTTATTCTTAAAAACCAATACGCTTACGCCGTTAATACGAAAGATGAAGGAGAAAAAGTTGCTTACTAAACAACGTTCTAACAAAGACGAACGAACCGTATTTGTGAGTTTAACACCAAAAGGTCAAGATTTACAAGAAAAAGCAAAAGGAGTTCCAAAAGAATTAATCAATTCTTTAAATATGTCGTCAGAAGACCTTGAGGATATTCGCGCAATTATGTGGCGATTCCTTGATAATTTTATAGATACAAAAGAAAGCTAAACTACTTGAGATGTTTTTCAGCATGGTACGACGAGCGCACTAATGGCCCGCTTTCAACGAACTCGTACCCCATCGCATCAGCCCAATCTTTGTACTTGGCAAATTCTTCAGGCGTAACGTAGCGATCTACTTTTAAATGCCTTGGTGTGGGTTGTAGATATTGTCCCATTGTAATGATATCAACCCCTACGGCTCTAAGATCAGCCAAGGTTTCTCTAATTTCTTCTTCAGTTTCGCCCATCCCTAACATCAAACCACTTTTGGTTTTCATGCCTTTATCACGGAGATATTTTAGCACTTCCATGCTTCTGTCGTATTTCGCCTGCACCCTTACCTCGCGCGATAACCGTCTTACCGTTTCAATGTTATGTGAAACGATTTCTGGGTGAACATCAATTACATTATCCAATTGGTCCGTTCTTCCTTGAAAATCAGGAATCAGTGTTTCTAACGTTGTATCTGGATTCCATTTTCTAATCTCCAAAACCGTTTTAGCCCAATGCTCAGAACCGCCATCCTTCAAATCGTCTCTATCAACACTAGTTACCACAGCATGTTTGATACCCATTATGCTTATGGATTGAGCCACTTTAAATGGTTCTGTTGCGTCTAATGGCTCTCCAGCCCCAGTGGCTACATTACAAAACTGGCAAGATCGTGTGCACGTGTTTCCGCCAATCATAAATGTTGCCGTTCCAACACCCCAACACTCCCCAATATTTGGACATTTCCCACTCTCACAAATGGTATGCAGTCCGTGTTCCTTTACGAGATTTTTCATCTCAGAATATTTTCCTCCACCAGCAATATCTACTTTTAACCAGTCAGGCTTTACCCTTGATTTTTGTACAATTTTAACCGGTGGTTTGTTTTCTATCTTATTTGCCATAAGTGTTGCAAAGTTAGATTTTAGTTCTAATCTCCTTGCATCCATGTCATAACATTTTAAAGTTAAAAGCGTTTTACGCTAAACACTCACGAACGGCGTTATTAATCTTTAAATTTGTGTGCGTAATATGATGTCGAGACTATTCATCTTTTTGGTTTGTGCCTTCTTCTCTGTGCAAGCCTTCGGGCAAAAAGCGGAAGTACCTATAGGTGAATGGCGGATTCATTTACCTTATAACGCGGTTAATAGTATTGCCGAAAGCCCTAACTTTTTGTTTGTTGGTGCCGAACGTGGATTCTACAGCTTTCATAAAAAGTCAGGAGAAATGGAATTGTATTCCAAGGTGAACGGATTTTCTGACGTAGAAGTGCAAAAGCTCAAATACCATAGTGGTTTAAACATATTGCTGATTGCCTATGAGAATACAAATATTGACATCTTCCAAGGCAATTCAATATTTAATATCTCAGACATTTTAAGGAAATCTATACTCGGTCAGAAGACGATTAACGACATTCATTTTGAAGGAAATCTGGCCTACTTATCTTGTTCATTTGGCATCGTTATCATAGATCTCGAAACAAAATCCGTCAGAGACTCTTACTTAAACATAGGCCCAAATGGGGTTGCAACGTCTATCAACTCATTGGCATTTTACAAAGATTCCATTTTTGCAAGCACGCCTATTGGCATACTAAAAGCGCCAGTGAATGGTCTAAATCTCAGTGATTTCAATAGCTGGGATGGTCCAATACAAATGCCGAATAATGCCTTTTCTGACCAAGCCAAATTGATACGCGCATTTAGGGGCAAGTTATATTGTGAGATAAGACAACGGTTGAGGGTGTACGATGGAACACAATGGATTTTTAAAGGTGATACCATTCCTCAATTTACAAGGGACACACGAAGCATGGAAATCTGTCATGACCATCTGGTTTATGTTCAGGTACCAGATAGGCCAGAGGTATCTCCCGGCATAACAATTATTGACCCTGATGGCAATGAACGGTTCTTAAAGGAAAACGTCAACAATTTCGCAATCCTTGATGATGAAATGAGTGTTTGGACTGGAGGAGATTTTACTGGCCTTGTAAAAATTGATAAAAACGGACAATATGGTTTCACCAAACCTAATGGCCCACAGCGTTCAACGTCCTTTTCGATGACCCCAATTGGGAACGAGATGTGGGTTGCCGGAGGTGGTACGTCTCCACAATGGAATCCCATTTTTAGTAAAGCTGGGTTTTACCGGTTCGAAAATGGTTTGTGGAAGACGAGATTAGACATTCCTGAAATTGAATTTGCTTCTGACATCTTAACTATTGCCGCTGATCCATCTGGAAACGATGTATTTATTGGAAGCCATACGGTTGGCGTTATTCATCTGAACAACAACCAACTTGTTGATGTATATAACGATCAGAACACAATACTTTCTAAAAGTCCTGGGGGATTCATTCAAGCTGATGGTATAGCTTACGACTCAAAAGGAAACGTTTGGATTACGAATTATGACTCTGATGAACCATTAAAAGTACGAACGCCTAAAGGCGAGTGGAACGCATACGAATTGCCGTCAGAAAGACCTACCGAAATAATAGTCGACAACTTTGACCAAAAGTGGATGGTTAGTCGCGATTTCTCCACCGGCATTATGGTTTTTAAAGAAACAGATGGCGTTTTATCAAGTGATAGAGACATCCTATCCTTGCAAAACTCTGTTGGTCGAGGAAGCTTGCCAAGTAATGAAGTAAATGCTTTAGCGTTGGACCAAGACGGTGAAATCTGGGTAGGAACAAGTGAAGGATTGGCCGTTTTCTATAACCCTGGAGGTGTGTTCGACCCTGACCGTCCAGAATTTCGAGAAGCTAAACGTTTTATCATCGATGATGGACAAGACGTCGGGTATCTGCTTGGTAGCGAGGTGATAAACGATATCCAAGTTGACGGCGCAAATCGTAAATGGGTGGCTACAACTACAGGTGTGTGGTTAATCGCTGCTGATGGTTCTGAAGTCATTCGGCATTTTACCGAACAAAACAGCCCGCTGTTAAGCAATGAGGTAAATTGTATTGGCATTTTAGATAAAACCGGTGAAGTGTTTTTTGGCACCTCAAGAGGTATTGTTTCATATCGGGGTGATGCAACTGGGGCATCAGACCTACATGGTGATGTTACCATTTTTCCGAACCCTGTTCGTCCAGGTTACAGTGGACCAATAACCATTAACGGCTTGCCAACAAATGCTACGGTCAAAATCACCGACGTAGCTGGTCGTGTCGTTTACGAAATGATAAGTAATGGTGGTACGGCTGTTTGGGATGGAAACAACTTCAATGGGGAACGCGCACAAACAGGAATTTATCTATTTATCACGGCAAATGAGGACGACAAAGATCCTAAAGTAACTAAACTTCTATTGGTTAATTAATATGCTGACAAAAACGCGAGGCATTGTTGTTAGAAACACAAATTTTAAAGACAACAGCGTAATCAGTCATATATATACTCAAGATTACGGCTCTCAAAGCTTTATGCTACATGGTGTACGCAATCAAAAAGGAGCGATTAGGCCTTCGCATATCATGCCTTTAAGCCTCGTTGATTTGGTTTTTTACAAAAAAGACAATACCGGTATTCAACAAATAAAAGAGTTGCGGTGTAGCCCTGGATTACAAACCATTCATTTTGACATATTAAAAAATAGCGTTGCGTTGTTTATCGCGGAGATTATTAACGCCACCATACCTGAAGAAGAACAAAATGAAGACCTTTTTCTTTTTCTTGAGCAGTTTATTCAGATGTTAGATTTAGAAGATGAGCGAATCGGCAATTACCCTATTTACTTTTTAGTACACCTTACTCGGTATCTAGGTTTTTACCCAAAAGGTCAGTACAACGAAAACCAAGTTTTTAATCTTAACGAAGGGTTGTTTATTGACCAAGCTTATGAACACATTAACTGTTTGAGCCAAGAAATGAGTAAGTCTTTATGGCAGATGCTACACACCTCCACATCCAATTTGACCGACATTTATTTCCCGAGAATAGTGCGGGGGAACCTATTAGATCGCCTTCTATTGTATTACGAAATTCATGGCTTACATGGTCGTAAAATCAAATCACACAAAGTACTACGAGAAGTTCTGTCTTAAATGAAACAACGTATCCATATCACGGTTTCAGGATTAGTCCAGGGTGTGTTTTTCAGAAAGTATACAGCAAATAAATGTATAGCTCTTGGTATACTTGGGTCTATTGAGAACCTTGCTAACGGGAACGTATTTATTGATGCCGTATCGGATGATAGTGGTTTAAAAGAACTAATAAAATGGTGTTGGTCGGGGTCACCTTTTTCAAATGTATCTGATGTACATACCCAATATGTCGAATTGGGTCATCAGCCAGAAGGATTTATCATTAAGCGATAATTGGGATATCTTTGTCTTTTATGAAATCATTGCTGCGTTTTTATATCTGTGTGTTGTTTGCCTTGACAACACTCGTGGCAAAAAGCCAACAACCACTGCTTACACTCAACGAGGAATTTTATCATCTGGTTGATCGATATGCTATAATGAGTGATGACACGTTGAATCTGTGTACATCAATTAAACCATTTCGTAGAAGTCAAATTCCAAATGTTATTCATGGCAATCTTCAATCGAGGTTTTATTCGACAACGGATGGTTTTAACTTTAACATTCTAGAAAACGACAATTGGAATATTCTGCCAACAGAAAACATTTCGTTGTTACACATAAACAGAGCAAAATGGAAGAACTTTTACCAGTTCAAAGGTTCCTTTTTCTCTGTCAATCAACCTAATTTTAATGTTATTGTTAATCCAGCATTAGCATTGGCAACATCTAACGATGGCTGGCGGAACACAAGGGGGTTAGAATTACGGGGAAGCATAGGGAATAAAATCGGGTTCTACTCTTTTGTATCTGAAAATCAAATCACCTTTCCTGATTATCTGGAGTCTGAGATTGCCTCACTTGGTGTTATCAGAGGAACAGGCTTCATTAAAACTTTTGGCAATGGTGGTTACGACTTTTTCAACGCACAAGGGTATATAACATTCAGAGCGACCGACTTCATTCAGGTACAATTTGGTCACGATAAAAATTTTATTGGTAACGGGTATCGATCCTTAATATTGAGCGATATTGGAAAAGAGAACCTGTTTCTCAAGCTCCACACGCAAGTTTGGCGATTTAACTACATCAACTTGTTTTCGGAGCTGACCGATTTTGAATCAAACCGGGTGCCTAAACAGCAAAAAAAATACAGTGCTTTTCATTACTTGAACTTCAACATTATTCCTGGAAAATTAGATTTGGGTGTGTTCGAAAACATTGTATTTGCTAGAAACGACAGTAACCAACAACAAGGGTATGAAATTGGATACCTAAACCCGATTATCTTTTATCGGGCAGCCGAGCACAGTTTAAACAGTACCGACAATTCTTTAATAGGTGTGGATGCGAAATGGAACTTCGCTAAAGGATTTTCGCTTTATTCCCAGTTTGTTTTGGATGAATTCCATAAAAATGAACTCATTAATCGGACAGGCAGTTGGGTAAACAAATGGGCGTTTCAAGCTGGTTTGAAATACTTAAATGTTGCTCATGTTAAAAATTTAGACCTCCAGGTCGAAACCAATATCGTCCGCCCCTATGTGTATAGTCATCTAAAAACGGACCAATCTTGGTCTCATTTTGGACAACCGTTAGCACATCCAATGGGCGCTAACTTTAAAGAAATGTTGGGTATTATCCGTTATCAGCCAAAGCCACGAATCAATATCGTAGCCAAGTATTTTAACATTAGCCATGGAGCAGATAGCCTTTTGGTTGGACAAACAACACACTTTGGTGGCAACATTTTAGCGGACTATAATAATCGACCCAAAGAGACTGGTATTAAAATTGGCGATGGCGTATCACGGGTTACACATTTGGTTGATTTAACTTTATCGTATCAACTCTATATGCGCACATTTTTGGATTTTCGATTCATCTTGCGTGAATCAACTTCAGACCAACCTTTACCCGCTCAATCTACCCGTTTATTTATTGCCGGTTTGCGCATGAATCTAGCTGGGCAGCGTTTTGACTATTAGGTGTTTAGTGTCCCCAATGACGTCTTCTAGCAGCTTGTTTTTTCTTCCCTTTACGAATGCTATACTTTGCACTAAACATAAAAAACTGAGTGATGGCATTCTGTCGTGTCTCTGAGAATGAGTTTCCAAAAAAGTTTCTATCTATGTTCTGATTTTGGTTAAGTATATCGTAGCCAATAAGCCCTAAAGTCCATTTTTGCATAGAATCTAGGGTCCAATTAATCTCTGCGTTGAGCAATGAGATCAGTTGTTTTTGTCCAACTTGTTGTCCTTCAAAATAGAATACATCAAATTCACTTGACACTTGGATTCTGTCTGTTACGTCGTAAACCACTTCGGTAACAAAATTATGTGACCAATAACTCGGATTTGCTGAAACAAAGCCAGCGGTCTGAAGATTGTAATTCGGCTCGTACTCCAAGTTTAATTCTAAATCGTCAAACTCAAATGATACATCAATACCTGGTGACATAGTAAAACGACTGTTTTTATACAATTCGTTATTTAATTCTGTATAAAACTGATAGTTGTTTGCCCCTGCACTTAACCCAACTTCCATGTTTAACTTAGGCACCACAAAGCTGTAGTATAAGTTAATGCCATTCCACAAGGTGTTTTTTCTGTTTTCGTAAGTTGTAAAGCTCACATTATTTGTGTCTCTAATTTGAGAGGTCATTACAGCATTAGGCGTAAAGTTATGGTTTGTGTTTACAGAAAAGTAGCGATTCTTCGATCGATTCTGTTTGTTGTAATTAGCCCCCCAACTATACTTTACATATGGGTCGAGGTTGAAGTCACCTTGGATGGTATAGATAGGGTTTTGAATATTTGCAATAGGGTTGATTTGATTAGAGCCTGGGAATTGTTCGCTAGTTCCAAACCATGTTCCAAACCTGTGTTTGTTTCGCTTTGAATGGCCGATGTAAAACTCTAAAGAAGGCATTAAATAGTTTTCCTGAAAACGTTGGTCGCCTGCTTCGGTTAATTCTCTATCAACATCGATATTAATTAAACCAACCGCTACACTTGTATACCAACCCTTTTTCTTTCTTCCATTTCTCGAAAAACCTACTTTAGCCTTCGATACGCGATATCTGGTATCAATGGTTGGACTTTGATTTTTAAACGTAGAATCATTACCTAGGTCAAGCCGTTGCATGTTAAAATCACCAATGGTCATCTTGTTGCTTAAACCGATGCTTATATTACTAAAGCTATCTAGACCGAAATTCATCTTGTAACGTCCAAACAATATGGTTCCTGACCCAGAAATTGCATCCCTAAATTGAAAAGGGAGATTAGGTGAAAACTGAGTTTCGTTTAGGGAATATCCAGACACCCATTCTGATGTATCACCAGCATTATTCATCTCAGTGCCAAACTCCACATTAAAAGAATTTTTGGAGTCTTTCAACTTGTGCCGCCAAATTACGCGCGACTTAATATTGTTATTGAACTGTGCTTTATCCACCCGCGACATAGACGTATTTAGAAAACCTCCTTCATTTAATGACGTTCGGTTTTCCGAAAGACTTATGGCCCGATTAGACCCTTTTGAAAAATCACCCTCTGCGCCAATTTCTATCCAGTTCAATGTATCTGGTTTCCACGTGTATTTAAAGATCCCCTTGTGCTGCCCGTTTGTACTATTGGCGTCGTAAGACGAATTACTTAGTATAACAGCGTCTGGTAGGTAGTTTTCTGCTTGTGTAGTTGAAATAAGACTATTAGAGCGGTTCATTAAAAAATAGCTAGCGTCAATTGACGACTTCTCGCTGATTTTTAAATGTGCATTAGTTCCTAGAACACCGTTTTCTTGTCTACCCTTATCGGTACTACCAAGCCATTCATTTTGGTTATACCAAAACGTACGCTGCCCTAAGTTTATCCCTCCTGCGCCATTCAACATTTGATAATACTCTCGCCAATCAAAGCCATTCTGATTCAGGTTATTTAAATTACCTATGGCCGTTATTTGATTTTCATCTTTAAAATAATTGACGGTTCCTTTCGCGAGATAGGTATCTTCTGTACCCCCACCAACTTCGAGCTTACCGAAATAACCTTTATTGGCGTCTTTTTTTAGTACAAGGTTGATTACCTTTTCTCTATTACCGTCATCCACGCCAGAAAACTCTGCATCATCAGATTTCTTATCTAAGATTTCAACTTTCTCTAAAGATTCTGCATCAATGTTTTGTGTAGCTTTAGTTGGATCGTTGCCAAAAAACTCTTTTCCATTAACCAACACTTTGATTACCTGTTCCCCTTGTGCGGTAACCTTACCATCTTTTGCCACTTGCACGCCAGGAAGCTTTTTCAAAAGATCCTCGACGGTAGCATTGTTCTTAGTTTTAAACGCATTCGGGTTATACACCAAAGTGTCTCCACGGATTACCATAGGTATTGCCTTGGCTTCGATTAACGCAGTTGACAACATTTCACTCGATGCCTCTAGATATATCGCGGCTAAAGTAACATCAGCATTTTGAACTGTTACGTTTTTGGTGACCAAGCTATAACCGGCATGAAATACCTGTAACACGTATTCGCCTGATTGTATGTTTTTAAAAACGTAGCTTCCATTGTCCTCTGTAAAACCAAATCCTGCGGAGCTGCTGTCAGCAGATTTTAACAAAACGACGCTGGCATAATCAACGGCTGATTTGTTTTTACCGTCTAAAATCTTGCCGGTTACTTGAACATTTTGGCCGATTGCGGTGTTTGATATTAGAACAAACAGCAAAGCAAATAGACAAAGGGTAATTAGGTTCTGTGGTCTCATTTAACAAATGTATTCTTCAAAAGAAAAACAACACTTCAGACCCTACTATTGTTCGACAAATGTCACAAAAATTACTATAGGCTTTTTACTTACCTTTGCGCTAGGTTAAAACAGGGTTTGACTTTGTCAATAATCAAATAGTTTATGAGTTTAAAAACAGTACAATTTCCACGACCATCTGCCGGGGACTTTTACAACACAGCCCGCAAGAGGGTTCACGAATACTTTAAAGAGAAAGGCATCTCTAAACATGCAAATGCTAGTATGGTTTTTAAAACAATAGCCATGCTATCAATTTACTTCGTTCCCTATTTCTTAATGGTAACAGGAGTGTTTACCAACATATGGTTAATATATGCTTGTTGGGCGCTTATGGGCTTTGGAATGGCAGGCATCGGTTTGTCAATTATGCATGATGCCAATCATGGGGCTTATTCTAAAAACAGACAGATTAACACCATCATTGGCCAAGTTATATGGTTTGTTGGAGGTTCTAGTGTGAACTGGAAAATACAGCATAACGTATTACACCATTCTTTCACAAATGTGGATCACATGGATGAAGATTTAGAATCCATTCCAATCCTTCGGTTTTCGCCGCACAAAAAGCACATGAAAATTCAGAAATACCAATTTATCTATGCTTGGTTTTTCTATGGTCTAATGACTATCATGTGGGCTACCGTTAAGGACTTTAACCAGTTAAACCGGTACAAGAAGAAAGACCTAATCAAAACGCAAAAGAAAAGCTATGCTAGATTGTTATCCGAATTGATTATCGTAAAATCAATTTACTATGTGTTGTTCTTGGTTATTCCGTTGATTTTCGTTCCACTTGCTTGGTGGCAAATCGTTCTTGGGTTTTTAGCCATGCATTGGATTGCCGGCTTTATCCTTGCCGCAATTTTCCAACCTGCGCACGTAACACCTGATGCGTCATTTCCACTACCAGACGATCAAGGCAATATGGAAAACAAATGGGCTATTCACCAATTAATGACCACGATGAACTTTGCTCCAAAGAGCAGACTTTTTTCTTGGTATGTTGGTGGGCTTAACTATCAAGTTGAACACCATTTATTCCCTAATATTTGTCATATACACTACAAGCGTATATCAGATATCGTGAAGAAGACAGCAGAAGAATTCAACCTTCCATATTACTCTCAACCCACGTTTTTAGGGGCTTTAAAAGCACACAATGCGCTGTTAAAGCAACTGGGTAAAGCTTAATATGTATAAATTTTTTTTACAAGCACATCAATACAATTGATGTGCTTTTTTGTGCCATATGGTTTTGTCTTTTGTAACTTGAACTTTAGTTAATACAAGTACACAAATGAAAAAACGAACTATTCTTTTCGGATTTATTTTTACCCTGTTTAGTCAAGTTTCAGCTCAAGATAATTTTGATTACTCTATAACGTTAAAACCAATCACGATTGATAATTTTCCAGGGCTACACTCGTACGCTTTTGGACAGCACGGAAACAAGTGGGTGCTTATTGGTGGCCGCAAAGATGGACTTCATGCCAGGCAGCCTTTTGCTTCTTTCCCTAAAAGCGAAAACAATACCAACATATTTGTGCTTGACATATCCGCTAAAAAAGTCTGGTCTGCCCCGATCTCTGTATTGCCAAAATCTTTATATGAACAGTTGCAGTCAACAAATATGAACTTTCATCAGATTGAGGATACATTATACATTATTGGTGGATATGGTTACTCCGACTCAAAACAAGATCACATCACCTACCCTAATTTGACTACTGTAATTGTTTCTGACCTGATTGACGATGTCATTAATGGGAATTCTATATTGGGCAACTTCAAACAAATTGAAGACTCCGTATTTGCCGTTTGTGGTGGCCAGCTCAGCCACCTCAACAACTCTTTATATCTTGTAGGTGGTCAAAACTTTACAGGACGATATAATCCAATGGGACACAACACCTATGTACAGAGTTACACAAATGAAATTCGGACATTCCATGTTATGAACAAGAACAACACGCTTAATTACAGCAATTACAAAGCGATGAATGATCCCGTTCATTTGAGAAGAAGAGATTACAATCTACTTCCGCAGATATATCCAGACGGGTCAAAAGGGTTGATGATTTCTTCGGGCGTGTTTCAGTCAACGGCAGACCTCCCTTTCTTGTACCCTGTTGATATTGACTCAAGTGGCTATTCGCCAAGAACAAGTTTCAACCAATATTTAAGTCACTACCATAGTGCTCGTGCATCGTTGTTCGACAGTTCTACCAACACCATGCATATGTTGTTTTTTGGTGGCATGAGTCAATATTTTTATGACGACACAGCCTTAGTTAAAGACGATAAAGTGCCTTTTGTTAACACCATTAGTCGCTTAACTAGAAATAGTTCTGGAGTTATGAAAGAATTTCAATTGTCTGAGCAAATGCCTGCCCTAATTGGTGCTAGCTCCGAATTTATAGCAAATGAAGTCCTTTTGGACTCTGATGCTGAAATCATTTTGCTTAAACCAAACGACCCAGATAGCCTATTAATTGGCCATATCGTTGGTGGGATTTATAGTCCATCCACCAACCCCTTTAGTTCAAACAGCACCGGTACAACCAAAGCTCATGAAACCATTTACGAAGTAATCTTAACAAAAAACGCGGTTAACTCTTCGAAACCTATTGATGGTCAAAATCCTTATCTAACTAAAATCTTACCGAACCCAGCACACAACCACATAGGTGTACAGTTAAACACAAATGGTTCCCACAAAGTGAATTATTTCATTTCAAATGTTGTTGGCCAGGTACTACAATCTGGTACGTTTCAAAAAGTATCTGGGAAAACCACGAATACAATTGATCTGGATGAAAGTATTTCGTCACAACAACTGATTGTCACCCTGGTGATTGACTCTAAATTTTTTATTACCGAATCGATACTTAAGTACTAATAGCTCCACTTAAAACGTACAAAAACAGCGTTAGATAGGGCAGAAACCTTGTCGTCGACAACACCAAGAAAGCTTTGACCAACCAGAGACAAGTCAAGGTTTTGTTTTAAGCTAATAGATATGGTTGGCATGGCAAAAACGCCTCCTAGATCAACGGCTATTATGGAAGCTAAACTTGCATTGACTAAAGGGTTTATTGCGCCAGACCCTTGGATGAATAGACTGTATTTATTGGGCATTAAGTTTTTTAAATCTAGCTGGCCACCAGCAGATCCAGAAAGCGTAAGCAATCTGTTTAAATCGTTTGTTCCGTTGCTGTTATGCAAGCCGCTAACCAATACATACATCCCATTACTCAATGACATGTCCCACGACACAGATGTCAATACAACTTGATTAAGGCTGTCTTCAAGTGGCTGAAAGAACGTTGACTCTCCTTTAAATCCTGCATTTTTAATGTTACCAGCCCATCCAAAACCAACGGCGACATCTTGGTTATATTTACCAGCCAACACTTGAAAGTCGTAATTCTTCTTATTGAATCGGTACATCCCGGCAAATACAGCGTCACTGAAGTCTTCGGTAATTTTATACGCAAACTGGACACTGCCGTTGTTTTTCAAATAGCGTTGCACCTTTACGGCGTCTGAACCCGGCCGTTCTTCGTAGTCAAAATCAGCGTAGTTTAATACATTGAATAAATCATTGGGATTCCAAACAATGTTCTGCCCCCAGTTTATCCGTTGTCGACCAAGTCGTATATCCCATTTGTTCGATGAATAATTCAACCATAAGCGGTCTATTGCAGTGTGTGCAACGAGTGTAAGTCTTCAAACTAATGTTTACCAGAGATAGTGAAAATTAAGTCATAAATTTAATCTTTGCAACAGGTGTTGCTTTCTTCTTTTTTGCATTGTTCTTAGTTTAATTAAATGTCGTT
>JAIBDD010000030.1 GCA_024679565.1 Bacteroidota bacterium | reverse complement strand
TTTTAGGGAATGCAATAACATCTCTAATAGATTCCGTACCGGTAAGAATTGCACATAAACGATCGAAACCAAACGCAATACCACCATGGGGTGGTGCGCCGTATTCAAATGCATTCATCAAAAAGCCGAATTGAGCTTTTGCTTCATCCTTTGTAAAGCCAAGCAAATCAAACATTTTCTGTTGTAAGTTTTTATCATGGATTCGAATAGAACCACCACCAACTTCCATTCCGTTAATGGCCATATCATACGCATTGGCTCTTACGCTTTTTGGGTCAGTTTCAATTAACTCAAGATCCTCGTTTTTGGGGCTTGTGAAAGGGTGGTGCATGGCATGATACCGACCAGATTCTTCGTCCCATTCTAAAAGCGGAAAGTCAACAACCCAGCATGCCTTAAAGATGTTTGCGTTGCGCAAACCTAAAAGGTCGCCTAAATGAAGACGCAAATCGTTCATCTGCTTTTGTGTTTCAGTCAATTGACCTGACATAACAAAAATGATATCGCCAGGTTTTGCATCGCAGGCGTCAACCCATTTTGACAATGCGTCCTGATCAAAAAACTTGTCGACAGATGACTTCAGTGAACCATCTTCATTAACACGACAATAAATCAGTCCTTTTGCTCCTATTTGGGGGCGTTTAACGTAATTGGTTATCGCGTCAATTTGTTTCCGAGTCAGGCTAGCTGCTCCAGAGGCATTAATGGCGATGATAGATTCGGCATTGTCGAAAATCCCAAAATTGTATCCCTTCGCAACGTCGGTCAAATAATTAAACGTCATGTCAAAACGCATATCGGGCTTGTCCGAGCCATACGTTTTTATAGCGTCCGCGTAACTAAGCACGGGGATGTCGCCTAAATCATAATCAACACTTTCGGCAAAGAGGTCTCGAACCATTTTTTCGAACAACCCCAAGACATCTGATTGCTCAACGAAGGTCATTTCGCAATCGATCTGTGTAAATTCAGGTTGTCTGTCAGATCTAAAATCTTCGTCACGGAAACATTTTACAACTTGATAGTAGCGGTCTAATCCAGAGACCATGAGAAGCTGCTTAAACGTTTGTGGAGATTGTGGTAAAGCATAAAACTGACCCTCATTCAGTCGTGAAGGAACAACAAAGTCCCTTGCACCTTCAGGTGTAGATTTAATCAAATAAGGGGTCTCTACTTCTACAAAGTCAGTTCCATTTAAAAAATTACGAATCGACTTATTGGCAGCATGCCTTATTAATAGTTTTTCCTTTACAGGATTTCGTCTAATATCTAAATAGCGATATTTAAGTCGAATTTCTTCGCCACCATCCGTATCGTCTTCGATGGTAAATGGAGGAGTCAACGACGGATTTAATACCTCTAAATTATTGACAACTATTTCTATATCACCTGTTGCCAGGTTTGGGTTTTTGTTGCTTCGTTCTGTAACCTCTCCTGTTATTTTAACGACAAATTCACGAGAAACAGACCGTGCTTCATTGAGTAAATCAACGTTGTAATCTTCATTAAATGATAACTGAGTAATGCCATATCGATCACGTAGATCTATAAACGACATTCCACCAAAATCTCGGCGTCTTTGCACCCATCCACACAGGGTAACATTTTTACCTGCATCGGTTAATCGAAGTTCTTCACAGTTGTGAGATCGAAGCATAATTTGAAGCTTTTATAAGAAGCCGCAAATATAAGAGGGTAAGAAGAGGATTTGTAACTATAAACTTGTTTTAAAACAATTACATGTGTCCCATGGAGACCTTAGTTTTACCTTTTGTGCTGCATGTTTTAGGGCCCATGCATGAAAAAAGAAACATAGAAAGAAATAAAACGGCTAGGATAGATTTGAAGGATGTAGTTTTCATAATGTCTCTTTTAAGTGGGAGGTGTATTATTAGTACGAAAAAAAATTACTTTTATTTTAAGTTTTTCTGAAGGGCTTTAAAAAAGAGGTCAGGCATTTCTCCTTTGGTGGCCATAGTGTAATCAGAGTAGCGGCATGGGATAACCAGATTTTTGGAACTAATCGGCCCAGGAATTTCCATCCACCACCGCTCTGTCCGTTTACTTTTATAGAATACAACGTCTGGTTCGTTTTGAACCATGGTGCAGCGATACTTCAAAAATTCGTTATGCAATTCTGGGTGGTCGCCCTTACGGTTGGCATATCCGTCCAGAAAATACCAAATCATTTGAGCGGCTAGCTTAGAAGTGGTATTTCTATAATCAAACTCTGGGTTTAATTCATAGATGCCAAAGCTTCTCATTTTTTCAGATATACCAGCATACCAGCACAATTGACAAGCTTCTTCACTTGACAATCCACTCGGGTTGTTGTCGTGATTGCCTGGGGCATCACTTTGTTTTATTGCGCCGATATCAAAAATGGACATGTCTGTGTCTCTCAAAACAGGCTCAATGTCTGCTAGATTTGATCTTAAAACACCAAGGCGAATCGGATTGAAAAATAGTTTCCGAAGTGTGCTGACTGATTTCTCAGCGACGTAATGACTTTGGTATGCGATGCAATTTATATTAAACAGAAAGTTGGGCTCATGTAAACATATTTTGCTTAAAAAAGCGTGCTTCGACAAATCAACGCGAGGTGAAATAATTGTGGCATCTAGGTTTTTAATAATCTTTTGATATGCCGCAAACTGGGCATAACCGAGCTCTTTAGAACCACCTAGTACAACAGGCACAACACTATTGGCAAGTAAAGTTTTAACAACTTCTTGTAAAGCAAACTGTGTGTCGTTAAACGTCTTACCTGCTTCTATGTTGCCAAGATCCACAATCTTAACTTTGGATGATGACGATGTAAGGCCGTATAATTCTTTACGGATTTGATTAGGAGCAAGCGTAGTTTCTTTGTTTGACGTGTTTCTGCCTTCTAATACACCAACTATAGCGATGTCAACGTCTTCCCATGAAGGGATTTCAGTTGTGTTCTTATTGATGACTTTCCCTAATGAATTAGGTTCGACATGCTCATCAAAGAATGAAGGGAGTGGGCTTAAAAAATCTTCCAAAAGCTTTGCTTGTAACTGGTTATTGACAAAAATAAAGTTTCTTTGAGCATCAATATTTATTATGGTGTTTGTAACTGGTGGTACGGGTTTAGTTGGGAGTCATATTATCTGTCAATTACTTGAAAACGGACAAAAAGTTCGGGCATTATGCCGCGTTTCTTCTGAAAAAGCGTGGTTTTACAAAACTGCTAAATGGTTGCTTAAGGATAGCTATACTTCCAAAATGAAAGACCTGGAATGGTATAGTGGTGATGTCACTGATATCGTTGGTTTGTTGGACGGAATTGAAGGCTGTACTCAGGTTTACCACGCTGCTGCAATTGTTTCATTTGCAAAAAAGGACCAGAGCGTACTGAAAGAAATCAATGTCACGGGAACTGCCAATGTGGTTAACGCATGTCTTTCAAAAGGACCTGATGTTGAATTGTGTTTCATTAGTTCTACAGCATCAATCGGTGGAGTGGAGAAAATATTATTGGATGAGTCTGCAGAATATGCGATAGATCAAGTAAATAGTTATTACAGTGTTACAAAATATCTAGCGGAGCTTGAGGTAATTCGCGGCAGAGAAGAAGGGTTAAAAGCCTGCATAGTTAACCCTAGCATAGTTTTAGGATTTGGTAACTGGAATCAAGGGTCTGCTAAAATTCTTAAGAATGGTAAACAAGGCTTCCCTTTTTACACTGATGGCAGTAATGCGTTTGTTGATGCACGTGATGTTGCCAAAGCATCTACACTGTTGATGGTGCATAAACGTTTTGATGGCCGATACCTATGTGCTGCATGGAATAAGAAATTTTTCGATGTGTTTACAACGCTTGCTGAACAATTTGGCGCAAAACCACCTCGAATACGTGTCGTCAAGTGGATGACAGAAGTGGCCTGGAGGATTGCGGCAATGACAAAGTTTTTTACAGGTACAGGTATAATCACTAAAGAAAGCGCATCGGCAGGATTAAAACATCGAAGCTATTCTTCACAAAGGCTGTTGGAGTCAATTCCCTTTACTTTCAGAGATTATGATGAGGCTTTGAAAGAAATATGTGCTGCATATAATCAGGAATAAAAAAAAAGGTCGTTTCACACGTGAAACGACCTTTTTGTATTGTTTATCAGGTCTATTCTTCTGCAGAACCTTCTGCACCTTCTTCAGTACCTTCTTCTTCCTCTTCTTCACCTGCAGCAGCAGATTGAGCAGCTCTAGTTACAACAACAGAAACAACACTGTTTTCTGGGGTGTCACGTAATTCTACGTTAGAAACACTTAAGTCACGAACTCTTACTGATTTACCAATTTCGATTGAATCAATCCTCACTTCGATATCGTCTGGCATATCTTGAATAAGACCAGTAACAGCAAGTTTTCTAATTTTTATCTGCAGTTTACCACCCGCTCGAACACCAGGAGAGTTTCCTTCGATACGAATTGGTAGTTTTAGGTCTACAGGTTTGGTTAAGTCTAACGCATAGAAATCAGCGTGGATAATAGCCTCAGACGTTGGGTGAAACTGAATGTCTTGTAATTTAGCAATAACCTGGTTTCCACTGATGTCTAATCTTACCAAATAAGTATTTGGCGTGTAAACTAGATTTTTGAAATCTGACTCGTATACGGTGAAGTGTACATTTTCTTCTTGTCCGTACAACACACAAGGAACTTGTCCTTTGGCGCGGGCTGCTTTAGTTGCAGATTTTCCAAGCGATTCTCTCAAGTCGCCTTTAATAGCAATTGTTTTCATTTTTATTGAATGTTCTTATTTTAATCCTAATTTAGATTGGTATGCGTTGTCTATATTGAACAACGAACTGATAGAACCGTATTCGCAAACGTTTCGAATGGCATTGGCGAATAGTCTATCAACAGATAACGTTTTAATTTTTGAAGTTTCTTTCTTTAATGGAATAGTGTCGGATACGACCAACTCCTTTAGCGCAGAGTTTTCAATGGTTTCGTATGCCTTTCCTGATAAAACAGGATGCGTACACACTGCTCTTACAGATTGTGCACCTTGATCCATCAATAGTTGGGCAGCTTTTGCCAAGGTATTTGCTGTATCGCAGATGTCATCAATTAATACTACATTTTTTCCCTTAACATCTCCAATTACCACCATTGAGGCTACTTCATTGGCTCTTTTACGTTCTTTATCGCAAATTACCATGTCGCAACTCAAGACTTTCGCGAATTCACGAACGCGCTTTGTTGCGCCAACATCTGGTGCAGCAAGAATTACGTTGTCGAGATCAAGACTTTTAATGTGAGGGATGAATATCACTAATGAGTCTAAATGGTCAACCGGAATATCAAAGAAACCTTGAATTTGCGGCGCGTGTAAATCCATAGTCATTACACGATCAGCACCAGCGGCATGCAAGATATTCGCTACCATTTTTGCACCTATCGGTACTCTAGGCTTGTCTTTTCTATCCTGTCTTGCTAATCCAAAGTATGGAATTACCGCAGTAACCATGTGTGCACTGGCGCGTTTTGCCGCGTCAATGAACAACAAAAGTTCTAATAAGTTGTCTGCAGGTGGATTAGTTGATTGAATGAAAAAGACATCACAACCACGTACGGATTCGTCGATACTTGGTTGGAATTCTCCATCGCTATAACTTGGAACAGATACATCGCCAAGAGGCAATCCGTATGAGTACGCGATTTTCTCGGCAACGGAGCGGCTACTAGAGCCACTAAAGATTTTTACTTTGTTTATTAAAGAAGGCATAATATCGTTTCACTTTCACCAGCCAAAAGTACAACTGGTTATCATAAACGTGTCAGTTTAACTGACTTTTTGTTGCCCGAGAAGGATTCGAACCTCCACAAGCTGTACCAAAAACAGCTGTCCTGCCATTAGACGATCGGGCAAATAAGGGTGCAAATTTAGTAATAGAAAATGTAAAGCGTAAACTTTTTTGAAGAATTTTTAATTAGCTACTTCGCTAATAAACTGTATTCGAAATAGCTGCATTTCGTCATGAGTGAAATCTCCGTCAAACTCATTGACAGCAGCATCCAGATCATTGTCTTCTGTTGATCTGAAATAATCGAAAATTTCTTCTTTTACATCATCGTCAATCAGCTCTTCAATGTAATAGGTGAAATCTAACTTCGTACCTGAATAGACAATGCGTTCCATCTCGTCGAGCAACTCTTGAACATTAAACGCCAACGACCGTGCGATGTCGTCAATGCTCAATTTTTTATCAATATTCTGTATGATGGCAATCTTTTTCCCAGATTTGTTGGCCACAGTTTTAAGCACCAAGTCTTCTGGCCGATCAATATTGTTCTCTTCAACGTATATGCCTATCAGTTCTATAAATGGCTTCCCAAACTTAAGGGCTTTGTTTTTTCCAACACCTGAGATGTTTTCCATCTCTTCCATGGTGATTGGGTATTTTGTAGCCATGTCTTCCAAAGAAGATTCTTGGAAAATAACATACGGTGGAAGATTTTTTTGTTTGGCAACTTCCCGTTGTAACGTTTTTAATTTTTGGTACAGGTCTTCGTCGTGAAGTGTTTCCAACTGGACGTTCTCGAAATCTGAATCGTTTACGCTTTCAAACTCCGTATCAACCGGCATTAAAACCTTTCTTGGGGTCTTTAAAAACTCTTCAGCTTTGTCAAGAATACTGATGAGGCCATATTTTTCAATATTTTTTTCTAAGAGGTTATTTAAAAGCGCAAGACGAACAGTGCTTTTCCAAAACATTTCACCTTGTGCCTTACCTACGCCAAATTGTGGAAGCAAATTGTGTTTGTGCGCTTTTACATCGTTGGAGGCTTTGCCCACCATAATATTTACGATGTGTTTCATATCCACACGGCCGTCGGTGGCTTTTACCACTTCCAACATCTGAATAAATTGCTCACTTACGTCAATCATGGTCTTTGGATGACGACAATTGTCACACATTTTGTTGCAATTATCTGCATCAAAATTTTCGCCGAAGTAGTGCAATAAAAACTTACGTCTGCACTGCGCACTTTCGGCAAACGAAGCCATCTCTAGTATGAGTTGCGTTCCAATCTCTCGTTCGGCAACAGGTTTGTCTTTTAAAAATTTCTCTAGCTTTTCGTTATCGTTCGGATTGTAGAATAATACACAATCTCCTGCTTTCCCATCTCGACCCGATCTACCCGTTTCTTGATAATAACCTTCCAAGCTTTTGGGGACATCATAGTGAATTACGAATCGAACGTCAGGTTTGTCAATTCCCATGCCAAAGGCAATGGTGGCAACAATAACATCGGCCTCTTCCATAAGGAACTTGTCTTGATGGCTAGATCTGGTTTTAGCGTCTAAGCCAGCGTGATAAGGCAGTGCTTTAACACCGTTGGCAGCAAGAATTTCAGCGACCTCTTCAACCTTTTTTCGGCTTAAGCAATAGATAATCCCTGATTTCCCCTGTCTTTTGTTTATAAAAGATAAGATGTCTTTTAAGGTTTGACCTTTTTTACCTTTCGCTTTTACTTCATAGTATAAATTGTCGCGATTAAATGACGATTTGAAAACCTCAGCGTCAATCATGTTGAGGTTTTTTTGGATGTCAAACTGAACCTTTGGTGTCGCTGTAGCTGTTAAAGCAACCATCGGTACATCGTCAATCGCTTTGATAATTTCTTTTATTCTTCTGTATTCTGGTCTAAAATCATGACCCCACTCACTAATACAATGGGCTTCATCTACGGCTACAAAGGATACTTTAACAGAACGCAGAAAATCGACCGTTTCTTCCTTTTTGAGTGTTTCTGGAGCCACATAGAGCATTTTAGTCTTGCCGCTCATTACATCGGATTTTACGATGGTAGCCTGAGTTTTGGTTAAGGAAGAATTCAGAAAGTGTGCAACGGCGTCACTTTCCCCGAAACCTCGAATGGAATCAACTTGATTCTTCATTAACGCAATTAATGGAGAAATGATAATCGCAGTTCCTTCTTGCATTAGTGCAGGAAGTTGGTAGCAAAGTGACTTGCCAGCACCTGTTGGCATAATTACAAAGCTGTCTTTCCCTTCAAGAATGGCTTGTATTACCGCTTCTTGATTCCCTTTGAATGAATCGAATCCAAAAAAGTCCTTTAAACTTTTCTTTAAATTTAACGTCTGCTGTGTCATCTACTCCCGCTCTCCTATGTTTTATCTTGAAGGTTTCTTTGTAGCACTAAATTAGTAAAACTTTCAGTTTCACAGCAAAAAAAATTTAATTTGCATCAAATAGATAAGCTTTTGCAAAACAAAGAGGAAGTACTGGGTTGGGCCAAGGAGACGATTGCAATGGAAGCAACCGCTGTAAAGCGATTAGAGGAGCAGCTTAATGAAGATTTTGTTGATCTAGTCAATGTTATTTTGGATGCCAAAGGCCGCGTAGTTGTTACAGGAATTGGTAAAAGTGCCGCAATCGGCACCAAAATAGTGGCTACACTAAATAGTACAGGGACTCCTGCGGTGTTTATGCACGCAGCTGATGCCGTCCACGGTGATTTAGGTATGATCCAAAAAGATGATATCGTAATCTGCATATCCAAGAGTGGGAATACGCCGGAAATAAAAGCGTTGGTGCCTTTGATTAAACAATCAGGTAATGTTTTGGCAGCGATGGTTGGAGACTTAGGCTCGTTTCTTGCGAAAAACGCTAAGCATAACCTAGATGTGTCTACTGATAAAGAGGCATGCCCAAACAATTTAGCGCCTACCACGAGTACAACAGCTCAATTGGCTATGGGGGATGCTTTGGCTGTATGTTTGCTTAAAGCGAGAGGATTTACGTCTTCTGATTTTGCTCGATACCATCCCGGAGGAGCTTTGGGTAAACGACTATATACGACTTTAGGCGACCTCGCTTCTTTGAACGACAAACCAATAGTTGAGCCAGATGCAACAATCCGTGAGGTGATCATGGAATTAACGAAGAAGCGGTTGGGTGCGGTTACAGTTTTAAACAACGAAAATGTCATAGGTGTGATAACCGATGGCGATATTCGCAGAATGTTAGAGCGTGAGGATGGAATAGATAGTCTCACAGCCAAGGATATTATGGGAGCGAATCCAATCAGCATGCAATCAAGTGATTTGGCAGCTGAAGCTTCTGCCATAATGAGAGAGAAAAAAATAAGTCAAGTGGTCGTACTTGAAGGACAGCAGTATATGGGCATGGTTCATATACACGATTTAAATAGAGAAGGCATTTTATAATGAATAAGTATGCAGTGATAATGGCAGGAGGAGTAGGTACTCGTTTCTGGCCAGTGAGTAGGGTGACAAAACCCAAGCAATTTTTAGACATTTTAGGTTTAGGTGAGTCGCTTCTTCAGATGACGTATAAGCGTTTTTCTAACATAATGCCTGAGTCCAACATCTACATTGTGACCAATGAGGCATATAGAGATTTAATTAAGGAACAACTCCCTAATATTAATGATAACCAAATATTAGGCGAACCGGTTGCCAAAAACACGGCAGCGTGTATTGCGTATGCGTGTTATAAAATTGAATCCAAAGACCCTAATTCAGTGGTTGTAGTGGCACCTTCTGATCACTTAATTATGGATACCGAAGCGTTCAATAAACAAGTTCAGTCAGCCATGCAGTTCGCAGAATCTAACGACGCATTGGTGACTTTGGGCATTAAACCCAGCAGACCGGACACGGGTTATGGGTACATTCAGTTTCAAGAAGCTGATGTTGAACCAGGAATACACCAAGTCAAAACATTTCTTGAAAAACCAAACTTGGAGTTAGCCAAACAATTTGTTGAAAGTGGAGACTTCCTATGGAATGCGGGTATTTTTATATGGTCGGTTGGTGCAATTACTAAAGCATTCGATCAGCATTTGCCTGATATGGCTGAACTGTTTTCATCAGAAACATCAGCATATTACACGGAAAAGGAAACCGGATTAATTGACCAAGTATATCCTGCTTGCCAAAATATTTCGATTGATTACGGAATAATTGAAAAGTCAGAAAACGTTTATGTTTTGCCATCAGCTTTTGGGTGGTCCGATCTAGGAACATGGAAGTCGCTGTATGACGTTGCGGATAAAAATGAAGATCGAAATGTAATAATTGGTGAAAACGTAGAGTTGTCTTCATCAGAAGGTAACTTGGTTGTTTCGTCAAAAGACAAATTGGTTGTTTTAGAAGGCGTTCAAGACTTGTTTGTTTTGGACACCAAAGACGCTTTGCTTATTTGCAATAAGGAAAATGAGCAAGAAGTAAAACGAATCGTTAACGACGTTAAAGGCAGCCACAACGGAAAATTCATTTGATACAAAGGTTTTTATTTGGGTTGTTAGGTCTTGGGTTTGCAGTGATTAGTACTTCGTTTACTACATCTACCTCAACCTCTTTGCCTATTTATTTTCCAGAATATAAGTCTGTTGATTATTCTAAAAATGTTGTCTTTCAGCCTGAAAATTTAAATCTGTTTTACGGAGCGTTAGATAATTACGTGCACGAGAAACAACAAAAAGTGGTGATTACGCACATTGGTGATAGCCATATTCAAGCTGATTTTCTTACCCATACGGCTCGAAAGTTGTTCCAAAAAACTTTCGGGAATGGAGGCAGAGGTTTTGTTTTTCCATTTAGATTAATACGAAGTAACAGCCCCTTAAATGTGGGTATTCAATATGACGGTCAGTGGTCTGGTTGCAGAAGTATATCGTATCGCGACCATTGTAATTTCGGGATCTGTGGAGCAACGGCTACAACGTTTGACAGTACGGCGTATTTGCGTCTTAATCCTAACTTGGATGGGGATATGAATTACGAGTTCGATAGGCTAAAACTATTTAGTTATCATACGCCACTAAGTTTCGATGTTAACTTACTCGATTCTGATAGTTTAACAATGGATTTTGACTATCAACCAATCAATAGTTCGGTGTCTGAAATATTTTTTAATAATGTGCAAGACAGCTTGTGGTTGGCCTTTGAAAAGTTTGAGGAGCAAGGCTATTTTCAGCTATTTGGGATGAGTTTCGAAAACTCAAATCCAGGAGTTGTATATAATGCGATTGGCTTAAACGGGGCCTATGCGAAGTCTTACCTGCGCAATAACTTCTTCGACGAACAACTTGAAGTGCTAGAGTCAGATTTAGTGATTGTATCTTTAGGTACAAACGACGCCTATATGTCGGAAAGATTATTTTGCAAAGGTTGTTTTAAAGAGTCTTACGAAGCTTTGATTAAGAAAGTTAAAAAGCGTAACCCAAATGCGTCACTATTATTTGTAACGCCTGGAGATTTTTACATCAAACGCCGTTACCACAATGCCAACATCGATCAAGTCATTGAAGCCATTTATGAATTAGCAGAGTCATACGATGCATCCGTTTGGGACTTTAATAAAATTATGGGTGGGAATTATGCCATTAAAAAGTGGCAATCAGACGGGTTAGCGCGTGGCGATTTGATTCATTACTCAGAGGAAGGCTACGTCTTGCAGGGTAAGATGCTTTATCAAGGCATTATGGATGGGTATGAAAAACGTTTTGACTAAGGTTAATGTTAACGCTAAAAGAAATATTTTTTTACGCTGAAGACTCTCCACTGATCTTCAGTCAATACCTATTTTTATTCATTTTTAGCATCGGTTTTATCCTGTATGGGTTGTTCTATAAAAAACCGCAAATCCGCAACGTGTATCTGCTGCTTTTTAGTCTATTTTTCTATTATAAGTCAGGCGGCTTGTATTTTGGGCTATTACTGCTGTCAACAGTTGTAGATTATTGGTGCGGTAATGCCATCCACAAATCTAATGACGACGTAAAGCGGCGTGTGTTCCTAATCGTAAGTCTATTTGTGAACTTAGGGTTGCTGGCTTTTTTTAAATATTCAAGCTACTTCGTAACATTGATTAACGATTTTGCTGGAACCAACTTGGAGACCTACAATTTCATGGCCGCGATATCCAATTTCGGTTTTGGGACAGATTTTAATGTTTCGGAGATCATCTTGCCAGTAGGCATCTCATTTTATACTTTTCAAACCCTTAGTTACACCATCGATATATATCGTAGGCAAATTGAGCCAGCGAAGAATGTGGTTGACTTCGGGTTCTTTGTAACATTCTTCCCTCAGTTGGTGGCAGGGCCAATCGTTCGAGCTGCAGACTTCATCCCTCAGATCTATAAAAAGTATAGCCTAACACGGGAGCAATTTGGGATGGCGATATACTTGATAATGACAGGGCTATTTAAGAAAGTGGTCATATCGGACTACATCTCTGTCAACTTTGTAGATCGTGTTTTTGATGATCCAAATCTATATACTGGTTTTAGTAATTTAATGGCGGTGTATGGGTACAGCATTCAGATCTATTGCGATTTTTCTGGCTATTCAGACATGGCAATTGGATTGGCTGCATTGCTCGGGTTTCAATTACCACTGAATTTCAATTCGCCTTACAAAGCAACGTCCATAACAGATTTTTGGCGACGGTGGCATATCTCTTTGTCGACATGGTTGAGAGACTATTTATATATAAGTGTTGGCGGAAACAGAAAGGGGAAAATCAGAACCTACATCAACCTGATGATAACCATGCTTCTTGGTGGCTTGTGGCATGGGGCAGCAACCAAATTTATTATCTGGGGTGGGCTTCATGGAGCCGCTCTTGCTATACATAAGCTCTGGATGAGATACGTGCCTGGAATTAGCAGGAAAAATACCGCAATCTCAAAAATTGTTGCAGGTGTTGTTACATTTCATTTCGTCGCATTTTGCTGGATTTACTTCCGGGCAGACAACGTAGATAAAGTAAAGTTGATGTTGAGTCGCATAACTAAACACTTTAACTGGAGTGGAATAGGTGAAAGACTAGTAGAGTATAGAACACCCTTGCTGCTCATTGCCCTTGGGTTCTTCATACATTTCTTGCCGATTAGTTGGAAGACTAGAGCCAAAGAATTTTTCATTACAGTGCCTGATGTTGCCAAAGTTCTTGTGTGTGCCGTAATCATATTTGTGTGTTATCAGGCCAAAACAGCGGATGTCCAACCGTTTATTTATTTCCAGTTTTAGCCGCTGTTCATAGAATAATTTTTATTCGAAAAATTTTTTCTAATACTTTGCCCAAAATTGCATTATATGAAACAAGTAGTCGTTGCATTGACACTAATGTGTAGCCTGTTTAGCTTACAACTGTTCGCACAAGACACACTAAAGAATAAGAAAGATGGTCATTATTACTTCAATGTTGTGAAAGACGTTGAGGTTAACGAGGTTCAAAGCCAAGACAGAACGGGAACGTGCTGGAGTTTTAGTGCGCTTTCGTTTATTGAAAGTGAAGTAATGCGCGTAGGAAAAGGCAAGCACAAGTTGTCTGAAATGTATATCGTAAGGATGGCTTACTACGACAAAGCAATTAAGTATGTGCGCATGCAGGGTAAGGTGAATTTTTCTCAAGGGGGAGCCTTCCACGACATCCCATACGTGATTAAAAAGTATGGAATTGTGCCTGAAGCAGAATACAAAGGTTTGAACTACGGTTCGAAAACGCATAATCACAGTGAAATGGAAGCTGTGCTTAAAGGGATGTGTGATGCCATTATACGTCAGCGCTCACTTACAACTTCATGGAAGGCGGCAATTAGCGGGGTGCTAGATGCCTATTTAGGGAAGTTACCAGAAACATTTACGTACAACGAAGAGTCGTTTACGGCGGAGTCGTTCAGGGATCATTTAGGCCTCAATATGGACGACTATGTAACGCTAACGTCTTATAAACACCAGCCTTTTTATCAGTCATTTGTTTTGGAAGTAGCGGATAATTGGGTAGGGGGTTCTGTGTATAATTTGCCTTTAAATGAATTTACAACAGAAATGGAAAACGCAGTGATGTCTGGTTATTCCATTGCATGGGCTAGTGACGTAAGCGAAAAAGGTTTTTCTTTTAAAAATGGTTTGGCTATTGTGCCAGAGGATGATAAAGCACTGTCGATGTCTGGAAAGGATAACAAACATTTTAGTGATGCTGGTGCTGAAAGAAGCGGAAACCAATTTGATACGCCTGGAAAGGAAAAAACAATTACACAGGATATGAGGCAAACCGCATTTGATAACTATAGTACAACCGATGATCACGGAATGCATATCACAGGTTTAGTTACCGATCAATTAGGAGCGAAGTACTATATCGTTAAAAACTCATGGGGTACAAAAAACGATTGTGATGGTTACATGTATGCCTCTATACCTTATGTTCAATATAAAACTATGGACATCATGGTGCACAAAGACGCGCTAAGCAAAAGCACAAAAAAGAAGTTAGGTTTAAAGTAATTAACCTACCGTATCCGGAATCTGCGTGCTAGCGTCTGTAGATGTTTTAATGTGAATGTCCCTTTGAGGAAATGGAATTCTGATTGAATTTTTAATAAACTCGGCATTAATCATAAACCTAAGGTCGCTTTGGACGTCTTCAATTCGAAATCTGTTTTTAGACCAAAAGAGTAATTCGAAATTTAAGGACGATTCTCCAAAGGCAATAAATCGGCATATAGGCTTAGGGCTTCTAACGACTTCGTTATGGCGTGAGGCGCATTCTAACAGCACATCACGTACTTTTTGTACATCAGAGCCATAGGCAACCCCAACTTCAACGGTAAATCTTGTAATGCTGCTGTCTGTAGTCCAGTTGATGACTGAATTACTAATAATTTTACCGTTCGGTATCACTAAAGAAATACCATCTCGTTTTTTGACCTTTGATGTTCTAATGCCAATTTCTTGAACACGGCAAACCATGCCATCTACTTCAATGATGTCGCCAACTCTGATTGTCCCTTCGAATAATAGAAAGAAGCCAGACACAAGGTCGTTAAATAGGTGTTGTAGGCCTAATGCTAGAGCAACTAATACGGCAGAAGAACCGATAATAAGAATACTCAGGTCTACCTTAAACGTTTTTAATATCGATACAAGGGCAACAACAACGATTACATATTTGGCAAGCTGGTAGTAGGCAAACTGTTGACCTATTGTTAGTTTGTTAGCCTTTTGGCCCGCTTGGAGTAGTTTTCTGACCCACCGCAGTATGAAGTATGTCGAAACGACAATGAATAGGGCAATAAAGAAGTCGTAGACGTGAATGGTTTTGTCACCAAAGGTTACAATTGACTTTTTTAATAATTCGCCTATTTTATCTGATGTTTCGCTCCACTTGCTCATTGGTTGTGCATGTTAACTCACGAATAGTAAATTCGTGTTAGTGGCAAAAATAAAGATAAGGGATATCAATCTTTGTTAATACACCATGTATTTATGACATGGGCTGAACTTGCTTAATAATCTGATTGGTTTTCTCCATTTTTATGCTGCTCAGAATATTTCCAAAAAAAATGTTTTAAAGTGGGTGAAAGCGACGCAATTAATCTTATTTTTGCAGTCCTTTTTTAGACAGGGAATTTTACAGAAGCATAAGCGATGAAGAGAACATTTCAACCTTCGAATAGAAAGAGAAAAAATAAGCACGGTTTTAGAGAGCGTATGAGCACTAAAAACGGACGTAAGGTTTTATCTGCACGTCGTGCAAAAGGACGTAAGAAACTATCTGTTTCTGACGAGCCTGGTCACAAGCGATAGAAATGGCGGCCTTTTCGGCACGTCTACCAAAAAAAGTACGCCTCAAAAATCTGGGGCTTATTCAATATTTATTTTCCGGAGCAAACGAGAAGGTGGGCAAGTACCCACTTCTTTTGTTTTACGGGTTTAATGCCAACACTGAGGAGCGAGGGGTGAAGGTCATGTTTTCTGTTTCCAAGAAAAAGTACCCAAGAGCTGTAGATCGAAATCGCATTAAAAGGTTAATGCGAGAGGCCTATAGGGTCAGAGGTTTTGAAAATCTTGTTGCAAGCAAGACTGAACAATTGCTCTTGGCATTTGTCTATACTGGTGAAACCATATGCTCGTTGGTAGAAATAGAAAAATCAATTGATTCAATTTATGATGTGCTTACTCAAAGGGTTTCGTAGTTTAATCAGTTTACTATTTATCGTATTGATTAAAGGGTACCAATATTTGATTTCCCCATATTTGCCAAATTCATGTCGCTTTAGTCCAACATGTTCTCATTACGGAATTGAAGCAATTTCAAAACACGGTCCAATAAAAGGACTTTGGTTAACAACCAAACGAATTTTAAGATGTCACCCTTGGGGTGGTCATGGTCATGATCCTGTCCCATAGAGAAAATAGATATTCTTCGTATTTGGTATGTCGAAAAACTATTATTTGACATTTAATTTATTTCCAAAGACATCATAGGCAATGCCTATATCGTAATGCGCGAGAGGTTGGCAAAACTTGAGGATGAGTGGACGACAGGGCATTTATTTCTATATTTCGCATTAAAACATATAAGTATCTGATAATGAGCTATTAGTAATTTTGTCGCTTTGCGATTAGTTCTCACAATTTTGATATGCACCTGAAATTTGATGGATTTAAGCGTTTTATGAAAAGATTCTCTGCTTTCGTTCGTTAATATTGTTGACTATAAGAAATACAAACATAAAATGAGTAAAAAGAAGCTACTGATTTTTGGAATAGGCATTTCCATCTTAATATCTGGATATACACAAGTGGATGACTACTTTGAAGTCTCAAAGAATTTAGACATTTTTAGTACCGTCTACAAGGAGGTAAACCTTAGTTATGTGGATGATGTAAAGCCAGGACACCTTATGAGAGAGGCAATTGACGCTATGCTTAAATCTCTTGATCCATATACCAATTTTTATAGTGAAGCTCAAGCTGAAGACTATAGATTTCAAGTCACTGGGTCGTACGGCGGTATTGGTGCAATTGTTAAGAAACACGGGGACGATCTTGTCATTGACAGACCGTATCAAGACTATCCGGCGCAAAAAAGCGGACTTCGCGCTGGTGATGTTTTGATAAAGGTTGACGGCAAATCGGTGATAGGTAAAACCAGCAGCCAATTGTCTGATGTGCTAAAAGGAACAGCGGGAACAACGGTTGTGTTGACGATAACAAGACCTGAAAAAGGGGAGATGGAAGTAACACTGAAGCGGGCTCAGGTTAAAGTGAAAAATGTGCCTTACTATGGTATGATTAACAAAGAGGTCGGATACTTAAAACTCACAGGATTTACTCCAGATGCGGGTTTGGAGGTTCAAAACGCTGTTAAAAATCTGAAAGAGCAGGGGGCCTTAAGTATTGTTTTTGACTTGCGTGGAAACGGGGGCGGATTGCTACATGAAGCGGTTAATATCGTAAACGTTTTTGTTAAAAAAGGGCAGCTTGTAGTGAGCACCAAAGGGAAAGAAAAGGAAAAAGATAGGGTGTATAAAACACTTAACGCACCACTGGATGAAGACATCCCATTGGTTGTATTGGTTGACGGTGGTTCAGCCTCAGCATCGGAAATTGTAAGTGGAACCATTCAGGATTTAGACCGAGGTGTAGTGGTAGGAACACAGAGTTATGGCAAGGGTTTGGTGCAGTCTACACGCCTACTTAGTTTTAATACACAAATGAAAATTACTACGGCTAAGTACTATATCCCATCAGGAAGATGTATCCAAAGACTTGATTATTCTAAGAAGAAAAATGGTAATGCGATATCAATAGCGGATTCTTTAAAACAAACGTTTTATACTAGCAATAAGCGGAGAGTAACAGACGGAGAGGGAGTGAATCCGGATGTAAAAGTTGGGTTGCCCAAATTGACAAAAATTGCTAAAAGTTTGGTCACTAAATACTTGATATTTGACTATGCAACGCACTATCGCAACGCCCACGATACCATTGTTTCGCCTAAGGAATTCCATTTAACGGATGCTGATTATACAGAGTTCAAAACGTTTATAAAAGACAAGGACTACGGATATGTTACGGATACAGAAAATGCGTTAAAGGATCTTGAAAAGAAGGCAGACGACGAACATTACATAGAGGCGATTCAATCAAACATTGACGCACTCCGTGAAGTGTTTAACGTCAACAAAAATGCAGATTTGGACAAACATAAAACGGAAATTGTGGAGTTGTTAGAAACGGAAATCGCGTCGAGGTATTATTACGACAGGGCTTTTGTTGAAACTACATTTGACGATGATTCGGATGTTCAGGAAGCCATTACAATCTTGAAAGACAAGGGCCGGTATGTGTCAATCTTGTCAGGTAAATAGTCAGCAGATTTGGAAATAACGGAACTTATTCTCGCCTTGATTTTTGGCGTATTGGGCGGTATGTTGTCTGGCCTGTTGGGCGTTGGAGGTGGAATTATTTTCATTCCAGTTTTCGAATGGATCTTTCGCCAAAAAGGACTTGAAGGTGAAGAACTTGTTCGCATGATGCTGGCAAATTCGTTTCTGGCCATATTGTTTTCGGGCATAACTAGTAGCCTTAAGCACAAAAAACTCGGGACTTTTTATCCCAAAGAAATAATCACAATTGCCATTCCGGCTATGATTGTTGGTTCTTCCATGTCTTATATGATTACGACAATGAGCTGGTATGTCGACGTGTATTTTCAAATGGTGTTTGTTGTGGTGATTAGTGTTACGCTTTGGCGGTTGTTCGTATCCAGGAAGAAGAACAATCAGCAAGAGTTGGCGTACGATGTAAAGCCTTATGTAGGAATTGGCGTTGCTACAGGGCTAATTTCAGCATTTTCAGGATTAGGCGGAGGAGTAGCCATGATTCCACTGTTGACCCTCGTTTTAAAGCAAGACATGAAAAAGGCCGCAGGTATTAGTATTGGAGTCATTCCAATCATGATTTTGCCGATGTTGGTGGTATATGCATTTCAGGCCCCTGCTCATCAGTTTTTGGGCGCAATAGGATATCTTCAGTTTCTTATTGTATTGCCCGTAGTGATAGGCATCTTTATTGGTTCTCCCTTAGGCGTTTCTATTGGGAAAAGGATTAAAAGCACACACTTGAAACTTATATTTGCCATCCTATTAATACTGATAGGAATAAAATATTCTTACCAATTGATTAACTCGTTTGTTTGAAAATAAAATGAAAAAGTACAGATATATATCCCTTCTGTTGACCTTGTTTTTTGCCCTAGTTTCACCTTTAAGTTTTGGCCAAAAATTAGATTGTAGACAAAAGAAAACGCTTAAAAATCTTAAAAAAGACATAGCCTATCTAGCTTCTGATGAATTGATGGGACGTGCCACCGGTACGGAAGGAGAAAGGAAAAGTGCCGAGTTTATTGCGCGGTCATTTCAGGCCAATGGCCTTACTCCAAAAGGGGAGCAGGGGTATTTTCAGAAATTTAAAATAACCACTTTACGTATAGCAGATAAAAAGACTAAGTTCAATTTGAATGGAAAAGACTTGGCCTTGTATGGAGAGTTTTATCCATTGTCTTATTCAAGCAATTCAGGGTCTGCAAGTTCAGGAATTGCAGATGCAGGTTATGGAATCGTCAACGATACACGTAACGATTACAAGGATATTGATGCAAAAGGCAAGGTAGTGTTTATTAATCTTGGTAGTCCGGATGGTATTCACCCACACAGTAAGTTTTTAGCGTGGCATGGCATTTCTATCCGTGTAGATGAAGCGATAAAGCATGGTGCCAAAGGGGTGGTTTTTTACCGTAGTTCGGAAAATGTGGAAAGACCGTCGGGTGATTTGAGTTTAACCATGAAGCCGTCTCAGATCCCGGTATTGTATTTAGATCACGTAAGAAACGACATTAGTAATTTAGCTTTTGCCTCTATCGATATGCACATTATGGTAGATGAAGACACGGGCTACAACGTTATTGGGTTTAAAGACAATGGAGCTAAAACTACAGTTGTTGTAGGGGCACATCACGATCATCTTGGTCAGGGCCAACATGGTAATTCCCTTGCAGAAAACCCAAACGAAATACACAATGGTGCAGACGACAATGCAAGTGGAACAGCTGCACTGTCAGCGCTGGCAAAGCAGCTAAAAAAAGCGAAGAAATGGAATAATCAAAACAATTACCTGTTCATTGCCTTCTCTGGTGAAGAAATGGGTTTGCTCGGTTCAAAATATTTCGTCAATAATCCAACGGTTGATTTGACAGCTGTTAATTACATGATGAATATGGATATGATTGGTATGCTTAATCCTGAGAAAGTGTTGATTATTAATGGTGTTGGAACGAGTCCAGCGTTTTATAAATCGATTACGAGTTTGAATACAACGATGGAGGGTATTGGGTCGGTAACTATTCGAACAAGTGGAATAGGCCCATCGGATCATACCTCGTTTTACTTTAAAGGAATCCCTGCAATACATTACTTTACTGGTGCCCACGATCACTATCATAAGCCTACAGATGACGTAGATAATTTGAATTACGTTGGAGAAGTGTTTGTGATACAACATATGCTTGACCTGATAGCCATGTTGAATGATCAAGGAAAGATCGAGTTCGCAAAAACCAAAGACAATTCTGAGGGTAAGAATGGTAAATCACGCATGAAGCTAGAGGTAACCTTAGGTGTTGTGCCAAATTATGGTTTCGACGGAGAAGGGATGCAGATAGATGCTGTTCGCGATGGGAAACCAGGGGCTAAAGCTGGTATAGTTGCCAAGGATATCGTAATAAGCTTGGCAGGGAAAAGTATTGGCAGTATGGGTGACTATATGAAGGTGCTTGGTGAATTAAAAAAAGGAGATAATGTAGAAGTTGTTGTACTGCGAGACGGCAACCCTATAACACTTAAAGTTCAATTTTAGAATGAAATTAATAGATCATATAAAATCTAGCGATCAAACTTTGTTTTCGTTTGAGATACTTCCTCCTTTAAAGGGTGGCAGCATCGATAAACTGTTTCGTGGTATTGAACCCCTCATGGAGTTTAATCCATCCTTTGTTGACGTTACCTATCACAGGGAAGAATATGTTATGCGTCAACGCCAAGATGGGTCTTATGATAAAGTGTCAATTCGTAAACGACCAGGAACTGTGGCAATTTGTGCAGCGATTATGCAACGATTTGACGTGGAAGCCATTCCGCACATAATTTGTGGAGGATTCTCGCGTGATGAAACTGAGAATGCCTTGATTGATTTGCATTTCTTGGGAATAGACAGCGTATTGGCCATACGTGGCGACAATCAAACCGGCGAGCGTAATTTCGTTCCAGAACCTAATGGAAACAAAAATGCCTTAGAGCTTATACGACAGATAAAAGACATGAATAATGGAATTTATTTGGATAAAGAACTAAAGAATCCTAACCCAACTGGCTTCTGCGTTGGTGCTGCTGGATATCCGGAGAAACACATAGATGCAATGAATTTGGATAACGACCTAAACTTCCTAAAGCAAAAAGTGGAAGCAGGGGCTCAGTTCATCACCACCCAAATGTTTTTCGATAATCAAAAGTTTTTCGACTTTGTCAAACGTTGTCGGGAGGCAGGTATCGATGTGCCAATAATTCCTGGTATTAAGCCTATCACAAAGAAGCGACAAATGCGAAATCTGCCTAAAATTTTTAATATAGATATTCCTTTGGCGTTAACTGAGGCGATGTCGTCTGTGAAGACAGATGAAGATGCGTATAAAGTTGGTGTTGAATGGTGTGTCGAGCAGTGCAAAGAATTAAAGAAGGAAGGCGTGCCGGTGTTGCATTTCTACACAATGGGTATGTCAAAGGCAACAAAAGAAATTGCATCAAAGCTATTCTAATGAAAGGGGTAGTTGCGAAATCAACCGGAAGCTGGTATACCGTATGGCTTGACGATGGCTCGCAAGTATCGTGCAGGTTGCGCGGTAAATTTAGATTGCAAAAATCAAGTCTTACGAACCCTATCGCCGTTGGAGATGTAGTCGCAGTTGATGTGACCAATCGAGAAGAAGCTGTGATTGAAGGGATTGATGCACGTAATAATTACCTATTGCGAAAAGCTACAAAGTCGACTAGCCAGTTTCAAATTGTTGCTTCTAATATTGATCAAGCCATTGTAATCGCAACAGATGTAGCGCCAAGAACGTCTACCGGGTTTATTGATCGTTTTCTTGTAGCCTGTGCTCAGTACGATATATCCCCCGTCATAGTATTTAATAAGTTGGACTTATTAGCTGATAAGGAGATGTCTAACGCCAAGGTCTTGGCATATCTTGAAGCAGGATACACCGTGTTGCAAACCAGTTTTGTCGCTGAAACTATAGACCAACCGGTCTTAGACTTGTTTGAAGGCAAGACGTCGCTTCTATTCGGACACAGCGGGGTTGGGAAGTCGACATTGTTGAATCGTATTATTCCTGAAGCTAGTCAAGACGTCGGCGTAATCAGCGAACAACACCAAAAGGGTAAGCATACAACAACGTTTGCACAAATGTTCCAAGACGGCCATGGCAATAGAATTATTGATACGCCTGGGGTTAAAGAATTTGGACTGGAGGAGATGGAGACTTGGAAGCTCGGGCATTATTTTAGAGAGTTTGCGCCGCACATTAAAGACTGTAAATACAATACCTGCGTACATCAAAACGAGCCGGAGTGTGGCGTCATTGCTGCGTTTGTTAATGGTCATATTTCTGAGTTCCGGTACGAAAACTATTTGAATATGTTAGAGGACCTGCAATCCGAGTGAAGTAATGCATCGAAAATTATGATTTTTGATATGCTGCGCGACGTTTATAAAGACAAATAGCGCGATTATCACAGGTTGAGGTGCGATTAAACGCAATTCTTTTTTTAATGTACTGTAAATGAGTCTCTTGTGTGTACGGTTGTCTGTGTCTGATTTCTAGTACACCAGTCACCAAAAACAATTGATAAATTTCCTTAAAATATTTTTTTTTGGAATAATCTTCATACTTTTGCCCCCTGTACAAATATTGTAAAAATGACTAATAGTAGATTCGCCTCGATAACGAGGACATCAGTAAAAATTAAAGCAGCTTTTGTTAAATACCTTTCTTTATTGGTATTTTTCGTAGGGGCTCTTTTTACGCAAGTGAATGCAACCATTACGGTGAACTCGACTCCACAAACAAACAATGACTTTTGTGGAACTGGATCACCATCCTTAATCTTGCCAATCGTTGCCACGAGTAATTGTGGGGCTGGAACAATCACTTATCAGTGGTATGTCGGTTCTACCTTCGCTACGGCTACAGCGATAACGGGATCAGGGACTCCGAACTATTCCGGTTGGAATACTTCAACCCTGAATGTTAACAACGCTTCGGCCTTGGGAACCAACACGACTTACTTCGCTGTTGCTACTGAGTCGTCTGGAGCTTGTAGTGATGCAGACACTCTTGGGCCTTTCAACTACGTCAAGGTAACGGCAGTGCCAACTGTAACGTTAACGTCAAGCTTTGATATTTGCGAAGGTGACGAAGCGGTATTTGCAGCTTCAGTGTCTGCGCCAACTCCAGCAGGTGTTTTGACTTATGTTTGGTCAAAAACTCCAGATGGGGGAGCACCTGCTACTGTACAAACTACTTCTGATGTGTTAACGTTGGTAGATACGTTTTCTTACACACCGGGATTAACTGACGATCAAGATGACATAGACCTTGCAGTTTCAAATGCATGTGGTTCTGGGTCTGCAACAACATCAACACTTTCTGTTAATCCAAGACCGATTGTAACAGTCGCTTCATCTCAGTCCACATTGTCGGCCTGCGAAAACGGAGGATTCACAATACAATATACAGTTAGTAATGCAGAAGAAGATCCAAGTAGCGGCGGTGGCAATGTAAATTGGTCAATTGTGGCCACAGGTGATGCAGCTTTAACTGCGCTATTGACTACAGCAGGTAGTGGTAGTGGGTTGATTAGTATCCCGGTTGCTGGAGGTACTTTAGCTCCTGGGGCTTATTCGGCTACTATTACTACTATTACAAATACAACTGCTAGCCCAACTTGTGCTAGATCAGTTTCTACAAACTCAATAAACGTAAATATCTATCCTGAGCCAGTTGTAACTTTTTCTACAACACCATCTAATATTTGTAACGGGTCAGGGTCAGGTACATCATTCGCAATAACAGTTTCAAATGCTGAATACACTGTGGGTGGTTCTCCTGTTTCAGTTAACTGGAGTGCAAGCATTACTGAAGCATCTTTTGCTCAAGTAACTGGATGTACTGGTGGTTCTGCTGGATTACTAGGCGCAACACTTACAGGAAACGGTAACGGTACAACAACATACACAATCCCTACTTCGATGGGTGTTGGTATATATGAATATACATTAACAGGTATAACAAATACGTCAAATGCTTGTACAGGTACAATTGGAGCAACTGCTTCTGTTGACTGGCGAGTTGATCCTACTCCGGATATCGCAGTTATACCAACTTCAACGAGTGTATGTGAAACAGGTACTTCAACAGGTTTTGTGGTTTCTGTTACAAATACTGCCTATTGTGGTACTACAGCAGGTAGTGGTACAGCAGGAAATGTTTCTTGGTCGTTACCATATACTACTGGTGTAAGTCAAGTAACAAACTTGAATAGTAATTTGCCAGCTACACCACTTACAGATGCCAACATTGGAACTGGAGTTTTTGCAACTAATGCAGGTTTAGCTGTAGGGTCTTATGTTTTTGACCCAACAACAATTACGGTAACAACTCCAGCAGCCCCAGGTTGTAATAGAGATGTTTCATCAAAAACTTTTACATTAACAGTTAACCCTGAGCCAACGGTAACTTTTGACAAATCGTCAATTACCATGTGTGAAGGAAATACTGATTCATTTAATGTAGTGGTTGCAAACTCTGTGTTAAGCGCAGTTAACCAACCATGGCAAATTTATTACTCTGCAACGGGTGCAAGTGCTTTAACAGCTACAGCTTGTGCTTCAGGAACTCTAGCCGGCATTTTGCCAGCAAGTTTCACTGGTTCGGGTAATGGATCACAAAAATTTTATGTTCCTTCTAGTCTTTCTCCAGGTTATTATACGTATACCTTAACTGGTATTGCAAATACATCGGCTTTATGTACTGGGTCGGTTGGAGCAACACAAACGATTACTATAATCGTTCAACCACGACCAATTATCACAATGAATCCTGATACCAAGGATGTGTGTGAGTTGGACGCGGAATCATTTAATTTAAGTATTACCAATTCAACGGGATGTTCTGGGATTGGCACTACATCAACTGCAAGTTGGGCACTTACTGTTCACACCGATGCAGTTAATAGTAATGTGTCAACTATAATTCCTGGTTTGACTGGTAGTGGAGATAATACCTATACTATAGGTATCAACTCTCCAAATACATTAACTCCAATTGATCACATCTTTGACGCAAGTGTTGCAGCTTCAGCTGGAGCATGTGTTGGGTCATCGACTAGAGATACATTTACAGTTAGTGTAGATCCAAGACCTGAAGTAAAAATTAATAACGCTTCGGGAGATCAAACAATGGATGTTTGTCAAGGTACAGCGGGAGCATTTACCTTCGAAGTATCAAATGCCTTACATAATGCAGTTGGTGTTGATTGGGAAATCACTTACACTGAGTCAAGCGGTACTGTTTCGACAAGTTGTGTTGGCGGTGTAACTGCTGATATGCCTGGTGGATCTGGATCTTACACGGGTACAGGTAACGGTACATTTACAGTAACAGTTCCAAGTACATTGGCAGTTGGTCAGTATACTTATACCGTTACTAATATTGTTAATACAGGTTCTGGACCTTGTACAGGTACTGTTGATGGTGTAACATTTGGCCCTCAAAAGATTACGATAAATGTATATCCCAAACCGTCATTCACTGTTCTACCAGATTCGAGTGAAGTGTGTGAATACAATGTTGCATCAAGTGACTTCTACTTGGTTGTTACTAATGCAAGATATTGTTCAGCTCCGACTACATTGTCGAATGCATCATGGAGTATTACTGGTATTACAGACAACGTAATTAGTAGCGCTCCTGCAACAATCACTGGTACTGGAAATGGTGCAACAACAATTTACAATTCAAATACGACAACTGCCTTAACAGCAGGGTCTTATAGCTGGACTGCTACGAGCATTACAACTACTGGTTTGTCTACAAATTGTGCTAACACAATTTCTTCAAATAATGTCCATATTCTTACTGTTAACCCAGCACCAGATGTTGTTATTAATGGTGTTACAGGACCACATACAATAAACATATGTGAAGGTGCTTTAGATAGTTTCAGTTTTGAAGTATCCAATGCTGTACTTAACGGAACAAATGTCAATTGGGAAATTACATATTCAGAAACATCTGGTCAGGTATCTTCAGGATGTAATGGTCTAGCTACAGCAGATCTACCTGGTGGTAGCGGTTCTTACTCTGGAATTGGTAACGTTGATTCTACTATATATATACCTACAACTTTACCTGTAGGACAATATGTATATACAGTAACAAATATCGAAAACACGGATGCTAGTTGTACCGGTCACGTAGATGGCTCTTCACCGAATACGCAAACCATTACAATTACTGTATATCCAAAACCTACTTTTACTGTAAATCCTGATTCAAGTTCGATTTGTGAAAATAATATCGCAATTAGTGACTTCTCAGTTTCTGTTACTAACGCTCAATATTGTTCAACTCCTTCTACACTTAATAATGCAGGATGGAGTATTAGTGGTATTACTGATAATGTTGTTAGTAACGCTCCAGCTACAATTGTTGGTACGGGTAATATAACTGCAGGACCTTATAACTCAAATACAACTGCAGCATTGACTGAAGGCTCTTATACTTGGGATGCAACAACAATAGCAACGACTGGATTACCTATTAGTTGTTCTCAAACAGTAACTGGCGACACGGTTCATGTATTGACAGTAAATCCGGCTCCTGATGCATCTTTTGCAAGTGCGACATTAACAGTTTGTGAAGGTGATACGGATTCATTAGTAGTAAACGTAACAAATGCCGAATTAAACGGTAATGACGTGAATTGGAGCTTTGATGTTACAGAAACGTCAGGTAACATGACTTCAGCTTGTATTGTTGACGCTGGTCAAAATGCAAGTTTAGCACGTGATTCTTCAGGTAGCGGTAATTCAACATATAAGTACTATATCCCAGGTAACTTAGTTCCTGGTGTTTATACATATACACTTAGTAATGTATTAAATACAGATTCAACTTGTACAGGAACAAGTGCTACAAGTACAATCACCGTTTATATTTATCCAAAAATTGAAATCGACCTCACACCAACTGCAACTGCAATTTGTGAGGGAGAAACAACGGATTTTGATATTGAAGTTACTAATGCGCGTTACTGTAGTGCATTGAACACGGCGTCGAACAACGCTTCGTGGACATTGGTTTATACTGACGCAACGGCTAGTAACATTACAGGGCCACCACTTACAGGGTCAGGTAATTCATCTTATACATTTACGGCAAACAATGCAGGTTTATTAAGCGCTGGTGTTTACCAATTCATTACATCAACAGTTACTGCAAGTATTACTTCACCTACTGCGGCTTCTTGCCCAGTAAATGTTGCTGATACATTTACATTAACGGTTAACCCAGAGCCTGTAGTTACTTTCTCTACAACAGGAGTTACTTTATGTGAAGGTGCTACTGGATCATTTAGTGTTAATGTTACGAACGCACAATACACAACAGGTTCAACTACAGTTGAAGCTGATTGGACTGTTGATATGATTGGAGACAGCACAGATGTAGCCAACGCATGTGCTTCAGGTGGATCTGGTGCTGCTATCTTCGGATTAGCTGGAACGAACAACTTGAATGGTACTGGTGATACAACAATATCTGTTTCGATTCCTGGTACATTGGCTCCTGGAGTTTATACGTATACATTAAATGGTGTTGTTAATACATCTAATACATGTACTGGAACAATCGGAGCAATACCTACCATTACAATTATTATTTATCCTGTACCTGACGTAGACTTAAGTACGGAGTCGTTGACGGTTTGTGAAAACACTACTGCAACTTTCGATTTGACAATAACAAATGCAGAATACTGTGCTACTATCGGTGGTGCGCCTATCTCAATTAACTGGGAAATAACGCACACGGATGGAGTACAAAGTAATGTGCCTGCTTCAGTTTGGGCTGGTACTGGTAATATGGGAGCAACTACATACACCGTTAACACTGGTTTAGCATTGACAAATGGTGGTTCTCCATATACATTAGATATATCTCAAATTGAAAACATCACACATAGTTGTGTAAATACAGATTCATTCTCAGGTACTGAATTAACTGTAATTGTTGATGACCTACCGGTATTAACAATTAATAGTGTTTCTTCAAGTGTTTGTGATGGAGAAGCTGCAACTATCGATTACTCTGTGAGTGACGTTGGAGCATCTCAAGTTTGGACGTTTACGTTCTCAACTGATGGTGGAACAACAAACCACACAGTTACAGGAACAGGCCCAACATCAGGAACTACGGATACAACTACTTTAGCTTTAACTCCTCCAGGTGTTTACACTGTTTCATACACAGCGATTACAAATACAACTACTAGTTGTGTTGGTAATACACCTGCTAACAATAACATCACTGTATTAGACTTACCAGACGTTACTTCATTTGTTAATGCTTTTGGAACCAACATCTGTTCAGGTTTAACAAATGATTATTTCGTTACCGTAGCAAATGCTGCTGGTAAGAGTTGGGAAATATTCTATACAATTGACGGAACAGCTGCTCCTGCTGCTTGGACTGGTACTGGTAACGGAACGTTTACAAGAACAGTTCCTACTCAATATCACCAAGATCCAAATGGTGCTTTTGATTCTCGTCCACTTGTTATTGATAGTATCAGATGGACTGGTGGTGCGGGAACGCCTCCACTTTGTATCAACTCTACTTCTATAACTGATCCAAACGCGGTATTAAACATTATGCCACGTCCTTACATCGGTTTAGTTGCTCCATCTAATGTTTGTATTAATTACACTGCTGATATCGAATACTTCGTAGGTGGTGTAAGAAACACTGACATTTGGGATTTCGATTGGTACACAACTGGTCCAGTTGATGGCCCGAATAACATTACTGGTAGTGATACTACTACAGGTACATTTACTACTCTTGCACTTACACCAGTAGGAACAAGTAACGTTAACGTACCAACAGTTACAAATACAAGTACAGGTTGTGATTCTTCATACAGTTCTTCACCTTGGTCTGAAGACATGACTGTTGACCCTCCAACTGTACCGGGTACATTAACTCCTAACTATACGATTTGTGATGGAGATGTTGGACCTTATACATTTAACTTAACTGGTTACACTGGAACAGTTCAAAACTGGGATTCTAGTGATAATGACGGATTTACTTGGTATGACATAGGTAACACTACTGATAGTCATACGGTAGTTAGCCCACACCTTACTACACGTTACCACGTAGTAGTGAAGAGTGGTGCTTGTCCTGCAGATACTTCGAATGAAGTTATCTTGTTTGTTCATCCACAGCCAGCGGCTACAATTGTTAGCGTAAATGATAGCATCTGTGAAGGTTCTAATATTGACGTTGTATTAAGTGTATCTGGAGTGCCAAATACGCATGGATATTCTATTGGTTATACAGTAACTAACGGTGCATCTACTGCAACAGGTACTTGGACTGGTACTGGATCATCTGCTACTATTAGCGAAACACTTACAAATGGTGGATCTGGATACTCAGCAGGAACATGGTCTGTAATATTAAATAGTGTAACAAACACAAATACAAGTTGCGATACTACATTAACGGATACAGCTACTGTATTGGTTAAAGCAAATCCAACAGGAAGTACGGCTTCTGCACCAAACGATACATTATGTGCTAACTCCGGTGGAATCGTAGTTTGGGACGGAACTTCTACAAACGGTTATGTAGTAGCATGGCAGAAAAAAGTAGGATCAGGTGCTTGGACAACAATCACAGGTTCTGCAGGTGATACTTTAGAGTTCACTAGCTTAGCAACAACTACTCAATACAGAGCTGTAATAGAAAATGCACCTTGTACTGGTCAAGCATTCTCTTCTGCAGTTACTATCACAGTATTGACAAACAATCCTTTAGCTGAGTGGGACTTACCTGCAAGTATCAAGTATTGTGCGTCTGCAACAACTACTGTTGACTTAACATATGACGTTACAGGTACTAATAGTAATGACTGGACACTTATCTTATTAGAAGGTGATTCAACACATACTATAACTGGAACTGGTGATGTGAATGATAAAATATTCACAACTAGCCCAGGCCGAATGACTGAGACATTCAATGTTACTTTAGTAAAGATTACAATTTCGTCAGGAACATTTAGCTGTGCGAAAAACTTAGATAATACTGGTATTACTAATGTTACAATCATCGACATGCCAACTGTTACATTAAATAGTGTAACTGCTCAAGTATGTGATGGTGACAAGGTAACTGCTAGCATTACTGTAAGTGATATCAAAACTTCTGAAAGCTGGAAGTTAAGTTACACAATCAACAGCGTATCTAAAGATACTACTGGAACAGGTCCTGGAACATTCAGTTTTGAAATTCCTTATACTGTTTCTGGTGGTAACGCTACTCAAACTGTTGCCTTAGTAAGCATTGAAAATACTACAGCAACTACTTCTGCAACTACAACTTGTACGAACACATTGAGTGGTGTATCTGCAACTTATGAGGTAAGAGGCCCTACTGCAGCTGGAACAATTGGATCATCAGATTCAGTTTGTTATGATGCATCAGGTTCTATCTCGCAAACAGTTGCAAGTACAAACGGTGGTGTAATTACTGACTGGTTGTACAGTACTGATGGTGGAACGAACTGGTCTTCGACTGGTAATACTTCTACTACACAGACTTACAGCGACATCCTTACAACAACATTATATAGAGCTGTTTATACAAATAGCCCATGTGATACTGCTTCTTCTAACACAGTTGTTATTACTGTATTGACACTTCCAAGTGCATCAATCGGAATGACTGCTGGAAACGATACAATTTGTCAAGGTGCAACAACTACTGTTGATTTCACTGTAAGCAATGTAGAGAATGGTCAAACATTCACATTGTATTGGACTGAAGGTGCAACCAACAAATCAATGAGTTTTACTAACAACGCTAGTAATGCACATTCATTTACAACAGGTGTTATATCAAGCAATACTGATATCACATTAACTCAGATAACAACAACAAGCAGAACAACTTGTACTAACTCTAGCTTGAGTTCAACTGCAACGATTACAGTTCAAGATAATCCTGCTGCAACTATTGCAAGCAACGATGCTCGATTATGTCATGGTAGCACTGTTGATTTCTCAGTTACTGTTAGTAACGTAGCAACAACTGACGCTTGGACATTGGTTTATACATTAGACGGTAACACTGAAACTGTAACAGGAACAGGAGCTGGAACATTTAGCTTCACAACTACAAATACAGTAACAAGTACTTCTGATGTATTAGCATTAGTAAGCATAACAAATAACACATCTCCTGATAACTGTAGTTCATCATTAACTGATTCGGAAACGATAGCAGTTGATCCAACAACAATTGCGGGTGTTATAACAGAAGCTACAGATACAATCTGTAAAGGTGGAAGCACGACAATTAGTCAAACAACTGCTGGAACAGGAGTAATTGTAGGATGGGAATACATGGCAGCTACTGCAACTAGCTGGACAGGTATTTCAAACACAAGCACAACTCTAAGTGTAACTAACCTACAAGAGACTACATCTTATAGAGCGGTTTACCAATCAGGATTATGTGCAACTGCAAATTCAAACACTGTTACTATCACAGTACTTGAATTACCAATAGCTACAGTTTCTGTATCTGCAGGTAACGATACAGTATGTGCTGGAGCAACAACAACAATAGACTTATCAGTAACGAACATTGAGAATGGTCAAACATTCACATTGTACTGGACTGAAGGAACAACTAGTAAGTCTATGAACTTTACTAATAATGCTAGTAACGCTCACACGTTCACAACAGGTGCAATATCTACTACAACGGATATCACGTTGACAAGAATTGCTACTACAAGTAGAACAATGTGTACGAATTCAAACTTGAATTCTACTGTTACTATTAACGTTCAGGATAATCCTTTAGCTACAATAGCTAGTAACGATGCTCGATTATGTCATGGTAGTACCGTTGACTTCTCAGTTACTGTTAGTAGTGTAGCTACAACTGATGCTTGGACATTAGTTTACACATTAGACGGTAACACTGAAACTGTAACAGGAACTGGAGCTGGAACATTTAGCTTCACAACTACAAACACAGTAACAAGTACTTCTGATGTGTTAGCATTAGTAAGCATAACAAATAACACATCTCCTGATAACTGTAGTTCA